>NZ_CP011028.1:796500-1458000 GCF_002221525.1 Pseudoalteromonas espejiana DSM 9414 | reverse complement strand
TATTCGCTACAATTATTTAAATAGGTCCTGATAACGTCACTGCCTCTATTACATAGATGAAAGTATTTCGTTAAAAGAAGTTAACAGCAGCTAGACTAATAGCCGAAACTGTCATCTACCTGTCATCGTTAATAAACTATTAATTAATTTTAAATAACTTTTAAGTTACTGTTTTTATTTTAATTTATATTTAATTATTTTTATTAAGGGTATAAAAAATGCGATAACAGACAATCTGTTATCGCATTTTAGGTTGGTTCACTAAGGCTCTATACCAATTAGCTTAATTAAATGAGGTATTTTGAGGTTGGTATAAGTTAAGCAATTTTACTTTCATCCCATACTTTTGCAGGTATGTGTACTTCGCCTTTAAATAACATTCTGGCAGTGCGCATTAACCCTGCAGATTTTATATCGAGTGTATTGTTCTCAAAGCTACCCTCTAGGAGTAAATCAATTTTACCGCTGGGGTGTTCAACCACAATACTTTGCTGATTTGAGGTTTGTGGGGTGATCAAATCGTACGCCACGCTACCTGGCAACATGCAGCTTACACTCACACAAATTGCACCGGTTACCGAATGGCTGGTATGGCAGTTTTGCGGCACAAAATAGCGCGAGGTAATTGTACCGCCAAATTGTGGAACCGACAGTAAACCGACTTTTGGAATCACTTTTCCGGTGGCATCCCCTAGGCCCATTTTTAATGAAGCCTGCAAACGAATGCTTTCAATTTTTTGTAGTAACTCGCTGTTTGCATCAAGCTCTTGTTTACTCTCAGAGCCTTTTACGCCAAGCGATTGCGCCGGTATTAATACCATAGGCATAGCGGCATCAACACAACTTACTTCAACACCATCAAAGGTGTCTCGGGCAGAGCCAGTAGGCAAAAGCTCGCCTGTTTTGGTGCCACACACATCAAAAAACTTCAGTAAAATAGGGGCACCAGATCCTGGCACGCCATCAATAGTGGCATCGCCTTCGTACTCTACAAAGCCGTTAGGCGTTTGTACTACAACCTCAATAAGCGTGTTTGTATTTACGTTTTTAACTCTTACTCTTGTTTCGCCATCATTTGCTGTTACTAAACCGTACTCAATAGCTAAAGGCGCAGCACCGGATAAAATATTACCGCACGAAGGTGTTATATCTACTTCATTTTGCTCAATTGAAACCTGCGCAAATAAGTAGTCAATGTCGGCATCAGGGTCGGTTGAGCGCGAAATAATAGCCGCCTTACTGGTAAGCGAATTACCACCGCCTACGCCATTTACTTGCAGCGGATCGCCTGAGCCCATTGCTGCCGTTAAAATTTCTTTGCGTTTTTCCCACTCTCTAGGTAAATCGTTGGCTAAAAAATAAGTCCCGCGAGACGTGCCGCCGCGCATAATGACACAAGGTATTTTTTTTTGAATAGTCATAATCATCCAGCTTTTAAATCAATTTAAATGAGCAGAAATGGGTTAGTTATTACTTAAAATAACCACGCACTCTTGCACTTGCTCTTGTTTGCTTTGCAAAGATTGAGGGGCAAAATTAGTCTTACTTGTAGTGCCTGTAGCCGCTGTCACTTGATTGCTATTAGCACGAAAGTGAACCGCTCTCGGGATCGGTTTTAACTGAGGTGTAGTGAGTGATGAATTCATAATTTCGCCCTATCAATGCAATAAAAAAACA
Organism: Pseudoalteromonas espejiana DSM 9414; assembly: GCF_002221525.1. Lineage (NCBI taxonomy): Bacteria > Pseudomonadati > Pseudomonadota > Gammaproteobacteria > Alteromonadales > Pseudoalteromonadaceae > Pseudoalteromonas > Pseudoalteromonas espejiana. The sequence goes on along the minus strand of NZ_CP011028.1, from coordinate 1,456,323 downwards.
CGTAACGCCGTTATAAAAACGTTGCCCTTTTTTTAAGAATAAGGAGCCAAACTGTCACTAACCTGTCACGAATTAAAAATTGATTAAAAAAGTAACTAACCTGAATTCTGGTTAAGAGATTTAAAAACACTATAAATAATAACGGTATTTAAGCCTGTTTCTCTCTAGCTAGAAATTTTTGGTGAAAACAAGGCGAATTTACGCGTCAATAGCTGGTCTATTGCAAGGAAATTCAAAGCAGTTAGCGCTAAAAATAGCTGCTTGAGGTAGATTTATTATCCAGAACTCAGGTTAACTATTATAAAAACTAAAAAGCGCGCACCATTTGCATGGTGCGCGCTAAAACCTGTCGAAGGGTTATTTAAAACTTAATGGTGTAATCTACATAAACGCGGTGATCGGCTCTATCGCCTTTAGCGCCATCAACGCTTCCGGTTTCATCAGTGGTGTAATCTAAAAATAACCAGCGTAGGCTTAAGCCCTTAATTGCGGCTACTTTATAGCGTGTATCTATTGCCCAGTACTTTTCATCGGCTGTACCACCTGCTTTACCAAGGGCCGAATTTTCTGCATCACTACCGCTTGTGTAGTAAAACTTTGTGGTTAAACCCGGTGCTACCGCTTTTAAGTTAATACCTAAACGTGCCTGCCAGGTAGCTTCGTTTTGGTTTGTTAAATCGGCACCAATTAATGAGCGTGTAGGAAATGGGTTAGTACCGTGATCGCCACTAAAGTTATCTTCTACCCATGCATCGTTTACTTTGGTAAACGCTGCACCCAGTGTCCAAATATCTTTTTTCCAATTAGCATCTAAATAATATGCAAAACCATCATTTTCGCTTTTAGTAACGCCAGAAATCGCATCGAGTGCATCTTCGTCATCTAAGTCGCCACCTTCTGCGCCGGTTACAAATAAGTCACCATCGTCTTTTGAGGTAAACACGCCGCTTGAAAGTGTTAACTTGCTTTGCTCAAGTTTAATATCATAACTGGCTTTGAGGCCCATTTTGCTTAGGTAGTCGAGAGAGTTTAAATATTCAGCGTCAATTTTAAGTGCCTCTTTTTTGTAACTTGCACCTACACCCCAAATTACACTAATAGCGCCCTTATCTGATTGGTCGGTTGAAAAGTCTTCCCACTTATCATCGTGACGTCGGCTCCATTTATCGTATGCGAAGCCGTATACTTTGGTATTAGCAAATTTGTAATCACCAAATACACCTCTAAAGGTATTAGGAATAGCGCGGCTACCTGAGCTTTTTAAAAGCATGCTTTTGGTTTTTTGTCCGCCGACTTTTATATGCCCCTTATCGCCTAATTTAAAATCGATAAAGTATTGGCCAAATTTAGAAAAGCTATCGTCTACACCGCCTTTTTCATCCCCTGCGGGTAAAATATTATTTTGCGCGCTGCCGGTTGAGTTGTAATTGAGCACGGTATAGTTAGACACGCCAAAGCTAATTAAGTCATTAAAATAGCCCGACTGGTAATTTAGCTCTATACCTTGTGCAAAGGTTGAGTCGTCACTGGCGTCGTTGTCGTAATCTCGGTCAAAGTAAATAGACCTAAGCTTAATGTTTAAATTGTCTTGTTCGGTAAGTCCATCAAAAGATGCATACGAAGGAAGTGAAACACAAGTTAACATTGCGCCTGTTACTGCAAATATTTTAGAGAACCGTTGAGCCATAGTTATCTCCGCTACCTTGTTTAATTAAATTTATAGTTGTGTGTAGTGCGTATCAGCGTATTCATGTTGCAATCTACAGGGTAAACCTGTCACAAACCTGTCACAAGATAATTACATTTGAGGCAATTGTATTTTTTAACGTGTAAGTTAAAACTATAGCTTACATTGCTCTTAAATAAGGTATTTTCGTGTTGTAAACTTTGCAGTAATTGTTTAGTGTCTTGCGTAATTTAAAGTTATACTTTTTGAAACGTTGCCTGTAGGTGTGCTCAATGAGAATTTTAGCGGTTGAAGATGATGAGGTTTTAGGCGAAGCAATTTGCCAACGCTTTACCAAAATGGGCCAAGGTATAGACTTAGTAACCAGCGGTGATGTAGCTAATTCATTACTAAAACGCCATGAGTACGACCTTATTTTACTTGACTTAAACCTACCTAATTTAAACGGCGAACAAATCCTTAAAAAGCTCAGAGCCCGCGCCTCTAATACTCCTGTGTTAATTTTAACAGCCAGAGCACAAGTAGAGCACCGCATAGAGTTACTTGACTTAGGCGCTGACGATTACCTCACTAAACCTTTTGATTTTGGCGAATTAGAAGCCCGTTGCCGCGCCCTACTCAGACGAAACCAAGGCTTAGGCAAAGATATAATTAGTTATGGCAACCTCGACTTTGACCGTAAATCTTGCACGGTTACCATTGCCAAAGAGCTTATTGATTTAAAACAACGCGAATTTAGATTGCTCGAAATATTTTTAACTCACCAGGGTAAAGTGCTTAATAAAGACGAGTTACTCGATCACTTATATTCGTTTGACGACTCACCTAGCCCCAACGCCATAGAAACCTATGTAGCAAGGCTGCGTAAAAAGCTGGTAAATAGCAGTGTTGATATAAAAACCCTACGTGGTTTAGGGTATTTATTAGCTGAGCCTAATGAATAGCAAAACATTGCCCTCTATAAGAAGGCAGCTGCTTACCATTACCATTGCATTAATGGTTATAATTACCCTTATTACTTATTTTATGGCCAATAACTACAGTAAAAATGCGGCTAAAATTTCGTACGATCGGCTGCTTGCCAGTGCTGCCCTGCAAATTTTTGAAAACACTAATATTGATTACCACGAAGTATTAGTGGACTTACCCAGCGCTACATTTGAAACACTCTCTATGGCTTCCAACGACAGGCTGGTATATCAAATTACGCAAAATAAAGGGGAGCATTTAACTGGTTACGAAGGCTTATACGGGCATATTTTACAAAAAGCTGGCGATCAATGGCAACGTGCTGAGTACGACCCGCGCGATAACCTCCTTATTCAATTTTGGGAAGGCGACTATAAAGGTGAAAACTTTCGCTTTATTTTACTCTCAGACAAGCTTTACGAGGTTGGCGAATCGTTCGATGTAAATATATTAATAGGCCAAACAACACAAGCGCGCGACCAACTTGCCTACGAAATGAATTTAAATGTAATTCAAATGGTTATACTAACTTTTATCATTGCAATTGTGCTTATATTAATAGGTGTAAACCAAATACTGCGCCCTATTTACAGCATTAATAAAAAAATTCGTAAGCGCTCTCCTACCGATTTACGCCCTATTGATATGTCGGTACCCAAAGAAATGGCCGATTTAATCTCAACAATTAACCACTTTATTTCGCAGTTAGAGGTATCGCTTAATCATTTAAAACGCTTTACTGGTGAAGTTGCCCATCAAATAAGAACGCCCCTAGCGGGCCTTAAAAGCCAAGCTCAAAATGCAATTGAAGAAAGTGATGAAAAAACCAGAACTGAGCAGTTAAACCGTGTTTTGTATTCAACCGATTTACTCGACAGCACGGTTACACAACTTTTAAATCAAGCAACGCTTGCACATCGCTTTCATAGTCAACCGTTAATAACCCTCTCGTTGCCAGAACTGGTTAAATCGGTGTGCCGCGATGTGGCTGTGTCGGCTATTCAACGCGGCGTGATCATTACCTACCAAGGTGATGAAAACCTAATGATTAGTGGGGATTCGTTCGCCCTTAGCCAAATGCTGCGCAATATACTCGAAAATGCGATTAAATTTAGCCCGCAAAATAAAGAAGTAAACGTATCTACCGAGCTACACAGTACTGAGCACGGCTATATTGCCCGCTTATGTGTAGCAGACCAAGGTGTGGGTGTGCCCGATGCGCAAAAACAACACGTGTTTGAACGGTTTTATAAAAGTAAAGGCGACCCCCGCGCCGGAAGTGGCCTAGGCCTTAGTATTGCCAAAGAAGTTGCACAGCATCATAACGCTGCAATAAAACTACTTGATAACACCCCTTCTGGGCTTATTTTTGAAATTAACTTTCCGCTGATGCTGACAGAGGACGAACATTGAGATTTTTAGCCCCCGTAATTAAGGTATTAGTGCTTATTTACTTAATGAGCTGTGCATGTGTAAGTGCAAAAACGCCACTGGTGTTTCCTGCCAAAAGCACACAAAAAACAGTACTTAAAATATATGGCGGCGCTGACAAAATGGAAATTGCCCCTTTTTTGTCGGCATATCAAAAAAGCCACCCTGAGGTGCAAATTGATTATTACGAACTGAGCACTTACGGTGTTTACCGTGAGTTTTTAGCTGATGTAAAAAACCCACCCGACGTGCTGTTAAGTTCGGCCATGAACTTACAAGTAAAACTTGTTAATGATGGCTACGCACAGCCCTATAGCTCTGAATATACAAATAAACTCCCTGCTTGGGGTAAATGGCGCAATGAGGTATTTGGTTTTACCTACGAAACCGCCGTTATTGCTTTTAACAAAGACTTTTTAGGAAAAGAGGTGGCGCCAAGTAGCCGTAACGAACTACTAGAACTCATACGTAGGCGAAGTGAGCAAATTAAAGGCCGTATTGGTATTTACGATATAACTCAAGTAGGTATAGGCTATTTACTGTGGGCACATGACCGCGAGCAAAGTTCAAGTTATGGGCGTATGCTTGAGTCGTTTGGCTATCATAGTACACGTGTATTTAGGCGCAGCGCCGACATACTTAAGGCCCTTTCTACGGGCGAGCTAAATATTGGCTATAACATACTGAGCTCTTATGCGCGCACGTGGGCAGCACAGCACCCTAATATTGTTGTGGTGCAACCTAAAGACTACACCTCTGTAATAATGCGCAGCGCCATCATTCCTAAACACGCAAAAAATGTATTAGAGGCTCAGCGCTTTATTGATTACTTAGTGTCAGTTCAAGGTCAAACCGATATGGCTAACTTTACTAACTTTGAACCAATTAATAACGAAGTACGTGTAAAACAAAAGCATTTGCTTGATATATCTGAAGGTCAGCTTCGCCCTGTACCATTAGGCATTGAAATATTGGTGATAGACGATCAGATGAAGCGCCAAATTATTATTCAAGAATGGGAAAGCGCCCTCATTGAGTATTTATAGCTAATCGTTTATGTGTACTTGTTACCCCTTAGTTATACCGGCTTAATATTGTTTTTACACGGAACAGTATAAACACCGTACCTATTACAAACTTTTATGATTGTTTCCTTTTTGATACCTGCTATATTAATACTTTATAGTGGTGAATACTTAAATACGTATTATATAAAAGGATTAGTTAATGGCGGCGCCACACTCTGCAGTTAAAGGGTTAAAAACCTCCATTACCAGCCAAGTTATTATTATGCTGTTAGGGGTTGTGTGCAGTATATTTTATCAATTTAAAGCTGACCAACAGCTCACTAGCCAAATTAAAGAAACCCTAGACACACGCCTTCAATACATCACAAATGGTATTTCACAGCGCCTTGAATTATATGGTTATGGCTTAAGCGGGCTTAAAGGGCTTATAAGTGCGTTACCTCATGATAAAATTAATTATGACGTTATAAAAAACTACTCACGTAGCCGTAATTATGCACAGGAGTTTCCTGGTGCTGGTGGTATAGGCTTTATTAAAAAAGTAGCAGATAACCAATTAGCTTCTTTTATCGAAGCTGCACAAGCTGAACGCCCCGACCATCAATTTGCGCTAAAAACAATAGCTGAGCATGGCAATTCACACTTTATAATTCAGTATATATTTCCTGAGCAACCAAACTTAGCCGCCATTGGTTTAGACATTGGCTCTGAAAAAAACCGCCGAAGCGCAGCACTTAATGCAGCAACTGCAAACGGGCTAGCACTCACAGCACCCTTAACACTCGTTCAAGCAAATCAAAAAGCCCAGCATGGTTTTTTAATGCTTTTACCTGTTTACAATACAGCTACTGTTGCAATGCAGCCTAAACAGCGACTGGCTCAATTAAGCGGATGGACCTACGCCCCGTTATTAATTGATAACATTTTAAGCTCACTCGATAAGTTTGGTGCTAACTTTTTAAGTATTAGCGATGTGACAGATACACAAACCGTTGAGTTTTTTAATTTAGGAGATAAATCCCTAAGTACACCTTATGCAAGTAGTAAAACAATTGAAGTGATGGGTAGGCAGTGGAAAATAAACCTACAGGCATCACAATCATTTTTAAAAAGCTCACACCTTAAAAAAAGCTACCAACCTTTAATGAGCGGCTTATTACTTACTGCGTTAATTATGATGGCGCTGCTTGCGTTGCAACTCATTACTTATAAAAAGGCGCAAAAAAATCGCATAATTTTAAATATGGAAAAAGAGCATAAACGTGCATTACAACACGCTAACCAAAATTTAGAGTCTGAGGTTCACTCTCGTACTCAGCAATTAGAAGAAATAACCACCCTGCAAAGAAGTATTCTAGACAGTGCACACTACTCTATTATTGCAACAGACAAAGACGGGTTAATTAGTGAGTTTAATCCTGCGGCAGAAAAATTATTAAAATACACAGCCAGTGAAGTAATAGGTAAATTTACTCCATTTATATTTCATTTAGACAGTGAAATTCAAACACTCATTGATGATCTCACAAAACAGCAAGGCCAAAAGGTAGCGCTAAGCTTTGATATATTTTTACTGCAAGCACAATTAAATAATAAAAATACAAACCAGTGGACTTACGTAGACAAGCACCAGCAACAAACACAAGTAAATTTAAGTGTTACTAAGCTTTTAAATAATAAAGGTGAAGCCGTTGGTTACTTAGGTATTGCGTACGATTTAACACGCCATATTGAACAGCAACAAGCCCTTGCTAACGCGATATCGCAAGCGCAACATGCATCGCGTGCTAAATCTGAGTTTTTAGCCAATATGAGCCACGAAATAAGAACACCAATGAACGGTGTATTTGGTACGTTGCAACTACTTCAAGAAGAAAACCTACCAGATAAAGCAAGAAATTATTTAAAAAAAGCAATTTACTCCACTCGCTCACTAACAACCATTATTAACGATATTTTAGACTTTTCGAAAATAGAGGCAGGAAAGCTCTCAATAGAAGAAACACCTTTTGAGCTAGATGAATTAATGCATCATTTAGAGTCTGATTTATTAATACCCGCCAACGAGAAAAACATAAATCTTGAAATTATTAATAATATTGAGCACAACAATTGGATTGGCGACCCCGTAAGGCTTAGGCAGATATTTTTAAATTTAATTTCTAATGCGATTAAGTTCACCAACGAAGGCTCTGTATCAATGCAGGTGAGCTTAAAAGGTGAAGACACCCTAAGTTTTAAAGTATCTGACACAGGCATAGGTATTTCTCAGCAGGCCTTAGAAAGGCTATTTGAGCGCTTTGAACAGGCAGACAAATCAACCACTCGTGAATATGGTGGAACAGGCCTAGGTTTGGCTATCACCCAATCATTGGTCGAATTAATGAATGGCACTATTAGCGTAAGTAGCCAGTTAGGTAGTGGCAGCCAATTTACTGTGACACTGCCACTGGTTAAAGCCCAAGCAAGCGCTGTAAAAGCAAACGATGCTGCGCTGGTATTACCTAACCTAACCAACAAAACAGTGCTGATTGCTGAAGATAACAAAATAAACCAGCTTGTAGCATCTTCATTTATGGAGGCAACAGGTGCAAACATTATTATTGCCAACAATGGTATTGAAGCCGTTGAATTATATGAAGTACACGAACCCGACATTATTTTAATGGATATTCAAATGCCTAAAATGAACGGTTTAGAAGCGTGTAAAATAATTAAAAATAAAAACAGCAAACAACTTATCTTAGCGTTGACTGCGAATGTATTGAGTGAACAAAAGCGTTTGTATGCTCAACTATTTGACGGCTATATCTCTAAGCCTATAGAAAAACATGAGCTAATAAAAGCACTTCAATCGGTAGGATTTTAAAACGACAAAGCCCAGTATAAATACTGGGCTTTTAAATAATGGTGGAGGAAGAGGGATTCGAACCCTCGTTAGGGATTAACCTAAACACACTTTCCAGGCGTGCGCCTTCAGCCACTCAGCCATTCCTCCACGGTGTTGCATTGCAACAGCGCGTTATAGTATGAAATAGGTAACATAGGTGCAAGGCATTTTTAAGTTTGCGCCGTTAACTGCCTACTTATCAATCAGCAATATATAAAAGGCATAAAAAAACGGCTAAACCAGCTGGTTTAACCGCTTTTATACAGCGTGTTATTTACTTTGCCATGTTGGCTGTAAAGTCTAACATGCGGTTAAGTGACTTAAGTGCACCTTCGCGTAAATCCATATCTACAAATACTTCTTTACCCTGTGGGTCTACTAGCGCCTCTTCAATCGCTTTTAAGCCGTTCATTGCCATCCATGGGCAATGTGCACAACTTTTACAAGACGCGCCTTCACCGGCAGTTGGGGCTGCAAAAAACTCTTTTTCTGGGCATAGCTGCTGCATTTTGTAAAAAATACCGCGGTCAGTAGCAACAATAAACTTTTCGTTGTCCATTGTTTGTGCCGCTTTAATTAGTTGGCTTGTTGAACCTACCGCATCTGCAAGTGCAACTATTTCAGCTGGCGACTCTGGGTGAACTAACACGCCAGCATCTGGATGCAGCGCTTTCATGTCTTTAAGTGCTTTCGTTTTGAATTCGTCGTGTACGATACATGCGCCATTCCACATGATCATATCAGCACCGGTATTTTTTTGAATGTAACTACCTAAGTGCTTATCTGGGCCCCAAATAATTTTTTCGCCTTGCTCATCAAGGTGTTCAACTATTTCAAGCGCACACGATGAGGTTACAATCCAATCTGCACGCGCTTTAACCGCTGTCGATGTGTTTGCATATACAACAACTTTACGCTCAGGGTGCTGATCGCAAAACGCAGAGAACTCATCAATTGGGCAACCAATGTCTAACGAACAGGTTGCTTCAAGTGTTGGCATAACAACGGTTTTATTTGGCGTTAAAATTTTTGCGGTTTCGCCCATAAAACGCACGCCAGCAACAATTATCATGTCGGCATCATGACGTGCACCAAAGCGTGCCATTTCTAATGAGTCGGCAACACAGCCACCCGTTTCTTCGGCAAGTGCTTGAATTTCAGGATCAGTATAATAATGCGCAACAAGTACTGCATTTTTATCTTTCAGTAATTGTTTAATACGCGCTTTATATTCGCCTTGCTCGTCTTGTGTTAACGGGGCTGGCTTAGGAGGAAAGATATAACCTTCTGGCATAATAGTTTGAGCTAGACTCATGTTCTCGACCACTTCATCTACAGTGCATTAATTACGGCAAATTATACGAGAATACAGGGCTAAATAACAGCTATCTGAGCATGCTGTTTATAAATAAAAATAAGAAACTGAATTAAATAAAATAAGGAAGAAAAAGAAGATTTTAGAAGTGGTGGGTCATGATGGACTTGAACCATCGACCAATGGATTAAAAGTCCACTGCTCTACCAACTGAGCTAATGACCCGCTCTAAATGCTTTATAAGAAAAAGCGTTGCGTGAATCCGCCGATTGAAACCACACTTTACTTAAACAAATAAAGAATGGTGGGTCATGATGGACTTGAACCATCGACCAATGGATTAAAAGTCCACTGCTCTACCAACTGAGCTAATGACCCGCTCTGGTTGCTTACTCTAAAAGTAAACTGCGTGAATCCGCCGATTGAACCAAACCTTACCTAAATAAAGAATGGTGGGTCATGATGGACTTGAACCATCGACCAATGGATTAAAAGTCCACTGCTCTACCAACTGAGCTAATGACCCGCTCTGGTTATTTACTCTAAAAGTAAACTGCGTAAATCCGCCGATTGAAACCATGCTTTATCTAAACAAATAAAGAATGGTGGGTCATGATGGACTTGAACCATCGACCAATGGATTAAAAGTCCACTGCTCTACCAACTGAGCTAATGACCCGCTCTGGTTGTTTACTCTAAAAATAAACTGCGTAAATCCGCCGATTGAAACCACACTTTACTTATGCAAATAAAGAATGGTGGGTCATGATGGACTTGAACCATCGACCAATGGATTAAAAGTCCACTGCTCTACCAACTGAGCTAATGACCCGCTCTGATTGCTTACTCTGAAAGTAAACTGCGTAAATCCGCCGATTGAAACCACGCTTTACTTATACAAATAAAGAATGGTGGGTCATGATGGACTTGAACCATCGACCAATGGATTAAAAGTCCACTGCTCTACCAACTGAGCTAATGACCCGCTCTGGTTGTTTACTCTAAAAAGTAAACTGCGTAAATCCGCCGATTGAAACCATGCTTTACTTAAACAAATAAAGAATGGTGGGTCATGATGGACTTGAACCATCGACCAATGGATTAAAAGTCCACTGCTCTACCAACTGAGCTAATGACCCGCTCTGGTTGTTTACTCTAAAAGTAAACTGCGTAAATCCGCCGATAGAAACCATGCTTTACTTAAACAAATAAAGAATGGTGGGTCATGATGGACTTGAACCATCGACCAATGGATTAAAAGTCCACTGCTCTACCAACTGAGCTAATGACCCGCTCTTTTTGCCGCATTTTGAGTGGGGTAACCATTCGTTTGCTGCGGGCGCTTATAATACTTATTTATAAAATGAGTGCAACCGAAAATGTCTCTTTTTTTAAGTTTTTATGTCTAGGTGAGCAAAATTAAAGCGTTTGTGCTCAAACTACATGCAAATACAAGATTCGCCGAGTATTTCTATATAGTTTAAGCACCAAAATAGCTGCTTAAATCAATTGCTCATCGACTAGTTAGCTAAGCGCTCGGTTGCAAGCTTTGCTGCAGTTGTACTTGGATATTGGTTAATTAGATCACCCAATATTTTTTGTGCGTCTTGATTTAAACCTTGCTCTTGTAAAAGCGTACCTAATTTTAGCATGGCATCTGGGCGTTTATTTGAATTTGGAAACTCATTAACAACCACTTTAAAGTGCTCGCTTGCCTTAACACCGTCATTTTTAATAGTAAGTAATTGCCCAAGCCAATAGTGTGCATTAGATGCATATACTGAATTAGGATACGTAGTTAAAAATGTTTGAAACTCAGGAATAGCTTGATCGTAGCGTTTATCTTTCATTATTAGCGCTACAGCGCGTTCGTAAGCTTCGTTTTCAGATAAGTCACTGCTATAGGTTTGTGCATCACTTGGTTGCGTATAATCAGTTGCAGGCGCAGCAGCAGGTTGTGTATAAGCTTGGCTTACACGGTTTTCTATTTCTTGATAAAGCTCACGCTGGCGTTGCAGTACTTTTTCAAGCTTGTAACTTTGTTCTTCAGTAACACCACGGATTTGGCTTACTTCATCTTGTAGTAAGTTAAGTTGTTGCTGTAATTCAACTTGTAATAAGTTTCGCGACTGCATCATGTTTTCAAGTGATGCTAAACGCTTCTCTATGCTCGACTGTGAACTTGCAGCTTCTGAAACAGGAGCGGGAGCAGCCAAAACTTGGGTGCTCCCGCTCAATATCATGGCTGCCAAAATAATTTTCGGCTTCATAATATCTCTTATCTTAGTAAACTAGTACCGCACGGCGGTTTTTAGCGAAAGCTGACTCAGTGCGAGATTTAACCATTGGCTTCTCTTCACCGTAGCTAACTACTGACATTTGGCTTGCAGAAACACCTAAGCTTTGTAGGTATTTTTCTACTGCTTGGCCACGGTGCTCACCTAGTGCAATGTTGTACTCTGGTGTACCGCGCTCATCAGCGTGGCCTTCAATTAATACTTTAACTGATGGGTTTTGAACTAAAAACTCAGCATGTGCACGAAGTAATTCTGCGTACTTGCTCTCAACAGTGGCTTTATCGAAGTCGAAGTAAATTACTTGCTCTTGACGAAGCGCTTCATACTTTTGACGAAGTTGCTCTTCTGCTTGTTGTTCAGGTGAAATTGTTGCTACTTCAACTGTATCTGTGTTTGTTGATTGCTCAACAGCACTTTGGTTTGATTGGTTAGCTGCGCCTTCATCAATATCTGAAGATGAGCTACAAGCGGCTAATGTCATTACTGGCACAGCGATTAGCAGGCCTTTAAGTACTTTGTTAAGTTGCATTGAGTAGATTCCTATTTTTGAGTAAACCAGCAAATATTACTGTAAATATGGCGACCAAGCTGGCGCCTTTACTTGTCCGTCTAGCACGGGTAAGCGTGCTTTAAAGCGACCGTCCATCGATACCAGCGCGAGTACCTGTTTATTGTTATGAAGCGTGCTATAAATGATCATCGAACCGTTTGGCGCTATGCTCGGTGATTCATCAAGGCGTGTTCGTGTTAAAACTTGGAACGCACCTGTAGCCAGCTCTTTCTTAGCAAGATGGTACTGCCCGTTGGTACGGTTAACCATCACTAATTCTTTACTGTCTGGCGTTATTGAACCCGCTAGGTTCATATCGCCGTCAAAGGTCAATCTTTGTGACCTACCAGTTCTTAAATTTAACTTATAAATCTGGGCATTACCACCCCTTTCAGATGTAAACACAATATCTTGACCATTTGGATACCAAGATGGTTCAGTATCTATACTACGGTGGCGTGTAAGGCGTGTTTCTTTACGGGTAGCTAAGTCTAAAACGTAAACTTCGGTAGCACCGGTTTTATCTTTTGAAAGCACTAATAATAGCTTTTTACCATCTGGCGAAAACTGCGGTGCACCGTTAATACCACGATAGCTTGTGATAAGTTCACGCTTGCCTGAATATAAATCTTGGATATAAATTTGGCTTTGGCGGTTTTCAAACGTTACATACGCAAGTTTAGTCCCATCTGGCGACCATGCTGGCGACATTAACGGCTCTTTTGAGCGAAGTAGCACCTGCTCGTTAAAGCCATCGTAATCGGCAACCACTAACTGGTAAGGTTTAGCATCGTCTTCACGCACAATTACATAAGCAATTTTAGTTAAAAACGCGCCCTTTTCACCGGTTAGCTTTTCATAAACTACGTCGCTAATGCGGTGTGAGTAACGACGAAAACCAGCTTGGCCAATTACGCTTTCACGCGCTTCTAAAATATGGTCTTGGCTTTGTACTAATTTACCATTCGTCATCATTTTTGTTTGTCCGCCGGTGATTTGCCCGCGAATAACATCAACTAACTCATAGCGTACTAAGTAGCGCCCGTCTGTTTGCTGCTCAACTTCACCAACAACAACGGCTTCTACACCTTTATTAACCCAAGCGGCGTAATCAATTTCGCCATCTTTACTTGGTTGTTGCGGCATTTGTGCAATATCGACCGGTTTAAACTTACCACTGCGCATTAAATCGGCAGCAATTACATCACTTAGTTTTTGTGGAATTGGACCAACACCTTGGTATTTAAAAGGCACAATAGCAATTGGCCGTGCACCATCTACCCCTTCGGTTATTACAATTTCAAGTGCCGCATTTGCAACACCTTGAAACCCCAATAATATAACTAAAAAGGCTACTTTAATTTTGCTGAACATATCATTCCTTTAAAATTCTGGCTTGATTGTTAAATTAATATTCTTAAGTTGTTCGAATACGTCTTTGTCTTTAGATACAGGTAATGTATCGGCCATGCGCACAGCTCTTAATGCCGCCTCACACACAAGCTTATCACCACCTAACGATTTAACTTGCGTTACTAAACCATTAAACCCTAAACGAATATTTACTCGACACTGTTGGTTTTTCATTTTTTCGTCAATAAGTAAGTTTTGCTGAATGCGCGCCATAATTAATGCACGGTATTTATCAACTTCACTCACCACTTGTTGCTGACGAATTTTACTACGAGCGGCTTGTTCTTTAGCAAGTTGCTCTTGTAGCATTTGTTCTTGCAATGCTTGCTGACGTTTACGCTCTGCTTCTTTTGCACGCTCTTTTGCTTCAGCTTCACGTTTTTTACGCTCGGCTTCTGCTTTTTTAAGTGCTTCTTCTTCGGCTTTGCGCTTATCTGCAGCGGCTTTTGCTGCATTTTCAGCTTCTTGCTTTTGCTTTTCGGCTTGTTTAGCTTTAGCACGCTCTTTTTGCTCAATTGCACGTGCTTTTTTAGCTTCAGCCTCAGCTTGTGCTTTTTCTTTCTCTTTAGCCTTTCGCTGTTGCTCTAGCTTTTTAATATTGCGTGCTTCAGCTTCACGCTGTTTGCGTGCATTAGCTGCTCTGCGCTCTAAGTCACGAATGCGTTTGTCTTCTGCACGCTTTTTTGAATCTTCTTTTTTTTGCAATTCAGCAATTTTTTGCTCAACTTGCTTTTGATCAACAGTTACTGCCGATACTGCATTGTCAGGCTCAGGAATAGCCGAATTAAGTGTCACTTCCATTACTTTAGGTGCAGGCGGGTGAATATTTGCAGTTGCCCACAAAAAGCCCCCTAAACCTAAATGCAAAAGTACCGACTTGATTATAGAACTATTCATGTTACTACTGTGTCCCCTCAAAGGATTCTGTCATTAAACCCACAGATGGTACGCCAGCATTCTTTAAAAAGTCCATTAATAACAATACTTCTTGGTACGAAACCTTGCCAGAGCCTTTAATCATTACTGGCACATCAGGGTTTTTCATTAGTTGTAGCTTAATTACGGCTGCCACATCTAATGCTTCCATTGGCTCTTCTGGGTCGGTGCCTACGCTTACATAGTACTTACCCGCAGAGTCAATTGAGGCAATAATAGGTGGCGTGTCTTTAGTATCAACTAAATCAGACTCTTCCATTTTTGGTAAATCAACTTTTACACCGTGAGTAATAAGCGGTGCTGTTGCCATGAATATAATTAACAGTACCAACATTACATCAATGTAAGGTACTACATTAATTTCTGCGACCGGACGGCGCTTCTTACGCTGATACATTCGCTTGAGCCTCTATTTGGGTAGCTGCTTGACGGTGTAATATATTGGCAAATTCTTCCATAAAGTTGATATAATGCGACTCTAGCTTTTCAACTTTATTTGCAAAACGGTTGTAAGCAATTACTGCCGGAATAGCCGCAAATAAGCCCATTGCTGTTGCAATAAGTGCCTCAGCAATACCTGGCGCTACCATTTGTAAGGTTGCTTGCTTTACTTCACCTAGTGCAATAAATGCATTCATGATACCCCACACAGTACCAAATAAGCCGATGTAAGGGCTAATAGAACCCACTGTGGCTAAAAACGATAAGCTCGATTCAAGTTTTTCAATTTCACGCGAAAGCGCCACACGCATAGAGCGGTGCGTACCTTCCATCACAATACCAGCACTTTGAAAAGTATTCTTTTTATGGCGGGCAAACTCTTTAAAGCCTGAGGTAAATAGTGCTTCAATACCGTGAGATTGACCACTGCGAGATGAAATTTCGTTGTATAACTTGCTTAAATCGATACCTGACCAAAATTTTTGTTCGAATTTTTTGGCATTAGACAAGGCTTCGTTGATTGCTTTTTTACGCTGAAAAATTATTGCCCACGACATAACAGACATTGCCACTAGCGCTAGCATCACTAATTGCACAAGCAAACTGGCTTCTAGAATTAGATCTAAAAAATTAAGCCCTGATCCCACGTTAAACTCCTAAATAATTTCAAAAAACGTCATATTGGTTATTTTGTTTAAGACCGTTAACACGGCCAATAGTTGCATCTAGTGTATCGAGTCAATTTAATGCTGACAACGATATTGCTATGAATTGGCAACAAAAAACGTTAAATCTACGGTAAATCTCGGGTTTGTTTCTAAAACACGACAATTACACTTTATAAAAAACAACTAATTACTACAAAAGTGCGTAAATATACGCAGAAAACTTAATAAAACGCACCGTTTATTCATTAAAAGTGAATAAGCACGCAAAAGTAATTTAAGCTTCAACTAACGAACTAATTTAACTAATACTGACGCCATACAACTCAGACCAGTTATTCATTAAATATCATAAACTTATAAAGTTAACACTAAATTAACGAACAACTTTTAAACAACAATAAAATTCATCAGATTAGTTTTTTTTATCTGAAATTTTAAATTTTCTAGTTTGAACAAAAAATGGTTCTTACGTATTATTCACCCATACCGAGCTAGCGCACACAATGAAATCTTTTTTCATTAAGCCCAGTTCTTAGTAATAGGATTTTTAAATCGTATTACATTGTTTTACTCTTTTTGGATAAAACCTTATTAAGTAAAACGTAGTTCCCCTGGATTACTTCCTTCAACTTGTTGTTTGCCCGCATTATATGCGGGCTTTTTTTTGCCTAAATTTTACTACCATGCTAACTGAGGTTTAATGTAAATAACCGGATTTTTAAGGTAGTAAAAAATAGCGAATTCTTGCCGCAATAGCTTTATTGGTACGCAGCATAGCCACGCCAGTCTTAACGTTAAGTGAATTACAAAATGATTTTAATTTTTTGATTACATTTGCAACAAACTGAATGAAAGTTAACTAACTAATATATTTGTTGCGAGCACATCAACATAGTAGTGGTGCAAAGAGCGACAAAGATGAGTCGATAGGTAAAAGTCGGGGTGGCTTTTCAACTAAGATTCATCTGGCCGTTGATAGCTATGGATACCCAGTACACTTTGAATTAACAGGTGGTCAGCGAAATGACTTTGTTATGGCAGAAAGCCTAATAAAACATTCGCCTAAAAGTGACTATGTGATTGCTGATAAGGGCTACGATAGCCAATCAATTCGTGACTATGTAACTGAGCATGGAAGTGAGCCACTAATCCCTCGGCGTAAAGATAACACCAAGAAAAACAATGATATGGATTGGGATCTATACAAGTATCGACACTTAGTTGAAAATGCGTTTGCACGAATAAAGCACTTCAGAGCAGTATCAACTCGGTACGATAAATTAGAAAGGAACTATGCATCAATGGTTTCATTAGCATTCGCTATTATGTGGTTATCGATGCATACCTGACTAAAATACAAACAAAGATCAACAACCCCTAGGACGTGTTGATTTTTTATGGTTAAATTTTCAGCAGATTGTTTGGTTTTTAGGCAAGGCAGAGCCTATGAAGTGTGGTTATTCCACATAAATAGGCGATAACGCAGCATAAATGCCAAACATGCGCTGCCCTTTGGATCCTTTCTAGGGACGATTAACTCTTTGTTGCTCGGTTTTTACTTAGCCCACTAGGTTACAAACCTCGCGCCGCGATTTAATCGCCCCTAGATTGAACAAATTTCAATCCGCAAAGTTCAACACGCCCTAGGGGTTGTTGATCTTTGTTTGTATTTTAGTCAGGTATGCATCGATAACCACATAATAGCGAATGCTAATGAAACCATTGATGCATAGTTCCTTTCTAATTTATCGTACCGAGTTGATACTGCTCTGAAGTGCTTTATTCGTGCAAACGCATTTTCAACTAAGTGTCGATACTTGTATAGATCCCAATCCATATCATTGTTTTTCTTGGTGTTATCTTTACGCCGAGGGATTAGTGGCTCACTTCCATGCTCAGTTACATAGTCACGAATTGATTGGCTATCGTAGCCCTTATCAGCAATCACATAGTCACTTTTAGGCGAATGTTTTATTAGGCTTTCTGCCATAACAAAGTCATTTCGCTGACCACCTGTTAATTCAAAGTGTACTGGGTATCCATAGCTATCAACGGCCAGATGAATCTTAGTTGAAAAGCCACCCCGACTTTTACCTATCGACTCATCTTTGTCGCTCTTTGCACCACTACTATGTTGATGTGCTCGCACAATACTGCCATCAATGAATAGCCATTCAGAATCAGTGATGAGGGCTAAATGTTTAAAAATAGTATTTAAAATGCCTTTCTTAGACCATAAGTTAAAGCGCCTAAACACAGTACTCCAAAGCCCAAAGTGTGGTGGTAAATCTCGCCAAGGAATTCCTGTGCGCATTCGATACAAAATACCTTCTAGCGTCATTCGGTGGTCAAATTTATTATAAACTCGACCACTATTGAGCATTAATTCTTTGAGCTTTAACCAGCGTTTATCTGTTAACATTGTTCTTGGCATAGCAACATCCGTTCTCGGTGGTATGTTTGATTTTTGGCGAAACCAATTATACCTTGTTGCTATGCCGTTTACTTTTTCAACAAAGATCAACACGCCCTAGGGCGTGTTGACCTTTGCGGATTGAAATTTGTTCAATCTAGGGGCGATTAAATCGCGGCGCGAGGTTTGTAACCTAGTGGGCTAAGTAAAAACCGAGCAAAGCTTCCGCGTCCTGCTCACGCCCCTTACCTACATCCATGTAGGCAACAAAGAGTTTAACGCCCCTAGGCAGAACCCGAAGGGCAGCGCATGTTTGGTATTTATGCTGCGTTATCGCCTATTTATTGGGAATAACCACACTTCATAGGCTCCGCCTTGCCTAAAAACCAAACACACTGCTGCAAATTCAACCATCAAAGCTCAACACGCCCTGATTAAATAAGAGGATTGCCTATAGCTTTGCAGCTATAGGCTGGGTATAGAGGTTAGTCTTGCTTGGGGAGTAAACCAAAGTGGTGGTATGCATTATCTGACACAATACGCCCGCGAGGAGTGCGCTGTATAAACCCTTGTTGAATTAAAAAAGGCTCTATTACATCTTCAATGGTTTCTTTTTCTTCACCTATGGCGGCGGCTAAGTTATCAAGACCAACGGGGCCACCCATAAACTTTTCGATAATAGCGAGTAAATATTTTCGGTCCATATAATCAAAACCACTTTTATCTACATCAATCATATCAAGTGCTTGTTCGGCAACTGCTGCATTAACGGTACCGTCTGATTTTACTTGTGTATAGTCGCGAACACGGCGTAGCAAACGGTTGGCAATACGTGGCGTGCCGCGCGAGCGCTTTGCAATTTCAGTAGCGCCATCGTCACACATTTCTAAATCGAGGTAATGGGCTGAGCGCCCTACAATGTGAGATAAATCAGCTACTGAGTAAAACTCTAAGCGCTGCACTATACCAAAGCGGTCTCTTAGCGGAGAAGTTAGCGACCCTGCACGTGTTGTAGCCCCTATTAATGTAAAAGGGGGTAAATCTAGCTTAATAGAACGTGCGGCTGGGCCTTCACCTATCATTATATCAAGTTGGTAATCTTCCATTGCTGGGTAAAGAATTTCTTCAACTTGTGGGCTAAGCCTGTGTATTTCATCAATAAACAGTACATCACCCTCTTCAAGGTTAGTGAGTAGCGCTGCTAAGTCGCCGGCTTTTTCAAGCACAGGGCCTGAGGTTGTTTTAATGCTTACGTTAAGCTCATTGGCAACAATGTTAGCAAGTGTTGTTTTACCTAAGCCCGGAGGACCAAATATTAATAAATGATCAAGCGCTTCACCGCGGCTACGCGCTGCCTCTATAAATATTTCCATTTGTTGTTTAACGTGCGGCTGACCTTTATAGTCAGCTAAAAGCTTAGGCCTTATTGCGCGGTCTATGGTGTCTTCGTTGGTTTTTTCGCTCGCGTCAATTAAGCGATCAGCTTCAATCATGGTTTACTCACAACATTGATTTTAAAGATTCTTTAATAAGAACCTCAGTAGACATATCAGGTTTACTTACCGATTTTACTGCTTTTTGAGCCTGTGGCAATTTATAACCAAGTGCAACCAGTGCCGATACGGCGTCGTCTGCGGCATTATTAGCAATAGTCGCATCACTAGGGGGCTCTATAACCGCATTATCACTAAATGGCGTAAATAAGTCGTTACCCCAATCTTTTAATCGGTCTTTCATTTCAAGTACTAAGCGCTCAGCTGTTTTTTTACCAACACCCGGGAGCTTAACTAAGGTGGTTGCATCCTCGTTATTTACACAGCTTACAAATTGCTGCGCCGACATACCCGATAATATGGCCAAACCGAGTTTAGGCCCTACGCCATTGGCTTTTAACAACTCTCTGAATAAGGCTCGCTCAGTTTTATTATTAAAACCAAATAGCAATTGCGCGTCTTCGCGTACTACAAAATGGGTGTAAACTATGGCGTTTTCACCAATGTTTGGTAAGTCATAAAAGCAGGTCATTGGCATTTGTACTTCGTAACCCACACCACTTACTTCTAATAAAATTTCAGGTGGTTGTTTTTCAACTAAAATGCCATTTAAGCGGCCAATCATAATTATTTCCTTAAACGTCCTCTAACGGTTTTGCTTGCGCTACCCGCTAGTTTAATTAAATTTTGTTCTGAGTGAGCATGGCAAATAGCAATGGCAAGTGCATCGGCAGCGTCGGCTTGTGGAGTGCCGGGTAATTTTAAAATATTTTTAACCATATGCTGTACCTGAGACTTATCAGCGCCCCCGTTACCTACTACGGCTTGCTTTATTTGCCGTGCAGAGTATTCAAATACAGGTAACTCAGCCATAGACGCCCCTACAATAGCAGCGCCTCGGGCTTGACCAAGCTTAAGTGCGGCGTCAGGGTTATGGGCCATAAACACTTTTTCTATGGCAAAAGTTTCTGGCGAGAATTGCTCAATTATTTGTGTGATCCCTTGGTAAATCATTTTTAAGCGAATAGGAAATTCGTGCTCGGCTAATTTTATGCACCCGCTCCCTAAATAGGTAAATTTTGCACCTTGATGAGCAACTACACCGTACCCTGTTAATCGCGAACCAGGATCTATTCCTAAAATAATGGCCAAACAGCACACTCATTATTGTTATTTTTCAATAGCGGTAATAATGCCAGAGCACTGTATAAATTACCAGTGGCGCGTAAAAACAAAAACGCCCGCAGTGTTTGCGGGCGTTTTTAGTTATAAGTTAAAGGTTAAGCTAATGCGCGTACTAACCCTTGAGTATTTTGTTTAAGCTTACGGGCAATCATAAAATAGCCAAGTGCGGCTACAAATACGCCTCCCGACACAGGCCCAACAAGCCAAATTGTAGGATGAAGCTTACCTGCTAAATCAAACATTTGCTGCTGCACAATTAATAATGCGACGTCGCTAAACAGTGCCGCTACAAAACCCGCTAAACCACCTAAAAGTAAAAACTCATATAAGGTCGCGTTTTTAATTAAGCGCCCTTTAGCACCTAGCGTTCGTAAAATTACTATTTCTTGCATGCGCTCACCTAGGCTTGCCTGCATCTGCGATATAAGTACAAGCGCACCACACAATACGACAATGGCTAATACAAAACCAATTGCTAGGGATACCTGCTCGATTGTAGATTGAATTTGTTTAACAAAGTTGTCTACATCAATGGCCGTAATAGTTGGGTAAGTACGCAATAGCTGGCTAAATGCTTGCTTTTGCTCAGGCTCAATACGAACTGATGAAATGTACGTCGCCGGAAAGTCTTTTAATACATCGGGGCTTAAAATAATAAAGAAGTTAGGTTTAAGGGTGGCCCAATTTACCTTACGTACACTGGTAATTTTGGCATCGAAAGATTGCGCGCCAATTAAAAATGTTAGTGTGTCGCCTATTTCTACATCTAGGCGTTCAAGCATTGACTCTTCAACCGATGCTTCACCAATGGCGTTTTCGTCAAACCACTGCCCTTCTATAATTTCGTTTTGTGCAGGCACATTTTTAAGCCATGTAAGGTTAAGCTCTCGGCCAATACCTGAGCGAGCTTCTTCATCTTTTTTCTCGTTGTCTTGCAGCGACACTTTACGTGCAACATGCTCACCATTTACCGCGTTAACACGCCCACGAATAGTTGGGTAAAAGTCAGACACTAAAATATCGTTTTCGGCTAAGTAGTTATTAACTGGCTCTAACTCATTTTGTGTAATGTTTACTAAAAATGCGTTTGGTGCGTCGGCTGGCAGTTGTGATTGCCAATCAGAAATCATGTCGTTTTTAAGCACAATTAAAAACAGCAATAACTTAATTGCTAACGAAAAGCTGATCAGCTGAACTGCATTTACATTAGCGCGCTTTTGAATAGAGGCAATAGCCAATGACCAACTGTTACCAGGTTTTAAACCTAACTTACGCCCGCCACCAAATATTAATTTAGACACCACAAATAACACCCCAATTAGGGCAAGGGTAGATACAAATAAAATAAGCGTGATTTTAATGTTGTTACTAAATAGCCACATTAATAAAAATACGGTCAAAGCGCTTAAACCTAAATGTACACGGCTCACTGCTAGGCGGTCACCTAAATTTCGGCGCAGTACTCTAAGTGGTGGGATATCAAATAAATCAAGCAAGGGCTTAATAGAAAACATAACAGCGCAAATAACACCTGTGCTTATAGCCACCAGCCAAGGTTTAAAGCCCGCCATTGGCAATTCCATATCCATGCTTTGAGCTAAGTAATGTGTAGCTATTTCTTGTAAGCCATAACCAATAGCTAAACCCACAATAACGGCCATGGTACAAACCATCAGCAAATGCATAAAATATATTTTACGAATTAACGCTCGGCTGCCGCCTAGAGTTTTCATCATTGCTACTGGGTCGTATTGGCGCTCACAATAACGTTTAGCCGATACCGCTATAGCAACGGTTGCTAAAATAATACCGAGTAGGCCAGCCAATAGTAAAAAGCTTTCTGCTCGGTTAAGGCTATTAGAAATTGGCGATTGACGGTCTTTTACACCATACCAGCGTTGGTTTTCAGCCATTTGTGGCTTTAACCATTCGTAAAAGCTTGTAATGTCGCTTTCATCACCGGCGTATAATTGTCGATAGTTTACACGGCTGCCCGGCTGCACTACCTCTGTTTTAGCTACATCAGCAATATTTATAAGCACTCTTCGGCTGCTCGAAAACACATTAAACGGCGCGTCTGGTTCTTCTACTATTACTTTTTCAACATTAAATAGCGCAGCGCCTAGTTCTACTTGTGCTCCTATATCTATGTTTAAACTGTAAAAAACAGATTCACTTAACCACACATTACCAGGTTTTGGGCCACCTTGAGCAACCACCGTTTCGCCAAGTAAAGACGACTTTACTTTTAACTCCCCTTTCAGCGGGTATTCGTTAGAGGCCGCTTTAACAGAGCTAAATTGCATTTCGTCATTGGCAAATAACATAGTATCGAAATAAACCATTTGTGCAGTTTGCAGATTCATCTCTTTTGCTTTGGTAATAAATGCAGTATCAAGCTTATGAGCACTCGCAAGAACACGGTCGGCCGCTATAAACGCACTACTTTTTTGCGTAATGCTCTGCCCTATTCGCTCAGTTACCATAGAAAGCGTAAGTACTGTTAGTACAGCCAAAGCAATTGCTGCACTTATTACCGTTAGCTCACCACGGCGAAATTCACGGGCGAATAATTTAAGTGCTAACTTAGCCCACATTCGTTATTTCCTCTTTTGAGTTTTTAACTAACTGGCCGGCTTCAATTTGTACTATGTGTTGGCACTTTTGCGCGAGAGCTTCATCGTGGGTTACTAAAATAAGGGTGGTCCCGTGCTGCTGGTTTAAATCAAATAATAACGATTCAACCATTTTACCGTTTTTACTATCTAAATTTGCTGATGGCTCATCGGCAAATAAAATTTTAGGGGTGCCTATAAACGCACGGGCAATTGCAACACGTTGTTGCTCGCCTCCAGAAAGCTGCGATGGGTAATGATCAACTCGGTGGCTCAGGCCTACTTTTTCAAGTAAAGCGAGCGCTTGCTCTTTTGCGTCGGTTTCGCCGGCAAGTTCAGTGGGTAGCATTACGTTTTCAAGCGCGGTTAAACTTTGTACCAACATAAAAGACTGAAATACAAAACCGACTTTTTCAGCACGTAGTGCCGCACGCTGCTCTTCATCTAGTTGGTGTAAAGGTTCGCCGTCTAGGGTTATTTCACCGCTGCTTGCAGTATCAAGCCCCGCTAATAAACTTAATAACGTAGATTTACCTGAACCCGACGTGCCAACAATAGCGACTGACTCACCGTGCTTGACATTAAAGCTGATGTCGCTGAGGATGGGCAACTCACCTTCAAAGGTAGAAACCACTTTAGACAAACCATTTACTTGAATAATATTTAATTGAGAAAGCGCTGACATATGACTCATTCAATCCTACGTTTTGTATTCGTTTTATTTTTAGTTATCAAACCACTTAGTGCAGCAGCAGACAACACGATTTTAATACTTGGAGACAGTTTAAGTGCAGCCTATGGGCTTAAACAAGAGCAAGGCTGGGTTAAATTGTTACAAGATAAATACGATGCAGAGCAACGTAATATAGAGCTAGTTAATGCCAGTATTAGTGGCGAAACAACTGGAGGCGCATTGCGAAGGCTAGATGCCTTACTAGAGCAATACGAGCCAAGCCACGTACTAATCGAACTCGGTGCAAACGATGGCTTGCGTGGTTTTCCGGTAACAAAAATGCAGGCAAACTTAACGAGTCTAATCGAAAAAAGCCAAGCAGCTAATGCTATGGTATCGTTAATGGAAATATACATTCCACCAAACTACGGACCCCGTTACAGCAAAATGTTCACCGACAGTTTTACACAAGTCAGTGAAAAAACAAACGTGCACCTAATGAACTTTTTTGTATTAAATATAGCGGGTAAGCCAGAGCTAATGCAAAGAGATCAATTACACCCTAACAAAGACGCACAGCCGCTAATACGGGACGAAATGTACGAATCGATCAACCAATGGTTAAATAAAGACTAAATTATAATGTGTGCGCAACTGTGGTTTTTCAAGCCTTTTGCGCAATAAACACGCAAACAAACAATCACTTATTGATTTTTAATAAAATATACGTACTATTGCAAACAACGTTCGGTATGTGGCGCAGCTTGGTAGCGCACTGTCATGGGGTGGCAGGGGTCGAGAGTTCGAATCTCTCCATACCGACCATTTAAACTCCCGCTTATTATCTCCTTTTACTGTTGTTTTCTCTTTTTACGTTGTATACATAACATTTAACTCCACGTAATAGAGGGTAACAGATGAAAAAGCTTAGTGTTTTTACATTCCTTTTGTTTATTTTTGTTTCCAGCACTGTATTTGCTAAAGGTAGCTTTAGGCTTGATAACGGAAACCTATTGAGCGTCGGAAAAACTAAATCTGATATTATTGCGACTGTGGGTACGCCTATTTATGAAGACGTTTTAAATGATGCGGTTGATATAGGTAACGGTGATAAGTTAGTTAAAAAAGAAGAGTTTACCTATAAGCTCAAAGGATCAATTGGTGGAATGTATATTGTGCTAATTAGATTTGAGAATAATATTGTAACCGACATTAAGTCAAAACAAGTGGGTAGGCTTTAAAGTTAAGTTAAGTGATTTTATTAAAGCGCCTTATGGCGCTTTAATTATAGAGTTTAGTGCTTACGCCCTACCCCATTTCGAACCATGTCTTTACCATTTTCAAACACTTCTGTAGTAATGCCACGCGCTAATAATAGCTGCTGTTTGTCGTCAAATACCGCGACAAAGTGGCTGCCATCTTTATTGCTAGTAGCCATGCCAACACCCGATACACCTTTTAAGCCTAAACCGCCACTTTCTACCATGACTAAAAAAGTTTCTAGATCTGTTAGGTTGTCTATTATGTCGTGCTCGTTACTCATAAATAATGCTCTTATTCTTTGCTGCACAAATCACAGCATTTAAATTAACGTTGGCACTATTTTAAAGCCCATGAATATAAACATAAACCTTTTGCTTAAAATTGTACTGATAAGTACTAACCTTAGTTACAAGCAGCTATAAACTTTTACTTTTATTAGCTTATATAAATGCACTAAGGAGTGGTTATGTTTAAACCATCAAAAATTACGCTTAGTACGTCCTGCCCCTGCTTAGCCGAGGTTGATTTATCGCAAACTATTAGTAACCGCAAAGAATACAAGCAGCAATTAAAACAACTCCAAAAACGTATGCTGCATATTCAACAGGCTTATTTTAGGCAAGGTTTGCGTGCAATTATTGTTATAGAAGGCTGGGATGCTAGCGGCAAAGGCGGAGCTATTAGGCGCTTAACCGAAAAACTAGATCCACGCGGTTATCGGGTTTACCCCATTACAGCACCTTCGAGTGAAGAGCAAAGTAAGCATTATTTATATCGCTTTCAAAAAAAGCTTATACCAATTCGCTTAATTAAGTAAGCTATTTTGAGGATGGAAAAACGTGTTGATAGCTAGGCAAAAAATTCGCTGTTTAGTTGTTCTAAATAAGAATTTTTTAACACAGATAGCGACACGTTTAGCCCCCGCAAAATGATTAAGTATTATTGCGGATTGGTATTACCTGCCTCTGGCACTTTGGCTATATTTGATCGTTCCTATTATGGTCGAGTATTAGTTGAGCGAGTAGAAGGGATTGCTAGTAAGTGTCAATGGCAACGAGCCTATCAAGAAATAAATGAATTTGAACGCACGCTAGCCGATGATAACGTAAAAATTATCAAATTATTTATACACATAGATAAAGCCGAGCAATTAAAGCGCTTTAAAGAACGCTTAAATAACCCTGTAAAACGTTGGAAGCTGACCGCTGAAGATATTAGAAACAGAGAAAAATGGACAAAGTACGAGCGGGCAATTAACGCAATGTTTAAACGCACCTCTACACTAAAGAGCCCTTGGCATTTAATAGCAGGCAACCACAAATGGTTTGCCCGCATTCAGTTACTTAAAACAATAGTAGAGCAGCTAGAGCACGGCGTTGATTTAACGCCGCAGCCAATTAATAACGAGCTTGTAACACTCGCTTACGAGCAATTAGGTATTACAACAATTGCTTAATATTAAAAGCTTTTTACGCTTATATTTAAGTTACTTACTGCACAGCCATATTGTGTAGCGTTAACTCGGTAATAAAGCGTGCTGTCGGTAGCTGTTAGGTTTATTAAAAACTCATCTTGCTGGCCTACGGCGCTTTGCTCTTGGCTTAGGCACATAGCTTGGGTAAGTGAGCGCAGTTTTGTATCGGTTAAAATATTACCAAAACGCTGAACCGGTAAAGGGGGTATTTTAACACTAGGAAGTGCTTGGCTAATGGTGCGCTCACTTAGTGAAAATGTATTATTGGTAATATTTATTACACTGCCTGCAGGCCAATAAGAGTAACTGTAAGTATCAGCTTGCTTGGTCGTATTTAAATGTACTACACCACTTTCACCTATAACGGTTATTAAATCACCTTGGTTAGATTTGATCACAACTAGCGCCGTGTTTTTGTCTACCCCAAAGCCGTTTTTAATATTTAACCCTTGCACTGTATTACTTTTAAGCGCCGTCGCTAAATTAAAAGTGCGATTTTGCTCACTAAAATGCGTATCGAGCAGGCCATATTTAAAGGTGTTTACACCCGTTTTTATTGCCGCTGAATTTGCTTTATTGTCACTGAGTAACGCATCTACGTTATTAATTTTTGAGCTATAAACCTTTGCACCTTGTACTTTACTACCTGCCCCTAAGCCAACAATTACTGAGCGCGATTTAATTGCGGCAGTCCATGGGTAAGGCTTGTTGTTATTATCAAAAAGTACCTTTTGAACGCGTTCGCTATTGCCATCGCTAAATAATATACCAGTACTACTTTTTATTAAGTTTACTAAAGCAGGTACGCCTTTGTTACACAGCGCTTGCTCTGCTTGGGTAAGCGCAGGGTAAACTTTGTCTCTGTTAAATACAGCCATTTGAGTTTGCCTAAGCGTTGGCAGCTCATTACATGTATTTTGAGTAATTGCCTTAGCAAGTGCTGGCGTTAACGCTAGCCATTGGCTAGTAACATTAGCGGGTAATAAACGCTTTAGCCCAGCCACTTGTGCATAGGGGTCGCGCTGTGCTGCGCTTACCAGCAACATAGTTGGGTTTGGGCTTGCAACTTTTAAACTGCCCACAATAAATTGCGAAATACTATTTAATTGCTCATTTTGTTTTGTATTTTTTGCTGTGCTTGGCTGTTCAAGCATATCGAATACAAAATTAAACTCTTGCTTGGTTAAGCTATTTAGCTGCTCGTTATTACTGTCGCGCCATTGCCATAATAAGTTACTTTTTAAAACGCTCTCGCTGGGTATTTTTTTAAGTAATGTGTTTAAGCTTTTAACTGTGGCAGATTTTGCTTTATCGTTTTTATTAGGCCATTTGCTGGCAATGTCATTAATAGTATTGGTATTTAGTAAATACAAAGCGGTGTTGGGCGCAAGTTTTGTATAATCACTGCCAGCCAATACTAAGGTTTGATTTTGCTGCTGAGCCGATACAAAGCACGAACACCCCATAACAAGGAGTGCGGTTATATATTGGTGTAACTTAGGTTTTTTAATTGGTGTTATCATAGTTGCTCTGTATTACTTTAATATACTTATTGGCGCAGTGTACCAATAAGTCTGGGGGTATAAAAATATTATAAAAATCATAGAGCCACTACTGCGGCTCAGCTATGCAAGCGCTTTTAAAAAGTGTATTGCTTAACTAGGTGGTTTGTTAAATAGCTTGGAGGCAATATGTATGGGGTAATTGTCGTTAATTAACTCACTAATAAATGTTGAACACGCGTGGGGGTCGGCAATTAAATACGCTTTATGTTTAGCTCGAGTAATACCTACATACAGTAATCTACGCTCTTCTGAATGAGGGTATTTATCTTGTACTGGCAAAAGTGCCTCAACTAAATTGTTACCTTGGTGCTCACCTGGAAAACCTAACTTACCTTGTTCAAAGCCAATAATAATACAGTAGTCAGCCTCTAGCCCTTTTGAACCATGAAGCGTCCAAAAGTGCACAGGGTTTGACACCGGTTTAGGCTCTAAATGTTTTTGTACGCCATTGAGCAAAAACCGATACCGCGCAATCACTGCAATACTTGCTGCACTATTATTTTTATTTATTGTGGCAATGGTTTGCTGCACTTTTTCTGCCACCGATTTACTGCCTTGGTGTATATCGTCGAGCAAAATAACTTGTGGAGATTGCACCTGTGTATGTGTTGTTATTTGTTTTTTGTACTGCTCGGGGTTTTGCATTACAAAACGCCCCGCTATCTCGCTTATACTATTGTTATACCTAAACGTTTTTTGCAACATAGTGAGCGTATGGCTACCCACTAAATTATTAAAGCGCGTTGTAAATG
Source organism: Pseudoalteromonas espejiana DSM 9414 (assembly GCF_002221525.1). Lineage (NCBI taxonomy): Bacteria > Pseudomonadati > Pseudomonadota > Gammaproteobacteria > Alteromonadales > Pseudoalteromonadaceae > Pseudoalteromonas > Pseudoalteromonas espejiana. Next base: position 1,427,265 of record NZ_CP011028.1, on the reverse strand, counting down.
CTAATTTACCACCCGAAAAACGATAAATAGCCTGCCAGTCGTCTCCTACTGCGGTAAAGCGAATATTGTCACCATATTTTATTAGTGTATTCAAAAACGCCATACGAGCGCGTGAAATGTCCTGAAACTCATCTACTAAAATATGGCTCCATGGCACAACCGCTTTACCCGTTTTAACTAAGTTAGCGGCTTTAATAATCATGTCGTCAAAATCAATAGCGCCTTGGGTGTTAAGCTCCTGCGTATATGCACTATGTATAGTTGATAATAACGTAGCGTAATTTTTGTGGTTTTTAATACCGCTTTGCTTAATACGCTCAACCAGTTGCGAGGCTGATAATTGCTCTACTCGGATTGCACTTAAGCAGCTTAAGTATTTTTCTATACTTTGTTTTAGTTGCCCTGTACTTGTTAAGCGCTCATATACTTTTTGCTCGCCAATAAAATTGGCCACTACTTTATGTTTTTGCAGTTGTGCTTTTAAACGTTGTTCAAGTTTGCCCTCTTGCCAGTTGTAATCAAACGTTTCGATTAGAGGAGTATTGTTTTGTTTATGCTGTTTGCGTAAGTGTTTAATTTGCTCACTGTAGCTTGCCTTTTTAATACCAAAAAGGGGATTTCCTTGCCTATCAATATTAAAGTGGACTAAGTAAATATTATATTTAGGTAAATAAAAATCAGTACTTTCACCTTGCGTATAATTATGGTCAATACCGTATAAATACAACCAGTTTGAAATTAATAGCTGCTGATACCCCTGCACTTTATAACCCGCTAGCGATTGATATTGGCTGTTTTTAATTGTTTGCGTGTGATGCGATTCAGGTTTGTGGCTTACTATATTTTTAAGCTCGTAGAGTAAATCAATATAGGTTTTACAAAATGCGGGATCTGACTTTATTTTATTACTCACCCACTGAGTAAGCCATTGGTTAAGTAACATGGGGTTAGTGGTAAATTTAGAAACCACAGGCGATTGTTCAGCGCTTTGTAGCAATTTAAGCCCAAGTGCATGAAAAGTTAAAATGCTCGGCGCTTGAATATTTAGCCCCGCATGTTTAGCTCGCTGCTCAAAGCGCGCTTTTAGCTCATTAGCTGCATTTTTGTTGTATGCAAGTATTAATATTTGCTTGGGTTTTACGGTGTTATGTGCAATTAGATCTAATGACTTTGCAATCATTACTGACGTTTTACCTGTACCCGCAGCGGCAAGTACTAAATTTTTATCGTTATCGCGTATAACACTTAAGCGCTGTTCAAGAGTCAGTGGATTAGACTCTACTTTATTATAAAAGTCGCCTTTAATAGCGAGTTGCTTTTGCTCATACTGCTGGCGAAGCTCAGCAACAGCAAGCTCGGTTGTGGCTGCGCTATTTAAAATAGTTAAAAATTTAACGTTTACCGGGCTTAAGTACTGCTGCCATAGCGCAGGCGCGCTACTAAATTGTTGAGCAAGTGAGAATACCGACTTACTGAGTATGGGTATATTGCTATCGCGTAGGTATTCACTCGTTGCGTATTGTTTTAAGAGAGTTTTTGCTTTATTCACTTTTTGCTCTAGTGAACTTGCAACTAACACGTTTAATTGATCATTAAGGCTTGTTGCTTGTTGCTTGTTTAAAAAACTAATAACGGTGCTTTTATTAGTTATTAACGTAATTTTACTGCTAAAGAGTGCTTTTTTAAGTTGAGGAAAGTTAGTAAACTCGCCTATTGGGTATGAATAACTGGTTTTGTTTTTAAAATAAACCACCAGCGAAGCTTGCTCAATAGTCACGTATTTAATACGGGTAAAAAAACGCCCTAACCAGCTTGGGTTGGCAATAATCTGCGCCATAAAACCTTGATATACTATAGCTAAAAGCAAATATTATCATAGTTAACTCGCTACGTATTAAGTATAAATGTGTGTTTAATTTCGCTTAAACTTAACGCTTAAATATTGTACAAAACGCAATATTAGTTTAATGTGAAGTTTTTATTAAACGAGAAATAATATGAATTTAACTAAGGAAGAGTTAAGTTTTATTTCGTCTGTTGTAGGTAATACTAAGGACAATATAAACGAGAGCTCGCAACTAAGCCTAAAAACCACACTGCCAGATACACTAAAAGGCTTACTATCTCACGCTAAATTAACCATGCTAGCAGAGGTAGGACACTACCAGTTATGGTTTCCATTAGAGTTTAAGCTTAATGACGATGGCCAATTTAACCCTGTATTAAGCGCACCTGAAGTTATAGACACTGAAGGCGTGGATAGAAGCTGGCGTTATTCTGAATTAAACCTACAAAGTGAGCGCTTTTATGTGCTATCGCTTTCAAGCAGTGGTGTGCTTTTAAAACCTCGCGATCAACGCTATACACTTGCCAATGCGCAACACATTTCATTTAAGCTGCCTAATAATAAAAAGGTCACGCTTTTTATAGATTTAGTTCGTAAAACAAACTTAGGCTACGCTGCAAAAATTATAAGTATTGAACATGGAAAAGAAGCACTGCGTGAGTACTTATTTGATAAACATAAACGTGTTAATGCGCCTTTATACGAAAATACCAATACCGTAACCGAGCATTTCTAGTTGCAGCCTTAAATGAGCGGCGATAAGCTAGCGCCTTTATAAAAAATAAATAAAGGCACACAATGAGCAACACTACATACCCAATTGGCACGCCGCACACACCATGGAATGCAGCGCAGAAAGCCCAGTGGTTAAAGCTTCAGCAAAAAAAACGTGATTATAGCCAGTTAGTGCTGAGCAAAATAAAGCAAACCCATTCGCATTTAAGCGCAGAGCAATACGGCACGTTAAACTACGAGCAATCTAGCTACCCACTGTATTTATTAAAAAGTAAAAACTGGCAAAACAGCCGCCCTACCGTTTTAGTTACCGGTGGAGTACATGGCTACGAAACCAGTGGTGTAATGGGTGCGCTTGCTTTTGTAGATACTGCCGTTGCAGATTATGTAGATACTTATAACTTTATTATTGCACCGTGTATTAGCCCATGGGGATTTGAAACTATAAATCGCTGGAATCCAGACGCTATTGATCCAAACCGCTCTTTTTATAAAAATAGTCCGGCGCAAGAGTCAGCAGCAATTATGAATTATGTAGCCAGCCTCAATAGCTCGTTGATAGCCCATATTGATTTACACGAGACCACCGATACAGATAACAGTGAATTTAGGCCAGCCCTTGCTGCACGCGATGGCAAAATTAATACTAACTGGAATATCCCTGATGGGTTTTATTTAGTGGCCGACAGCAACAAACCAGCCCCTGCATTTCAAAAGGCTATTTTAAACAGTGTAGAAAAAGTTACCCACATAGCGCCTAGCGACGAAAATAATAAACTAATTGGCGTGCCACAAGAGCAATTTGGTGTAATTAATTACGCAGCCCGCGAGTTAGGCCTATGCATGGGCTTTACAGACGCTCCTTATGTAACTACAACCGAGGTTTACCCCGATAGCCCAAGTGCAACCGATGAGCAATGCACACTCGCACAAGTTGCTGTTATTACAGGTGCATTGGATTATATTAAGGCACTTTAATGAGTTTGCAGCCACTTGTACCTTTTTGGCTGCTAAACTAACTTTATAATAAGCGCTAATTTAGGGAGCATTAATGGAATATAAAAATGAGCACGGACACGTTAATTTATCGCTTGACGGTAATATAGTGATTGCGCAATTTAGCGGAAATTTAGAACTTGAGCTTTTATGCAAATTTAAAACAGCGCTATTTGAAACCATTCAATCAGTTAAAGGCGAGAAATGGGGGTATATAAGCGATTCATCAAACGTTTTAGCTGCCACTCCACAAGCCGAGCAAGAAATGGTAGCTATAAGCCACAGCATGCAGCAAAACAACTGTTTAATTAGCGCCTTTGTGCTTACGTCCCCTATTGCTATTAGCCAAATGCAACGAATAATGCAAAACGCTAAAAGAGATGTTTATTTTAAAGATTGCCTGTTTGATAACCTAGAGTCAGCAAAGCACTTTATTTTAGATAAATTAAACAATGGCTTGAGCTAGTTAAAGCGCAAGCCATTGTTTATGGTCGACTACACTGTATTAATTTTTATAAAATTGACTGGTTTTAGTAATGGAAATAGCAGGGTTTTCATTTGCTGATACGACAAAACTAATTGGGCTTACTTTTTTACTAATATCGTAGCCATCGGCTGTGACTGTTACCGGCACTTTTTTCATTACACCGGGTAATACTAATATAGAGCTTGGCGCAGTGAGTGATGCAACGGGCATCCCTTCAATGGCTATTGTGTAATGTAATGGCTGCTGAGTTTTATTAATAATAGTTAATGTGTAGGGGTTCTCGACCAAACCTTCGTAGTTTACGCGATATAATGCATTTCTATCACGCAGCACCGATGCTTCTATAGGTGTACGTTGTAAAACCCACGCAAACATAGAAACAATTAACACAAGCGTAAGTACACCATACCCCACTAATTTAAGCCTAAATGGGTTGGTTTTTTTGCCTTGCATTTGTTTTTCACTCGCGTACTTAATTAACCCTTTTTCGTAGCCAAATTTATCCATAGTATCGTCGCATGCATCTATACATAAACCGCAGTTTATACATTCATATTGCAAGCCATTACGTATATCAATGCCCGCTGGGCAGACTTCTACACATAAGTTACAATCTACGCAATCGCCTAAATTAAGTGCTTTTGGATCGGCTTTGCGCTTTCTAGGACCACGATTTTCGCCGCGCTGAGCATCGTAACTTACAATGAGTGTATCTTTATCAAACATAACTGATTGAAAGCGTGAATAAGGGCACGCTACATTACACATTTTCTCACGTAAAAAACCGGCGTTACCATAAGTACAAAAAGCAAATAAAAACACCCAAAAGCTAGTAATGCCCGACCACTGCAAAGTAAGCATTTCCATGTATAAGCTTTTAGCTGGTATAAAATAGGCCATAAATGACGTGGCCGTAAGTACGGATATAGCAATCCACGCGCTGTGCTTAGTAATTTTTTTACGCCAAGTGCTCAGTGTCCATTTTGACTTATCTAACTTAATACGCTGATTACGTGTGCCCTCTATACGCTGCTCTACCCAACTAAACATTAACATCCATATTGTTTGCGGACATGTGTAACCACACCAGACTCGACCCAGCCAGTTTGTTACAAAAAACAGTGCAAATGCGCCAACCATAAATAGCAGCGCTAAAATCATAAAGTCTTGCGGAAGTAAGGTTAAGCCAAAAATTGTAAATTTTTGCGTTGCTACATCAAGTAGCACTGCTTGCTCACCCTTATATTGTATCCAAGGTATGGCTATAAACGTAAGCATAAGTAACCAACCTAAGTTGCGTCTTATGCGCTGAAAAAAGCCTTTTTGTTCGCGGATGTAAATCGGGCCCTCTGTTTTGTAGGGCTTGATGATCATGTCTTCTTCTTTAATATCAAACTTCATAGTAGTTACTTAATAGTGACGGTATTAAGTAAACTTTTGCAACTTTCAGACCAAGCTAAAACCTGCTGTAAGACATTGATATTAAACGGTATACACTTTTAAACACATATTAAATTCGCGATATTTAACGAAACCCGCTAAATATCACGAATTCTTAGCAATACCTAGTTTACGCATTTTAGAGCGCAGTGTGCTCTCTGGCAGCCCTAACTTACTTGCTGCGCCTTTATCACCGGATATTTGCCAATTAGATAGCTCAAGCACGGCAATAATATGGTGTTTTTGTGCTTCAGCAAGTGTTAAAGATCCATTAACCACATTACTTGCGCCCGCCTGTAAAGGCTGGCTGAGTTTAAGCACGCCGTGCTTTGATAAAATAGCTTCACGTTCAAGTACGTTTTGGAGCTCGCGAATATTTCCAGGCCAGTCGTAGGATTGCAATTGGCTAATTGCTTTTTTACTGAGACCTTTTAGCTGCTTACCCAAACGCTTATTAAGCTGAATAATTAAATTAGTACACAAATAAGGGATATCTTCTTTGCGCTCTCTTAGTGCAGGCACTTTAATAGGAAACACATTAAGGCGATAATATAAATCAATTCTAAAACTACCTTTTTGCACCATTTCCCATAAATCGCGATTTGTTGCCGCTAACACTCTAATATTTACCTTTAATGTAGTGCTACCGCCAACGCGCTCAAACTCTTGTTCCTGCACTACTCTTAAGAGCTTACTTTGCGCCTCAAGGGGAAGTTCGGCTATTTCATCTAAAAAAAGAGTGCCTTTGTCTGCTAATTCAAAGCGCCCTTTACGCCGCTCATTGGCACCGGTAAAAGCACCTCTCTCGTGGCCAAATAACTCAGATTCTAACAAGCTGGGTGTAAACGCTGCACAGTTTACTTTTATAAAGGCTTGATTAGCACGATCGCTTAAACGGTGTAAGTTACGAGCCACCAGCTCTTTGCCCGTGCCATTTTCACCGAGTATAAGTACGGTGCTGTCGGTTTCGCTAACGAGTTTAATTTGTTCAAGCATGGTTTGAAAAATATGGCTCTGCCCAACCAACCCTGAGTCTTGCCAGTCTTCGTTAAGCTCTGCAATTAAATAGTTGTTTTCATCTTGTAGTTGCTCACTTAAATGCTTAACTTGCGCTAAGGCCTCTTTTAATGCATTTTGTGTTTGCTGCTGCGATGAAATATCGCGAAATACCGCTACGGCCCCAATTAGCTCATTATTACGATATACTGGGGTTGATGTGTATTCTACTGCAAATGAGCTACCGTCTTTACGCCAAAATACTTCGTTTTTAACTTCTCGGCGTTTACCATCAAACATAGTGCAATATATTTGGCATTCATCTGCTGGGTAAGGTGTGCCATCTGCATGGCTGTGATGGTGATATTGGTGAATTTTTTTGCCTAACAACTCCCCGGCTTTCCAACCTGTCATGCGCTCTGCAGCTGGGTTTACAAACACCGCATTGCCCGACAAGTCGAACCCGTAAATGCCTTCACCTACGGCATTTAATAATAATTTGGGATCATTTAAAAACTGTTTAATCATTGCACCACCCTCGCGAAATATCGCGAGCATTATGGCATGTATCTATTAATTTAACAGTTAAAATAACAGCTCTAAATGTAGTGCTTAAATAATGCATTAACATCTATTTTTGCATTAAGCTTTGCGGCAATTAAGTAAAGCCCCGCTAATTTACGATGGATAAATAAAGCATCTACCGGTGGGGTGTGCCAATGCTGCGATTGAGCGCTCAGTTCAAGCCCTGCATTTTTAATATTATTGGCCAAAGTGCTATTTTTAAAATCAAACTCACCTTTAACTCTTAATGGCTCACAAGCCATTAAAAATAAGTCAATAACATGATTTTTATAGCTATCAACAATGTCATCTTTAAAGTAACCAATTTCAACTGCTGCAGATAAAACACCAGCACGGTTATCTTGACTACCCGCTTTAAACAAAGCTAAATAAGCTTGGCTTAAACTAGGGGATATTTTGCGAGTAGCGCCAAAATCAAAAAGTACGATTTTTTTACTCTCGCTTTGATAGTGGAAATTTGCAAAATTAGGATCGGTTTGCACAAGTTTAAATTCAAACATTTCTTTAAAAAATAAATCGATTAAAGCAGCTGCTACGGTGTTTTGCTCATCTTGCGGCAGGTCATTAATGCCCTCAATGGGCTTAGCGTTTACAAATTCCATAGCTAAAACCTGTTTAGTGCTATGTTGCGCATACACTTTAGGAACTTTAAAGGTATTTGAGTGAGCTAAAAAACTAGCGTATTTGTTTAAGTAGTTAGCTTCACGTTCGTAGTCAGCCTCTGCCAGTAATTGTGCTTTAGCTTCACTAACGAGAGGTTTTATATCAAGCTCATTGGGGAGTAACCGTGTTATTTGCAAAAGCGATATTACATTATCTACATCGCTTTCTACGCTTTGGGCAATGCCAGGGTATTGAATTTTTATAGCTAGCTTTTCACCGTTTTCTTGATAGGCCAAATGCACTTGCCCAATAGAGGCTGCTGCAAAGGGCCTTAATTCAATATGCGAAAATCGCGATAACCACTCACTCCCCCATTGCTGTTTAAGCACTGCCACAAGTTGTTTATGCGGCATAGGGTTGGCGTCTGATCGTAGTAACGCTAACAACTTTGCAAGCTCAGGGCTTAGTAAGTCTCCTGCGTCCATAGATAATAGCTGCCCAAGCTTCATTGCTGCACCGCGAAGGTGAGCAAGCTGTGTGGCTAATTTTTCAATATTTTTAGGTTGTAGCAATAAAGATTTATTATCCCAGCCCTTGCCAGTTATGGCACTTTTAGTACCATCTATTAGCATATTGGCCGCAACGCCACCGGCTAAAGAGCCAAGTTTTGCAAATCGAGAAAGCCGTGAGGTAGGAACGCTGCGCGGTGTTGCCATAATTAAAACCTAATCAATTGAAAGTCAGATTTTATACGTACACAGCACCGCGCTAGATCTAATTAAAGGCGGGGTACTAACTTAATTGCACCTTCAACGACTTTCATATCTAGAGGTAATTTGCTTAATAGCATCATTTTAGGGTCATCCATGTTTAATGTATAAACCGGATTTACCGCTAAAAATGCGTTTATAACGTCCATGGCTTCATTATCAAGTGCGCCTAGATTACCTTTAAAGCCGCCCGCATCTACGCTCGAATCTAATAATTTAATGTTGCGTAAAAACACGGCTTTTTTCTCACTATCGTAAAATGGGCTCCCTTCTATTTGCAGCTTTAAGCGAACGGGATACTTAAGAGCAAAAGCATTTATCTCCGCACTTGAATCTGCCCCTAGCACTACAACATCGCGGTTATCTGGGCCAATATTTACGCTTAAATCGTTTACATCAAACTGTACTGGCAAACCCATTAAGCTTACTTTTTCACTTAACTTAGGTAACTGCTTGCCAAGTACGCTTTCAACTTCGGAGCTTGTAAAAGAGTAAATAGAAACGCCCTGAGTTGTGTTACAGGCGGTCAAAAAAAGTGTTGTTACAATAAGTAGTAAAATTCTCATATGAACCCTTTAGAGTAATTGTTAATAATAAAAAAGCCGCTTTAACAGCGGCTTTTAAAATGTAATACCTGTAGCAATACAAGTAACTTACATATTATGCTGTAAAAATAGTTTTAATTTTTGCCAGTGTGTCAGGCTCAACTGAACCCTTACTGAGCGCTAGCAACTGCTTTAGATAGTAGTTTAAATCAGCATGTTCGCCGCGGTGTTTATCGTCTAGCATAGCAACTTGCTCTGCCATTCTAAGCGCAGCATTTTGCGAGCTTACATTTGCCAAAATTTCCATTCGTGTTACAAGCTGCTCACTGCTTAGCGATGTTGCAAGTGGCGCTTGGAACTGACTTGGTAATACATCGTTATTTTCAAGTGCATCAATAAGTGCTTCAAAATTAGCGCGTTGTGCTTGGCTTGTAAGCAATACTAGCTTTTCATCTATAGCCGCTAACAGTGCCGTTACTTTTGGCGCCAACGACTTATATTGCGTGTACCCTTTCACTTTTGTTTCTAGGTCGTGCAACTGAGCTTTTTGATTTACTTGCGCCAGTGCGCTTTCAAGCTCGCTTAGTTCTGTCGCTGCTTGATTATCTGTTTCGGTTTGCGCTAATTTTTGCTGCTCAAACTCGTTGCTGCGCTTGCTAAAAGTTTCATCATTAAACTGACGAAACTTTTGCCACAAGGCATTTTCAGCTTTTAAGCCTGCAAAACCTATGGTTTGCCACTGTTGCTGTAACTGCTTTAGCTCGTGACATGCCGCTGCTAGGTCATCACTTTGTGATAATAACTGAGCCTGTTCAACGAGTGCATTTTTTTGAGCCGCATTAGATTTATGAAATGCAGTAAGTGTGGCTAAAACCGTTTGCTGCTGTTGTTTATAGCGATCGTTCAATACGCGGTATGTTTTAGGATCCACTTTGCCAACACTTCGCCATGCTTTATTTAGTCGGTTGTATTGGCTCTCATATTGTTTCCAATCAAAGCCTTCTAGTTCGGTATTTTGAGTGCCTAGAGCATTCATATCGCTAATAATTGTTTCGCGTTGAGCTTTAGCTGCATCCCTTGCTACTTCTTGCTCTGCAAAGTAGCTACGGCATGGGGCAAATAACAGCTCAATATTGCTATCGAATTGCTCACCCTGTTGTTTTTCTTGCTCTGTGTCTAAACGGCCAAGCTCATTCCAACGCTTACGCAGTGTTTTAACTTGCTCAGCACGCTGCTGCGGGTCGTTACATTCTTCACCCACTAATGCGCTTACTTCTTCAAGCAATGCTTCGCGTTTTGGTGCGGCTGCGTATTTTTGCCAATCTTTTGCATCTGCTAGCTGCGCTTCTAAATCAGCTTTTAAATTTACAAGTGGTTGCTGAAACTGCACTGTTAATTTATTAAAAAGCTCTTCAAAGCCTTTAAAAACGCCAAATGCTACATTAAAACGGCCTTCTTCTATTAGGCGTTTCACATCACGAGCTTTACGCTTAGCTAACCCTTGGTTTTTTTCAAGTGGTTTTGTAAGCTCACTCATTTGCGCTAAAAATTGTTTTTTATGCGTGTTTAACTGCGCTTTAAAGTTTTTCTCAACGGCGCCATCAAGTACATTTAAGTGGCTACGTGTTTGTTTAAACATAGTATTAAATGTGTTGAGTACTATGTCGTAATCAGCTAACTGCTCGGCAGGCTTAATTTCTTTAAGTTCGCTAAAGGCGCTATTGTATTGCTTAATAGCCTCGGTGAGCTCTGGAAGCTTAGCAACCTGATTAAATAGCTTTTCTAGCTTGTTAACAACAAGCTTTGTTTGTGCGTTATCTGCATGTTGTGCATCGCTTAGCGTTTGCTTTGCTTGCGCTACTTTTGCATCTAACCAATCTTGCTGAATTTGCTCAGGGGTTTCTAAACCTAACTGTAATGCGTTTTCAATTTCTTCACTTAGCGCCTCTAATGTTGCCAGTGCTAGCAGTTGGCGCTGTTGCATTGCTAAGCGTTGCTGCTCTTGCTCATGTTCAGCTTTAAGAGTTTCAATATGGGCATCGAGCTTGTCGGTAATGCTAATGTACTTTTTATCAAGCGTTTTTACGTGTTCTTCACTAAGCCACTTAAGCTCTAATGCTTGCCACTGCGCCATTAAATCGCCTGCTTGTGGGTTTACAATGGCGTAATCGTTTTTATCACGTAGCGCATTTAATTTGGCTAAAATAACGCGTGTTGCGCTTTCAACCAGCGCAGGCATTTCTATTGCTAAACGCTCGTTTTCTAGGTGCGATTCTAAACTTTGTAATGCAGCGCCTTTAGCGTGCTTTACTAGTGGCTTTATAAGTTGGTGCGTAATAATAAGCTCAACAAGTTGTACTTGTAGCTCTTCGCTGCCTTCTTTGAATGCTTTTTCAATTAGTTTTGGGTTAGCTAAGCGTTTTAAAAGCTTTACCCTTACCTGTAATTCTTTTTCAGCAAATGCGAGCTTTTCTAATGTTTTTACTGGAGCAAAACGGTCAATGTATTCGCTTTTAATTCGTGCACTCAGTGCGCTTTCGTTATTTAATACCGCATTTGAGATTTGTAGCTCAGCTACATCTTTAAGTGCTTGATCTTGTTTATAAGCTTTCCACCAAAGTGGTAACTCGTTTATTTTTTGCAGTGCTTTACGACGAATTTCAGCTGAGTTATCTTCCAGCGCTAAAGTATTTAAAATTGAAGCGTCGCGCTGTACATCTAGTTTTTCAATTGCGTCTAGACGAACTTGTTGCTTTGGGTGTTTCCACTTTGGTGTAAAAAGGTGTTTAAAGATCATGTTCACTAAACCTAGCTATTTCGTTTTCTGAGTTAAATTCTTTTTGTAGTTGTGCTTTTGTTTTTTGGATCATTTCGCCATTAGCGCCAATGGTAAATTGCTCATTAGACTGCGCTATTTTTGCTTGGTATAGCATAACAAGCTGTACTGTTTGCTGCTTTTGCTCATCAGATAGCGGTGTGCCATCTGGCCATTTGCCAGTAGATGCACCGTACTGTAAACGTTCAAATAATTCTGGGGTGATATTTTTTACTAGGTTGTCAATATTCATATCATCTTTTCTTTTTGAGAGTCACTAAAATAACGCGGTTTACTAAATACCAAATACAGCCAACACCAATTGCTAAGGTATAGGCGTACCATTGCAGTGTTTCTTTTTGTGGTTGCAAAAAGTACAAGCAAAAAAAGCCACCTAAGAATAATATGAGCGCCAGAAAAGAATGGTTCATAAACATTTGCTGTTTTTTAATTCGTTGCTCGCGCTGAAGCTGCTGTACCTGCTCAGAATTAAGCTCGCCAATGTTACTATTGCAATGTGGGCACTGCTGATGTTTATCTGAAATTGATTTTGCACATTTGGGGCAATGAATAATCGCCATACTACTCTCCATACTACGCATAAAAAAAGCGCCTTGCGGCGCCTTTTATTGTACTTGTTTTATTGCTCGTTGTCTTTTTTGAATTTAACCCAGTAGTCATCTACTGATTGTTTCATTTCTTTGCGCAATAACATAATGCCAAATAAGTTAGGCAAGGTCATAACGACAATTGCAACCGCGGCTAATTTCCATACTAATGTGGTATCGGCAAATGATGCCCAGAAGAACGCTGCAACATAAAATACACGATACGGCATAACCGAACGATGGCCTAGTAAGTAAATCATGGCTCTATCGCCGTAGTACGACCAAGCAATTGCTGTAGAGAAGGCAAATAGTAGTAAGCCTATAGAAACGATGTACTGACCGCTGTCTCCAAAAAAGCCGCGAGTAAACGCTTTAGTGGTGAGCTCTGCTGAGTGGACTAACGATTTACCAATTAAACTAATGCTAGCATCGGTTGGCATACCGTTTTTAACTTCTACATCACCTGTGTATTTATGCTTGTCGGTAATACCAAAGCGAATGTCTTCACCAATAGAGCGTGAGTGCAATACGGTAAAGCCATTGGTTGCTGCCTCACCATTTACAACTTGAATGTTGCCATTAAATAGCTCGATATTGCTATCGTTACCATTTAAGTAATTGTATAGCTCTTGACGCTGTGCTTCGTCGGTTTCTGAGTAATCACCTTTAATAATACTCATTGACGAGCGCTCAAAGTGCGTTTCAAACTTTTCGTTCCACACTCCCGACGATAAAATAACTAAACCGGTTAATGTACAAATAATAATGGTATCGATGAATGGCTCTAATATAGATACCATACCTTCTGATACAGGTTCATCTGCTTTTGCAGATGCGTGAGCAATAGGTGCAGAACCTTGACCCGCTTCATTAGAAAACAAACCACGGTTTACACCTCTGTTAAATGCATAAGCAAATGAGGCCCCTAAAAAGCCACCTGCAGCAGCAGAACCTGTAAATGCATCAACAAAAATAGAAGCGAATGAAGGACCAATGTTTTCAATGTTGTAAAAAATAACACCTAACGCACCAACAATATAAACCACAGCCATAAGCGGCACTACGCGTGAAGTAATTGCAGCAATGCGTTTAATTCCACCTAAAATAACCAATGCTAATAAGATTGATAACACCGCACCGGTTGCTATAGGTGCAAAACCAAAAGTTGCTTCCATGCCTTGTGCAATATTATTAATTTGCGGCAGGCTGCCAGTACCAAATGAGCTAATAACTGTTGCAACAGCAAATAAAATGGCAAGCCATTTCATATTAAGGCGCTTGTCCATGTAATACATTGGGCCGCCCGCCATGGTGCCGTCTTGTGTTTTTTCACGGTATTTATGCGAAAGTGTTACTTCTACAAATTTGGTAGTCATACCAAAAAACGCAGTCATCCACATCCAAAATAATGCAGCCGGGCCACCTATTGAAATAGCCAGCGCCACACCACCAATGTTACCCGTACCAACCGTACCAGAAAGCGCTGTAGCTAGTGCCTGAAAGTGCGTTGTATCGCCTTCAGTGTCTTTTTTATCAAACTTACCTGTAACCACTTTACAAGCATGTTTGAAATAACGAATTTGTGGGAACTTTAAATAAATAGTAAAAAATAAGCCTACCCCCAATAACACATAAGGAAACCATACTGCGCCCCCTAACATGCCATCCAGGCTATCTAAAAGTTGTCCGAATGCATCCACGCTAAATACCTCTTATTATTTTATTTGAGACTGTTGATTGAATATTACTTAAACGAGACTAGGTAATACGATAATTTAGTTATTGCACACTTTTATTATTTGTAAATTTTGTAATAAAAAAGGGCAACATTTTATTGTTGCCCTTACCTTATACTAATTTATCTTAATTTATCAACGACATTTACGATTGCCGCTAAAGTATCTTGACCGAATTGATACGATCGGCGGTCTGACCAGCCGTAATCTGGGTCTGGTAAGTCGTTATTGTCTTTAAACGGCATCTCAATTGTGTACGCAAAGGCTTTAAACTCTTCACCTACCGCTGATGAGCCAACTGTTAAATTTGCTTCACCTGGTTCGTCTTTAGGGTAGCCATGCTCGTCTTGAAACTCAGGCGTAATTGTTAAAAGCGCAGCTTTAAAGCTATCTTCTAGATCTTTTAGGCGGTCGTCATAACTTGGAATACCTTCACTACCTGCAACAAAGTTATATGGAATTGCTTCGTCGCCATGAATATCTAAGTGCATATCTACACCTGTTTCACGCATTTTATTAAGCACTAAGTAAACTTCTGGGCTGTTTTCTATGCTCGGCGTTTGCCATTCGCGGTTTAAATTAACACCTTTGGCATTTGTACGAAGATGCCCGCGTACGCTGCCATCTGGGTTCATATTTGGCACTACATAAAATACGGCTTTAGATAAAAGCGCTGCTGCATGTGGGTCTTCATCATCTAAAAGCTTATGTAAAAGCCCTTCAACAAACCACTCAGCCATTGTTTCACCTGGGTGCTGGCGTGCTGTGATCCAAATTGTTTTTTTATCTTCACTAGGCTGGCCAATTTTAAGAACGCTCATGTCGCGCCCATCAAGCGTTTCGCCTAATGTTTGTAATTGGCATAGCTCTTCGCTTTGTGCCCACGATAGTAAATCTAAGTGGCGCTCGTAGCTATATGGTGCAAAGTAAGCAAAATAAACGCTACCGCACTCTGGCTCTAATTCAAAGGTAAGAGTGCCGTTTTCATAGCTTGAAGGTACACGGAACCATGTTTGGCGGTCATAAGAGGCAACAGCTTGATATCCATCCCAGCCATCTGGGTAAGCAGATTTATCTAAATTATTAATATTTAACTTATGCAATTGGTAAGGTGTTGTTTCAAGACGAAAGTGAAACCACTGGTAAAATTCAGACTGGTGATCGTTATTAATTTCTAATTGAATATTTAACGGATCGGTGGCTTCAATAACTTTAATGTTACCACTGTCAAAATTGCTGCTGATTTTCATAAAAAACCTTTAGGTTGGATAAGTTGAACTGCTTAAAATAAACAGTGCTAAAACTAATTTTGCTGATCAAAATAGCTATGTACGGTGGGTTAAACAGATAAAATAAAACACCGTAGTTATACATTAAAGCGTATCACAGGCTCTGTACCCTGCGCAAAATAGCACTTTATATTTATAATTAAAAAAGCCAGCAATAAGCTGGCTAAGTGTAAAGCGGTTTATACTAGCGAGGTAAGCTTGGGAAAGCGACTTCGGCCATATCACGCATACAACGAACTACCTGACAGCTGTAGCCAAATTCGTTGTCGTACCATACATAAAGTACTACGCGGTTGCCTTCAACAATTGTTGCTTGCGAATCAACTACACCAGCATAACGGCTGCCAACTAAATCTGTTGATACTATTTCGGTAGATGCTGTGTAATCAATTTGATCGCGAAGGTCTGAGTGAAGTGCTGTTTCGCGTAAAAATGCGTTTAGCTCTTCAACCGATGTGCCTTTATCAAGATTAAGATTAAGTATTGCTAGCGATACATTAGGTGTTGGTACACGAATAGCGTTACCAGTTAATTTACCCTCAAGCTCAGGAAGTGCTTTAGACACCGCTTTAGCTGCGCCTGTTTCGGTAATTACCATGTTAAGCGCTGCAGCACGGCCACGGCGCTCTGCTTTGTGATAGTTATCAATCAGGTTTTGATCGTTTGTGTAAGAGTGTACGGTTTCTACATGACCGTTATTAATACCAAACTTATCGTTTAATGCTTTAAGGGTGGGTGTAATTGCGTTAGTAGTACAGCTTGCTGCACACACAATTTTGTCTTCAGGTTTAATATCTTGGTTATTTACACCGTAAACAATGTTTTTAATATTCCCTTTAGCAGGCGCTGTTAATAATACTTTTGCAGCCCCTTTCGACTCAAGATGCTGACCTAAGCCCGCTTCGTCTTTCCAAATACCGGTGTTATCAACAACCAATGCATTTTCGATACCGTACGCGGTGTAGTCTACTTCGCTTGGCGAGTTTGCGTAAATAACTTGGATGTAGCTACCATTAGCTTTAATGGCATTACGCTCAGTGTCGATTGTGATTGAACCATTAAATGGGCCATGAATTGAATCTCGACGTAGTAAGCTGGCGCGTTTTTCTAGGTCGCCCTCTTTACCACCACGTACAACAATGGCGCGCAAACGTAAGTCTGCATACGGGCCTGATTTTTCAATTAATAAACGAGCCAACAAACGACCAATACGGCCAAAACCATAAAGCACAACATCACGTGGCTCTTTAGCTTTAGAGTTAATAATTTCGGCTAACTCATCATTTAAATATTCTTCAACTGAACGGCCTTTAGCCGCTTCGTTAAATAAATAGCCGTATGCAAGTTTACCAATATCAATACGGGCAGAGTTTAAATCCATTTTGCTGATAGCTTCTAAAAACGGGAAGCTTTCGCGAAGACGTAATTTAGTGCCTTCAAACTGCGCCACAGTTTTATGAGATTTAATAATATCGATTGTACTAGCATTTACGAGAGGACGGCCATATACAGCGATTTCAATGCCACGGTTACGGTAAAGCTTACCAATAATAGGTTGCATGCTTTCAGCGTAATCTTGGCGTTCCTGCCAACTATTTGTGTATTCTAATTCGTGAGATGAGGTCATTTTATTTACCTAAGTTTAACATTTTGAACGGATAGCCTTTAAAAGTGCACTTAATTTTGAGAGTAATGCACTTCAGGCACGGCTATTCTAAGTTAATCTTAAGTTATTCTCTACTGTTAGAGCACAAATGATTGCGCTAGAATAACAATGTATATATTCATTTAGGGTTAAGGGATGATTTTAAGAGCAAGCGTATTACTTTCAATACTTGCGTTAACGGGCTGTGATGAGCCACTTACACTTGCGCAAGTGTGCGAAGAAACACCTGGGTTTTGTAGCGACCTCAATAAAGATAGCCACTGTAAAAATGAGCGCTCTGAAGTTATTTTAAATCGCTACAGAGAATATAAAGACCCGACTGATGAAAATAAATACCAGTTACTTAAAGGGTTTGAGTCTTATAATCAATGTATAACGCTTGCCGCTAAAATAGAGCATATTAAATTAAAATCTAAAACTACATCGCGCATTGAAGGGCAACTTACTAGCATTAAAGAAATGACGCGCCTTTATCAAGATACTAAAAACACTAACCACCCTGGTTTGCTTTACTATCATTGGTCGCGTAATAACGAACAAAGTGCACTCACTAAACTGTTAGCACTAGAAAACCATGAAAGCGTAACCAAAAGTGCCGAAATGCAATTTTATTTAGCGTCTTACTATATTAAATTTGATGATGAAAAAACTATCGACCTGCTATATAAAACGCTGGAACTCAATAAACAAGGGCAAGACCCTAATCCTGAGGTGTATACATCTTTAATAAGCCTGTTTTATAAACACGATAAATTTAAACATGCTTATATTTTTTCGAAAGTTGCACAAAGTGCTGGGATTGAAAATATTGATTTATTACCGATAGAGCATCAGCTAATGAGTGATGGAAAAAATTTAGGCGCACTCGACAACCTTGCTCAACAAACCTATGAGCAAATTCAAAATGGTGAATTTGTATCTCCGCGAGAATTTTAAAAAACACCTAGCATTGCGTTCAATTTATAAAAATTGCGCATTGCTAAGTTATTTTAGGCAAATAAAAAGGCAGCTTACGCTGCCCTTTTTTATTTTGCTTTGCTTGTGCCCACTTCTACGCGGGTTTTAAGCTTTTGACCTGGTCTAAAGGTCACCACGCGGCGCGCCGAAATAGGAATGTCTTCTCCTGTTTTCGGGTTACGGCCTGGTCTTTCTTTTTTATCACGAAGATCAAAGTTACCAAATCCAGAGAGCTTAACCTGCTCGCCTTTTTCAAGCGCTGAGCGGATTTCTTCAAAAAACGCTTCAACTAAATCTTTGGCATCTTTTTTATTGATCCCGAGCTTTTCAAATAGGTGTTCAGCTATGTCGGCTTTAGTAAGCGCCATATCTAGTCCCTCAACGATGCATTAAACTTTTCGGCCAATTCGGCCACCACGTTATCAACAACCAGATTGATATCTTTCTCTTCGAGTGTTCTATCAACCGCCTGCAGTGTTAGAGCAATCGCCAAACTCTTATAATTTGGCTCAATACCTTTGCCCTTATACACATCGAATAAGTTTAGGTCAACCAATTGATTTCCGCCAACTTTTTCTATTGCGCTTAAAATATCACCAGAATTAACGCTGTCAGCCACTAAAATCGCGATGTCGCGGCGATTTGAAGGGAATTTTGAAACCCCTACAGCTTGCGGTAAATTTCTTTTTTCTATTGCTGACATTTCAATTTCAAAAACAAAAGTTGCGTTGTTGATATCTAACGACTTTTGAGCTTGAGGATGCAATGCACCAAAAAAGCCAACCTTTTTGCCATCAACATAAATAACTGCTGACTGGCCTGGATGTAAGCCATCTGACTGCTGAGCTTTAATTTCAAAGCGGCTAACATCGTTAGTGATAGCAAGTAATGCTTCCACATCACCTTTTAAGTCGTAAAAATCAACATTGCGTTTTTCTTCAACCCAATGCTCACCATGTTCAAGACCGGTAATAACACCGCCAATTACAGGTATTTGCTGTAGGCCGTTTTCTGCATTTTCATCGCTGATAAATTTAAGACCGTGCTCAAATAAACGAATACGTGGTTGTTGACGGTTTTGGTTATACGCAACTGATGCTAAAAGACCTGGCATTAAACTTACACGCATTGCCGACATTTCAATTGAAATTGGGTGCGGTAATACAAGCGGCGTGCTTTGCGGGTGTAAAATAGCTTGTGCTTTAGGGTCTACAAAGCTGTAAGTAATCGCTTCTTGGTAGCCACGTGTTACTAATGCATTACGAAACTTGCTAAGTGCAATAGTTGACTCGTCATGCGTTGTCATTTTTAGTTTTGCAGTAGGCGCTACATTAGGAATACTGTTGTAACCGTATACACGTGCAACTTCTTCGATTAAGTCTTCTTCGATGCGAATATCAAAACGGTAACTTGGAATATCAGCACTCCAGCTGCCATTTTCCACTTTAACATCAAGACCTAAGCGAGTCAGAATATCAGTTACTTTAGCATCATCGATGTGATGGCCAATAACACGGTCTAAACGTGCACGGCGAAGGCGTACTTCGGTCACTTTTGGTAATTTATCGGCTGCAACAGCTTCAACTACAGGGCCTGCTTCACCACCTACAATATCAAGCAATAAAGCGGTTGCACGCTGCATTGCATCGTGTTGAAGAGCAAAATCTACACCACGCTCATAGCGGTGTGACGCATCTGTATGAAGGCCGTAGCTACGTGCTTGTCCAGCAATAGCAACTGGGTTGAAAAACGCGCTTTCTAATAAAATATCAGTTGTTTTTTCAGTTACACCTGATTGCTCACCACCAAAAATACCCGCAATCGCTAGGGCTTTATTGTGATCGGCTATCACAAGTGTTGATTCGTTTAATTTAGCTGTATTGCCATCAAGTAATACAAGCTCTTCACCAGCATGAGCATTACGTACTTTAATACCCCCCTCAATCGCATTTAAATCAAATGCGTGCATTGGGTGGCCAAGTTCAAGTAATACATAGTTAGTTACATCAACAACTGCATCGATAGAACGAATGCCACTACGGCGAAGCTTTTCTACCATCCAAAGCGGTGTTTCTGCTTGTAGGTTAATCCCTTTAATTACACGCCCTAAATAACGAGGACATGCTTCATCGTTTACCAACTCAATAGATACTTCGTCATTAAGTGTGGCTTCAACAGCTGGAATTTGTAGCTCATTAACATCAGTGCTGTTTAACACACCTACTTCACGGGCAAGGCCTTTAATACCTAAACAGTCACCACGGTTTGGTGTTAAATCAACATCAATAATGTTGTCATCAAGGCTTAAGTATTCACGTAAGTCAGTGCCAACAGGCGCATCAAGTGGTAATTCCATGATGCCTTCGCCTTCTTCGCTTATACCAAGCTCGTCAAAGGCACAAAGCATACCATGTGATGGTTGACCACGAAGCTTCGCTTTTTTAATTTTAAAGTCGCCAGGTAATACAGCACCAACCGTAGCTACGGCAACTTTAATACCTTGGCGACAGTTTGGCGCGCCACAAACAATATCAAGCAGCTCATCGCCACCTACGTTAATTTTAGTTACACGAAGTTTGTCTGCATCTGGGTGTTGACCACACTCTACAACTTCACCGACTACTACGCCGTTAAATTTGGCTGCTGCAGGCTCTACGCCATCAACTTCTAAACCAGCCATAGAAAGCTGTTCCGAAAGCGCTTGCGTATCAATAGCAGGGTTTACCCACTCTCTTAACCACTTTTCACTAAATTTCATTTTATATTTTCACTCTTAACGGAACTGGTTTAGGAATTTTAAGTCATTTTCAAAAAATGCACGTAAGTCGTTTACGCCGTAGCGCAGCATTGTTAAGCGCTCTACGCCCATGCCAAATGCAAACCCTGTATATTTTTCTGGGTCAATGCCCACAGACTTAAGAACGTTAGGGTGGACCATGCCACAGCCTAATACTTCTAGCCATTTACCGTCTTTACCCATAACGTCTACTTCTGCTGAAGGCTCAGTGAATGGGAAAAATGAAGGACGGAAACGAATTTCCATATCTTCTTCAAAAAAGTTACGTAAAAAGTCGTGCAAAATACCTTTAAGCTCTGTGAAGCTCACGTCTGTATCAACCATTAAGCCTTCAACCTGGTGGAACATAGGTGTATGAGTTTGGTCGTAGTCATTACGATACACACGCCCTGGCGAAATTATACGCAATGGCGGTTGCTCGGTTTCCATAGTACGAATTTGTACGCCACTGGTTTGTGTACGCAGTACTAACTTAGGATTAAAATAAAAGGTATCGTGATCAGCACGTGCTGGGTGATGCTCAGGAATATTTAACGCATCAAAGTTATGAAAATCATCTTCAACTTCTGGTCCTGATTTAACCTCAAAGCCTAATTCACCGAAAAAGCTTTCAATACGCTCAATAGTGCGCGTAACTGGGTGCAAACCGCCACTTGGCATTACACGACCTGGTAAGGTTACATCAATTGTTTCAGCCGCTAGTTTTTCTTCAAGTGCCTTGCTAGCTAAAAGCTCACGCTTTTCGTTAATTGCTGCTTGCACATCTTGCTTAGCTTGGTTAATTACTTGGCCTGCTTCTTTGCGTTCTTCAGGAGCAATTTTACCCAGTGTTTTTAGTAAGCTAGTGATTTCGCCTTTTTTACCAAGGTAATTAACCCTGATCTCTTCTAGTTGCGCGATTTCACTGGCACTGGCTACCGCCTCAAGTGCTTGCGCTAATATATTTTCTAAGTTCATTCGATACCTGATCTTTCACAGAAGGTGATTACAATTTAGTTGGTTAATGATAACTGAAAGCAGGGTCTAGATTCTAGACCTACTACAGCTTTAACGTTGATTTTATGAAGGGAATTGTTAATTTTCGTTGTGCAGCCATTGATGCATGATCTAATTTGTCTAATACATCTAATAATGCCCGCATATCACGACTCAAACGGGTTAATAAAAAGCGTGCACATTCATCACTTAATTCAAGCCCACGCATATGTGCGCGTTTCACTAATGCTTGCGCTTTATCATCATCACTCATTGAACGAATTTGAAAGGTAGTGCCCCACTTAAGGCGAGACTCTAAATCGGGTAACGTTATATTAAGCATATCTGGTAATAAGTCGGCTGTTACAACCAACATTTTACCCGGTTCGTTAAAGCGATTAAAAAAATTAAAAAGCGCTTTTTCCCATGGGTCATTGCCTGCAACCAAATGCACATCGTCTATACACAATACATCAAGTGCTTCAAGACCATCGAGCACCATGGGGCCAAAATCAATGACTTCACGCATCGATAGCAGCATATTAGATAAACCGCGTTCTTGTGCTTGAATACAGGTCGCATAAAGTAAATGAGACTTACCAGAGTCACCCAAGCCACACAGGTATGTGTATTGAAACGTGTTAGCTAGTTTTGAAAAGCTTGCTTTTAAATGGTTTACCTCTAATGAGTCCTCACCACCAAAGTATGATGCAAATGTTTCATCGTCCGGTAATGTAACCGGTAGCGCCATTTGCATAGGCTCAGCACTTAACATTACTCACCAACCCATTGGTACTCAAGGCTGTTTTTATCTACAACATGGTAAAATGCGCGCGGGTCAACATAATCTCTAAATGCAGTGTCTAAACCTAACCCTTTTTTAAGGTCAGTAACAGTGCCTGTATGGTTTAGCTTAAACTCAACAAACTCTGGGGTTTTACGCGTAATTGTAGCTTGAGTAACCACACTCAAATTTTGTAGACGACGCTTAGCAAGTTCAATATCTACAAAGCTTTGAATCCCTTTTAAAGTAAGCGTTGCTGCAGCTTGTTCATAATAAGCGTTAGGATCAATTGCATATTCGTTAGCAAGCCCTAGCGCTAAGCTATCTATCATTTGACCCACTATTTGTTGTTTATCACCTGTTAAGCGGTTTGAATCAAATAAGTCATCGTTAGTAAAGCGCCAATCTAAAATCCAGGTGTCGCTATCAGGCTCTTGATACATTCTTGCGGTAATACTTCGCTCTGCGCTATAGCGGCTAGAAGCCTCTTCAACTGGCTCAGAAAAATTACCCCAAACTTCTGGGATCCCGACTAATCGTCGGTCTTGCAGGTCAAGTAAAGGCACAACGACGGGTAGGCCGCGACGCCCTGCTTTATCATAAATAAGTTGCTCTAATTGCGGATAACTTTCTTGTGTTACAAGTTCTCTACGCCAGTTATCTTCAATACCTAGCCAAATAGCAACTAAAGGTCGCTGTACGCCCCAAAGCGGTAAATTTAGCTCTTTAATAAGCTCATTAATTTTACGCGCTTCAAATTTTACTACTAGGTTAAGCTGACCATTTGCTTTTTCATCATATTCAAATTTAAGCATGTAGTCAGAAATATCTTTGGTACGCTGTTGAGCTAGTTTATTTTGATCAGCGGATTCATCACCACTGACTTTAACTAAAACATTTAGTAATGCTTTTCGGCTTGCAGCCAAACGCGTATCACGAGTTTTATCGTCTACTTTTAATATATCTTGATAAAGATCAGTTACTTCAACTGCCGATACAGAAAAACAAAATATAAATGATAGGGCACTAATTAATAATCTATACACGGGCTATTAGTTCTTGGTTTTAAACTGTTTTGATCCTAAATCAAAGCCACTAACAAAGCAAAATTATATTTGTAATCTAACTATGTTGAATAAATGTTGTTTGCCTTAATACTGAAATAGAAAAAAAACTGCTAATTAGTAATAGACAAAATGAATTTTAATTGACGAGGCATATAAACCCAAAACCTTTAATCCATTATAAAAATGAATATAGTGATTATGTAGAGCGCTTTATCCGCGGGATTAGTGATACTCAACACACACCACGGAGATGATGATTTAATGTGTGAATAGTATTTATTATGCATTTTTAGTATTCTTCAGCAAAAAAATCCGCTTCATCTCTGAAGCGGCCTTCTACTATTGGGGTCGGTGCACTACACAGTAAATTTCGTAGTGACTAAAGCAGTGGATAGTCACAAAGCAAATGCTACACTGTCATCGGCCAAAGCATTGGATAGCCAAAACACTGTTCACAAAGAGGCGCTTCACTTAGGAGACGCTGCGCTTTAGAGAAGAAAATGCTGAATTTCACTTTTCTTCAGACGCAAAAAAGCCGCTTCATTTCTGAAGCGGCTTTCTCTTATTTGGAGCCTGGCAATGTCCTACTTTCACATAGCAAATGCTACACTATCATCGGCGCTGTTTCGTTTCACTACTGAGTTCGGCATGGGGTCAGGTGGGTCCAAAACGCTATGGTTACCAAGCAAATTTGGTCGTCAGTCCGTTTTCACGTACCAACTAAATCTGGAAAATATCTGATAATATTTTTAAGTCTCAAGTAACTATCTACTTTAGCTATTAACTTCTGTCGCTTGTTTCTGTCACAAAACGCGTTTGGCGTTGTATGGTTAAGCCTCACGGGTAATTAGTACAAGTTAGCTTAATGGCTCACACCACTTCCACATCTTGCCTATCAACGTTGTAGTCTTCAACGGCCCTTCAGAGACTTTAAAAGTCTAGTGAGAAATCATCTCGAGGCCTGCTTCGCGCTTAGATGCTTTCAGCGCTTATCAGTTCCGAACGTAGCTACCGGGCAATGCCATTGGCATGACAACCCGAACACCAGCGGTTCGTTCACTCCGGTCCTCTCGTACTAGGAGCAACCCCTCTCAATTCTCAAACGCCCACGGCAGATAGGGACCGAACTGTCTCACGACGTTCTAAACCCAGCTCGCGTACCACTTTAAATGGCGAACAGCCATACCCTTGGGACCGACTTCAGCCCCAGGATGTGATGAGCCGACATCGAGGTGCCAAACACCGCCGTCGATATGAACTCTTGGGCGGTATCAGCCTGTTATCCCCGGAGTACCTTTTATCCGTTGAGCGATGGCCCTTCCATTCAGAACCACCGGATCACTATGACCTACTTTCGTACCTGCTCGACGTGTCTGTCTCGCAGTTAAGCTGGCTTCTACCATTACACTAACCGTACGATGTCCGACCGTACTTAGCCAACCTTCGTGCTCCTCCGTTACTCTTTGGGAGGAGACCGCCCCAGTCAAACTACCCACCAGGCACTGTCCGTAACCCCGATTCAGGGGCCAACGTTAGAACATCAAAACTACAAGGGTGGTATTTCAAGGACGACTCCACAACAACTAGCGTCGCTGCTTCAAAGTCTCCCACCTATCCTACACATGTAGGTTCAATGTTCAGTGCCAAGCTGTAGTAAAGGTTCACGGGGTCTTTCCGTCTAGCCGCGGGTACACAGCATCTTCACTGCGATTTCAATTTCACTGAGTCTCGGGTGGAGACAGCGTGGCCATGGTTACACCATTCGTGCAGGTCGGAACTTACCCGACAAGGAATTTCGCTACCTTAGGACCGTTATAGTTACGGCCGCCGTTTACCGGGGCTTCGATCAAGAGCTTCTCCCTAAGGATAACCCCATCAATTAACCTTCCGGCACCGGGCAGGTGTCACACCGTATACGTCATCTTGCGATTTTGCACAGTGCTGTGTTTTTAATAAACAGTCCCAGCCACCTGGTCACTGCGGCTCCCGTCCGCTTAGAGAGCAAGTCTCATCACAGATAGGAGCGTACCTTCTCCCGAAGTTACGGTACGATTTTGCCTAGTTCCTTCACCCGAGTTCTCTCAAGCGCCTTAGTATTCTCTACCTGACCACTGTGTCGGTTTGGGGTACGATTCGGTATAATCTGAAGCTTAGAGGCTTTTCCTGGAAGTATGGCATCAGCAACTTCACACCCTTGGGTGCTCGTCTCGTGTCTCAGCCTAACAGCAACCCGGATTTACCTAAGTCGCTAGCCTACTCACTTTCACATGGACAACCATCGCCATGCTTGCTTAGCCTTCTCCGTCCCCCCATCGCAATTATACCAAGTACGGAAATATTAATCCGTTTCCCATCGACTACGCCTTTCGGCCTCGCCTTAGGGGTCGACTTACCCTACCCTGATTAACATGGGATAGGAACCCTTGGTCTTCCGGCGTGCGGGTTTTTCACCCGCATTATCGTTACTCATGTCAGCATTCGCACTTCTGATACGTCCAGCATACCTCCCGGTACACCTTCAACCGCTTACAGAACGCTCCCCTACCACTCATCCTAAGATGAATCCGCAGCTTCGGTGCATAGTTTAGCCCCGTTACATCTTCCGCGCAGACCGACTCGACCAGTGAGCTATTACGCTTTCTTTAAAGGATGGCTGCTTCTAAGCCAACCTCCTGGCTGTCTGGGCCTTTCCACATCGTTTCCCACTTAACTATGACTTTGGGACCTTAGCTGGCGGTCTGGGTTGTTTCCCTCTTCACGACGGACGTTAGCACCCGCCGTGTGTCTCCCGGATATTACTTTACGGTATTCGGAGTTTGCAAAGGGTTGGTAAGTCGGGATGACCCCCTAGCCTTAACAGTGCTCTACCCCCGTAAGTATTCGTCCGAGGCTCTACCTAAATAGATTTCGGGGAGAACCAGCTATCTCCCGGTTTGATTAGCCTTTCACTCCTAGCCACAGGTCATCCCCTAACTTTTCAACGTTAGTGGGTTCGGTCCTCCAGTTGATGTTACTCAACCTTCAACCTGCCCATGGCTAGATCACCGGGTTTCGGGTCTATACCTTGCAACTATTCGCCCAGTTAAGACTCGGTTTCCCTACGGCTACCCTAAACGGTTAACCTCGCTACAAAATATAAGTCGCTGACCCATTATACAAAAGGTACGCAGTCACCTAACAAGTAGGCTCCTACTGCTTGTACGTACACGGTTTCAGGTTCTATTTCACTCCCCTCACAGGGGTTCTTTTCGCCTTTCCCTCACGGTACTGGTTCACTATCGGTCAGTTGGGAGTATTTAGCCTTAGATGATGGTCCACCTATATTCAGTCAAAGTTTCACGTGCTCCGACCTACTCGATTTCACTTAAAATGTCTTTTCATGTACGGGACTATCACCCTGTATCGTGGCACTTTCCAGAGCCTTCCATTAACACATAACAAGCTTAAGGGCTGTTCCGATTTCGCTCGCCGCTACTATCGGAATCTCGGTTGATTTCTTTTCCTACGGGTACTTAGATGTTTCAGTTCTCCGCGTTCGCCTCGTTAACCTATGTATTCAGTTAACGATACCTGCAAGCAGGTGGGTTTCCCCATTCGGAAATCCTAGTCTCAAGCGCTTTTTACTAGCTTGACTAGGCTTATCGCAAGTTAATACGTCCTTCATCGCCTCCAACTGCCAAGGCATCCACCGTGTACGCTTAGTCACTTAACCATACAACCCAAACGGGTCTTTGTTATGTGACAGTTTAACTTCGCCAGAAGTTAATATTGAATACTAAAGTAGATACCAATCAATCAACTCATAAGAGTGATTAAATGGCACTGAATGATACTGCTATCATTCTTTTTTACTTTTGAAAACTCTTGATAAATATAAATATTTATCAGAATTTTATTATCAGCTTTTCCAAATTTTTAAAGAGCATATTAATTAGTAAACTCAAAGAGCATTACTAACTAACAATCATCTGTGTGGACACTACGAACAAATAAGTTCTAAATCGTATAAGGAGGTGATCCAGCCCCAGGTTCCCCTAGGGCTACCTTGTTACGACTTCACCCCAGTCATGAATCACTCCGTGGTAAACGTCCTCCCGAGGGTTAGACTATCTACTTCTGGAGCAACCCACTCCCATGGTGTGACGGGCGGTGTGTACAAGGCCCGGGAACGTATTCACCGCGTCATTCTGATACGCGATTACTAGCGATTCCGACTTCATGGAGTCGAGTTGCAGACTCCAATCCGGACTACGACGCACTTTAAGTGATTCGCTTACTCTCGCGAGTTCGCAGCACTCTGTATGCGCCATTGTAGCACGTGTGTAGCCCTACACGTAAGGGCCATGATGACTTGACGTCGTCCCCACCTTCCTCCGGTTTATCACCGGCAGTCTCCTTAGAGTTCTCAGCATTACCTGCTAGCAACTAAGGATAGGGGTTGCGCTCGTTGCGGGACTTAACCCAACATCTCACAACACGAGCTGACGACAGCCATGCAGCACCTGTATCAGAGTTCCCGAAGGCACCAAACCATCTCTGGTAAGTTCTCTGTATGTCAAGTGTAGGTAAGGTTCTTCGCGTTGCATCGAATTAAACCACATGCTCCACCGCTTGTGCGGGCCCCCGTCAATTCATTTGAGTTTTAACCTTGCGGCCGTACTCCCCAGGCGGTCTACTTAATGCGTTAGCTTTGAAAAACAGAGCCGAGGCTCCGAGCTTCTAGTAGACATCGTTTACGGCGTGGACTACCAGGGTATCTAATCCTGTTTGCTCCCCACGCTTTCGTACATGAGCGTCAGTGTTGACCCAGGTGGCTGCCTTCGCCATCGGTATTCCTTCAGATCTCTACGCATTTCACCGCTACACCTGAAATTCTACCACCCTCTATCACACTCTAGTTTGCCAGTTCGAAATGCAGTTCCCAGGTTGAGCCCGGGGCTTTCACATCTCGCTTAACAAACCGCCTGCGTACGCTTTACGCCCAGTAATTCCGATTAACGCTCGCACCCTCCGTATTACCGCGGCTGCTGGCACGGAGTTAGCCGGTGCTTCTTCTGTCAGTAACGTCACAGCTAGCAGGTATTAACTACTAACCTTTCCTCCTGACTGAAAGTGCTTTACAACCCGAAGGCCTTCTTCACACACGCGGCATGGCTGCATCAGGCTTGCGCCCATTGTGCAATATTCCCCACTGCTGCCTCCCGTAGGAGTCTGGGCCGTGTCTCAGTCCCAGTGTGGCTGATCATCCTCTCAAACCAGCTAGAGATCGTTGCCTTGGTGAGCCATTACCTCACCAACTAGCTAATCCCACTTGGGCCAATCTAAAGGCGAGAGCCGAAGCCCCCTTTGGTCCGTAGACATTATGCGGTATTAGCAGTCGTTTCCAACTGTTGTCCCCCACCTCAAGGCATGTTCCCAAGCATTACTCACCCGTCCGCCGCTCGTCAGCAAAGTAGCAAGCTACTTTCTGTTACCGCTCGACTTGCATGTGTTAGGCCTGCCGCCAGCGTTCAATCTGAGCCATGATCAAACTCTTCAATTAAAAAGTTTTTATGTTCCGAAGAACAGCTCAATGAATTCTGAATTTATTTAATATCTTTCGATATTGAATTGACTGTGCTGAATAACTACCTAAGTAATTATTCTGTTGGTCACTCAGTTCAATTGAGACTCTAAATTTGTTTGCCTCACTACCTAAGTAGCTTGGCTGTTAGAACTCAATCTGTACGAGTGCCCACACAGATGATTGCTTTATATTGTTAAAGAACGTTGCGATTAAAGCGTTAAACTTTATCTCGCTAGGGCTGCGCATATTACGCTTTCCTATTTTTTTGTCAACACTTAATTTTAAACTTTCTTTTTAGAAGATTAAAACCGAAGTTTTACTTAACTCTGTGAGCAGCTCGTGCCTCGCTATGCGTTGGCGTTCCCCGTCTCAGTGGGGTCGCATTATAGGGAGATACGATTTTTACGCAAGCGTTTTATTTAATAAAATTGCATTTAATTTATACCCAGATGAAGCACACAACCAAACCACAAGTTACCCACAAAACCCTGTGGATAAGCCTGTTTTTTTGCTTTAAAAACTAAACTCTTTTTGTTTGTTGTGGTAAGTTGCCAGCACTTTTTTAACTCGTGTATTTAGGTAGTATTCATGACAGACATAATAAATAGTATAAGTGCCCTACTTTGGGGGCAAGTTCTCGTCTACTTATTAATAGCAGCAGGCCTCTTTTTTACCATTCGCTTAGGCTTTATTCAGTTCGTACAATTCCCTCACATGTTTAAAGTTATGTTTGGCTCACGAAAATGCGGTAATGATGAAATATCATCATTTCAAGCTTTTTGTACATCTTTGGCTGCTCGTGTTGGTACAGGTAATATGGCAGGTGTTGCCGTTGCGCTTTATTTAGGTGGTGCAGGCGCTATATTTTGGATGTGGTTAATTGCATTAATAGGTATGGCGACCAGTTTTGCTGAAAGCACTTTAGCACAAGCATACAAAACTAAAGATGCCGATGGTAACTTTAGAGGTGGCCCTGCTTATTATATGGAACGTGGCTTAGGAAAACGTTGGATGGGCGTTTTGTTTTCATTATGTTTGATTTTAGCCTTTGGCCTGGTATTTAATGCTGTACAGTCAAACTCTATTGCTGCCGCTTTCGAAGTAGCGTTTGATGTACCTAAGTATATAGTAGGTATTGCGCTAGTTATTGGCTCGGGCATTATCATTTTTGGTGGTTTAAAAACTATTTCACGCTTTGCTGAAATGGTTGTGCCATTTATGGCGCTCGCCTATTTATTAGTTGCAGTATATATATGTGCCGTTAATTTTACTGCATTGCCTGATGTGTTGGTTCTGATTATTAAAAGTGCTTTTGGTTTAGAGCAAGCTGGCGCAGGTGCTATTGGCTATGGTGTAACCCAAGCAATGATCCAAGGTATTAAACGTGGTTTGTTTTCAAACGAAGCGGGTATGGGTAGCGCAGCGAATGCCGCAGCAACCGCAACACCTTATCCACCACACCCTGCTTCACAAGGTTACGTACAAATGCTTGGTGTATTTATAGATACTATTGTTATATGTACAGCAACAGCATCATTAATTTTACTTTCAAATCAATTAGTACCTGAATCTGGTGTATTAGGCATTGAGCTTACACAAGCCGCTTTACAAGAGCATGTAGGGGATTGGGGCACTTACTTTATAGCAATTGCCATTTTGTTCTTTGCGTTTACTTCAATTGTTGCCAATTACTCTTACGCAGAAACTAATTTAATGTTTTTAGAACATAACTCTAATAAAGGTATGTTTATATTTAGGTTATTGGTATTAGCTATGGTTATGTTTGGCGCCATTGGAGAGCTTGGTATTATTTGGACGCTTGCTGATATTTCTATGGGCCTAATGGCTATAGTTAACGTAGTCGCGTTATTTATGCTCTCTGGTGTTGTGGTTTGGCTTTCTAAAGACTACAACGCACAAAATAAGCAAGGCGTATTGCCAACTTTTGATAAAAGCAAACACCCAAAACTTGCTAAAGAGGTTGATCCTAAAGCTTGGTAACTTAAACTAATTATCAGTATTTAAAGCGAGCCTAGGCTTAATGCCAGTCAGTTAACAACTGACTGGCGTTTTTTATTGGAATACTTACTGGGCTTTGGTTTCACACACCTTGGATACGCTCTCTCTCGTTTTATCGGTAAAATATGATGTTCAACTTGTGCTTGTAGTTGCTCAATAGATTTTGGGATACGTCCCGCATTCTCTATAAACATCGTGTGAATTAAGTTAATAATACTGATTGCGCACGTCGTAAAACTCAGGTGCTTGGCATAAAGTCCCGGCTTTTTCTGCGCCATTTTTACCATCTGATACCTGAGTAAGTTATAGCTAAGCATTATGCCCCATAGCTCTTGCGCTATCATATCTGGCTTTTTACTGCGTAACGTGAAGTGACTATTTAATAAGGTTTGTTTCATTTCTCGATAGCCAAGTTCTATTTCCCATCGGTCGCTGTATAAGTCAACGATTTCAGCCTTGGGAAAACGCATTGGGTCGCTCAATGACGTCAGAATATTTACTTCTTTCCCTTTAATTGTTTTCGTTACCAGCCTTACTTCAATGTCCATAGGTAAGTCTGCAAACTTTTTTCTCGCTTGCGCTGTTGTTTTTAGTTTGATGAGTTTGTCTTGACGTCCTAAAGAGCGAACGACTTCGTACTGGGTTCCTTTTCTCATGGGTTGGAGCCAATGGCGGTTTTTTCCTGCATGATGCCAGCGATTTAGTAAGCCCAAAGAATAAAAGCCTCTGTCAAATAACGTGAGTGAATTATCGGGTGTTACTTCGATTAAGTCTTCTGCAAGTACCATTTCGCTTGAGCGGCAGCTATCAAAGGCACTCCCCAATAATAAATGGCTAGTCAGCTCCATTAGGCATACCATACGAACTTGAGGAAAGGCCGTATCACCGTGCTGGTTTTTCCAAGCAGAAAATTCTTGATGATTTTCCTGGGTATCAGGTGTGCGCCAAATAACGCCATCAACGCCTAAGAGAGATAACCCGCACCATGTGGGATGGTTAGCATCCTTATTCCACATTTTTTGACTTTGTTCAAAGACTTCTTTCACTGCACCAGCGCCAAGGCGTTGTCTTGCTTGTACGACAGCACTAGGCGCAACAAGCTCTTTTTTACCGGGTAATGCTAAACCCAATTTACTGACAATGCTCCAGAGTGGGTCTTCACGATAAAGTGACATACAAATTACAGTCCAAACAGCCATTTCAACAGGCAGCCTTCTTCGTCTTATAGTCGCGACACCGGCTGTTTCAGCACATTGTTTGATAAAATCAGAGCATAAAAAATCACTCAGTTGACCTAAGCCTTCTGAGTTAGGGGCATAGCCATTGGCAAGAGAAAGTGCGGTAGTGAGTTGCAAAAGAAAAGACTCCTGAATAAATTCAGGAGTCTTTATATACTAGCCAGAAGATCGGTCAATGGATCATTAAATATTTCTTAACTGATCGGCATTAAGCCTAGGCTCGCTTTTTTTTACCTTTGAAAAGTATATTAATATTTATTAATGTATTTCAGAGATATATACCATAATTAAAGTGTATTAAAAGGCGCTTTTTGAGTTACATACGTACAACAAAATGAAAATTGTTATCTACAAAATAAAGGAGTCATGATGGATGACCAATTAAATAAGTATAGTATTGATACTACCGACTATCAGGTAGGACAAGATAACGTACAAAAATGGGGGTTTGATGTTCATAACCCTGTATTTGGTATAAGCGCTATTTTGGTTATATTGTTTGTCTCGCTCACCTTATTTCTCGACCCTGAAGTAGTCAGAGAGGCACTAACCTCAACTAAAGATGCCATTATCAATAAATTTGATAGTTATTTCATGTTGATTGCTAATGGTTTCGTTTTATTTTGTTTTGCACTTGCGATATCCCCACTTGGTAAAATTCGTTTAGGTGGTGTAGATGCAAAACCAGAGCACGGTTATTTATCTTGGCTAGCTATGTTGTTTGCTGCTGGAATGGGTATAGGCCTGTTATTTTGGGGCGTTGCAGAACCTGCGGCCTATTTTACTGATTGGTATTTAATGCCAATGAACGCCGAGCCAAACACCCCAGAAGCACACTCTTTAGCAATGGGCGCTACTATGTATCACTGGGGCCTGCATGGCTGGGCTATTTATGCAATTGTTGCGCTTAGCTTAGCTTTTTTTGCTTACAATAAAGGGCTTCCCTTATCTATACGATCTGTATTTTATCCATTGTTTGGCGACCGAGCGTGGGGTTGGCTAGGCCACGTAATTGATATTTTGGCTGTGTTATCTACTCTTTTTGGCTTAGCGACGTCGCTTGGTTTAGGTGCTCAACAGGCAACAAGCGGTATTAATTACTTAATGGGTACCGACTATGGCACGGCTTTTCAAATTACAGTGATTGCGCTGGTAACCTGTATTGCTATTGTTTCTGTTATTAAAGGTATTGAAGGCGGTGTAAAAGTCCTTAGTAACATCAACCTTATATGTGCATTTATTTTACTTGTAGCCATAATATCGCTTACTTTTAGTGACTCAATCACTGCTATATGGTTTACCTTTGGTGCTTATGTAGAGCATATGGTCCCGCTTAGTAATCCGTTTGGCCGTGAAGATGAAGATTGGATGCATGCTTGGACTGTATTTTATTGGGCTTGGTGGATCTCTTGGTCTCCTTTTGTAGGTATGTTTATTGCCCGCGTGTCTAAAGGCAGAACGGTTCGTGAGTTTTTATTAGTGGTCATTGGTTTACCAACCATACTGAGCCTAGTTTGGATGGGCGTATTTGGTAACTTAGCCATTTCACAAATAATCGACCAAGTGGGCCCGCTTGGGCAAAATGGACTAACCGACATATCGGTTACGTTATTTCAAGTATATGAACAGCTACCGTTAAGCAGCTTTATTTCTATAATTTCTATTGTGCTTGTGTTGGTATTTTTTATTACGTCTTCTGATTCGGGGTCACTTGTAATCGACGGCATAACAGCCGGCGGTAAAATTGACGCACCCGTTCCACAACGTATATTTTGGGCTTCTATTGAGGGGGCCATTGCTGCCGTATTACTTTGGGTGGGAGGTTCCCAAGCCCTACAGGCCTTGCAATCAGGTGTAGTAACTACGGCGTTGCCGTTTTCAGTGGTGCTAATATTAATGTGTGTTGCACTTATTCAAGGTTTGATGAGTGAATACCCTATTTATAAAGCACAAACAAAGTTATAAATTGAAATAACATACGAAATAAAGCGGCCTAGGCCGCTTTATTTTTATACCAATCCGCTTAATTAAGTGGTCAATTTTGAGGATGGAAAAACGTGTTGATAGCTAGGCAAAAAGCTCGCTAATTAGTTGTTCTAAATAAGAATTTTTTCACGCAGGTAGTGACACGTTTGGTCCCGCAAAATGATTAAGTATTATTGCCGATTGGTATTAATAGTTAATTTCTTTTTCACAATTAATGCCAAACTATATT
The DNA here is from genome assembly GCF_002221525.1 of Pseudoalteromonas espejiana DSM 9414. NCBI lineage: Bacteria > Pseudomonadati > Pseudomonadota > Gammaproteobacteria > Alteromonadales > Pseudoalteromonadaceae > Pseudoalteromonas > Pseudoalteromonas espejiana. The sequence continues at coordinate 1,392,530 of NZ_CP011028.1, read as the reverse complement.
AGGACTTATAAATCATCTAAGCTGTTACGCCTATCTCAGGTTGCCTTAAAGCCTTTTTATTATAACTACATGGAATGAGTGCATTGATGCCGTGATCAATAATAAACTAAATAGCTCATCTAATTTATGAATTGGTGTGAGCTGCAAAAATCTATATGGATAGACTAAGTGCTAAGGCTAAGAGTGACTTTAAGATAATATAAGATAAATTTAATAGAAAACTAACTGGAAATATAGGGAGTATTTATTTACTAAAGGACTTTAGTAAAAGTGGTGCCCGAGGCCGGACTTGAACCGGCACGACTTGTTAGTCGAGGGATTTTAAATCCCTTGTGTCTACCAATTCCACCACTCGGGCATCGAGTTTGCTATTTAAAGCATGTGGAGTAATTAAATGGAGGCGGAACCCGGAGTCGAACCGAGGTGGACGGATTTGCAATCCGCTGCATGGCCACTCTGCCATTCCGCCTTAACGCTACCAAATAATTTGGAGCGGCACACGAGGCTCGAACTCGTGACCTCGACCTTGGCAAGGTCGCGCTCTACCAACTGAGCTAGTGCCGCATAAAACATTATCAGTAATTTGTCCGTTGTTGCGCGACCGTGTCGCGGTAAAACGTTCTGGCAACTGAGATAGTGCCTCATTCAATTTTTCATTAATATTTTATCTAACTTTCAATTATCTTGGTAAATAATTAAAAGTGGTGCCCGAGGCCGGACTTGAACCGGCACGACTTGTTAGTCGAGGGATTTTAAATCCCTTGTGTCTACCAATTCCACCACTCGGGCATCGAGTTTGCTATTTAAAGCAAGTGGATAAAACTAATATGGAGCGGCACACGAGGCTCGAACTCGTGACCTCGACCTTGGCAAGGTCGCGCTCTACCAACTGAGCTAGTGCCGCATCATATTAATTCTAATATTAACTTTTTTTATAAACTGCACTTGGTAATGCAATTAAACCACAAAGTGGTGCCCGAGGCCGGACTTGAACCGGCACGACTTGTTAGTCGAGGGATTTTAAATCCCTTGTGTCTACCAATTCCACCACTCGGGCATCGAGTTTGCTATTTAAAGCATGTGGAGTGTTGAATGGAGGCGGAACCCGGAGTCGAACCGAGGTGGACGGATTTGCAATCCGCTGCATGGCCACTCTGCCATTCCGCCAAACCGTTGGACAACCTAAATAAAAACTTGGAGCGGCACACGAGGCTCGAACTCGTGACCTCGACCTTGGCAAGGTCGCGCTCTACCAACTGAGCTAGTGCCGCATTATTATTTAATTTTCTGCGTTTATCAACATCTTGCGATATTTACGTAGTTAATTAAGTAACTTTGGTTTTCTTTATCTTAGGGGCTATCCCCTCTCAACACGGACGCATTCTACAGAGATTATTAAACGCGTCAACACAAAAAATGCCACTTTTGAACTGTTTGATTATTTTTTATCTAAAACGGTGCGTTATTAGACGTTTACAATCAATTTTTGGTCAATTCACTCCATGCAGCCATTAAATATTGCACCATAGAACTAAGTGTTAAGTAGGTTGCTATATATAATAGTGCAAAACTTAAATAGGTCATCCATGTATCGTACTGCCAAATTAAGCCAATAATAGCTAACATTTGTGCTGCCGTTTTAATTTTCCCCATATTTGATACTGCCACATTGCCGCGCTTGCCTTGCTCGGCCATCCACTCACGTAATGCAGATATAACTATTTCGCGGCTAATAATAATAAGCGCCGGAATCGTCATATACATAGATTGATAATGATCTGAGAGCGCAACAAGTGCAGCACATACCATTACCTTATCGGCAACCGGATCTAAAAAGGCACCAAAAGGGGTTGATTGCTCAAGCTTTCTTGCTAAATAGCCATCAAGAATGTCGGTAATTGATGCAAGCCAAAAAATAAAAGCGGCAGCAAAAAACGCCCAGCTATAAGGCAAGTAAAATATCACCAAAAAAATGGGGATAAGAAAAAGTCTAAAGGTTGTGAGTGTGTTTGGAATATTCCACATAACTACTTGGATATGTCTTTTTTGCTATATTCGCACGAAGGGCTAGCCCTTGTCATGCAAATGGTTAAATATCTTCTCAGCCATGTCAGGACTGATCCCAGGAACTTTCTTTAACTGTTCTATATTAGCAGCTTTTACTCCTTGCATGCCCCCTAAATATTTTAATAATGTTTGGCGACGTTTAGAACCTACTCCATTTATTTCTTCTAATAATGATTGTGTACGCTGTTTTTGGCGCTTATTACGGTGCCCTGCAATAGCAAATCGGTGAGATTCATCGCGAATATGTTGAATTAAATGAAGTGCTGGCGCATCCGAATCCATAGGAATTGTTTTACGCCCGCCATCTATTAATAAAGTTTCTAAGCCGGGTTTCCTACTGGTCCCTTTTGCAACACCCACTAATAATGGCATTTTTGCATGGGGCCAGGTAGCAAAGTATTGCTCTGCACGGCCTAGCTGCCCTTTACCACCGTCAATAAATATAACATCAGGTATTTTATCTTCATCAACCACTTTGTTATAACGCTTGTTAAGGGCAAACTCCATTGCTGCGTAATCATCACCGCCGGTAATGCCTGTAACGTTATAGCGCCTATATTCTTTATTGTTAGGCCCTTGAGAATCGAATACGACACAACTTGCTACGGTATTTTCACCCATAGTGTGGCTAATATCAAAACATTCCATTCTGTTAATATCATCAAGGCGCAGTGTTGCTTTTAACTGCGCATAACGTTTGTTTATAGAGTCTTGCGTACTTTGCTTAACAGTAATGCTATTTAACGCATTTTTGTTTGCTAATTGAAGGTATTGCGCTCGCTCGCCGCGTGTAACCACTTTAAGCGTTACTTTGCGCTCACTTATTTGAGTTAGCGCTTCGCCTAGTGCAGTGCTTTCTTCAATTTCGAACGGTAAAATAATTTCTTTAGCTATTCGCCCAGTTGCGCCCGGTGCTAAATAGTATTGACCAAGGAACGAAGTGAGTATTTCTTCTTGCCCAGAGTCTTTTGGGACTTTAGGGAAATAGGTTTTACTGCCGAGCACTTTATGATCGCGGATCATTAATAAATGAATGCCATTCAAGCCATTTAAATGTGCAAAGCCCACTACGTCCATCTCTGCAAAGTTACCTGAAATAGACTGCTGCTCCTGCATTTTTCGCAGTAGCATAATTTGGTCTCGTACTTTTGCTGCAAGCTCAAAGTTAAGGTCTTTACTTGCTGCTTCCATTTTTTTTATTAAGTCAGCAATAACTTCGTGCGACTTACCCGTTAAAAACTTACGTACGTAATCAACTTGTTCGTCATACTCTTGCTCAGTCACTTTGTTTACACACGGCGCTGAACAACGCTTTAGTTGATATTGTAAACACGGGCGGCTTCTTGCCCTATAGTAAGCGTCTTCACATTGGCGTACCGGAAATATTTTTTGCATCAAACGCAGGCTTTCAGAGACCGCACCAGCACTTGGAAATGGCCCAAAGTACTCGCCTTTTACTTTACGACTGCCACGATGAAACGCTAAACGCGGATGTTTGTGGCTGGTAAGCAAAATATAAGGGTACGACTTATCGTCACGCAATAATATGTTATAGCGCGGCTGATATTTTTTTATAAGGTTGTTTTCAAGCAGTAGCGCTTCGGTTTCAGTATTTGTGAGGGTTACCTCAATATCGCAAATATTGCTAACTAAAACTCGCGTTTTGCTATCTGTAAGGTTTGATCTGAAGTAGCTACTTACACGTTTTTTTAAGTTTTTGGCTTTGCCTACGTAAATAACTTGCTGCTCGCTATCAAGCATGCGGTATACACCCGGTTCACTTGATAGCGTTTTTAAAAATTGGGCGTGATCGAATTCAGACATAAATTAAAAAATTAATGAGATACGTCTATATCAATCATTTTATGGCGAATAGCCAAATGAGTTAGCTCAACATCACCACCTACATTTAGTTTTTCAAACATACGGTAGCGGTAGCTATTTACTGTTTTTGAGCTTAAATTTAAACGCTCGGCAATATCTTGTGCTTTTTCACCTTTGGTGATCATAAGCATAATTTGCAGTTCGCGTTCAGATAAACTTTGAAAAGGGTTTTCGTCAGTGCGCCCTGTTACCTGCGCAAGCGCTATTTGTTGTGCTATTTCAGGTGCAATGTAACGTTGACCGGCATGAACCGAGCGAATAGCTCTTACCATTTCATCAGAGCCCGCGCCTTTTGTTAAAAAGCCATGAGCACCAATTTGCATTACTTTAGAAGGAAATGGGTCTTCGCAGTTAACGGTAAGCACAATAATTTTTACATCAGGGCAATAGCGACAAATCTTTTTAGTTGCCTCTAATCCGCCCATGCCAGGCATGTTCATATCCATTAATACAATATTAGGTGCGTGCTGGCGACAAAATTGTACCGCAGCCTCACCATCTTTAGCTTCGCCTACCACTTTAAAACCACGTACGTCATCTAGTATACGTTTTATACCAGTTCGTACCAGCTCATGGTCATCAACTAAAAGCACATTAATCAATGTAATACCCTCATTAACCTAACAATACGCGACTAAACAATTCAATTTGCCACATTACCACAGTTAAAGCGAAACAATAACTAATATTATTGCTTCGCTTTGAATGTACTCATCTTTTAGCATTGAATTTTCAACACAAAAGCGTGCACAGTTAATACTTTTAAGATGCAGCCTTGTCGCTAAATCTGTCTACCCACAAGGCTATAATACCATCGCCAGTAACGTTACACGCTGTACCAAAGCTATCTTGTGCTAAGTAAAGTGCAATCATTAACGCCACTGCCCCTTCGTTAAAACCAAGCATGCTCGTTAATAAACCTAGCGCCGACATTACTGCACCACCTGGTGCGCCAGGCGCTGCAATCATGACTACACCTAACATCATAATAAATGGCAACATGCCTATTAAAGAAGGCACTTCCATGCTCGGCGACAAAAACATCACTGCCATAGCACAGGTTACAATAGTGATTGTAGAACCCGATAAATGAATAGTTGCACACAGAGGCACTGTAAAGTTTGCTACATCTTCTTTTACATTATTTGCTTTACTTGACTGTAACGACACCGGAATTGTTGCCGCACTCGACATAGTACCCAGCGCTGTAAAATAAGCAGGCAGCATATTTTTAACAAGCTCTAACGGGTTACGTTTAAGCAATACACCCGTAGAGATATACAATACGCTTAACCACAACCAGTGCATAACAAGTGCGGCAATAAGTACAACACCAAATGTTTGCAATGTGTCAACTACGGTACCTGCTACCGTCATCTCAGCAAATACACCCGCTATATAAAATGGTAAAGCCGGAATAATTACCTTAGAAAGTAAGGCATCAATAACGTCACGGCCTTGATCAGATACTTTTTTAAGGGTGTCTAGTTCTAGTTGGCTCATGCCAATACCAAATACAAAAGCGGTAACAAGTGCGGTCATTACACCCATTAGCGGTGGAATTTCTAAATCAATAAAGCTGCCAATCTCTGTGGCTACTTCGGCTTCAAATGTAATACCGCCACTTAAAAGAGGAATTACTGCACTGACTAATAAAAATGCAAGCGTGCCAGCAATCACAGTAGAGCTATATGCAAAACCAACGGTTTTACCTAATAAATGGCCCGAGCCTTTAGGCAAACCAGCAATACCCGAGGCAATAAAAAATAAAATAATAAGAGGAATAGTAAAGGAAATAAGTTGGCCAATAAGCTCTTTTATTGTAAATAAAAGCTCAACACCCACCAAAGGTACATAAAGCCCGACCAAAATACCGGCCACAATACCGGCAATTAATTTTAAGATTAACTTCATTGTGATTGCTTAGTTGAAAATAGATAGTGTGTTTTTAACATGTTTTAAGCACATTGTGTGATAAAACTATTCAAGTTATATTCATGTGCGCAAATAACACACAAAATCATTCTCGTCTTTCGCCAAGCTTGTGCATTTTTTAACTAAACAGCCTTTTTACTCTTTAAATTTTAAATTAAGCCCGCACCTTTAATAACTAAAGCAGCGTTAATAACTAATTTTTATTTCGGCTGGTTATAAGCCCAATAGATATATGTTATAGCCAAACTTTACTTTAGTTTTTTTAAACTCACAGTAAAGTGTATTTATATAGTTAATAGCAAAGGCTATTAGCACATTGATCAGATTGTATCCAAAGGAACATTATGTCTACTATTTTTGAAGATAACTCACTAAGCATTGGTAATACACCACTGGTAAAACTTAATCGTGTAACGGGTGGCAATGTATACGCTAAAGTTGAATCTCGTAACCCTAGCTTTAGTATTAAATGTCGTATTGGTGCATCAATGATTTGGGAAGCTGAAAAGTCTGGTCAGCTTGTTGAAGGCAAAGAGCTAATTGAACCTACATCAGGCAATACTGGTATTGCGCTTGCTTTTGTTGCTGCTGCTCGTGGCTATAAACTAACGCTAACAATGCCTAACACTATGAGCTTAGAACGCCGCAAGCTGTTAAAAGCACTTGGCGCAAACTTAGTACTTACCGATGGCGCTAAAGGTATGAACGGTGCAATCGAAAAAGCAAAAGAAATCCAAGCAACAGACCCAGAAAAATATATTTTATTACAACAATTCGAAAACCCAGCAAACCCTAAAATTCACTTTGAAACAACAGGCCCAGAAATTTTTGATGCGCTTGACGGTAAAGTTGACTTTTTTGTAGCTGGTGTTGGTACTGGTGGCACAATTACCGGTGTTAGCCGCTACCTTAAAAACGAAAAAGGGCTAGACGTTAAGTCAATTGCTGTTGAGCCAACTAATTCGCCTGTAATTAGCCAAACGCTTGCTGGCGAAGAAGTTAAGCCAGGCCCACATAAAATTCAAGGTATTGGTGCTGGCTTTATTCCAGGCAACCTTGATTTAAGTGTTATCGATGGTGCGGAGCAAGTATCTAACGAAGATGCCATTGCAATGGCTCATGAGCTTATGAAAAAAGAAGGTATTTTAGTTGGTATTTCTTCAGGTGCAGCCGTTGTTGCAGCTAAACGCCTAGCTGAAAAACCAGAAAACGCTGATAAAAATATTGTGGTAATTTTACCAAGCGCTACAGAGCGTTACCTATCTAGCCCAATGTTTGCTGAAGAATTTAGCGAGCAAGAACTAGTACAGTAATTTTCTCTCCTTGAGATACTAAAAAGGATGCTTATGGCATCCTTTTTTATTATTTATTATTCAATTTTCTATTTATTCCTTACCACTGCTTTACATCTTGATTAATTAACCACACACTTTAAAAAAATTAATTAAAAAACGATCAACATGAAAAAAATAGCAGCCTATGTAAGTTTTATTTTTTGTATATTTTTAACCGCCTGTGGTGATGACGTACAAACCCTTGGCGACTCACCGGGCGACACAGCCACCGCTTATTTTGATGCGCTGTACAATCAAAAAGATCTGCAAAAAGCCAGCACTATGGCCACCCCTAATTTAAGCCGCATAATGAAATCTTATGGTACAGCTAAGCAATTTGCTCGCAACTTAGTAAACCTACAATACGATGAAGTTGTTATTGAAGTAGATATGACCAACATGAGCGTACGCGAACAATACGGTGATAACGCTAAAATAAACCTTATTTTTACCGGTTATTTTAATGGCGATAAAATTGACGATATGCGCAGCGTAAAAATGCTACGCAAAAAAGGGAAATGGTATATAGACAAAATAGTGGCCGACCCTTACGCACGATAAACGCAAGCTGCAAATACTCAATTACAAAAAAGGCCTCAGTTACGAGGCCTTTTGCATTTTAACTAAACATAAGCCTGATTAAAGCTCACCTGGCTGAAAGTTATCAACCGCAATGGCTTGTTTTCTAAGCTTGTTAGTATGGTGCATAGCATCGGCATCTGCTTGCTCTAAAAAGCCTTGCTCCAACGAATAATTAATTGCGCCTTCTATATCAAGCGTGGCAGGTACCTTTCCTTTTCGTTGCCATTGTTTTATGTCTTTAAACTGCGCTTGCATATCATGCATAGCTAAAAACGCATTCTCCATTACACCGGTACCGGCATTTTCATCCACATAACATAAATGGGTTAAGCGGTTTCTAAATACACCTGGCTGGGTCATGTGCTCACAAATACTTTGTGCTGTTTCATCACTTGGCTTGTGATAGTGATTACCAAGCGGGAATACTATACGTTTAAGTAAAAAGTTAACCACAGGGTTTGAAAAGTTTTTGAAAAAGCCATCAAACGCTTGGCCAATTTCATACAGTGAGTTTTCAATTGCGTATTTAACAAATGGTAAGTCTGCTTGTTGACGACCTTCGTCTTCGAAGCGTTTTAACACTGTAGACGCTAAATACAAATGACTTAGTACATCACCTAAGCGGGCCGAAATCATTTCTTTTCGTTTAAGCTCGCCACCCAGTACCAGCATGGCTACATCAGTTGTAAAAGCAAGGCCACGGCTCATTCGGCTTAATTGTTTGTAGTAAACAGCGGTTGCACCACACACAGGCGCTTTTGCCAAACAGCTTCGCGTAAGACCATGCACAAAAGCCATACCTGCATTACTTGCAGCAAAAAGTATGTGCTTCATTAATAAGCTGTCAAATTGATCAAGTGCAGCGTCGTCATCGTCCATTGCCGCCGCTTCCATTTCTTTTAACACAAACGGATGACAGCGCGTAGCTCCTTGGCCAAATATCATCAAGTTACGCGTTAAAATATTAGCGCCTTCAACCGTAATTGATACCGGAATACCCATATAGCCATGAGCTAAATAGTTATTAGGGCCCACTTGAATACCTTTGCCCGAATGAATATCCATTGCGTCGTTCATCACAGTACGACCCATTTCGGTCATATGGTATTTTGCGATGGCGGTCACTACCGAGGGGCTTAATTTTAAATCAATGGCACCGGCAGTCATTAATCGTGCCGACTCAAGTGTATATGTTAATCCGCCAATACGGGCTAGTGCTTCTTGTACGCCTTCAAATTGACCAATAGATACACCAAACTGCTGGCGCACCATTGCGTAAGCTGAGGTCATTTTTGACGCTAAATGCCCTGTTGCTGTACTCAGTGCTGGCAGTGAAATACCGCGCCCTGCACTTAAACACTCAACCAGCATACGCCAGCCTCGCCCTGCGCCTTGCTGACCACCAATAATCCAATCTAGTGGAATAAATACGTCTTTACCGTAAGTAGTGCCGTTCATAAATGCCATATTTAATGGGTAATGGCGCTCGCCGGTTTCTACCCCTTCGTGATCGGTAGGAATAAGCGCACACGTAATACCGAGCTCTTTTTCATCACCAAGTAATCCATCAGGGTCATACATTTTAAATGCAAGGCCAAGGACTGTTGCCACTGGCGCAAGGGTAATATAGCGCTTAGACCAATTTAATCGCAGGCCTATAACTTCTTCACCGTTATGCTGGCCTTTACACACTACACCAGAGTCAGGAATGCTGCCCGCATCAGAGCCCGCTTCTGGGCCGGTAAGGGCAAAACAGGGGACGTCTTCACCACTTGCAAGCGTTGGTAACCAACGGTCTTGCTGCTCTTTTGTACCGTAATGCAGTAATAGTTCACCCGGGCCTAAGCTATTAGGTACCATAACTGTTACCGCCGCAGTTAAGCTTTTGGTCGCAATTTTTGACACTATGGTAGAGTTTGCAATAGCTGAGAACTCTCGTCCGCCAAATTTTTCAGGAATGATCAGCGCAAAAAAGCCTTCTGTTTTTAAGTAATCCCATACTTCTTTTGGTAGGTCTTTATCTTTTTGCACAATTTGGTAATCATCAAGCATTGCCAACAGCGTGTTAACCTGATTATCCATAAAGTCATTTTCTTTATCGCTAAGCTCAGGCCTTGGAAAATTATGTAGCTTTTGCCAGTCAGGATTACCACTAAAAAGCTCACCATCCCACCAAACATCACCCGCTTCCATTGCTTCGCGCTCTGTTTGCGAAAGCGGTGGTAACACCTTTTTAAACATTTTAAACGTAGGACGGCTGATCAGGTTAAGGCGTATATCTTTTACGGCAAAAATAACCACCACCACGACCAGCAATATTATAAATACTGACATGAGCACATTCCTTTTACATTGAATGAAAATAGTAACTTAATTATGAACCATCTTAGTTTAAATACAATCATTGCGCGATGCTCTAAAAGCCTTAACGTATTAATTTTATTGTTTTAAACATCACTGCTATTATCAGCCTCTTAATAACAATAAACCAAAGGAATAGCATGAACACACCACGCTTTAAATTAAGTATGAGCGCCCTAATAGTCGCAAGTACTTTAGCGCTGAGCGCCTGCGAAGCAGAAATAGCCATAGACACCACCGATTCAGCACAAGCTACAAAAACAATAACCGCAAAAGATGCAAACGCATTTATAGCAAAAACAGAAAAAGAGTTAAGTGCGCTTTATTTAGAATCGAGCCGGGCAGAGTGGATATACGCAAATTTTATTACCCATGATACCTCAGCACTTTCTGCTGAAGTTAATCGTAAAATGACCGAAACCGTTGTGCGTTTAGCTAATCAAGCTGCGCAGTTTGATGAACTCGAACTTGATTACGATGCGCGCCGCAAACTTAATAAGCTTAAACTAGCGCTTACTTTACCCGCCCCGCAAGATGAAGATAAAACAGCACAACTTTCAACTATTGTGGCAGAGCTTGGTGGTTTATACGGTAAAGGTAAATACTGTAAAGACGATGGCAGCTGCTTAAGCCTTGGCGACATGACGTCAAAAATGGCCACCAGCCGAGATTACAACGAACTACTTGATTTATGGCAAGGCTGGCGACAAATATCAAAACCAATGCGCCCACTTTACGAGCAGCAAGTTACACTTACCAACGAAGGTGCTAAAGAGCTTGGTTATACTGATACAGGTGCAATGTGGCGCAGTAAATACGATATGCCAGCTGATGACTTTACCAAAGAGCTTGACCGCATTTGGGGGCAAGTAAAACCGTTATATAACGCTCTTCACTGTCATGTTCGTGCTAAGTTAGGTGAAAAATACGGCACCGACAAAGTAGCCCAAGATGAGCCAATCCCTGCACATTTACTAGGGAACATGTGGGCGCAAGCGTGGGGTAACATTTACGATGTAGTCGCGCCAGAAAATGCCGATCCGGGTTACGATGTGACCGAGCTATTAGCTAAAAATAATTACGACGAGCTTAAAATGGTAAAAGGAGCTGAGACCTTTTTTACCTCAATGGGATTTGAGCCACTGCCAGAGACCTTTTACGAGCGCTCACTGTTTGTAAAACCAAAAGACAGAGATGTGCAATGTCATGCATCTGCATGGAATATAGATAGCAAAGACGATTTACGCATTAAAATGTGTATTCAACGCACGGGCGAAGAGTTCTCTGTTATTCACCATGAGCTAGGCCACAATTTTTATCAGCGTGCTTACAATAAACAGCCTTTATTTTATCAAGAAAGTGCAAACGATGGTTTTCATGAAGCCATTGGCGACACTATTGCCCTTTCGGTTACACCAGGCTACTTAAAAGAAATTGGCTTATTAGAGCAAGTACCTGATGAATCTAAAGACATCGGCCTATTAATGAAAATGGCCCTTGATAAAGTGGCTTTTGTACCCTTTAGCTTAATGGTTGATCAATGGCGTTGGCAGGTATTTTCAGGGCAAGTAAAGCCGCAAGATTATAATAAAGCATGGTGGGAACTTCGCGAAAAATACCAAGGTGTGCAAGCGCCTATTGCTCGTAGCGAAGACGACTTTGATCCTGGTGCTAAGTACCACGTCCCGGGTAATACACCTTATACTCGTTACTTTTTAGCGCATATTTTACAGTTTGAGTTCCACCGTAGTTTATGTGAAATAGCCGGTAACGATAAAGCGATTCATCGCTGCTCTATTTATAACTCAAAAGAGGCAGGGGATAAGCTAAACGCAATGCTAGAAATAGGTTCGTCTCGCCCATGGCAAGAAGCCCTTGAAAGCATTACAGGCAAACCGCAAATGGACGCTACAGCCATGCTTGATTATTTTGCACCGCTGCAACGCTATTTAGATGAGCAGAACAAAGGTCGTAACTGCGGCTGGTAATAATTTACAGTTAAAAACTCAAACGTTTAAAAACAACAAAGCCCGCTAATTAAGCGGGCTTTTTAATACTCTTGTTTTAACAAAGTTAGAAACTTAATTAAAACTGAAAACGCATGTTAGCAAAGTAAGCATCGTTATCAGAGTCATCTGCATTGTTCTCGTAACCTACTTTAAGACCAATGTTTTTATTAATAAAGTGCTGAGCACCAAAGCTGTATGTATCTTGCTTGTTGTAGTTAGCAAATACAGACGTTGCTTTTGAGAAGTAGTAGTTAGTTTCAGCTACCCACTGGTTCTCTGCATCATCAATGCTTTCGTATTTACCTTCAAACGTTAAGAAGTTACCTTGCTGTAAATCAATGAAGTATTTAGCTGCAACGGCGCGGTAATCAAAATCGTCATCTGATGTAAGTGTTACACCTACGTAGTCTGTGCTGTTTAGCATGTGGTTGTATGCTAAATCAAATAAGGCAAAGTCATCGCCGTCTTTGTTTTCTACAAGCGTTACTTTTGCTAGTAAGTCTGGGTTAAAAAAGTAACCGCCGGTTAGTTTGTAAAGTTCACCGTTAGAGCCCGTGTCTGGGTCAAGGTTTTCGTATGAAGCACCCACTAAAAATTCATTAATAAAGTATTCGCCGCCGACGTTAGTTACATCTGCAAAGTCGTTATCAGCGTAGCTGCCGTATACGTTAGTTTGCTTATTGATGTACTCAAACTGATCGTACGGGCCTAATGTTTTTTTAGGAGATAAGTAATAAATAGAGTCTACAGCAACGGTATCGTTGTTATCGCTATCTTTGTAGCTTAAGTTACTGATTGAGTTATAGCTGTCTGCAGCAGCCGCAGTGCTAGATAATAAAATGCTTGAAATAATAACTGCTAATTTTTTCATTGTAAGACTTCCCTTTGTACATTGCTTTTTATGCTTTAGCTCATTGACTAAAGTGTGCACATGCTAACGCTGGGAAACTGAATGAAAACTTAATTAACTAGTTGTATTTATTAAGTTAATTGTAAGGAGGTGTAAGAAACTGTAAATTTAAAGTAGTTGCAACATCTAGTCAACAACTACTTAAAACATGTGCATTATTTAAAGCGCATGCTGGCTAATTACTCGGTACACTTCGTTAATATTATCGCCCGACTTAAATTCTTTACTTATAGGCGTTGGATCTGATCCAATCCATATTTTAAGCTCAGCGTCTAGGTCAAAGTGCCCTGCACTTTCTTTGCTAAACTTAGTAATTTTAGAGTAAGCAATACTCACCATTTCCATTTTAGAGCCGGTCATACCTTGCTTATCAATTAAAATTAATCGCTTGTTTGTAAAAATAAACATATCGCGAATCACTTTATATGCTTTTTCTACTTGTTCGCCTTCTATGAGTGTATTGGCAAGTACTTTTTCAAGATCTGAATCGTCTACTTCGCTTGCATTACCCATTAAACCGCTCAGTAATCCCATTATACTTTCTCCTGTTTAAATATTTGATTTTCTAATGTGTGGCCATTTACTAACTGCCTATATTGCCAATTTTGCTGATGGCAAAAATTTAATAAAGCAATATCAAGCGGCTCAGTACTTGGCTGGTATTCAATAACATACTCTTTATGTTGGCTCATATAAACACGGCTCACGCCGGCTAACGAATGTAGTTGCTGCTCTACATTTTGATAAGCCTCGTTAAGCATGAGTGTATAAAAGTGTGTATTGGTATTATTTTCTTTTGTTTGATGTTCGCTCAGTATGCCTTTATCTAAATGCAGCACTTGCGAGCATAAACGCTCAAGCTCGGTTAAATCGTGAGAGCTTAAAATAAAGGTAGCCTCACTACTCAAGCTAGATACCAGCTCTCGCACTTCTCTGGCATGAATAGGGTCAAGCCCTGCGGTGGCTTCATCTAGCATTACAATTTGCGGTGAGCCAATAAGCGCTTGTGCTATGGTTACGCGCTTTCGCATACCATGAGATAAATCGCCTGCTCGCTGTTTTGCTACTTCCTTTAAGCCTACTAAATCAAGCACACGCAGTGCCTCGGTATGGCTTTGCTTAGTATTCATGCCTTGCAACTTGGCGTAAAAAGCCAGTTGCTTATCTATATTAAAACGCGGGTCTAGTTGGGCATCTTGCGGTAATGCACTCACTTGGTTGAACAGCGCTGCACTACCTGGCTTATGCCCCAAAATACTGAGCTCACCATGGCTTGGGTTTATATACCCGCATAGCAAACTAAATAGTGTGGTTTTACCGGCGCCATTGGGGCCAACTAACGCAACTGGCGCACCTTTATTAATTTCAAAGTTCACATTATTAAGTGCTTGCTTTGCGCCATACGATTTACTCAAGCCGCTGGCTTTTATTAATACGCTCATAGCGAACTCCTTGTAAATATTTTATGCGCAATAACAATAAACACCGCGCTTTGTATAAGTGGTACACCTAATGCGCTTAATAAAGGTAAGTTTTGTCCTGCTAATAGCTCAGAGTTAACACCTGGGAATATATAATCAAGTGCATTTAAAGCCGGTACCTGCCATGCCAGTATTCCTACAACAATGCCGCCACCAGCAAAATATAAAATAGCCAATACAATGGCCAAACGTGATGAACGCGCAAAGGTATTTATTAAACACATTAGTGCGACAAATGGGCTAAGCACTATTACCATAACAATAAAAATAGAAAGTGCGCGCGTAAAGCCGCCCATTAATAAGCTGGGATCTCTGTAGCCAAGTACACCTAGTGTGGCAACAAGGGTTATAGCTAATAAACACGCCAGTACACCAAGTTGCCCTAAAAAGCGGCCAAACAAAATTTCAAAGCGCGTAGCGCGCAGCGATATAAATCTTAGCGTTCCTCGCTCTCTGTCGCCAACGGTTTGGTCACTAGAAATAAAAAGAGCAAATAGCGGAAAGCTATACAGCGCCACTAGCCAGTACATGGCAAATTCAGACTCTGGCCAATCAAGTAACTTACTTAAGCCAATTGTGCCTGAAATATCACGCACCATTTGTTCAAAATTAGGCGCACTAATAATGCTAACTGCCTGTCCTATTGGGTAGCGCAATATTAATAACCAAACCAGCGCAAAAGCCGCCATAGCAATTAAGCCGCGCTTAGTTAAAAACATACGAACAAGCTCAAAGCCCGCAATTTGCGTTAACCGCCCTATGTTTATTATTGATGATGTTGCCATTGACTATCCTTAATGACGTTTTATTTTCAAAGTAATGATCAACACTAAGTGTAAACACCTTGAATTACCAGCAAAAAAAAACCCACCTAAAGTGAGCTTTGTAACAAACCATTTAAATGTAACAGGCCAAACATCGTTTATTTTGGCCAAACTCTATAAATGCTGTTTATATACCTCAAACGCTTGGCTTAAGTCGCTAATTAAATCATCAACGTCTTCAAGGCCAATGTGCAAGCGAATAACCGGGCCTAAATCCCAGCCGGTTTTTGAGCGCAGCCCTTTCATGGTTAAATTAGCCGTCACTAAACTTTCAAAGCCGCCCCACGAAAAACCCATCTTAATATGCTCAAGGTTATCTAAAAATGCATCAATTGCTTTTTGATTGCCGGTTTTCATTACAAATGAAAATAAGCCGTTGCTGCCGTCAAAATCGCGTTTAAAAAACGCATGCCCTGGGCAGGTTTCAAATGCAGGGTGGCGAATGTGATCAACAAGCTCATGTTGCTCTAACCACTTGGCAACCTCTATGGCAGCTTTTTCATGTTGATTTAAACGCACGCCCATTGTGCGCAAGCCTCTAAGGGCTAAATACGCATCATCTGCGCTGGTGCACTGACCTAATAGGTACGAGTGTTCACGAAGGGTTGGCCAGTATTTTTTATTGGCAACCGCCACACCCATCATTACATCTGAGTGGCCTACAATATATTTTGTTGCCGCTTGAATACTAATATCTACCCCATGCTCTAATGGGCGGTAGTGCAATCCATTACCGTAGGTGTTATCAAGCATAGTCATAATATTATGCTCATTGGCTACTTTTACCATGGCAGGTACATCTTGTATTTCCATGGTTATAGAGCCCGGAGATTCTAAAAACAATACCTTAGTATTTGGCTGTATATACTCTTTAATACCCGCGCCAATAGTTGGTGGGTAGTAAGTGGTTGTTACCCCAAGGCCTGCTAAAATTTTATCGCAAAAATCGCGCGTTGGCTCATACACGTTATCAACCATTAAAATATGATCGCCCGCTTTTACAAACGACAGCAACGCTTGGCTAATAGCGGCTGCACCGCATGGGTACAAAGCGCAGCCTTCGCCGCCCTCAAGCTCAGTGATGGCTTCTTGCAGGGCAAAATGCGTACTTGTGCCACGGCGACCATAAAATAAAGTTTTGTCGCCGCGCGTTTTAGCGGCTTCTTTTAAATCGGCCACGCTATCAAATACAATAGTAGAAGCGCGTTGCACTACCGGGTTTACTACGCCATGGGTATAAGCTTTTTTACGCCCTGATGACACTAATTGAGTGTTTTTATTTTTGCTCGACATTATCAATCCTTAAACCTTATTTGAAAGCCATTGCTCAATTAAAAAGCGTGAAATAGAGTCAACACGTGGGAGCTTATAATGCTCGCCCTCGTCGCCCATATTGCCAAATTCGGCTACCTCTTCGCGGGTAAACCATTTAGCATCGTCTAATTCGTTTTTATCTACGTTAATTTGCTCCGTTTTAGCCTCTGCAATAAAGCCAAGCATAATAGATGAAGGAAACGGCCAAGGCTGAGAGGCAATATAGCGTACATTTTCAACATCAACGCCCGCCTCTTCTTTTACTTCACGGGCAACCGCTTGTTCAAGTGTTTCACCGGGGTCAACAAACCCAGCAAGCGATGAATACATACCTTGCTGCCATATTGCTTGGCGGCCAAGTAAACAGCGCTCTACGCCATCGGCAAATACTTTTGTAACCACCATAATTACCGCCGGATCAGTACGCGGGAACGTAGGGTGTCTACAGTGCTCGTTTTCACATAAGCGTGAGTGCCCTGCTTCAACTAACTTGTTTTTACTGCCGCAACGTCCGCAAAAGCTATGTGTTGCATGCCAGTAGCATAAACCACGCGCTAGTGCCGCAATTGAGCCATCTTGCATAGCCACTTGTGGGCCATATTGGCGAATATCAAAAAATTGCGCATCGCCAATAATTGGGGCTAGCTCGTCATCGTGTATGGCCGACACATCAAGTGCAAATACACCGTGTTGTTCGTCATTTGAGCCTAAAAATAGCGCATCTGATAAATCTAAATGAGCAATTTGTTGGTGTGTTAGGTAGCACACCTGTGGGGAATTTTTATAAAACAATGTATGGTTATTATTAACCAAAAGCCACTTACTTTGCGCCGACATTTTTGCGCTTAACCACGCAGCGTCTTTACGAAAATTAGAGCCTCTATCTAGTGGCATGTCGCTGTAATAAAGCATGTGAGTCCTCAATAACACGGTATGGCTTAAAATTACCATAACCACTTAGTAAACCCAATTTATTACAGCAATAAATAAAGCCTATATTAACGATATAGGCTCTGTATTAAAAACTCTCAAGTTGCAGGCACTTAGCCTCTCTTTTTTACGCTTTACAGTAGTAAACTATCATCAATTAAATGAAACTGCTCAGCACTTTGTTTAAGCACTTCGGCGGTTAACTTATCGGCGCCGTAAACATCGCATGGTACATTATATTGGTGTTTTAAATGCCCCAATAATAAAGCAAAGTCACCATCGCCAGAGAGTAAAATAACTTTATCGAGGTTTTTACCTTGCTCTAGCATATCTATCGTTATGCCTACGTCCCAATCGCCTTTCGCACTGCCATCACGGCGCTGAATAAAAGGCTTTAGTTTTACTTCAAAACCAATGGCGCGCAAAATGTTTTGAAACTGGTTTTGTTTTTCATCACCACGATGAATTGCATACGCAAAAGCACAATCAATTGTGTATTGCTGTTTCATTTGCGCCCAAAAGGCATTGTAATCAAAATTTTTGCGGTAGCTCTCACGGCACGTGTAATAAATATTTTGTACATCAACAAAAATACCAACACGGGGTTTATTGTTTTGCGGCTCGTTATGTGAAGTCATTTATTTTCCTAAGTGGATAAAGGCAAATGGCCCAATTAACGTTGGCGCCATAAATGAGTGTTCCTTGCAATTATGCTTTAAGTAACCTAAATTGGTTACCTAATTAAATGTAACCAAATTTGGTTACTTAAGCCTATGTAACCTAAATTGGTTACTTATTGGATTTTTATGATTGGTGTGATCAGCGGCGATATCATTAAATCGCAAAAAATACCTAAGCAGCAGTACGATGCCATGCTTTATCAGCTAGAGCAAAGTTTGCGTGCAGTTTGCAGCAAAACAACACTTTGGAATATTTACCGGGGTGATGCATTTCAGCTGCAAATAAACCAAAGTGAAGAAATAATTAAAACCGCGATTTTGATTTACCTGCAATTAAAGTTAGCCGGATATGAGCTTAGGCAAAGCATGGCACTTGGCAGCATTGATAACCCACGCAGTGACATTAAAACCGCAACGGGGTCTGCGTTTGTACTTTCAGGGCAAGGCCTAGATAAAATAACTAACCAGCGCTTTGTTTTTACTATTGCACAGCAAACAGTAGATGAAAGCTTTAGCCTTAACCTCGCTTTTGCTGATACCTTGCTAAGCAAAATAACGCAAAAGCAGGCCAACGCTTTGTATGTGTATTTAACACACACAGATAACAGCCACGCAGCTCTTGCTAAAGAGCTAAATACGAGCCGCGAAAACGTCACTAAGCTGCTTAACTTAGCCAATTACCAGCTAATAGAGCGCTTTATAGTTCACAGCGAGCAGGTTATAAAAACGATAATAAAAGGAGTTATATAATGGCATTTTCGTTATTGCTCGTGGCGCTTATTATTGGCCATCTTCTCGCTGACTTTTACTGGCAACCTATGAGCTGGGTAAACGATAGAAACACCCGCCACTTTAAAGCTAAAAAGCTCTACTTGCATGTGCTTGTTCATGGCATTACGAGCGCTATAATTCTTACCGCTTGGGAATATACATTTGGTTGGCAGCAACTAAGTACTGTGTTATTTGCCACAGCTGTAATTATGCTTAGCCATTACTTTATTGATATTGCTAAGTCGTATTCTAATAAAGGGGTTGTGCCGTTTTTACTCGACCAAATAGCGCATATAGCCGTAATAATAACGCTGTGCATTTATATAACCGATAACCAAAGTTTAATGGCACATGTAAGCGCACTTGCCACAAACCCTAAAGTACTTTGGGTTGTGTGTGGTTATTTAACTATATTAAGCCCCACTGCGGTATTTATAAGAATGATGCTAGAGAGGCTCACCGCTAACTTTTCAAGCGAGGGCAGCTTACCATTGGCTGGGCAAAGCATTGGTATGTTAGAGCGTGTATTAATGCTGAGCTTTATTTTGCTAGATCAGTTTGCTGGGGTTGGCTTTTTGCTCGCTGCAAAGTCGGTATTTAGGTTTGGTGATTTAAGTGCCAGTAAAGATAAAAAGCTCACTGAATACGTAATGCTAGGCACCTTATTAAGTGTAAGCGTTACTTTATTTGTAGGTTTAGCCGTTAATTATTTAATTAGATAAGTGTAAATTATAGGTAATAAAAAACGCGCTACTTCTATTAACTAAAATGAAGTCAGCGCGTTTTTTTAATACAAAAAAGCTCAATTACATATTATTGCAAATTGATATTGCTAATTAATCGTTATTATTTGGACGGCGCTGGCCATTACCACCAACCGATTGGCGTTTTGCCCACGGGTTTTGTGCATTATCGTCTGTTTTAGCTGCTGGCTTTTTAGACCCACCACGACGAGGACCTGTACCATTACCACCATTGTTAGGCTTTTTGCTATTAGGCTTATCAGACTTTGGCTTATTAAACGGCTGCTTTGCCTTTTTAGGCTTTTTAGGTTTAATTGGGCGAGCATCTAATGCACGCTCTGGTACTGGGCTATTTGGTTCAAAACCCTCTTCCTCAGCACGTGGAATAAGCTCACCAATAAAGCGCTCAATGCCGTATAAGTCGGCGGCATCATCGACTGTTACAAACGAAATAGCATGTCCCGATGCACCAGCACGGCCTGTACGGCCAATACGGTGTACGTAATCTTCATATACATTTGGTAAATCGTAGTTAACAACGTGCGGAAGCTCAACAATATCAAGGCCACGTGCCACAATATCAGTCGCTACTAGCACGCGTACTTCACCACTTTTAAAGCCATCTAATGCTTTAACACGAGCGCCTTGTGATTTATTACCATGGATAGCTGCGCCTACTATGTCGTCGCGCTCAAGTTGTTTAACTAAACGGTTAGCACCGTGTTTAGTGCGGCTAAAAACTAAAACTTGTTGCCAATCGTTACTGCGAATCAAGTGGCTTAATAATGCTGTTTTTCTCGATTTATCAACCGCATACACACTTTGCGTAACGCTTTTAGCTGTGGTGTTTTTTGCCGCTACTGATATTTCCACAGGGTCGTTTATCAACCCTTTTGCTAAAGCACGAATATCATCTGAAAATGTTGCCGAAAACATCAGGTTTTGACGCTTAGGCGGCATTTTTGCAATTAGGCGTTTAATGTCGTGAATAAAGCCCATATCGAGCATGCGGTCAGCTTCATCAAGTACGAGTACTTCAACGTTATCAAACTTAACTGCGTTTTGATTATGTAAATCAATTAAACGCCCAGGGGTTGCCACTAAAATATCAACCCCTTTACGTAGGCGCTGCATTTGTGGGTTAATTTTAATGCCGCCATACACTACAAACGAGCTAACATTTGAATGCTTAGCGTACTCTTCAACGTTTTCGCTTACTTGCAGTGCAAGCTCACGAGTTGGCGCTAAAATAAGCGCGCGTACATGATTACTTTTTGCTTTACTGCCTTTAGATAAAAGCTCAATAAGCGGTAACGTAAAACCTGCGGTTTTACCAGTACCTGTTTGCGCAGCCGCCATTACATCGCGACGTTCAATAATTGCAGGAATTGCTTGAGCCTGAATAGGCGTTGGCGTTTCATAGCCCTTTTCTAAAACCGCATTAACTAAAGACTGTGATAAACCTAAACCATCAAAACTCATAAAATCTCTCAATAAAATAGAGGCCAAACCGGCCAAGGCCGCATTATACGCAACTAACTTAGAAATGCATGGAAATATTCACTTAGCTAATTCCGTGCTAACCTTAAAAATAGCTAATAACAATACAAATCAACGCTATGACATTAAAAACTAAAGCTAACCTGCTAACACTTGCTCAATGCCTAAAGAGTATAGATTCAAAGCGTATTGAAGATACACAAACCTTACTAACCCTGTTTGAAAAAGTCACAGGGGCTAAGCCTGTTGTATGGGGTAAAGACATTATAGGGTTTGACCAATACAGCTATAAGTACGACTCAGGCCGCACAGGCGAGTGGCCAATCACGGGGTTCTCACCGCGCAAAACTAAGCTTTCTATTTATATTATGCCAGGCTTTGAGCACCCCAAAATAGCGGCATTATTAAATCAGCTTGGTAAACATAGCCTAGGTAAAAGCTGTTTGTACGTGACAAAATTGGAAAATATCGATTTAGCTATACTTGAGCAAATAATTACTGAGTCGGTTTTAATAATGAAGCAAACTTACCCCAAAAATTAATACTGGCCTGCTTAATTAAGTGATTAATTTTGAGGCTGGAAAAACGTATTGAAAGCTTAGCAAAAAATTGGCTATTTAGTTGTTCTCGACAATTACTCTGCATTCATGCAGTCATAAATGAGAATTTTAAACGCAGATAGCGACACGCTTAGCTCCGCAGAATAATTAAGTATTATTGCGAATTGTTTTAAGCAAGGTTATAACAACAAAAGCGGCTAAAAGCCGCTTTTGGTTTATATTTAACTTAATAAATATAACGTTATTTAACACCTAGCTCGCGTAAGCGCTCTTGTAGGTAGCTATCTGCAGTGTAACGCTCAGAAAGCACAACATCAGGACGCGGGTGTAAAAATAGTGGCAACGAAATACGCGATTTAGTCGACGCTTTACCCGTTGGGTTAATTACACGGTGAATAGTCGATGGAAAATAACCACCCGACGCTTCTTGTAGCATGTCACCAATATTAATAATTAAACTGCCAAAATCACAAGGTACGTCTAACCAACCGCCATCTGTTTTTTGAACTTGTAAACCAGGCTCGTTTGACGCCGGTAATACAGTTAATAAGTTAATGTCACCGTGTGCAGCCGCGCGAATAGCACCTGGCTCTTCGTCACCCGTCATTGGTGGGTAATGCAAAATACGTAGCAATGTTTGCTCAGAATCAGCAATCATATCTTTTAAATCAATAGAAAACTTAGCACGTACATCAGCAGGAGCTTCTGCTTGAACCCAGCTTAAAAGCGTTGCTGCAAATTCGTTAGCTAAGCGGTAGTACTCACGTACATCAGCTTCAAGCTCTGCAGGTACACGGCCTTTAGGGTAAACATGAAAGTACTCTTTAATGTCTTTTATTGTAAAGCCTTTCGCTACTTCAGACACTGAAGGCGGAAAATAACCGTCTTGTGTTTCTTTAGAAAATAAAAAGTTGTGCTTTTGCTCTGAGTTAAAAAAGTCTTGCCAATTTTTATAAATAGACTCAACTAAAGATTGCGGGATTGGGTGGTTTTTTAACACACCAAAACCTGTGTTTCTTAACGATTCAACAAAGTGAGCAGCCGCATCGGGAGCTTTATAATCAACAGTAGGTAATTGCATTGTACGTTCCAGTGAATAGGTTGTAAGAACAGGGCTGCTTTAAATATAGCTAATATGCCAAGATAGAGTAGCAAAGCCTTAATTATAGCGCTGTGCGAGGATAGACAAACCACCTAAAAAACATAAGGACAAATGTCCGCAAGATGAATTAGTGAACAACTTACTTGATCGAGATCAAATCATAAAAAACATTGAAATTGCACTAATTAGTGCTTATATCTGGTCTATCATTGTAACGATTGTAATTGTGACATAAGGCGCCACCATGCGACAAAAAGTATCTTTTAAAAGCGGCAATTTAGAACTGGCCGGCCAACTCGAACGCCCTGCCGGCGATGTGAAATTTTTTGCTTTATTTGCCCACTGCTTTACCTGTGGTAAAGATATTGCGGCCGCAACACGTATAAGCCGTGCCCTTACGCAACAGGGTATTGCAGTGCTGCGTTTTGACTTTACCGGCCTTGGTAACAGCGACGGCGACTTTGCTAACAGTAACTTTTCATCCAACATTCAAGATTTAATTGCCGCAGCTGATCACCTGCGTGACAATTTTGAAGCTCCACAATTATTAATTGGCCACAGCCTTGGCGGCGCAGCGGTATTAGCTGCAGCAGAGCATATTCCTGAAATATCAGCGATTACAACTATTGGTGCGCCATCAGATGCGCAGCACGTCGCTCACAATTTTGAGGCACATTTAGATGAAATTAACGCCGCAGGCGAGGCTAAAGTGAGCTTAGCCGGTCGTGAATTTACTATTAAAAAGCAATTTATAGACGACATAGCAAAATACGATAAAAGCCATATTAGTAAACTAAAACGCGCCCTGTTAGTTATGCACTCGCCAATTGACGCCACAGTAAATATTTCTGAAGCCGAAAAAATTTACAGCAGTGCTAAGCACCCTAAAAGCTTTATTAGCCTAGATAACGCCGATCACCTACTTAGCAATAAAAACGATGCTGATTACGCCGCTACCATGATTGCAAACTGGGCTACCCGCTATGTTAATTACGACAAAACAGCGTACAGTGCAAAATTAGAAAACGGGAAAGTATTAGTTGAAGAAAAAGACCATATTTTTACTCAGCACGTAAGTACAAAAGATCATACTTGGCTTGCCGATGAGCCTTTAAAAGTGGGTGGTAATAACTTAGGCCCCGATCCGTACGATCACATACTGGCAGGCCTTGGCGCCTGTACCTCAATGACACTGCGTATGTACGCAAGTTTAAAAAAGCTGCCACTTGATCATATAAAAGTAGAGCTTGAACACACGCGTGACTACTATCAAGATTGCGACAATGGTGAATGCACTCAAAATATTGAGGCAATAACTCGTAAAATTACCCTACGCGGCGATTTAACCGAAGCACAGCGTAAACGCCTGCTAGAAATAGCCGATAAATGCCCCGTGCATAAAACCCTGCATAACAGCCCACTTGTAGTAAGTGAATTAGTTGAGTAACTAAAACAAAATAGCGCAGCCATGGCTGCGCTATTTACTAGGGCCTGTTTACCTTTCGAGGTTGAATTTGCAGCAGTCTGTTTGGTATTTAGGCAAGGCAGAGCCTATGTAGTGTGGTTGTTCCCCATAAATAGGCGATAACGACGTATAAATGCCAAACAGGCGCTGCCAAAGGGTTCCGCCTAGGGGCCATTTACTCTTTGTTACTCGGTTTTTACTTAGCCCACTAGGTTACAAACCTCGCGCCGTGATTAAATGGCCCCTAGATTGAACAAATTATAACCCTGAAAGGTCAACAGGCCCTGAAATAAAGCTCTGCAAATTTTGGTTAATTTAAAAAAGCCGTCATCTCATTACTCATTCTCTCCACCAGCCACGTTGGCCCGGAGTCGTACATATCGTTATGGCGCGATTTTTCAATCATTACTTGGCTAACCGGAAACACTTTAAGCTCTGTATCGTTTAATAACACGTTAGCGTCGGCTGGGTAATCACTACCGCGAAGTGTAAGCACGCGTATGTTTTTATTACGTGGGATCAACATACGACGGTGATCAAGTGTAATTACTTGGTTTACTTCTGCTGAATAAATTGAAGCGTATAAAGCTGATATATCACCGCCGTTAGAGTGCCCAAACAAAGTGAGTTTAGTAAAATCATACTCGGGGTATTGCGTACTTAGCTGATTAACTAAAAACTTAAGTGTTACTACACCGCGGTGCCAGTTTTCCATGCGGGTGGTTAAGTATGGCTGCATACGATTAAGTGCAGGATCGGTTTTAAGTTCATGTGCTACTGCAATGCTTAAATAACCGTGTGCGTTAAACAGCTTACTCGCAAACGTGTATTCATTGTGGCTAATACCGTAGCCCGCATTTACAAATGCTACAGGGCACTTTACCTGCTCGCTGCATTTATCACTGTTATTTGGAAGTGTGATATTGATAGGTATGGTTCGATTGCGGCTTTGATCTACTATTACACCGTCTTGTGCAAAGCTAAATGGTGAAATTAAACCCGCACTTAGGCTAAGTACGCTTAATGTTAGTAACTTTTTTATTGTTTTATGCATGTTTAAAATTATATAAATTATTGTTTTTAAATAAAAATAACTTTTACTATAAAGGTTAGCGCGCGCCATTGCTAATGTATGCGATAATACGCGTATTATTCTTAGTTAATTTAGAAAAGTACCCCCATGAAATCATACAGCACCATTGAACAACGTATCGACATTTTGCAAAGTCGAATAGAAACCTACAAAGAAGAAATCGCCGTGTTACAGGCCGAGCCTAAAAGTAATAACGAGCGTATTATTTTTAAATTTATTGAAACGGGCAGCACAGGTAAAACAAAAGACTTTGTTCGTGAGTTAGGTATTAAGTCGCCGCGCGATAGCTTATATTCATCAGGTGATGTAACTAAGCTAATTAAAGACGGCGCTGATGACATCACCCCTGCACTGCTTGAAATTGCCCGCACACTTGCAAGCGCACGTAACAAAAATGGCCCTAGCTGTTAATTAAAGAGCTACTGGTCACTAAATTATTTAGAAGCTCTTAATTTGCAGCTTCTAAATAACTTAAATTAGTCACACAGTTCTATATTAAGGCTTGTAAGCAAGTTAAGTGCTTCAAAGCGCTCAAACTTAGCGCCTGCTAATACATTATTATTTAAATCAATATTAAACTCAGTTGCGCCTACAAAATCACACTTAGTTAAATTGGTTTGAAAAAACTCGCTATCGCGAAAGTCTGTCCCAGTAAATTTACTTTGCTTTAAATCGGCATGCCTAAAATCAACGTTTTTTGCAAAGCAGTGAATTAATTTAAGTGATTTTAAAGTTAACTCAAAAAATGAGCTGTTACTGAGCTCACAACTATTAAAGCTTACTGTCGCATTTATACTTAGCGCTCCCCAATCTGCATCGCCCCATTGCACGCTGTTTAGTTTACAATGGCTAAAGCTTACATTTTCAAGCGAGCTGTAACCCCACTTAATTGACGACAAGTTACAATTTTTAAAGTTGCACTGTATAAATCGACATGTTTTAAAATGAGCCTGAGATAAGTCACATTCTATAAACGTGCACTCTTCAAATTCTGTGTTTTTAATTACTTGCCCTGCTAGCTGCAAAGTACTAAATTGTTGGTCGTAATAATGGTTATGATTGGAAATGGGCACGGTGACTACTTGCCTGTAATTTAAATGGCTTAGAGAGCACAAGGGTTGGCTTTAGGTAAATCTTGTTTAAGGGCAAGCAACGCTATATAAATTAAACCAAATAGCGGAAACAATGCCAAACAACCACCTACAAAAGCTAAAGTACCCGGCATGGTGCTTTTTCGTTTTCCTATTTTGTAACTAACGAACGCAAAAATAGGAATGCACAACATAACAAAAAAAGCTAAAAACTCACCAAGCAACGTTAAAGTAAACGACATAAGAATTCCTTTTCAAAGTGCTAAATACCAATTCGCTTAATTAAATATCAAGGTTAATTAGTACAAATAGTAAACTAACTATAATTTAACTATAAAAAAACCCTTAAGCAATAACTTAGGGGTTTTTAAATTTAGCTAAAAGCAAATAAGCTAAGCAAATTACTCTTCGCTAGGAATTGCTTTTTCTACTACGTTAATAGCAAGCTCAGTAAGCGAGTCGCTGTTAGCTTTGCTTGGCGCGTTAGTTAATAAACATGACGCTTGAGTTGTTTTAGGGAAAGCAATAACGTCACGAATGTTATCTGTACCACATAAAAGCATTACTAGGCGGTCAAGGCCAAATGCTAAACCAGCATGTGGCGGTGTGCCGTATTTAAGGGCATCGAGTAAAAAGCCAAACTTGTCTTGTTGCTCTTGCGCATCAATACCTAAAATTCTAAATGCGGCTTCTTGCATATCTGCATTGTGAATACGTACCGAACCACCACCTACTTCGTAACCGTTTAATACCATGTCGTAGGCATCTGAAATAGCCGCCGCTGGGTTTGCTTCAAGCTCTTCAGCGCTGATATCTTTTGGTGCGGTGAATGGGTGATGCACAGCATGTAACGTGCCTTCGTCATCTTCTTCAAACATTGGGAAGTCAACAACCCAAAGTGGCGCCCAGCTATCAAGGTTAGTGATTTCTAAATCAACACCAATCTTCAAGCGAAGTGCGCCCATAGCTTCGTTTACAACGTTGCGTTTATCAGCACCGAATAAAATAATATCGCCCGTTTGTGCGTTAGTACGCTCAAGTAACTGGGTAATTACTTCTTCGTTTAAAAACTTAGCCACTGGAGATTGAACGCCTTCGGCACCTGCATCACGGTCGTTTACTTTCATCCACGCCATGCCTTTAGCGCCGTAAATACCAATAAACTTAGTGTAATCGTCAAGTTGTTTACGCGAAAGCTTAGCGCCACCTGGTACTGTTAATACAGCAACACGGCCTTTTTCGTCGTTAGCTGGACCTGAAAAAACGTTAAACTCTACATCTTTTACTAAATCTGCAACATCAACTAATTTCATTGGGTTACGTAAGTCTGGCTTATCAGAACCGTACAGGCTCATTGCCTCGCTGTATGGCATAATTGGGAATTCGCCTAAATCAACGTTTAGTAGCGATTGCCACATATCCGTAATCATTTTTTCGGTCATAGCACGTACTTGATCAGAGCTCATGAACGAGGTTTCTAAATCTATTTGCGTAAATTCAGGTTGGCGATCGGCACGTAAATCTTCATCACGGAAACATTTAACGATTTGGTAGTAACGGTCAAAACCCGACATCATCAACAATTGCTTAAACAACTGTGGCGACTGCGGTAAAGCGTAAAAGCTACCTTTATGAACACGGCTTGGCACTAAGTAATCGCGCGCGCCTTCTGGTGTTGCTTTTGTAAGTACAGGTGTTTCAATGTCTAAAAAGCCATTTTCATCTAAAAAGCGACGAACAAAGCTGCTTGCTTTAGCACGTAGTTTAATACGGTCGCTCATTTCAAGGCGGCGAAGGTCTAAGTAACGGTACTTTAAACGACGTTCTTCAGAGTTTGTTTGGTTAAAATCAAGTGGCAGCGGTTCAGAGCGGTTAATAATAGTAAGTTCAGTACCTAAAATTTCTACTTCGCCTGTTGCCATGTCTTTATTTACTTGGCTATCTGGACGCGCACGTACAACCCCTTTTAACTGAACACAAAATTCTTGGCGAAGTTTGTTAGCTGTATCCATCAGTCCTTCAACTTCTGGATCGAATACAACTTGTACTAAACCTTCTCTATCGCGTAAATCGACAAAGATAAGTCCACCAAGGTCACGTCGTTTGTTGATCCAGCCACATAGTTCAACTTCTTGATCTACGTGAGTTTTATTTAGCTGTCCGCAGTATATAGAGCGCATAGTTTTCCTGTCAGATAAAAGGCTTAACGGTTACATTTATTTGTTTTAAAGCGCGTGGGTAAAAAAATTCAGCCACCACATTGTAAATAACGCCGCTAGCAATCTAAAAATATTCAAATTAAGCCCTGCATTATACCCAAGTAGTATTAAGATGCTAGGGCGTGTACGGCTTTTACCCCTGAATTTACAGCAGCCCGTTTTGTTATTTGCTACACTGGCGCCACAAAGTCATTTACCCGTTATTTTTATGTTATATATTGGATGCCCTCAGTGGTCGAGTAACGCCTGGAAAGGCAATTTATTTTCAAGCCAATGTAAAAATGCCGACATGCTAAGCCAATACGCGCAGCATTTTAATTCGGTTGAGGGCAACACCAGCTTTTACGCCGACCCGTCGCCAAGCACAATACTGCGCTGGGCACAAAGCGTACCTGACGATTTTAAATTTACGTTTAAGTTTCATCGTCGTTTTAGCCACGAGCTTGCCCTTAGTAATGTACAAACAGAGCTTACCGATTGGCTTACGTTATTTGCTCCATTACTTGAAAAAACAGGGCAAATAATGCTGCAATTACCTAAAGCATTTGGCCCAAACGACTTACCTAAGCTCGCCCAGTTTATTAGCTTACTCCCCAAGGAGCTAAATTACGGGGTGGAAGTACGCCATACTGAGTTTTTTAAAAAAGGTGAGGCCGAAGTAGCACTTAATCAACTACTAATAGCAAATAATATAAACCGTATTGCTATGGATACGCGGGCGCTTTTTGCAGTCAAACCAACCACCGAGGCGTTAATAGACGCACAAAAAAAAAAGCCGCACTTACCTGTACATGCAATAGCGACCGGCTCACAGCCTATGGCGCGTTTTGTAATAGCCGATTTACATAACGACTACCAAACCTTTTATAAGCCGTGGCTTAGTAAAGTAAAACAATGGCTTGATGAGGGTAAAACACCGTATGTGTTTTTTCATACCGCCGATAACCGAGAATCGCCATTACTTGCTAGGCAATTTTGCAAAGACCTAGGGTATAATCACCCAGTATTAAATCCATTCAGCGGCGAAAAAGAAGCCCACCAGCCTACGCTTTTTTAAATAGAGAATAAAAATGAGTGAATACGCACGTTACTTTACCGGCTACCCAGCCAATATTGTTGAGCAAGTATTAAGCCTAATAAATAACAATAAGGTATGTGACTACTTACTTAAAAAGTACCCGCAACCGCATACTATAACCACTGATAAACTACTTTATAGCTACGCCACTGATTTAAAAAAACAGTATTTAAAAAACGCCCCACCGTTTGGCCGCGCTGCATTTAAAAAACAAGGTGATATGGTCACCAATGCATTGGGTACTCACACCTACCGCATGCAAGGTAAAACCCGTAAGCACGATTTAGCCATAAACAGCGATTTATTGCGCGCTCCCGAGCCTTTATTAAAAGCATTAGTAGTACACGAGCTCGCGCATTTTAAAGAAAAAGATCATAACAAAGGTTTTTATAAACTGTGCTGCCACATGGAGCCGAGTTACCACCAATTAGAATTGGACTTGCGAATTTTTTGTGTGGTGATAGCGATGGGAGAGAATCCGTATAGTTAAGCAATCTGCAAAATATAAATACAACCTAACTTGTAAAGAAAACCCTAAAAAATAAAAACGCGATATCAAATCGCGTTTTAGGTAAGTTTTCTACTGATCGCTGATAGCTAAAAGCACGTTGGGTTTCGCTTCGCTCTACCCAACCTGCGGTTACAGCCCTAGTTCAGCCATAAAGTCGTCATCGGCATCGTCTTGCTTTGTCTCGCTTGCCTTTTCTTTTTGTGCTTTTTGCTTAGCTTCGTTTTCGATAATATCGTCTGGGTCTATGGCTTCTACAATGTCGAAGTCGTGTAGTTTAATAAACTCCGTTTTATCCATTGCCAACTCTAGATAAAAGATGTTTTGGTTACGCGTAGTAAAGGTTACGCGGCGTGCTTGTGGGCGATCCATTGTGGTATCTACCGATATTTGCACTTGTTTGTTGATTGCCATCATTTTTGGCTGGTTTTGTGTAATAGAGGTATGTAATTGCTCGCGCACTTTAGAGGTGAAGTCGCCTACAATTTGGTTCATCAGTTCGCCCATTACATTTGAAACGTCGTCTGATAAATGGCTGTGCGCTATTTCTTCTTCTGGCATGCCCATGTTACGCATGTAGTCGCCATAAATCTCCATTGCGGCTTGCGCAGTAAAGTTGGTTACAACCAGCCCTGTAAAGCCACCATCAAATAATACAAAACAACCAATATCCGGTCGCATACAGGTGCGGGTTATTTTTTGCACCATGGCGGAGTAGCTTATTTCGTTACCACTGGCTGATGAAAGGACACCCGTCACTGAATGACAAAGCGTTGCTAATATATCGTCTGTGCTAATTACCTTACTTTTGCTCATTTAACGTTCTCTTTTATACTTATTATTCATAATTCTAGCCAAGCTACTGAATTTATCACTGACTATCCAGCATAAAATGTTAAAATAGTGCCATTATTTTTAAAGAGACTGCCTTCGTGACCATAAAAGACAGTATTTACGCCTCTGAGCAACAAGTAAAAGATTTTAGCTTTGACCAAAACGTGGTTGAGGTTTTTCCGGATATGATACAACGCTCGGTCCCAGGTTATGCAACTATTGTAAGTACCATGGGTAAACTAGCTGGCGAATACGCACAAAGTAATTCAAACCTGTACGACTTAGGGTGCTCGCTAGGTGCAGTAACATTAAGTATGCGCCGTAATATTCGCACCGATAACTGCCACATTATTGCAGTAGATAACTCGCAAGCCATGGTTGAGCGTTGTAAGGTGCATTTACAAGGTTTTAAATCGGACGTACCGGTAACAGTTACCCTTGGTGATATTAACGAATTGGAAATTCAAAATGCATCGGTTGTGGCAATGAACTTTACGCTGCAATTTATACCCCATGCTCAGCGCCAAGCTGTACTTGAAAAAATATACGCTAATTTAAAGCCCGGTGGCGTACTGTTACTTAGCGAAAAAATTAAAGCCGAAAACGAGCAATGCGATAACCTATTAATTGATTTGCACCACGACTTTAAACGTCACAATGGCTACTCAGAGCTTGAAATAAGCCAAAAGCGCACTGCTATTGAAAACGTAATGCGCCCCGATACGCTCAGCACGCACTTTAATCGTTTAAGCGATATTGGCTTTAGCCAAACGCAGGTGTGGTATCAATGTTTTAATTTTTGCTCAATGGTAGCAATTAAATAAAAAGAGTAATTTATGTCTCAATGGTTTAACCAATTTTACGCTGCAATTGCACAAAGCCCACTAAGCCACTGGCTAGAAACCCTCCCTGCTCAATTAAAACATTGGCAGTTAGAGGCAAGCCATGGTGATTTACCAAAATGGCAAAAAGTACTTAAAAATCTGCCAGAAGTAAAAACAACCCACGTTGATATTGCCACTAAAGTAGAAATTGGCGCGCCTGGAGAAATGAGCGAAGGCGAGCAAAAACAAGCAACGCATTTACTAAAGCGCATGATGCCTTGGCGAAAAGGGCCGTTTAGTGTGCATGGTATTGAAATAAACACCGAATGGCGCAGTGATTGGAAATGGGACAGGCTCCTTCCTCATATTGAGCCATTAAAAGGCCGCACTGTGTTAGATATTGGTTGTGGCTCTGGCTATCATTTATGGCGTATGCGCGGAGAAGGCGCTGAGTTTGTAGTGGGTATTGACCCGTCTGATTTATTTTTATGTCAGTTTCAGGCTATTAAACACTACAACCCAGATGAAAACGTACATTTATTACCGCTAGGTGTAGAAGCCCTACCAGAGCTTAAAGCCTTTGATACGGTGTTTTCGATGGGCGTACTTTATCATCGTCGCTCGCCAATTGATTTTTTAGCGCAGTTAAAAGCGCAGCTTCGCCCAGGTGGCGAGTTAGTGCTAGAAACCTTAGTTATTGAAGGCGACGAAAATACAGTACTTGTACCTACCGACCGCTACGCAAAAATGCGCAATGTGTGGTTTATTCCAAGTACTGCTGCATTAAAACTTTGGATGGAGCGCGTTGGCTTTAAAGATGTACAAATAAAAGATTGTGCAATTACTACGCTTGATGAACAACGCAGGACCGACTGGATGGAAAACGAATCGTTAGTTGATTTTTTAGACCCAAGCGATACAAGTAAAACCATTGAAGGTTATCCCGCTCCACTTCGAGCAATATTAACCGCTAAAGCATAAATAACTAAAAAGCACCCACGGGTGCTTTTTTTGTGCAGTAAATAAACGAATAGCGGACAAGTGTCCTTGTTAATTATTTCAAAACTATATTTGAGCTAGCCGCGCAGTTGCAATTGTTGTAAAATACGCGCGTTTCTAAGCTATCGAAAAGCAACCCCAAGCAATTATTTGAGGAAAACCTGTGAGCGAACAAAAACAGTCATTAAGCTACAAAGACGCGGGCGTAGATATCGACGCTGGTAATGCACTTGTTGAGCGTATTAAAGGCGTAGTTAAAAAAACGCGTCGTCCAGAAGTTATGGGCGGAATTGGTGGTTTTGGCGCTCTTTGCGAGATTCCAGAAGGTTACAAACAGCCAGTACTTGTTGCAGGCACTGATGGTGTAGGTACTAAACTACGTTTAGCCATCGACTTAAAAAAACACGACACTGTAGGTATTGATTTAGTTGCAATGTGTGTAAACGATTTAATTGTACAAGGCGCTGAACCCCTGTTTTTTCTAGATTACTACGCAACGGGTAAACTAGACATAGACACAGCAGCCGATGTAGTAACTGGTATTGGTAAAGGCTGTGAGATTTCTGGCTGTGCCCTAATTGGTGGCGAAACAGCAGAAATGCCAGGTATGTATGATGGTGAAGACTACGACATGGCAGGCTTTTGTACCGGTGTGGTAGAAAAATCTAAAATTATTGATGGCACCAAAGTAGCAGCCGGCGATCAGCTTATTGCGCTTGCATCTAGCGGCCCTCATTCAAATGGCTTTTCTTTAATTCGTAAAGTACTTGAAGTATCAAACGCCGATACTAACCAAGTAATTGACGGTAAAACATTAGGCGAGCACTTATTAGAGCCTACACGTATTTACGTTAAACCTTTACTTGAGTTATTTAAGCAAGTTGACGTGCATGCCCTTTCGCACATTACTGGCGGCGGCTTTTGGGAAAATATTCCTCGCGTATTACCAGACTCTGCAAAAGCAGTAGTTAAAGGTGATAGCTGGCAGTGGCCTACCGTTTTTAACTGGTTACAAGAAAACGGCAACATTACTACCCACGAAATGTACCGTACATTTAACTGTGGTGTAGGCATGGTATTAGTAGTACCAGCCGATGCGCTTGAGCAAAGCTTATCAATATTAAAAGATTTAGGCGAAAACGCATGGCACCTAGGTGAAATACATGACGCGGCGCCTGGCGAAGAGCAAGTAGATATTGTAGGTGGTGCTAAGTAATGGCACCCATTCGCTTAGTGGTATTAATATCGGGTAGTGGTTCTAATTTACAAGCCATTATTGATGCCTGCGAGCGCGGCGAAATAAACGGACACATAGCGGCTGTAATAAGTAATAAAGCAGACGCTTACGGCCTTGAACGTGCAAAACAGGCAGGTATTGCTACAAAAGTGCTCAGTCATAAAGATTTTGACTCGCGCGAGGCCTATGATGCGCAATTAATGAACGTTATCGACTCTTTTATGCCGAATCTAGTTGTATTAGCTGGGTTTATGCGTATTCTTACTCCTAGCTTAGTGCAAAAATATGTTGGAAAAATGTTGAACATTCATCCATCTTTGTTGCCTAAGTATCAGGGGCTGAATACCCACCAAAGAGCAATTGATGCAAAAGACGATGTTCATGGCGTAAGTGTTCACTTTGTAACTGAAGAATTAGACGGCGGTCCGGTTATTCTTCAGGCGCAAATACCTGTACTCAAGGATGATACAGCAGAGACATTAGCAAAACGCGTGCACGAGCAAGAGCATATAATTTATCCTTTGGTGGTCAAATGGTTCAGTGAACAACGACTTACTATGGAAGCAGATTATGCAGTTCTTGACGAAAAACAACTTCCTGCACACGGCGCGCACTACCCACAATAAAAAAATAAGTGCCCTGCTGTTATGTGTGGGCGCTTTACTTCCTACTAGCCTAATTGCAGGCGAGCTAACCCAGTATCAAGCAAGCTATGATATTTTACGCAAAGGTAAAAATCATGGTGAGGCCGTACGCGAACTTAAAAAAGTCGGCGAGCAAACTTATCAACTTACTTATCACAGTAATATTGAATGGATGATTTTTTCAGATAAACGTGAAGAAACATCTGTGTTTACTTATTTAGACGACAAAGTAACGCCACACCATTACAACATGGTGCGCACAGGCACAGGCCCAGATAAAGATTACAAAATAGATTTTGATACGCAAAATAAAGTAGTAACAAGCAGCACCAGTAAATACCCGCTTAAATGTGAGTGGACTGATGAATTTCAAGACGCTATTTCGTACCAAGTACAAGTACGTGAAGGCTTACGAAAAGGCGAAACAACTTTCTCATTTCCGCTGGTAGATAAAAAAGGCAATCGTCGCGATTACAACTTTGAAGTGACAGGCACTGAAATGATATCGCTGCCAATTGGTAATATTGAAGCTATTAAAGTAAAACGCTTATACGATAACGATAAACGCCAAGCACTTGCGTGGTTTGCCCCAGAAATGGACTACATGTTAGTACGCATGTGGAAAGGTGAAAAGGGCGTTGAGCAGTTTGAAGTACAAATGAACTCGTTTACCGTGACACAACCTGTGTCTACGCCAGCTTCATCTACAGAGAATACCGAAGCGAGTGCAGAAGCACCCTAACCTCTCTCTACCAATATTTAGTTAATACTAATTAGTGTGACTAGGTACTAAACATAAAAAACGCGATTTTATAATCGCGTTTTTTTGTTTGCCCTAAAAAGCGCGTATTAAATTAGCTCACCCATTTTAAATAACGCAAATTCACCCGGCTGCATTTTTTGCCAGCGCTCGTCGTTAGTGAGTGGCCTTGTAGCGATTACGGTTACTACATCATTTGGGGTAGTTTCTTCGTTAAAATCAACCACCATATCAGCATCAATTAATGTTGCTTTACCAAATGGCGCACGACGCGTTATGTAATGTAAGTTATTAGTACAATACGCTAAAACATAAACGCCATCGGTAAGTAGCATATTAAACACACCCTTTTCACGCAGCGTGTGCGAAAGCTTAGCGGCGTATCTAAAAACAGAGGCCATATTTGAGGGGCGTTTTGGGTATTTTTCGCGAATTTTATCCAGCAACCAACAAAATGCCAGCTCGCTGTCGGTGTTGCCCACTGGGCGGTAATACTCTGGTTTTAAGTCGTGATAGTTAGAAAGCTGACCGTTGTGTGCATAGGTGATTTCGCGGCCCCAAAGTTCCCGTGTAAACGGGTGGGTGTTTTCAAGGCACACTCGACCACGATTACCTTGACGTATATGGCTAATTACCGAAACGCTTTTAATTGGGTACGCTTTTACTAATTTAGCAATTTCTGATTGGTAACTTGGCTCAGGATCTTTAAAGGTTCTACAGCCTTTACCTTCATAAAAGGTAATGCCCCAACCATCTTTATGCGGGCCGGTATTACCGCCGCGCTCTAAAAGCCCTGAAAAACTAAAACAAATATCGGTAGGTACGTTGGCTGACATGCCAAGTAATTCACACATTAATAAACTAACCCTTAAAAAATACGTATAAATAGTGCCAAACTGTGCTGTGCACTACATCTGACATACTTACTTAAAAAAACTTTTTTGGCTAGCTGATTTACTGATTTTTAGCGCTTAAATATAACTAATTATTGAATTAAACCCAGCGGCAATGCATGCTCGTTCCTTATAAAGGTAACATATAAATTAATAACTGCTATTTTGACTATAATTTTACACTGTAATGTACTTGAAACTTACGCTTACTAACGCTACTCTAACTGAGGTGGTCTGACCTCTATTAAGGAATAAGCAATGACACTCATATTTACACTCGGTTTAATCGCACTGCTAAGCATCGCGATTTACCACAGAGCGAGTTGGAACACAGCACTTGGTGTTTCTGCCGCAACTTTATTAATTGGTACCTTTGCGGGTGCTTTTGGTTTAATTAGCTGGTTGATCTTTTTGATCATCGCGGTACCTCTTTCTGTTACTGGCATTCGTCAGCAATATATAATCAAGCCTATTTTTACTACCTTTAAAAAAGTAACGCCAAGCATGTCTGACACTGAAAAGTCAGCAATCGATGCTGGTACTACGTGGTGGGAAGCTGATTTATTTTGTGGTAACCCAGATTGGAAAAAACTACACCAGTACCCTGTGCCTAAACTTACTATTGAAGAGCAAGCCTTTATTGATGGGCCTGTAGAAGTAGTATGTAGCATGCTAGATGATTGGGAAGCAACACACGAGCTTACCGATTTACCGCAAGATGTATGGCAATATCTAAAAGATAATAAATTCTTTGCCATGATCATCAAAAAAGAATATGGCGGTTTAGAGTTTTCTGCGTTTGCACAATCTTGTGTACTACAAAAGCTAACCAGTAAATCAACACTGCTTTCTTCGATTGTAGGTGTACCAAACTCGTTAGGCCCGGGTGAATTACTACAACACTACGGTACTGAAGATCAGAAAAATCATTACTTACCACGTTTGGCTCAAGGCCAAGAAATTCCTTGTTTTGCATTAACTTCGCCAGAGGCTGGGTCTGATGCAAGCTCAATTCCTGATTACGGTGTTGTGTGTAAAGGACAATGGAACGGCGAAGAAGTGGTTGGTATTAGCCTTACATGGAACAAGCGTTACATTACCCTTGCGCCTGTGGCCACTGTACTTGGCCTTGCATTTAAACTGCAAGATCCAGACGGTTTATTAAGCGATGTTAAAGAGCCGGGCATTACCTGTGCACTTATTCCAACTAACACACCAGGTGTTGAGATTGGTCGTCGTCACTTTCCGCTTAACGTACCATTTCAAAATGGCCCTACTCGCGGTAAAGATATATTTGTACCACTTGATTACATTATTGGCGGACCAGAAATGGCCGGTCAAGGCTGGCGCATGCTGGTTGAATGTTTATCGGTTGGTCGTGCAATCACATTGCCGTCAAATTCTGCCGGTGGCATTAAAACCATTGCAGTAGCAACAGGTGCATACAGCCGTATTCGTCGTCAGTTCCGCTTACCAATTGGTAAAATGGAAGGTGTTGAAGAGTCATTAGCAAAACTTGCTGGTTACGCTTACAGCTCTGATGCAGCGGTTAGCATGTCTACCGGCGCGGTAGATTTAGGTGAAAAGCCTTCGGTTGTATCAGCTATTATTAAATACCACCTAACCGAGCAAATGCGCGAGTCGACCATTCATGCAATGGACGTACTTGGCGGTAAAGGGATTATGCTTGGGCCAAATAACTATTTAGGCCGTGGCTATCAAGGTGCCCCTATTGCTATTACAGTAGAAGGTGCCAACATCTTGACCCGTAATATGATTATTTATGGTCAAGGTGCAATTCGTTGTCATCCATTTGTACTTACAGAGCTTGGTGCCTGTGAAATTGAAGACCGCGAAGAAGCGCTTAACGTATTTGATAAAGCGCTAATGGGCCACATTGGCTTTACTATGTCGAACCTTGTACGTACTAAGTGGCTTGCCCTTACAGGTGCACGTTTTACTAGCGTACCTTACAAAGACGACACAGCAGAGTTTTACCGTATAGCGTCACGCTTTAGTGCATCACTTGCGCTTATGTCTGACATTAGCATGGCAGTATTTGGTGGTTCTCTTAAACGTAAAGAGCGTATTTCAGCACGTTTAGGTGACTTACTAAGCTACTTATACTTAGTGTCTGCAACGCTTAAACGTTATAACGACGAAGGCCGTAAACAAGAAGATTTAGCCCTAGTAAAATGGAGCTGTCAGGATCACCTTTACCACTGCCAACGCGCCCTTGCTGATTTAATTAATAACATGCCATCTGCTCCACTACGTGGCGTATTAAAAGTTTTGTTATTCCCATTTGGTCGTCCGGTTCGTAAACCTACCGACAAACTTGAGCATAAACTAGCACAACTACTACAAGTACCAAGCGAAACGCGTAATCGTTTAGCAAGCTATGTTTACTTAAAAGACGAGCCACTTAACCTTGTAGGCCGTCAAGAGCAAACACTTAAAGATGTACTGGCTGTAGAGCCGTTATTTGAAAGAGTATGTAAAGAAAAAGGCGTTAAACTGCCATTCTTCCAACTTGATAAAGTAGCGCAAATGGGCCTTGAAGCTGGCATATTAAGCCAAGCAGAAGCTGACAAGTTAGCTGCTGTAGAAAAAGCTCGTTTAGATGTGATTAACGTAGATGACTTTGACCCAGCTGATTTACTGGCAGGCAAAGCCGCACGTAAAAGCGAAGAAACAAAAGCAGATGCAGCTTAATTAACCAAGCTAAGCATGTGAATAGTAAAAGCCAGCGCCCTAGCGCTGGCTTTTTTGTACTCAATTTAACGTACCTAGCGCAATCGCTTTTAGCTCATTCAGTATTTTTAAATTATAAAACCTACCAAAACTTTAAAAGCTTACCAATTACTTATCTAATACACGCTTTGTAACACTTTATTAAGCCTTGAATAAGCTCCAGTGCTTGCGTTTAAAAAACGTTCGAGCAACACTCGCA
Organism: Pseudoalteromonas espejiana DSM 9414; assembly: GCF_002221525.1. Classification (NCBI taxonomy): domain Bacteria; kingdom Pseudomonadati; phylum Pseudomonadota; class Gammaproteobacteria; order Alteromonadales; family Pseudoalteromonadaceae; genus Pseudoalteromonas; species Pseudoalteromonas espejiana. The sequence goes on along the minus strand of NZ_CP011028.1, from coordinate 1,352,945 downwards.
TACGCTAACAACAATTCAAGGACTGTATTAATGAACAAAAAACTTAAGTTTGGCGCACTAGCATGTGCAATTACACTTACACTCGCTGGCTGTAGCCAATCGAGCAATACAACACATGTTATTGCTGAGCAAAACTCACCAGCACAAACTATAAAAACCTACAGTGCCAAAACTTTTTTTGATACTACATCCATAATGGGCAGTAGTTTTTCACCAAGTGGTGATAAAGTTTTAGTCAGTAGCGATGAAAGCGGTATTTACAGTTTATACGAAGTCGATGTGAAAACCGGCAGTAAAACGCGCTTAACCAATTTTGAAGACAGTACCTACCCAGTTCGCTATTTTCCTAATGACGAGCGCGTATTATTTACCAAAGATTCAGGCGGTAATGAGCGCTACCATGTTTACGTGCGTGAAGTTGACGGTTCAATCAAAGATTTAACCCCTGGCGATGAAACCCGTGCTGGATTTGCAGGTTTTACAAAAGATGGTAGCCAATTTTTTATCACCAGCAATCAGCGTGATGCCAAATTTATGGATTTATATCGCGTAGATAGTAAAACCTATGAAGTTTCGCCTGTTTATAAAAATGAACAGGGATTGGATGTAGGTGCTATAAGCCCTGATGGACGCTTTATTGCCTTATCTAAAAATAATACAAACAAAGACAGTGATACATACATTCTCGATACTTATAAAAAAACACTTAAACCGCAACTAATATCTAAGCACGACACCCCTGCACAATATACGCCTGACACCTTCTCTGCTGATGGTAAATATTTATACTACTCTACAGACGCAAAAGGTCAGTTTTCTCAAGTGTGGCGCTATGAATTAGCCACAGACAAACATACACCGGCTTTAGAAGATGAGTGGGACGTAACCTTTATCTATTTTTCTAAATCTGGCCGCTACCAAGTAAGTGGTGTCAATGCAGACGCGAGTACAAAAGTCACTGTGCAAGACACTAAAACAGGTAAAAACATTACCATGCCAAAGCTACCTGCAGGTAATTTGCGCAGTGTAAACTTCTCTAGTGATGAAAAAACGATGGCGTTTTATTTAAACTCTGATACTTCACCAAGCAATTTATTTGTTTGGCAAGTGGGTACTAATAACGCTAAGCAGCTAACCAACACACTAAGTAAAGATATAGAGCAAAGCGACTTAGTAGAGAGCACTATCGTTCGCTTTAAAAGCTTTGATGGCTTAGAAGTTCCAGGCGTGTTGTATAAACCTAAACAAGCTAGCAGCACCAATAAAGTACCTGCGCTGGTGTGGGTGCATGGTGGCCCTGGTGGACAAAGCCGTACTGGTTACAGGGCAATGCTACAACATTTAGTTAATCATGGTTATGCTGTTTTTGCCGTTAATAACCGGGGTAGCTCAGGGTATGGCAAAACATTTTTTCATTTGGATGATAAAAAGCACGGCACTGACGACTTACAAGATATTGTTTACGGAAAAAAGCACCTGCAGAGTTTAGATTGGGTTGATGTAGATAAAATCGGCATCATAGGCGGCAGCTACGGCGGATTTATGACCGCTGCAGCCCTTGCTTTTGAGCCGGAAGAATTCAAAGTCGGTATTAATATTTTTGGGGTTACTAACTGGGTAAGAACGCTTAACTCAATTCCACCATGGTGGGAGACTTTTAAAAAGGCCTTATACGATGAAATGGGCGACCCTGCAACAGATGGCGAACGTCATCGTGCTATATCGCCACTATTTCACGCTAAAAACATTACAAAGCCTTTAATGGTAATACAAGGCGCTAATGATCCGCGCGTTTTACAAGTTGAAAGCGATGAACTCGTAGCCGCAGTCAAAGCCAATGGCGTTCCAGTAGAGTATGTTTTATTTGAAGATGAAGGCCACGGTTTTACTAAAAAAGAAAATCGCATTAGTGCATCCAATGCCTATTTAAACTTTTTAGACACTTACTTAAAGTAGTTACCTGTTTAACTAAATTAAATTAGTTTATGAATAAATGGCCTGTGCTTAAATTTAAGAGTGCAGGCTTTTTTTTGATAGCTGATAGCTGATAGCTGATAGCTGATAGCTGATAGCTGATAGCTGATAGCCAAAGCATGTTTTATTCAAAATTTTATACAAGGATTTTATAAGCTTGTTATTGAGGAAATAACAAGTGGCGGAGTGGACGGGACTCGAACCCGCGACCCCCGGCGTGACAGGCCGGTATTCTAACCAACTGAACTACCACTCCGCAGTGGTATGTGCATGGGGTAATGCACTTACTAATTTTGTTACGATATCAAATGGCGGAGTGGACGGGACTCGAACCCGCGACCCCCGGCGTGACAGGCCGGTATTCTAACCAACTGAACTACCACTCCGCAGAGATATCATATTACTTGTCATTACTAAATTTGTTGGCGGAGTGGACGGGACTCGAACCCGCGACCCCCGGCGTGACAGGCCGGTATTCTAACCAACTGAACTACCACTCCAGCATACAAATTTTGTAACATAACAGTGTTTAAATAGTGGCGGAGTGGACGGGACTCGAACCCGCGACCCCCGGCGTGACAGGCCGGTATTCTAACCAACTGAACTACCACTCCAGCGCATATTTAAACTGTTATTTTTCTTATTGGCGGAGTGGACGGGACTCGAACCCGCGACCCCCGGCGTGACAGGCCGGTATTCTAACCAACTGAACTACCACTCCATAATAAGAATATGTTTTACAACCATATGTTGTGTAAGCGTTGGCGGAGTGGACGGGACTCGAACCCGCGACCCCCGGCGTGACAGGCCGGTATTCTAACCAACTGAACTACCACTCCAGCTTATACTTACAAATTTTCGAAAATTGGCGGAGTGGACGGGACTCGAACCCGCGACCCCCGGCGTGACAGGCCGGTATTCTAACCAACTGAACTACCACTCCGCATTTTCGTTTCTGCTTAGGTCTCCCTTTGCAGCGGCGTGAATAATACGAATCAGCCCCTACTTCGTCAAGGGCTTTTTTGTTTTTTTACAGGTTTTTTAGTCATCTGACATCGAAAGGTTTAAAATTTCACCTGATTTATCACTTTTTGAGCCATTTTGGCCGACTTGATTTTTATCTGTGTTGGCAACTTCGTCATCAGCTGCTTTCTTTTTCTTTAAAAAAGGCAGCGGAACTTTAAATTTGATCGGCTTTTTCTGTACAAAAATGCGAATTGCTAACCACCCTACCAATAAAATAAATAAATTACAGCCCACTATTAAGCTAACTAATGTAGAAGTGGCCATTTTTTCTTCAACAGGTTCGCTTTCAATCGCTTGGTTTTGATCAATAAGCGTTGCGGGATCAATTTCAGGCACTGCTTCAATTGGTCTTTCTATTTCAAATTTGTAGGTGGGGATTGTTGCCATGAACTCACGGCCATTTATATTAGTACCAAAAACAGACAGTTCAACGCTGTATCTTCCCCAATCATAGTTTTTGATTGCAAGCTGGCGTGTGTCACTGGCTTGTGCATCAATGGTAAACATCTGCTCTTCATTATTAGGGTAGTAAATTTTACCCTGCACAATAACCGTTTCTGGTTTAACAATGCTGCTATCTATACTAATAGTTAGTTGGTGCTCATCGGTATCAAGCTCTGCTAGGGTTATATCGCTCTTAAAGGGTGGCTCGTGAACGATGATGCTATCTTGTACTATACGACGTTGTAAAAGCGGTGTGGCTACGTAAAGCTCGGGTGTCCACTGCCCGGCCGGAAAATCTAATTTAAATTCGCCAGTAAATACACCATCTTTTGGCCTTTCATCAAAACCGCGGCCATCATCTTTAAATTCGGCAACTTCTTGCGTACCTGCTCCAAAGTTTGCATAACTTTCGTCGTTAGTACTTACAAAGTCTACATTAAGGCTTACTACATCTCTAAATAGGTCGGCGTTAATGGGCTCGCCATCATTTAAAATTTCACCGGTTATTTTGATAGTCTCGCCCCTAAAAAGCATAGGCGGTAATGTCTGAGCCTTTAAAGACACCTCGCCAAGCACAACTATTCTGCTTTTAGGTAAAATGCTGCCAATAACTTGCCAAGGCCCCGCCATTGGGTTTTTAATGGTGATAAGGTCGTAACTTATTTCGTCAAACCAATCTAAATTAGGGTTTTTTACCGCTTCTGTAGCAAAGTACTTGCTGCCATCGGGCCTTACTAAAATAACGGCAGGGGTGCCAGGCTTTCTAAAAAATAATAGCGTTATTTCATCTAATTGGCTGTCTATACGAAAACGGTTATCAAGTAGTGGAATTTCATTTTGATGGCCATCACGCTTAAGCATTTCTACCTGCTTAACCGCATTAGCGCTGGTGCTCAAAAGCGTAGCAGCACAAAGTGCACTTACAAAATACATCGTTTTCATACTGGGCCTTATTCAGCGCGCCATAAACATTGGCCGCCTTCTTTATTTACAAGATCTAATCGTGCTTCGTGTGCGCTTTGCTCAGCGTCGTTTGCACGTAAAACAACTAATGGGGCACGTTCTGCGCTTAAACGTCTTATACCGCCCTTTTGTTGATCGCTACCATCATCTTTATTTTGATTTAAGTTTAGCTTGGTTTGCCCACCAGTCATGGCAAGGTAAACATCGGCTAAAATTTCAGAATCCAGTAATGCGCCATGTAGGGTACGTTTTGCGTTGTCTATATCGTAGCGCCGACACAAAGCATCTAGGTTATTCTTTTGACCTGGATGCAAGTCACGCGCCATTTTAAGGGTGTCGAGAACTTGGCAGTAATCGTGGGTATTAGGATAGCCCTGATTAAGTAGCGCAAATTCATTATCCATATGGCCCACATCGAACGGTGCGTTATGAATAACCAGCTCAGCCCCTTTTATATAGTCAAAAAACTCTTGGGCTATATCGCGGTAAAGCGGTTTGTCGCGTAAAAATTCGTTGGTAATACCGTGAACGTCTATCGCTTCTTCTTCAATGCTGCGTTGTGGGTTTATGTAAACATGAAAGTTATTGCCGGTTAAACGCCGGTTTACTAATTCTACACACCCTATTTCTATAATGCGGTGCCCTTGTTTAGGGTCGATGCCGGTGGTTTCTGTATCTAAAACTATTTGTCTGCGTGCCATATCGAATTTAGCCTGACTCTGGTATCTTTCTATAATCACTTTATTGTACATAATATCAAGGTAAAACAGTGCAAAAAACCGTAGAGATTTACACCGATGGCTCATGTTTAGGTAATCCGGGCCCCGGTGGTTATGGTATTTTTATGATTTATAACGGTCACGAAAAAAAATTAAGCCAAGGCTACAAGCTTACAACTAACAACCGTATGGAAATGCTTGCTGCTATTGTTGCCCTTGAATCGTTAACTCGTCCATGCACCGTTAACCTCACCACCGATAGCCAATATGTTAAACAAGGTATTGAATCGTGGATTGCAAATTGGAAAAAACGCGGTTGGCAAACTTCGGCCAAAAAACCAGTTAAAAATGTTGATTTGTGGAAGCGACTTGATAGTGCTTGCAGCGAACACACTGTGACCTGGAAATGGGTTAAAGGCCACAGCGGCCATAAATATAATGAAATAGTGGATGATTTGGCCCGCGATGCTGCAGGCAGTAAAGATTTATTAGATGATGTAGGTTACCAACCTTAATTATTATTTTTTTCATCGCAGCGCTTAAAGTGCTGCTTTGAGGTTTGCCTAAGCCCTGCCCCTTTTACAGGTGAAAACTGTGGCCTTGCATGCCACTTTGGTTTGATAGGTGTCAGCGGGGCTACTCGTTTTCGCGCCACCAGCATATACACACTCCCCATAGGTTTTAAATATTGTTTGGCAAAACTGCGCCAAAATTCAAAACGCGATAACCTATTACCACGTGCTAAAGACGAATAAATAAATCGCTCATCACTTATAATTTCAAAGCCAAGTAAGTTAAGCCAATCTTTTACCCGAGCAGGAGTAAAAAAGCGCCCTGTCCACGGGAGCTTTTGGCCGCTAAACGGCAGCATTTGCGCAAGTCCACATAAGCTAAAGGGGTTAAACCCCGTAATAACAATATAGCCGCCGGGTATTAGCGTACGGTGTGCCTCTCGCAAAATATGATGGGGGTCTGAGTGATACTCTAAACAATGGCTTAAAATACACGCATCAACACTGTGCTCATAAAAAGGTAACTCGTCTATATCTGCTATTACGCCCGTGCAAGGGCCCTCTTCTGCTACGCATACCTGATGCTTGATGGTGCTCACACTGGTGTTAAGTTCGCCACTTAAATTACCTAACTTCAGCATATGGTAGCCAAACATACGTGGCAGCCATTGATCCATTTTTTGCTCTATGTCAGCACGTAAATAATCCCCATGAGGGAACTGCTGCCACGAAAGCGGTTTGGGTCCTTCTTGAAAACTAAGGGCTGGTTTCATTTTATGAGCTCGTTATACTATGTGGTATCCGTCACTTTATAGAGCAAATTACTATGGTGCAAGTTAAAGCAATTAAAGCATTTTCTGATAATTACATTTGGTGTTTAACTACCCATAATAGCAACCAAGCATGGGTAGTAGACCCAGGCGACGCTCAGCCCGTGAAGGCGCATTTAGCTGAGCATAATTTACAACTGGGTGGCATTTTAATTACCCATCATCACAGCGATCACACAGGTGGCGTAGCAGAGCTTTTAAAGCAATTTCCAGAGATTACAGTTTACGGGCCTAGTAACAGCCCGTTTGGTGGTATTACCCATAAACTTGTTGATGGCGATAACATCAAAGTACTCAATACCACGTTTAACGTAATTACCACTCCAGGGCATACCCTTGATCATATTTGCTATACCCATGATATGTTAATTTTCCCTGGCGATACGCTATTTAGTGGCGGTTGCGGGCGTTTATTTGAAGGCACAAGTGAGCAAATGTGGCACTCGTTTAATAAGCTTCGTGAACTACCAACAGGCTGTAAAGTGTATTGCGCCCATGAATACACGCAAGCCAATTTGGCCTTTGCTAAAGCTGTAGAGCCTCGTAATCCTGAGCTACTCGAATACAGCAAAAAGGTAGATGAACTTCGCAGCAACAACAAAATTACCCTACCAAGTACTATTGGCCAAGAGCTAAAAATTAATCCTTTTATGCGCAGTGACCTACCCACTATTACAGAGTTAGTGCCAAAAGAATGCCTTGTGGTTACAAAAAACAATGAACCATGGGAAAACTTTGCTAGTCTGAGACAGTTCAAAGACAACTTTTAACACATAAGTAATAATTATTAATTTAAAATCATCAGCTTAAAATTGGCTGATGGTTTTATCATAAAGTTAAAGTTGGTAGTAAAGTGGCAATACTGGCTCATAACGGGTAGTATTTGCCGAGTTTTTTACCTGATGTATTGGTATTTATGAATAAATCTCCTCTTTTAATTGCCTTGGCGCTTGCGCTAAGTGGTTGTCAAACATTAACAACCGTAGACTCAGACGCTCAAGCAGCTACCCAAGCAAATAAGCGCTTAGAAGGCGCAAGCCCTAACGATATTAACAATGCATTGATGGTAAACGCACAATATCAAACAATTACCGAAAGCGAAGAAGCGCCGGTTTTTGACGATGTATGGGAGCGTATACGATACCAACTTTCTATAGATGTACCGCAAAACCGCCCTGTTGTTACTGAGCGAAACTATTACGCGCGTCATCAAGCTTATTTAGATCGTATTTCAAAACGTGCAGAGCCGTACTTACACTTTATTGTTGAAGAAGTAGAAAAGCGCGAAATGCCAATAGAAATAGCCTTACTGCCTATTGTAGAAAGCGCTTTTGACCCATTTGGTTATTCAAATAGAAGTGCCTCTGGTATTTGGCAGTTTATGCCAGCAACCGGTGAGCGTTTTGATTTAAAACAAAACTGGTGGTACGACGGGCGCCGCGACATTGTTCAATCGACCCGTGCTGCACTTGACTACTTATCGTATTTACACAAAACCCTTGAGGGTGATTGGCTAAACGCCATTGCGGCTTATAATTCGGGCGAAGGACGCTTAATGCGCGCGATTAAAAAGAATCGCAAAAAGCATTTACCTACCGATTTTTGGTCTTTAGATTTACCTAGCGAAACCACAGCGTATGTACCAAAGCTATTAGCACTTGCTGATTTACTTAAACGTGCTGATGAGTTTAACGTAAAGTGGAAGCCAGTGATCAATGCGCAAGTAGTTGAAGTGGTTGATGTAGGCACACAAATTGATTTAGCACTGGCAGCCGATATGGCTGATATGACACTCACTGAGCTTTACAGATTAAACCCTGGATTTAATCGCTGGGCGACGGACCCTAACGGGCCGCACTTTTTATTATTACCCACCGATAAAGCCGAGCAGTTTAGTCAAAAATTAGCTCAAACCGATGTTAAAGACCGCTTACGCTGGCAACAATACACGGTAGCGCGCGGCGATAGCCTCTCAGTTATAGCTAAAAAGTTTACCACTAGCACGAGTGCAATTCGTTCATTGAACAAGTTAAAGTCAAACACCATACGTGTTGGCCAACAATTGTTAGTGCCGCTTACCGACGGTGCCATTAACAGCGAACACTTACCTAAGCAAATGCGCTTAGCGGCAAATAAAGCAACGCGCACTAAGCTGTCGCATACGGTAAAAAGTGGCGATACTTTATGGGATATAAGCCGCGAATACGATGTAACAATGGATGAGTTAGCCTCGTGGAATAAACTGAAGAAAAACGCAGTACTGCGCTTAAATCAAAAGCTCACTGTGTATAAATCAGCGAGTAAACCACAGGCAACTGCAAGTACAAATCGCACTATTACTTACAAAGTACGACGCGGTGACTCACTTGCACGTATTGCTTCTAAGTTTAATTTAACGGTTAACGAAATTATTAAGTGGAATAACTTAGCTGGTCAAAAGTATTTGCAGCCAGGTCAAAAGTTAAAGCTCAAAGTTGATGTAAGAAGCAGTTAACCCAAAGTTTAATAATTAAAAAAGGAGCGCATGCGCTCCTTTTTTTGTACATATAAAGCAGTTTATACCAATTCGCTTAATTAATTGATATGTTTTGAGGCTGGAAAAACGTGTTGATAGTTAGGCAATAAATTCGCTATTCAGTTATTCTCGGCAATTGCTCCTGCATTACCCTACCTTCTGCATCCATGCAGTCGTAAATGAGAATTTTTTAACGCAGGTAGCGACACGTTTAGCCCCGCAAAATAATTAGGTATTATTGCGGATTGGTATTACTAAGCTGGTAATTTTTCAAGCCATGCTTTTAACCACGGCTCTGCAACTGGCCATGGTTCAAAATCTTCACAGGCATCTATTTCTAAGCGGTTACCCACAGGCTTTGCTTGTAATTCACGAAGTAGCTCATCAAAGCTGCGCCCTGCGCCACAAAAGGTATCGCCGTAGCATCTATCGCCCATAGCAATAATCCCAAACGGTTTATCGGTAAGCATAGGAAATGTGCTATTCATGGCAAAATACAACCCTGCCAAGTTGCTAGGTATATCGCCTTGGCCTGTGGTTGAGGTAACCACTAAAATATGTGATGCATTTTTAATATCATCAAGGGATGCGTCTGTAATTGTAGATGCGGTGTGTCCCGCTTGCTCAATTGTTTTCGCTACGTCATGGCTTAAGCGCTCAGCGCCACCATTAACACTGCCTACAAAAATACTAATATGTGCCATTAATAATCCTTTTCTTGATCTGGCCAACCTAGCTGCTTACATATTTTAAGCATGTCTTCACCTAGTGGCGCTTTAATTATGATGGGTGTATGCGTATAAGGGTGCACAAAACTAAGCTGCGTTGCAAATAACATTAAACGTCTAAGCTCAAAGTGCTCCCTAAAAAATTGATTATGCTGGTTATCGCCATGATTTACATCGCCAATAATTGGCAAAGATAAATGATTAAGATGACGCCTAATTTGATGCTTTCGACCCGTTTTAGGAAAACATTCTACTAACGAGTAACGCACTGTTGGGTATTTACCGATAGGGATAGGCAATGCAGTTTGGTGCAAACAATTAAATTGCGTTTGCGCCTCTTGCGGTGCTTTATTTTGATCTGCAAATTTATCGGCAATTTTATCAAGCTCTTCTTTTAAAGGTTTGTCTAAAAATACCGACTCAGGCGCAAAACCACGTACTAACGCTAAATAACGCTTAGTGATGGTGCCATTAATAAAAAGCTGATTCATATCGCGGGCCGCTTCTGAGCTTAGTGCAAACAACAGCACACCAGATGTTGGCCTATCGAGGCGATGAACCGGAAATACATGCTGACCTAATTGGTCGCGCAGCATTTGCATTGCAAACTGAGTTTCGTGCTTATCTAAAAATGAGCGATGCACTAATAAGCCAGAAGGTTTATCTATCGCCACAAAGTCATCATCTTGATAAATAATGTTCAGCTGAGCGTACTCTACAGTCTCAGAGGGCTCAGTCATTTGCTTCACCTAAAAATGCATCAAGCTCACTCAGTAGCGCTATAACATGTTCAGCGCCCGCTTTACCTACCAGAAACATTTCGGCCATAGGCGCAATGGCAAAGTTACGCGGTAATGGTTGCTCAAGAGTAATTAACTGCTGTATTGTTTCAATAAATACAAATTGTAACCACTGATCAAACGCCATGGTATCGTGACAAAAAGGAACTTGAGACTGTAATTTATGCGCCTCTATTGGCGTGCTTTGCCACATTTCATGTTTTTTTAAAAGTGCGCTTAATTGATTTAAATACGCTTGAGTTTGCTGATACATAACCACTCTTCTTTTTAAGTTATATGGCAATTATACCCTGTTCCCTCAATGCCTGCTATGGCGTATAATTAGCGCAATTTTGCAGTAAAAACAATTGAGATAACGATGAGCGAACACATAGCGACACTTGGTCAACTTTTAGATGGCGCAGGGACACAATGGCGTGCTTTTGATATTGGCAGGCACATAACTAAGCTTGATAAAAAGCAATTTTTAGCTATTGAGCAAGCGCAAGTTCCTTATCCTTATCCACTTGCTGGGCATGCTTGGCTTGCTATTCAATTTTGGGATAGTAAAGCAAGCAAAGAACCGTACGTATGGTTTTTAAAGTTCCCGCTTGATGAGCAAAGTAAATTAGTAAGTGCCAGTCGCGATCATTTTGCCAATATGGTTATTGAAGCCCTTGGCACTGAAATTACAGGCGAGCAAGCCGATGGCAAGCTAGATAATAACCCCTATGTATTTACACCGAATGCAAATAAATTAGCAGCCTTTAATGCACAGCTTAAAGTGCTGTTAAAGCAACCTGCTTCTAAATATTATGAGCACACTCAATTGTATTTTACGGGTACGTTAGGCTTTGACGATTGGCAAAGTGTTGCACTACAGGGTATTGCCGATTTTGCACTGCGCCTAGATAGCGATACTAATTTAGCAAACCTGCAAAAAGCGTGGGCACATTTACCGCTTGAGGTATTACAGCCACTTAGCGCAATGCTTGAGCATGTTGAAATACCGCCATCACTCAGCGAGCTTTTACTAGCCTATGGCCAATCAGCCATTGAAAATAACGATACCATAGCACTCACTGCAGCTCTGCGCTCAATGTCTAAAGGGCAAGCTCAAGGGCTATGCACGCAGCTTGTTGATGCCGCATTAAGCTCATCGCTTGGCCAAGACTCAGACGTACTGTTAACCATTGCCGGGCGCTGTTTTGTACAATTAGAAGAGCCAGAGCGCTTACACATTTTTATGGATAATTGTGCGCACCATCAGCAAATTACAGAGCTTTTTCCGAGTATTTTTGCAGACTTAGTTGCAATACCTACAATTCGCCCGCATTTATTAGGTTTATTACGTAAAGAAAATCGCAGCGAAACCCTCGCGCGTGCAATTGGAAGGTTATTCTCTTAATGGCTAGTTTGTGGACGTTTATAGCAATTGGCGCAGTTATATACTTATTTTGGCTTAATAGAAAAGTGGCAGAAGCTGCCAATGAACATGCCAAACGCCAAACTGCTCAATTACAAGTGCAGTTAATGAGTGTAGCGTGCACAAAACGCCGATTTGGCATTTTAAAAAATGGTAAGCCTGGGATCAAAAGCGAGTTTATGTTTGAGTTTTCAAGTGACGGCGAAAATGCCTACCAAGGTATTTTAATTATGGAAAACGAATTACTTAAAAGTGTCGTTGTTCCGCCACACAAAATTTAGTTATTCCAATCCGTATAATTAAGTGATCTATTTTGAGGATGAAAAACGTGTTGATAACAAGGCAAAAAATTCGCTATTTAGTTGTTCTCGGCAATTGCTCCTGCATTACCCTACCTTCTGTATCCATGCAGTCGTAAATGAGAATTTTTTAACGCAGATAGCGACACGTATAGTCCCTAATATAGCCCCTAAAAATGATTAAGTATTATTGCGGATTGGTATTACTACATTGCAGGCTTTTAAACATACAGCTGAGAATTTAGTGAATGGCTTTTTGTGAGAGTTTAGAAATGGCTTTTAAAGTATTTTTAGAAGTGAAACCGGTATAAACAGCGCTACAAAAAACTAAGGCGTAACAAAAGTTACGCCCCATTCTTACAGCATCCTGCTTGTTGTCCTTGACCCAAAATCCGTATTATCATCCCCTGAACGAGTAAACAACCCTATTTACCCTCAACATTGCATCCTGCAAAGTCCATTACCATCCTAGCTAACCCACGTATTCTAACGCTTGGCTACACACTGCAGCATCATCCTTAGTAATCCTTTAAAGTAGCTCCTGCCACCTTTAATGCATCCTGCATCATCCATTTGCCGTCTTGGCTGTCCTGCGTAAACTAACGCTCCTGCTACTTCCTGTAGCCTCATCCGTGAATATCCTTAAGTAGTTCCAACTACTAAGTGCTTCTTGCACTTCCTAGGTCATCCTTGTGTCCGTTTTAACCTGTCCTTTGTGCTTCCTGCTAGCGTCTGCTATGTTGCCTATTCCGTATCCTTGGCAGTAGCTTAGTCATTAAGCTATGTCGTCTTGACAAGTTAAATATTACGCGAGTTTGAGTTTCTTCCTACTAGGTAAATAAAATTAATTTATCGTAACAAATATGAAAAAACTAAAATATTCATTAAATACATTAAGTTAAGTAAAGTAAGGTGCATTAATAGTCAGTCTTAACTGACAATGCGCACGCCAATGTAGGATATATCGCACGGGCAAATGTCCGTAAAAGCGCTTATCTCCTACATGCCTTTTAAGAGTAAGGTTTAAAAAGCAGCTCGCCAGATACTTTATTAAAGGTTAATTGCTTAAATGCATCAAAACCTTCCGATTTAAAAAAGCGGCTGTGTTGCTCACGAGTCACAAAAACAGCCAACCCCTTGGCGTTGCTAGTACCCGTTGCTAAATCGTTTAACCCTCGCAATAGGTAACGGCCTAGTCCTTCACCTTGTACATGAGGGTCAACAGCTATAAACGCTAAATAATAGTAATCACCCAACTCGTTTAATGAGTTACGTATGGTTTGTTCTTTTTCTATTAGCTGATTCGTTTGCAGGTAACCTGCACTTAACATCAGTTTTAAGCGCCAATGCCAGTAACGCTCAGGCTGCAATTGACTAGAGGATTCAAACACGCACGCCACCGCTTTTAGTTTTTCATCGCGGTACAAGCCAATTAAAGGCAGTTTTTCTTGCCAAAAAGCACTAAGCTCTTCGCGAATTAATGAGCGTAGTTTTTTTTCGTATGCAGTTTTATTAGCTTGCTCATAACCTAATAAGTCTTGCAGTAATGGGTCATCGTGGTACGCCTGATAAATTAAGCTTGCAGCTGTACTTATATCTTCTGGCGCTAAGTATTGAACGCTGAGTGTGTGTTCGTCTGAGGTGACTGTCATTGTGATTCCTTATTATTATGTTTAAAAACTCACAAGCAATGGCCTTATCGAAGATAAAATCTCATTACGTAGTTAGTAAACTATTTTTATCAACTGCGCTTGTTAACTATATACCCAAAGCAAAAAAATCGTCAATTCAGCGAGAGTTTAACTAGCAAAGCTTATAGTCACAGCCTAAGCTTGGTTTAATTTACCTACATGGAGTAACACTATGGATACAACAAAACACGACATTAAAACGTTGTTTGCACAGCTTGGTTTACCTAACTCTGAGCAACAAATAAATGAGTTTATTGCATCTCATTCGCTAGAAGATACGACGCTTTTACAAGAGGCTCCATTTTGGGACGAAGCACAACAACACTTTTTAGCCGAATCGCTAGCCGAGGATGGCGCATGGAGCGAAGTAATTGACGAGCTAGATGTAAGGCTTCGCCAAGAAGGTAAGTAATCCCCCCTCTCCTCATACCAAGGCTTTAAGCGCCTTCGTATTATTGCTACTATAGCACCCGCGCAGCAAACACTTGCTGCGCTTATTTATTAAAGAGTTACAAATCTAATGAATGCAGTTGTATTTGATGCAATTAAAGTCCTTCTTGATGAAGGCAAAACCCCTACTGTTGCCCTAACTAAAAGCCGCCTAGCGCAACCTGTGCCTATGCCAGTTATTATTGCAGCCGTAAGCCAATACAAAAATAACCCTGATTCAATTCATAACTTAATGAAAAACCCTGAACAGAGCACTGTTGAGCCTAAAACGTCTCAGCTTGATCGCATTGAGAAAAAACTCGATAGGCTACTAGCCCTGTTAGAGCAAAAATAATTTGAGACTGTAAATGTTTGTTGTTGATTTAACATTTGATTGCTACCAAGACACCACCCTAGAGCAAGCCGAGCAAGCTATTAACCGATTAGTTAATGCATTGCGTTTTAATGGCCAAATTATGGGCGAAGAATTTCCCACCGTATTAAAAGACGGCTACTTTATTACCCGTGTAATGTGCCCAACAGAAGAGGCCATGCACCCGTTAAATAACAGCCCATTTGTAAAACACAGTATTGAGCAACTGCACAGTGCGGGTTTACTTGCCCCTAAAGTAAAAATTATTGGTCAAGATATTCACTCTAATGGCGCTGATTCTTGTAAAGAGCCTTCAAGCTATATTTTATACACCACCTATGTGCATACATGTAGCCCGTTGTATTGTGGCGATGACTTTTTACCCGTACCATTATTTAATATTCCGGCTATTGCCAATGGGGATTACAAAACCCTGATAAAATGGCAAGAAGATTGGCAAGCTTGCGATCAAATACAAATTAATGGGGCAACACGGTGTGAATTTCCGGCGCTTGAAGAAATATCAAGCACCAAAAGCGATTTATACCGCCGCGGCAAAGACATTACAAAGCGCATTAGCTTTTTAACTAAAAAGCCTGTGTACTATTATTTATATCGTGTTGGCGGTGTAGATAAAGCCTCTGAACTTGAGCGAAAATGTCCAAGCTGTAACAGCGAGTGGAAATTGGATGAGCCTTGGTTTGGGCTGTTTGATTTTAGATGCGAGCCGTGTGGGCTGGTCTCTAATGTGTCGTGGGATTTTCAGTGACGAAATAGCCAACGCATTAAAAATGTAAAACTAACCAGCACAAAAAAATCAGCTTAGTACATAGCACTCAGCTGATTTTTATTTATTTTAAATGAAAATTTAACCCAAATAACGTCAAATTTTAAACCTCAAGCGCTTTTAAAAAAGACGCTATGTTTGGCGCAAGTACATGATGCGGTTTTTTACCAACGTACTCTAAACATACCTCACCGGTGTTAACCTGCACTGTTACGAGTAAATCATCTTGCGCTGTTAACCCTATAAAAAGTGTTTCTGGCTGTTTTAGTTTGCGCTTCATAAGCACATGGCCTGTCATATTTTGTTGTAGCATTTCAAAATCGTCTTTATTCCATGCTTGCAATAGCTCAACGTGGTGACCATCAATACTTGCCAAAATACTGCCACCGTACATATAGCCGTAAAACTCATTAAACCCGTCAGGAAAGCTAAGCTCAAGGGCATTAGCTAAATCGGCAAACGAGCCTGCCGGACTTTGCTGCACACCCTTCCACTGAATATTACCTTGTGTGTCTACATCACCAAATTCACACGGGCTTGGCCACTGATCGTCTTGTGCCATAAGCGGATATTTAGCGGTGTTTTTAACGGTTTTTTCACAAAATTGCGTGTGAAGTTGGGCTATTTGCATTGCAACAGACATACTGCGAAACTCATTTAAATTAGATATAATCCCCCTATTGTAACTATTTAAGAGCAAACATGACAGATTACAGCAATTCTCCAGACCTTAAAGGTAGTGTGTTAGGTCAATCTACTGAGTATGTAGATGTTTATTCACCTAGCTTGCTTTTTCCTATTGCCCGCAAGCTAAATCGTGATGCTTTAAATATAGATGAAGCCGAGCTGCCATTTAAAGGCCAAGATATTTGGACCGGTTATGAGTTATCGTGGCTTAACGCTAAGGGTAAGCCACAAGTTGCCGTGGCACTCTTTACGTTTGCATGCCAAAGTAGCCATATTATTGAGTCAAAATCGTTTAAATTGTATTTAAATAGCTTTAATCAAACCCGCTTTGAAAGCGTCGAGGTAGTAAAACAGCATTTAATTGAAGATTTATCTAAGGCTGTTAATGGCGATGTAAACGTCACTTTATATGCGCCAGATGACTATAACTGCTTGCCTTGCACTGCGCTTCCTGGTGAATGTATTGATGATTTAGATATTGAGATAGATAACTACGATATTGATGCCTACTCGCTTAAATCACAAAGTGAGAGCGTGGTTAGCGAAACGCTTTACAGCCACTTACTTAAATCAAACTGTTTAATTACCTCACAGCCTGACTGGGCAAGTATTATTATTCGTTACACCGGTGAAAAAATATGCCGTGAGTCGCTGCTGCGTTATTTAATTTCGTTTAGAACCCATAACGAATTTCATGAGCAATGTGTAGAGCGCATTTATAGTGATTTAACCACACAACTTAATATAAAAGAGCTTGAAGTGTATGCCCGATATACACGCCGTGGTGGGCTTGATATAAACCCATACCGCTCAACGCACTATAACGATACGCCCTTTGCGGTTAAAATTAATCGCCAATAAAACTAATGAGTATTAAAAAAGGAGCATATGCTCCTTTTTTAACAGCTTTTATACCAGTTTGCTTAATTGAGCAATCTATTTTGAGAATGGAAAATGTGTTTATAGCTAGGCAAAAAATTTACTATTTAGTTGTTCTTAATGGGAGTTTTTCCGCTGATAGCGATACATACGCCTAGCAAAATGATTAAGTATTATCACAAATTGGTATTAGTTAACCCGCTTTGTAGGAATAGGCATAGCACACACATCAACGTAATTGTACGAGTGCACAAACCATGGCTCAGTGCGATTTTTGCGCGCCTCAATAAGCTGTTTAAACGATACTGAATTTGTTTGCATTACTTTAAATGCACTTTTATCGCTTTTAATATCGGCTAATACCTGAATATTGCTTATAGGGTTAAAAGCTTGGTTAGCTATTGGAGTGCGCTGTAACCGGTTAAAATGTTCCATACCTTCAAGCACTCTGCCAAACACCGTTATATTTTTATCTAAATAACGCGGCCCTTGCCCAATAGTGACAAAAAACTCTGTGCTTGCGCTGTTAATATCGTTGCCGCGCGCCATGGCAAACACGCCAGTACAATGAACTTGCCACGTGTGTGTACGTGCGCTATTTTGCGCAACAGCAAAGCCATTTAAAAACCCTGTTATTGGCGCGTATCCATCACCTTCAAGCGCTGTAATATTGAGTGGCTGTATAGTGGTATGGTAGAACTCTGCAGGCACCGTTTTATTAGCCGTTTTTATTTGTTTTGTTCCCGAGCTATCACCACCTTGCGCAACAAAACCTTCAACAAAACGATAAACATTAGTGCCTTTATAAAACCCCTCACGAGCAAGCTGCTTTATATGTGCGGTATGTTTAGGTGCAAGTTGCGGATTAAGCGCTATATACGCAGCGCCTGTGGGGAGTGTGATTTTTAAAATATTGTCTGCATTAACCCGCTGCCAGTGATCATTTGGAGCCTGTTTAATGACTTCGCTAGCGCTAAGTACTGGCAACTGCTTTTTGGTGCGTGTACTGTGCTCACTTTGTTGAGCACAGCCTGTAAGTGCAGCCATTGCGGCAGCGATGTATAACGTTTTCATATATTCCTTATACTTTTACGTTTAATCCCAATCAAACTTGTAAAGTAAGTCAACATTTTGATTTAAGCCACTGGTGATCTCTACATAAAACTGAGACAACAACTGATAGCGTATTGCCACTTCACTGAGCGAGTCGAATACACCTACACTGTATTTTACTTGCAAGCTTGGGGCTACATAACCCGATATTTCGAGCTTGGTGCTATCGCCAGAGCCAGTTGAACTTAAACTTACATCAGATAAGCCAATGGTTTCACCCACTTTTGAAACAACCCCTTCACTGCGACTCACCCCTTGTGAGAGTAACAACTGAGTCAGCATTGCATCGCTAGAGCTATCGCCCTCGCCAAGCGGCTGCCCGTTAAGCAAATAAGCAAGTGCTTGGGCTTGATCCATTGCAGGCTCAGAAAACACTTTAAGCGTTGGTTGCTCTACATTGCCAGTAAGTGTAACCCCTGCAACTACATCGTTTGCTGTGGTATCGGGATTACGAATAGCTTTAATATTTAAAAAAGGTTGTTCAATAGAGCCACTAAAGCCTATTTGCCCAGTACTAATAATTAGATCTTGGCCAAAAGCAAGGTAGGTACCGTCTATTAAGTTAAGCTCACCGGTGGCTATAATAGGCGCGCCTTGGCTCATTTTTATGGCCAAATCCCCCGCTATTTTTGACTCCAACCCAAAGGATTCAATTTTTACGTCGTTTTTAACAATAACTTTTAAATTTACATCGTAATCAAAAGGTACGTCTTCTGAGGCCTCTGTTTGCTGATCAACAATGACCTCATCATCGCTAACTTGCACTGCGCCCTCTGGCAGCTCTTCAATCATCACTCGGCCATACGGTACAACTACTTCACCAGAGAGTTTTAATGCATTATTTGCTAAGCCAATTTTTAAATCAGGTGATACTTTAAAAGTAACCCCTTGCTGTGCACGCACAAAAAATTGCTCACCGTTAATATCCACATTAACCGCAGGTTGTGCGCCTTGCCAATCAACATCACCGGTTAGGTTTATTTTTCCGCCTTGAGTGTCGTTTAAATTACCTTTAATAGTGGCTGTGGTTTTATCGAACAAAATGTTTATATTCGATTTTTGTAGCACGACAGGTAATTGCTCACCCTCTAGGTTTATATCGGTTACATTAAGCTCACCATTTAATAGTGGGTTTTGCAATGTACCAGCAAGTGCTACATTGCCGCTTATATCGCCCTTTAATTGCTCTAGGGTTTCTAAAAATGGCTGCAGATCGGAAAGTAGTATTTTATCAATACCAATATTACCCGTTAAGGTTTGCTGGTTTTGTATGTCGTCTATATTAATTTTAGTGGCAATTTTACCCAGTACGCTGGAGTCTAAATTAGCCTCAAGCTGGCCAGTTTGCGAATCAGAATAGGCACTTACTTTAAAGGTTTCTATTGGCAATCTAAAGCGGTCTTCTTCTGAGGTAAGTACAGCAACTAAATCATTTGAGTTTAAATTAGCACGTAATGTTTTTAATGCGCCATCATTCCAGTTTGCTGCAAAGTCGCCATTTATATCACCCCGCGTTCGAATGTTATTAGGCAAAAAGTGTTTTAACTCCTCAAGCGCTAAGTTAGAGAGCGTTGCATTAAATTGCCCTAAATTTTTATTTTGCGCGAGCGTATTTATACACAGTTCGCTTTTGTTTGAACGCCAACAGTGCGCACTCACATCAAAATCTGCAGTTTTGGTATTAAACATTACCGCAATTTTTTTACTGTTATTAAAGCTCAGCTTTTTATCGCTTAGCGTAATATTACTCAGCACTGCGTTCCAAACTTCGTTTTTAAGCTTACCGTTTACTTCAAGTTCAGCCAAACCTTGCTCAGCATCGACAGATGCAATAATTTGATGATCGGTTTTATCACCGCTGGCGGTTATTTCTACGTTATTAATAACCTGCTCAGCCACTGTAGATGTGCCAACTTTTACGCTTAGGTCTGTTTGCCAGTCTGCGGCGGTGTCTAACTGCGCTTTCATCGCAACGTTATTAATACTTATATCGTTATAAATAAAGTTATCTAGTAGTAACGATAAATCAACCGCAGGGGTTAAGCGTTTACCCCTTACTTTTAAATCGGCATTACCATTGGCAATAAATGGCATATTGGCTTGCTCATTACTGCTAAGTGTAATTTTCCCATCTACTTGCCAGGTATCGTCTACCTCGCCACTTAAGGTCAGTTTATTACTGCCACTACTCAAATAAAGGCTATCGATGTTCGCTTTAAGTGACTTGTTAAGCGTAAAATTTGAGGCAAATTCAAGGGGGGTTTTATTAAGCGTACCTGCCAGTTGGGTGTTATCCATTTGTAGCTGCCAGTTTTCACCTTCGCTATTAAAGCGCCCTTCAAACTGCCCCGAAATATCACTGGTAACCGTATCTGTTAAGTATTGTGCTTTTAAACTATTTAACGACCCTGAAAAATCAGCTTTAATGCCCTGCTGCCAATTTACATTGCCTTTTATTAAGGCGCTGCTGTCGTTAGCGTTAAGACTTAACGTATTTAACTGTGCTTGAGTAAGTGAGCCACTTAATTTTGTAGTGAGCGTAACGGCTGGGTATGCCCCTAACTGGCTATGCGCATCAAGATTTAAGGTGTAATCATCAGCATTGCCTTTGGCTGATAAGTCTACATTGCTGATTTTCAGCTCATTCGTTTGTGCATCAATTAGCCATTGGTTAATTTTACCGGTGAGTTCAAACGGGTAATTTTTTTGCTTTAAATTAGCTGTTGCGGTTAAATTTAATGGATACTGACCCGTTGTTTGCAGGTTTATGTTTAAATCTGATAAATCACCACTTAGCTTTAAGTTAGCTTGGTGCAAATCGCTATTTAAGGCAATTTCTCCATTGAGCGGTAAGTTGCCCGCAAGCTCACCGGTTAGTTGTGTCTTTAGCTGCCATTGGTCGTAGTGAGCTGACAAAGTTTGTAAATTAACTTTTTCATTTTCTACGTTTAATACAAGCGCTATATTTTCAATAGTGTGAGTTTGCTCACCTTGTTCAATATCTACTTTCTTTACATCAAACTGCTCAACGCTCAGGTTTAGTGGCGAAGAAAACTCTATCTTAGGTAACGCAGGTAGTGCGGTTAATGTGCTGCTTGCAGGTTGTTTTACTGAACTTTTAGCAGCTTGCTCTTTAAGTTTTACCAACACATTACTTATGTTTAAGCTTTTAACTGCAAGTGTTGAGTCTTGTGCTTTTGCGGCTAACGTAAAGTTATTTACGGTTACGTCAGCACTTGCATGATTTAATACAAATTCGTTAACAGCTACATTTTTAATGGCTACATTAAATGGTAAGGTAATTTTAGCTAGTGGCTCAGAAGGTGTTTCTTCTTCATTGTTAGTTGTATTTGCAAGTACTAGCTTTATTGAGCGCGCACTTAAATTATCAATACATACTCCATCGCACTGCCACCAAAACAAATCTATTTTAAGCTGCTGTGCTTTAAAGTCTGTAGTTTGGTTTTTGAAGCTTACATTAAACGGGTTGTTATATAAAAATCGCCCTTGCTTAATTTCGATGTTTAAACCGTCGACCATTTTGTTTGCACTGTAGGCAATAAATTGATTACCGGGTGCTGTAAATAATAAGCAAAATATAATAACGGCAAGCGTGATTAAAACGCCGATAATTGCAGCGGTTATTTTTTTAAATACTGACATTAAATTTCTGGCCCTATAGTAATGCTTAAACGTGTACTTTTACTTTCTTTAGTAAGTCCCCATGCGTGATCAACTTTAACTGGCCCTATTGGCGTTAAGTAACGAAAACCAAAACCCGCGCCTATTTCAAACTCCTCTGAAAAATCGTTTGTGGCAGTACCACCATCTACAAATAAGGCTGCACGCCAATTTTGCGCAAACTGATAGTTATACTCTATTGTGCTTGTTAGTAAGTATTTACCACCAATTAAGTCGCCGTCTTCGTCTTCAGGAGAGATAGATTGATAAGCAAAACCACGTACACTTTGATCGCCACCTGCATAAAAACGCAGTGAATATGGCACGTTGTTAATATCATCAACCAACATAGCCCCTGCATTGGCTTTTAAAAATACTAAATGTTTATCAAGGTAGGTTCTTAGCCACGCGTGTTGCAGCTGTACTCTTACTAAATTAGTGGTAGAGAGCACGTCATCTAAGCCAAACTCAGCAGAAACTAGCCATTGCTCGCCCCAGTAAGGCGTTGTGCCCCCTTTGGATTTTTTACGGGCATAACTAATGCCGGGCATCAGCATTTCTGTGCTTTCTTCTGGTTCGTCACCTATGCGGTAGGTTTCTTGGTCACGGCGTAAAAATGCTGTACGCACCCAGTTGTTCTCAGTTAACCATTGGCGCTGTAATTGCCCCGTGAGTATTTCACTGTAAATGTCATCAGCCAGTTCATCTTCTAATTTATAACCGACAGAGAAACGCCATAAATCGTCATTAGGGTCGTCAACCGGTATGGTGTATGCCATAGAAATATCTTGCTGTTTTTCGGCAACGTTTAGGTTACTTTCTAGGTAGTGCCCGTCTTCGGTGATCCACGGCTTGCTCCACTTAAAACGCACCTTAGGGCCTAGCTCTGTATTAAACCCACCGCCTATTTCGTAGCTATTAGCCGGTTTGGGAAGCACATCAATATTAATGGGTACTTGGCCGTTTTTCCTCGCTGCAATATCGGCGTAAATACGAACGCTGGCAAAGTATGGCGTGCTCGACAGTTCAAGGTTGTAGTCAGCTATTTGTGTCGCTTTATAAGGCTGCCCTTGAGTAAAAGGCGCAAGTGAACGTATGTATTTCTCAGCGGGGGTTTCGCTTGCAATAATGATATCGCCGTACTGATAGCGCACACCGGTCTCTATATTAAAGGTAATAACTGCACTGTTTTTTTGCACAGACACAGCTAACTTTCGTACAGGCCATTTAGCGTCAAAGTAACCTAGCTCAAGTAATACCGACTCTATTTTTTTATGGGCAGAGTCGTACTTGCCATGATTGAGCACTTCGCCTTGCGTTAAATTTAAGTTTTTAATTACATTTTGCAGTAGTGCATCGGCTTTACCTTCACCGCTTAAGCTAATATTAATAGCCTCAATACGGGTTGCAGGCCCCCGCTCTACTTTAACAATGAGTTCTTTGTCGTCTTTATCAAATTCTATATCAACGGTGGGGTTATAATAGCCAAGTGCTTTTATACTGCTTTGCACTTGTTTTTTAGCGTAGCGTTGTAAAGTACGCGTTGGTTTATCGCCTACTAATTGCTTTAAATAAAGTTCAACGTTGCTTTCTAGCTCGCCGCTAATGCCCTTTATTTCATAATCTTCGATTACTCTTTGCTCAGCGCTTGCTTGAGTACTTATAAAAAAAGCTAAAAAAAATACAAAACGTAATAACTGTTTGAACAAGTAAATATCCTTACTTTTTTATTCTTTAAAAATAAACGACCAATTAAGCGCATACTACCATAGCCATAATGAGCAACACATTAACTTAATAGTGATTTAGGGGCTAAATTGCACGCTGCATATGTGCGTATAAAGTTAAAATTAATACGCTTTAAGACAATATTTTGGTTACAATAGTGCCTACGAATACAAAATTAATTTTAAATGAGTTTTTAATGCAATTCCCTGATGATGATAACGGCCAACTTTTAGCCGAAATAGCCGCTGCTGGCGTTGATTTAAGTAAAATGCACCAAATCGATTTTTTCATTTTATTTGAGCAACAAGCTGACGCTGAAAAATTTGCAAAAGAAATAGTCTCTGATGCGTTAGTGCAAACGGCCGACGTGGAAAAATGCAAAGACACTGGCGTGTGGGAAGTCATTACTCATGTACAAATGGTGCCAGAACACACATTACTTGGCCAAGCTGAGCAATACTTAGAAAGCATTGCGAATAGTTTTAACGGCTATGGTGATGGATGGGGATTAATGGACGAAGACGCCGCTTAATCACCATTTAAATCAGTTAAGCTTAACGGCTTAACTGATTCGCTTTTCTAAAGCTGCCATTATAATCAAATAATTTATCAGATACCTTCCAACCATACTTTTTGCTTTTACGTGCTATAACAAAATCAGGCGCTGTTAACTCATACTGCGCAGCAATCACTTGCTCAGCATTTTTAAACTCTGTAGGTGTTTGCCCATTACCTACCCGCTTTGCAAATTGTTTATTAAAAACAAACCGCCCACCAGCACTTTCTAAGTTATAAATTTCATCGCAACTTGCACCTTCCTCATCAAAGTAGGTCACTTTAATTAGTTGGTTTTTAAGCGCTGTAACAGTCAAGCCACTGCATCGTAGCACTAACGCATCTTTTAAATTAAGTGCATTACGAAGCTTGTCGTCAGGGTCAGCCATAACGGCGCCGCAGTCATGGCATTTACGAGCTGCAATATCGTTTTGTGCACCGCACTGATCACACTCTTTAAACCTAAAGCGATAATCGCATTGCTCTTTATGGCCTTCATCATCTTCTAGTAGGCCTTGGCAACGTCTTCCAAAGTGCTCAGTGACTTTACCGGCTGAATCTGTTTTGCCCCAAAATATATTAGCAAAGCCACAGCCAGGGCAAAGTACTTGTACTGGCTCGTTATCGCTATCGCCTTTTTTATCGCCCACTTCTGGATGAAATAAATCAAATCCGTTGCCAGCGTAGTCAATGACCAAACAATCTTTTTTTCCTTCACTTAAGCGAAGGCCACGGCCAACAATTTGTTGATATAAACTAACCGATTCTGTAGGGCGCAAAATGGCAATAAAATCCACATGCGGCGCGTCAAATCCGGTAGTTAAAACTGAAATATTAACTAAATACTTTATTTTTTTTGCTTTAAATTGATTTATTAACTTATCGCGCTCTGCATTTGGGGTATCGCCGGTTATTAGCGCGCTTTGCTCTGCGGGTAAATAAGTTAAAATTTCTTGCGCATGCATTACCGTTGCGGCAAATACCATAACACCTTGGCGAGTTTCACTGTATTGAATCACTTGTTGTAATATTGCTTGTGTTGCACGTTTTGAGTTTTTCAACAGCGCGTTCATATCGTCGTTGCTGTATTGCCCAAACGCATTACTCGCAAGCGACGAAAAATCATAATGGCTTATTGCTGCATCAACTTCGTTTGGCGGCGTTAAGTAATTATGTTTGATCATATATCTGAGCGGTAATTCAAATATACAGTTTTTAAATGGGCTTTCTTTATTGCCTTTAACAAAGCCATGATAATGGTGATGGTATATCCACCCCATTCCTAATCTATAAGGTGTAGCCGTTAAACCCAATACTTTTAACTGGGGGTTATACTCTTTTAAAGCATTTATAACCTTACCGTATTGGCTTTTTTTATCACCATTTACTCTGTGGCATTCATCAATTATGAGTAAAGAATAATGCTCGTTTAATTTATTTAAATTACGCGATAAAGACTGCACACTGGCAAAGGTTACTTGATGGGTGAGTGATTTTTCTTTTAGGCCTGCTGAAAATATACTCGCTTCTAAACCAAAGCTTTTATATTTTTGTGAGTTTTGCTCTACAAGCTCTTTAACGTGAGCAAGTACCAGTATTTTTTGTTTAGCTATTCGCGCAAGCTCTGCAATAACAAGGCTTTTACCTGCACCAGTGGGTAATACAATTACCGCAGGATCATTTGTTTTTCTAAAATGTAAAACAGTACGCTCTACAGCCTCTTGCTGATAAGGCCTTAATTTATAACTCATGAATTGACTAAATAGAATAACCAGATGGGAAGTTTAACAAATACCAGCTTAATACGGGTAATTTATTGCAGGCATTAAAAAAGAGAAGCAAAGGCTTCTCTTTTATTTATTAGGCTAAGTGCTTTTGTAAATCAACACCTTCAAACGCTTTAGGGCGACGACCGCGGCCAGTCCATTCAATAACCTCGCCATCAATTTCAATTCGATACTTAGCTTTTACTTTAGTACGTTTATCTGATGTGCCGTCTTGTAAATCTTCTAACGTAAGTCCTTTTTCTTTTAAAAGATCCAAAACTTCCTGTTTAGCTTGTAGCTGCTCAGTATATTTTGCAATTGCATCACCAATTAATTGTTGTGCTTTTTCTAGCTCTGGTAAAGATGCTGTTTTAATAAAAGATCGAACTTCTTTCATTTATATCTCGCTAAATTATAAGGTTAGATTTAAATTCCTTTTTAGTATAAAGGGCTTTTAAATAGATAACTATAGGTCAGCAGAATACTTTTATAAAGAAAATTAAAAGTATAAGTACTATATACTATTTTATGGACCTTATTTTAAACTCTACAATTATAACTACGTGGATTAAAATTTGAAGTACATAACGTTTAGGCTGCTTTAGCTGCCAAGTGATCCTGCCTCAATTTTACAGGCGTTTCAAATCCAAGTACTTTCTCGAACGCTTATTAAGTTGCTCAAGTACTGGTATAACCAGTGCTGGTGTTATCACCTTTAAATCCGTGCACTTCGGCCAATACTGCTCTAGTAGTCCATTCGTGTTTTCATTCAATCTGCGCTCCCATAAGTTATAATAGTAAGAAAAATAGACAAGATCACTTAATGCCTTTGTGATTTGCTCGTGATAAGCGAATTTTTTCTATTGTCGCCGTAGTGAAAGCATGTGCTGTTTTTCCTGCCACCTAACTTGATACATAGTGAATTGAGTGACTCGCCCTATAATGGTGACAAGGCCGCCTGATGACCTTTACCTATGACGGTATCTATTTCCCAATCTCCGATACGGCCTTTCTCATCAACTATTTGTGGGCCCCCTTCAATGCTAACTCTACTTTTTATCTGCCCTCGGTTAGCTTTGCCGTGACTGCGCTTGCTATATTTATTATCGTGTCGGCGCAGATATAGGTATAGTTTACCATCTACTATTTATCTTCAAATATACAGATAAGTGTATTCATGGCTGACAGGCCGTTCACTTTTTTGCGAAATCATACTGTTATTTTACGAGGCTTTCTTGCACTTCTTCGACGAAAAAAAGCCCGAGCATGAACATATTTGTGTCTATAAACTCGCTTAACTGTATTTCTAGAAAGTTCTATTGAAGTCGAAGGTTGCGATATTTTAGCTAGCACAGTAATACTTTATTGCGTAAAACCGCTTTTCTTTAGAATAGCCTTCTGGTGTCTTTGAGCATCTGCAGTTGTTTGTAATGCCTCAATGTAAAATTTCTTGTCGGAGAAAAAGCTGTTAGCTTAAGAACAATTGACCACTTAATCTAGACATAACTAGTTACCCACTTACATTTGAATCTACGCTATTAAACAAGAGTATTTTTTTTAAATTTATTTTGGTGCTGCATCCGTAGAAAGACTATATAAAGCTTGGTATGCAAAGTAGAGAAGTAGTAATTAGAAGTGTTAATGATAAATATGAATAGGCCAGAAAACTGGCCTATTATTAACATATCTTAATTGAGATTGCACTAATTAAATTTAAAAAGTTAGCTCAATTTTTGTATAGTAGAAACGCCCCATGTTGTCATATAATGATTGGTCGTACCAAGGCCAACCACCTGATGCAACTGTTGAGAATGGAGGCTCTTCATCAAATAAATTCCTGACACCTGCAGAGAATTTTACTGATTCAGTTACGTAGTAATGGCCAGATAAATCCACCTGAGTATAGCTATCTACCTCAAGACGGGTTTCTGGTTTCGCAAAATCACAAGTCCCTGACGTTAAACCACCTTCATGATCGACTGTTTCACCTACATAGCGAACGTTTAAATTAGCACCCCAGTTATCGTTAGTGACGCTAGCGTAGAAACTAGAAGACCATTCAGCTTCAGAGGTAGTGCCTTTTTCTTCACATAAAGGTTGAATTGCTGATGTTTGCTCTTCAGAACTTAAAAGTTGTGAAGCTCTTACACCTGAAACAACCACACCTAACGATGTATCAAAAGTGTAATTAACATTGTAATCAATGCCTGACCCACTCTGCTCTGCCAGATTTTGTAAATTTGACTTTACATAAGCATCAGGGTGAGCAACTCGACCACCAATTCTATTTACTAGATCAGGGTAATCACTTTCGTTATTTAGGATTTCTTGAACGCCTAAAGATCCGATTTTATCTGAAACTTCAAAATTCCAATAATCTGCTGTTACAGACAAACCTTCTACAAAATCTACATCCCAAGCAAAACCTAAGCCATAGCTTTTAGAAGTTTCAGGTTTGAGTTCAGGGTTGCCTCCACTCAATGAGCGAATTTCGCGAGTTGAACACTGAGTAGGATCAGCATCACAAGCTTGGGTATCTATTGCCTTAACAACACCAAAACTTTCATCTAAGTATAAATCACCTAATGTAGGCGCTTTAAAACCAGTACCGTATGAAGTACGGATTAAAAGCGTGTCTGTTGGTCTTACAGCAATAGCTAGTTTGTAAGTTGTTTCAGAACCTAAATCGGAAAGAGTAGTTTCAATAGAGTCATTACGAACAGCTGCAGAAATTTCAACCATTTCAATAGGACGAGCGTTAAGCTCTAAATAAAATGAATCAGTATCTTTACTTCCTCGACCATTAGATGCCGCACCACCAGCTATATCTTGTGATTGCTGTGCAATGTCTGTTACGTCGAAGTATTGTTCTTCACGAATTTCAGCACCAAGAGCAAAGCCTATTGCTTCATCGCCAAGCTCTATAGGCAACATGCCAGAAAGGCCAATGTTCATTATCTGCTCTTCAAACTCACCCTGACGGTGTGTAGCAACTGAAACAGCTTCAAAATCTTCAAATGTGTTAGCACTGGTTAGTTTAATGTCACCAGATGCAATTGCATCAGTTAACGCTTGTTTAGATATTTGTCCACCAACACCTACGCTTGATTGGCGTGCCCAACTTTTTTGGTACTTGGCATCAAGGTATATATCATCCGTTAGTGAGTAATCTAGTCCGGTAGCAAACCCAGTTGTCGAATTTACCTGATCACGGGCTCTAGGTCCTGCTTCAACAGTACGGCGAATCATGTACATGTCTCTACCGTAAGGGTTTTCCTCGTTATCAGCACCAACTAATGTAAATGGCGCTGGTGCCGCACCGTTTCTAACTTCTGTTTGAGTTCTACTTGTACGCCCTTCAGCCCAAATACTTAGATCATCCGAAACATTATACTCACCACGAGTAAAGATATTAAACTTTTCTATGTATGGGAATGCTTGATAAAGTGTCGCAAAATCATAAGAACACTCTGTTCCACTATCAACAATAGTAGTTGGGCGTACACTTTCTTCAGGACAACCAGATACTGGGAATGATTCTGAGAAATCTGTTTCTATCCATGTACCAGGAAAGCCAGTTGGACTTCTACCGTCAGTACCAGTAGGTGAAATCGCGCTTCCAATTAACGGTCTATCAGTAGCTTTTACAGACTCACGCTTGTAAAAATCAGCCGAAAACATAACATTACCACGTTCAGAAGAGATACCAGTTACCATCTGCAAAGATGTTGTTCCTGCATCACCTTCTGCAGATTGGCCATACTGAGCAGAAATGTTAAGACCTTCAAAATCTTTCTTCGTTATTATATTGATAACACCGGCTACAGCATCAGCACCATATATTGCCGAAGCTCCATCTGATAAATATTCTATACGCTCAACTGCGGCGATAGGAATTTGGTTTATATCCGGACTAGCGCTTCCACCGGTAGGTGTTCCTGGTAAGCGATTACCATTAACCAAGAAAATAGTGTAATCAGCACCTAACCCTTTAGTAGCGAAACTAGCCTCACCACCGCCTTGAGCTAATGTGTCGTCCGCTGTATCAATACCAGGACCTGCAATGTTTGACTTTATTAAAAAGTCTGCGATTGTCTCAGTGCCTGATGCCTCTATGGTAACTTTGTTAAAAACTTGAACGGGGCTAGGACCTTCCATATCAACACGTTTAATCCTAGAGCCTGTTACTTGAATGCGCTCCACTTGCTCAGCACCAGCTTCCGCTGAAAATGAGCTTGTCGAATATACAGCTGTAGAAGCTGCACTAAAAGCAATCGCTAAGCGCACTGCTTTTGAAACTTTATTGTTTAGCATGTGATTCTCCCTGGAATACTATTTTAGTTATTTTGTTTTTAAAAACGCTCTGTAATTATCTACAGTACCTTTTTCAACGTAGATATTAATCTTAATGCAACCAAAAGGTCAACACTTTGATAACCAAATAAATACTTTGATTTACAAAATGTTGCATTGCGACCGTCTAGATAATTGCAAATTACAAATTAATCATCTATTGCAAAATATGCAATAAACTGCAGTTTTTATCTGATAATACCTTTTACAATAGCTCTCTGATACAGAAGTTTATTCAGGTCTTATGTTATTGTTATGACATACTTCTGTATTGAAAAAGTAGGTGTTAGTGGAT
The DNA here is from genome assembly GCF_002221525.1 of Pseudoalteromonas espejiana DSM 9414. Lineage (NCBI taxonomy): Bacteria > Pseudomonadati > Pseudomonadota > Gammaproteobacteria > Alteromonadales > Pseudoalteromonadaceae > Pseudoalteromonas > Pseudoalteromonas espejiana. Next base: position 1,322,393 of record NZ_CP011028.1, on the reverse strand, counting down.
GATAATGAGTAGAAAACAGGGCTTTAAGAGATACTTGACTGTAGGTGCTGGTTAATTAAACCCACTATAAATTCCCAGAGAAGCGTTATGAATAACTCAATAAAAAGGCCAGAAGCGTGAGCTGCTGGCCTTAATTCTATCTCACTATTTATGTGAGAGCAGGAACCTGAATACTAATATTAAAAACTATAATCAGCTTGTAAGTAGAAAGTACGGCCATACGCATCGAAATAACGCGGATCAAAACCTACTTGATGCCCTGCACCGCCTGTACGTAAAGACAGTGGTGGAGCTTTATCAAACAAGTTATTAATACCAAAAGTAACACTCGCTCCTTCCATAAAGTCATACTTTGTTTGGTAATCTATCAATGTATGTGATGGCACACGTAATTGAATTTGAACACAATCACCAAATGCATCAACCTCAGTCACAGAACAAGTTGCTGCAGTTTGTAATTGGTCCTGATAACCTGACTGATAGCTTGCTCGGAGTGTGTGCGCAAAGTCACCGTGAGATAATGTTGAGCTAATCTGTGATTTTATACGGAATGACACAGCATCATTGTCACCAAACTGGCTCAAGCTCGTTATCCAATCATCATTTGTACCTGGTCTAGTGTACTCACTTTCAATGAGATAAGTCCCTGTCCAGTTTGTACGAAGAGTACCAAATGAAAAATCATTAGTAAGGCCTACATGCCAATCAATACCTGATGTTACAGACTTACCCACATTTACAGATGATTGTATAATTGCTAGCTCTTCATCACCTGTAGCTAGATTAGTACGAGTCGTAAACAAGTCTCTGTACTGAGAAGCTCCTTCGAATATTTGCGCTTCGGTGAGGCTTGTAATCAAATCTTCCAATTCAACTTTCCAATAGTCCATTTGGATACTAAATTCATTTGTAGGAGCATATACAAATCCAATTGTATACTGATCTGATGTTTCAAAGTTAACATTCGGGTTACCTTGAACAAACACACCATATTGAGAGCGACCATCTAAACAGAACGCAGCTAACTCATCCCCATCCGGGAATGGACATTCATAATTCCCCCCAGTTACACCAAATGGTACTCTAGGGCGAGCTATTGTTAATAAAGATGGTGCTTTAAAGCCAGTACCTACAGATCCGCGTAGTAATAAATCTTCCGTAGCTTGCCATCGCGCACTAAGCTTATATGTTGTGTCACTGTCACCAGTATCAACATCGGCTCCCGCAATTTTATCTTCAACAGCATCTATATCATCGTAACGAATTGATGCATTAAGCTCAACGTTCTCCAAAACAGGCATTACTAACTCAGCAAACATACCATATTGGCTTCGCTCTAAATCGTATTCCGTCCCAGGTGATAAAAATAAGATTTCCTCATTAGCATTTGCTTCTGCTATCGCGTTGTTATACTCATATATTCTGTAGTCTGCACCAACTGCAAGGTAAGCAGAGCCATCTGGGAGTTCAAATACAGGCATTGAGCCTTTAAGATCTGCACCGGTCATTGTTACTTCAGTTTTAGCCCAGTTACCGCTATATACGGCTTCAGATAGGGCTTGCTTGCTTGCATCATCCAGTTCTGATGATGGAACAAATACATTAATATCACCATTTGATACAGCATTTATAAAAGGTTCTGCAATTAACCAGCCTGTAGGATAGTTTTCATTTCGTTCATTTTTAGAATAAGTTAGCGCTCCTTCCCAATCAATATTTGCATTAAAGCCACGAGCACCAACGACTAAATGTGTAGAATCAGTATCGTACTCAGTGGTTCTGTTACCAGCTGGCAATGCACGCCAACGAGCCTGGTATTGATCAATCGATGCTATTTCGGTTGCGGATAAATCGTCTGGTAAATAAGGTAGAATTTCATCAGAAACGAGTGATGAATCAGAAGGTAAGTTAAAGTATCCAGTAGGATAAGGTGCAATACGTGCGGTCATCTTATTATTAGTATATGCAGCAGTTACGAATCCAGTTATATCATCAGAAAGTGAAACTTCACCATTAACCATAAAATTAGTTCGTTCATTTTCAGGAACTATTTCAATTGTAGATGTATAGTCAAACCAACACTCATCATTTATCGCTGAAGTGAATTCAGCACAGCTTCCCGTTTTATTAGTATATGGGTTAAAAGAAGCGCGAACCTGTTCTCCACTATCATCATCAGTATAACGAATGCGAGCATTACCAGGAATCGCATTTCCAGAACCATTGAAGAAATACAAATCACGGCCTTGGTTCTCAAAAGATAAAATACCTGTTTTAGCGAAATCACGATCTAAAGCCGCTAATTGCTCTTGCTCTTCGTGACTAGCAGAAAATACAAAGCTAAAGCCATCTCTATCTAAATCACCAAAGCCAGTAGTAAGGCTTACACTCCAATTATTACCTCCATCTTCTTGTGGCTTGTCGTAACGAGCAGAAATGTGAGTTTCATCTACACTGCTTTTTAGAATAAAGTTTAATACCCCAGCAATCGCATCTGAACCATATAGAGCTGATGCACCATCAGTCAAAATTTCGATGCGCTCAATAGCAGAAAAAGGAATTGAATTTAAATCAATGGTACCCGCCGAGTCTGCGGGGGCTAACCTTCTACCGTTAAGTAAAACAAGGGTGTATTGTGCGCCAATATCGTGAATTGAAGCAGATGAAATACCACCACCACCACCGCCTACTGAATCTGATGCTGTAGTGAAACCTTGCATTGCTGGTATTTGTTGGATTAGATCAGGGACATTAGTTACGCCAGTTTTTTCTATATCAGCACGACTTATAACTTGTACTGGAAGAGCTCCCTCCATATCTGTTCTTTTTATTGCAGATCCAGTTACTTCTATTCTCTCTACCTGCTCATCACTATTTAGTTCGGCTGCTATTGTATTAACAGAAAATGCAGCTGTTGAGGCTGCTCCAAAAGCTAGTGCAACACGCACCGCTTTTGCTACTTGATTATTTAACATTTGATTCTCCCTGGTGTCACCACTTGTTAGAAGCGACTATTATTTAATTATTTTTCATTGTCACAGCTTGTTAACAGCGACTAGAGCAAATACTAAACAAAAAAACATCTAAAAGCCAACCATTGTTAATCAAATATTAATTAAAAGGAGGTTTTTTATTGGTTTTTACATTGAAAACCGAGCACTTGTACAAAAAAAAAGCAAAAATATGGGTCGCGCAATCAATTGTTACCAATAAAGAAACAATCTAGAATAATTCAATCTGTTTTCGCTCATCATTGTTTACGTTTACGTTAATAATTTGCGAAACCATTTCCAATAAAGGTACAATTTGCTTTTCTATGTAAATTGGGTAGTCATAGCTGTGTAGCCCTTGATATAACTCGACTCCGTTAGTTGTGTAAACAAATGTAACAAAGTCGCCTCTATTCATAGAAAATTCACTATTTTTTTTCTGAAACTTCTTTATAGCCTGTACATGAGGGGGAATATTCTTCTGATAGTCGATTAAGTTTTGACCTAAACGCTTTTTAAAGACCAGTAAATGATCAAACTCTCCATTTAAAAGTTTACTTATATAGTCATTTGCGAGAGCATTAATTTTTTCAGGTTGCTCAAAAAGGAGGGTAAATAAATCAAATTGAAATTGCTGAGCTAACTTTGTCCAGTCGCTTCTTACAGTTTCTAGCCCTTTAAAAACTAACTTTGATTGGTCTGGCTTTATTAACTGGCCTACATAGCGCTTTTTAGAGCCCACAGTTTTACCTCTTATCGTTGGTAAAAAAAACGGGCTATAGAGAGATTCATATTCTATTTCTAAATGGCTAGCTAAGTTGTGCTTAGTTTTTATTTCTTGTGTCCATAAATCATTAATATGCTGAGCTAAACGTTTACCAATTGAGTTACAATCATCCGGCGCTAATTCATCGGCTAACTTTACAAACGTAGAGTCTGTATCTCCGTAAATAACACTATAACCCTCTTGTTCAATCCACTTTTTTGTTTGCAACATAATTTCGTGCCCACGCAAAGTAATAGAGCTTGAGAGCCGAGGATCGTAAAAACGGCACCCTTTAGAACCTAATACGCCATATAAGCTATTCATTATTATTTTAATCGCTTGGGATAGCATTAAATCATGATTATCTTTTGCTCGCTGACGCTGTAGTGCCAAGTTTTTTATAAGCTTAGGTAAATGATGCTGCTCTCGAGAGAACTGAGCGTTATTAAAGCCTTCAATACTATTTTCAGGATGTTCAATTCCTTCTATCAAACCTAGCGGGTCAATATAGAAGGTTTGCATAATACTGGGATACAGGCTTTTAAAATCTAGCACGATTACATTTTTATAAAGGCCTGGAACAGATTCCATCACATATCCACCTGGGCTTTCAAAAGTAAGCCCGTGATCGCCCATATTAGGTGCTACATAACCGCTTCGATGTAATAAAGGCAGGTACATATTTACAAAGGCCGCAACAGAACCGCCTCGCTTTTCAAGCTCAAGGCCTGTTAATTGAGTCCGAATGACGGCAAAATCAAGTAGCTTTAGTTTTTCAAAGATTTTATTAACAAGTATGCAGTCTTGGCGATTGTAGTTAGCAAGCGAGCGTTTATCTTCATTAAATTGGCGGATTATTTCTTGTAAACTATTGCCAGATTCTATTAATTTAGATTCACCTAAAACTTCCTGAGACACATTAGCAAGCGAAAAGCTCTCAAAGCTATAAGTGGCATTTTTTAAAGTATCAATACCATCTATTACACAGCGCCCAGGAATAGAAACCCGAGTAAAATGGCCTTTGCGTACATATAACGGTAGGTTTCCCCGTCCTAGTAATAACTTTACCCCAAGCGCTTCGGAGCGCTCGTAAATGACGGAAAAATCAAACTCTATAACATTCCAGCCAATTATTATGTCAGGGTCACATTGATTTATAAGTGCAACAAGTTGCTTTAAAAGCGCGACTTCGTCTTCGCACCATATAATAGTATAATCAAGCGCTGGCTCATGGTGCTGAGGCTCGCCAATCATAATCACGCAGTCTAAACCACAGCCTACTAAGCCAACAGAAAATAACACCCCACTTTCATTACACTCTATATCAACTGATAACTTAGAAAGTGTAGGTGTATAGTCTGCATTAGCTTTTAATTTGGCGTTTAAAAGTACATTATAGTTTTCATGTTCAACAAGTTTACCCGTCAACCAAGCGCCACCTTTTATAAATCGCTCCATTAAATAACGCTCAATGGGCCTAATATCATCTTCAAATAAAATGATGCCATGGCTTTTTAAAACTTTGCTGGCGGAATAAAAATGTTTAAGCGACTTAAAATAGCACCCACACATTGTGTGCTGTTGAAAATTTTTAAGCGTAAGGGGTTTAATTAAAAAACTATGTGACTCGGCAGTTAAAATATCATGCGCTTTTTTTGCATCAGCACTTTTTATAAAAAACAGCGCAGTTTCGTTATCAGAAATTGTTTTGATTGGCCCACTATCAGAAGCAAACCAAATTTCGTACTGGAGGCCGTGCGATGTATCGTGTGCTTGTGCAGAAAGTACAAAACCTGATTTTAAAAACACTATTAATGAACCTTATTTATATTTTTGCTTTGTAACTCTTACCGCGCATAAATAATAAAATTTATAAAAGCATGGCAATTTATTGCTAAATTAGCTTGATCCTTGCTTGTAGTTACACTGTTATAACTCTAAAATCCATACACTGTAATTATATACATATTTTAGGTTTATCTCCCCATGCTTTCTGACCAACTAAAAAAAACAATTAGGCAAGTACACCAGCATGTGGCTAATAACCTAACTGATTATCGTCCGCGTAGTAGCCAAAACTACCTCGTCGCCGAAATAGCAAAAACGCTAGCTGGTGAATACCATAAAAAGCAGCGCATATGTGTAATTGAAGCAGGCACAGGTACAGGTAAATCACTTGCTTATTGTTTAGGTGCTTTACCGCTTGCCCTTGCACAAAAAAAGAAGCTGGTAATTTCTACGGCTACCGTGGCATTGCAAGAGCAATTAATTGCTAAAGAGCTGCCTTTTTTTAAAAAGCATTCTGGGCTCGACTTTAAGTTTGACCTAGTAAAAGGCAGGCAGCGCTATATATGTGCCCATAAACTACATAACGCTGTTAATGGCGATAGACAAACGCAAATGGAGTTTATGCCTACACTTACCTCGCCATTAAGCGACATGGAAACAAAGTGCCTCAAAGGTTTATACGATGCATACGTTAACAAAAAATGGCAAGGCGATAGAGACAGCTGGGCCGACACCATCCCCGACAGAGTTTGGAATTTAATTGCATGCGATAAACATGCCTGTCAGCGCCAAATGAAAGCCCACCAAACTTGTCCGTTTCAGCTTGCTCGTAATCAGCTTATGCAAATGGATGTATTGGTAATTAATCATTCGTTATTACTAGCTGATTTAGATTTAGGTGGCGGTAAAATATTACCCGAGCCCGACAATACTATTTATGTAATAGACGAAGCGCATCACCTTGCGCATATTACCCGCGACTTTTCATCAGCGGCAGCCACTATTAAAGGCACCATAGACTGGCTAGATAAGCTCACCAAATTTAGCGGCAAAATGTCTAAGGTATTAGTTGGTCAAAAAGCCATTGGTCAAAACTTCAAACTGTGCGACAGCATTAACGACGCCAATAAAGATTTAAAAGTAGTGCGTGATATTCTCGATAACGCCGACTTTGAATACTCAAAAGACGATACATACAGGTTTGAGCACGGCGAAATCCCTAAATCATTGCATAGCAAAGCTAAAGATATAAGCGATGCCACACTAGATGCATTACGTTGCTTAAATAAAATGCACGACACGCTAACCCAAGATGTAAGCGATGGTGATATAAAGCCCTACGTTGCTGACCCTGTTTTAGCCGAAAGCGGACAATACATAAACCGCTTAGAGCAGTTAAATAAACTTTGGTATAGCTATGCAAATAAAGGAGAAGGCACACCACACGCTAGGTGGATAAAGCGCTTAGAGTATAAAAGCCATCACGATCATTTATTAAGCGACTGCCCAATTGAAGTAGGCTACTACCTTAAAGATAAATTGTGGAATGAATGTGCCGGTGCAGTTTTATGCTCTGCTACTTTAAGTGCCCTCGGTTCGTTTGACCACTTTGCCTATGAAAGTGGATTAGCAAAAGAAGAAGGCGTTAAATTTATTAAGGTCCCCTCACCTTTTGATTACCCCAAGCAAGCAACACTGCGCATACCCGTAAGTATGATTGAGCCAACCGATAAAGCTTTTAGCGATCATATAGCGCAAACATTACCAGAGTATTTAAACACCAATAAAGCTAACCTAGTGTTGTTTGCCTCGTACTGGCAAATGGACCATGTGGCTAAGTTTCTTAGAACAAAAGGTTTTAACTTATTAGTACAAGGTGAGATGTCGCGAGAGGCCTTACTTAAAAAGCACACTCAAAATATTGATGCAGGCAAAGGCAGTATTTTATTTGGTACACAAAGCCTTTCAGAAGGGCTTGATTTACCTGGAAAATATTTAGAAAATTTAATTATTACAAAAATTCCGTTTGCCGTGCCAACATCTCCCATCGAAGAAGCCCAAGCAGAATTTGTACAAAGCAAAGGTGGGAATCCGTTTTTGTCGATTACGGTGCCCGATGCCGCAAAGAAATTGGTACAAAGCTGTGGTAGACTGCTGCGAAAAGAGAGCGACGAAGGTTGTATAACCATTCTCGATAGGCGTTTAATTACTAAGCGCTACGGCAAAGCCATGCTCGACACCTTACCACCTTTTAAAAGACAAATAGATTATTAATGTTTGAACTTGCTTTAGATCCAACCACACTGGCCATTTTATGTGCTGCCGCTTTGGCTGCAGGCTTTATTGATGCAATAGCCGGTGGCGGTGGGCTACTTACCGTACCTGCACTATTAACCGCAGGCTTACCACCGCATGTAACGCTTGGTACCAATAAACTAGCCGCAAGCTTTGGCTCATTAACGGCCAGCTATACTTATTATAAAAAAAACCTATTTAGCCCTAAGTTTTGGGCAAGCTCCATCCTTGCCACTGCAATAGGCGCTGTTATTGGTACACTAATTGTTGACCATTTAAGCATCGACTTTTTAAACAAGCTTTTACCTATCATAATAATTATGGTGGCGTGCTATAGCTTATTTGGCAGCTTAAGTACCACGCAAGGCGACGAATTACCTTCAAAAAACCCCGCTTTAAAAGTTAAGCAGTGGCTTCAAGGGTTAGCTTTAGGTTTTTTTGATGGCGTAGCAGGCCCTGGGGCTGGCACGTTTTGGACTGCCTCAAATAGCTTACTATATAAAATGAGCCTGTTACTTAATTGTGGCTTAGCGCGCTCAATGAACTTTGTCTCAAATTTTATATCGCTTATTACGTTTGTAGCGCTTGGGCACGTAAACTTTTTACTGGGCCTCACCATGGGTTTATTTATTATGCTGGGAGCATGGATAGGCGCGCATTCAGCTATTCGCTTTGGTGGTAAGTTTATTCGCCCGGTATTTAATACTATGGTTATACTTTTAGCATTAAAACTTATTTACGAGGCTTACCTATAAAATGCTAGCAAACGCGTTAGATAAATTACGCCAACAAGTTGCTACTCTTAAGCAACAAGCCGAGCAATTTGATAAAGCTAAATTGTTCTCTAAAAACCGTTACATGCAAGCGCAGCCAAGCTTGTTTGATCGCGGCGTATTTAGCACTAAAAGCATGAACCTAGCCGACTACGTAACAGAAATAGAAGATGAAATAGCAAGCCTACCACCAAGTGAGCATCGCCATGCATATACTTACGCTCTTGAGCGCATAGGTAATCAAGTGCAAGCCGTGTTTAGTGTTATTAAATCAACGCCTATTTGGACAAAAGAAAACAAGAGCCACTATAAGCCACGTCCAAAAAATAAAGTTTATAAACAAGCCGTGCAAAAAATAATGCAATCGTCGCACGAGCTATACGATGAGCTTAAGCAAAACCACGAGTTTGAGCGCCGCCTAGTATTAATGATTGAAGAGCGGAAGCTACAAATGGAAAAAGCCACACCAGCGCAAGCGCAAAAGCTTAATATGGAAATATTAACAACACATGCTCGATTAGGTCGGTGTCGTAAAGCAATTTCGGCCACCGAAGATAAAATTCAACAAGTCGAAAAACAACAATTACGCTAATGCAGCTTTTTTATCACCCGCTTTATTCTGCTTTAACGCTTCCTGAGCGCCATCGCTTTCCAATACAAAAATACCAACTGCTCAAAGCAGAAATTGAAGGCCTAGGCTTAACGGCTAATCATTTTACTTCGCCTATAAAAGCAACGCCTGCTCAGCTTTCGCTTTGCCATACTCAAGCTTATATTAATGACTTTTTAAACGGGTCACTTAGTAATAAAGCCATTAAAAAAATGGGCTTTCCGTATTCAAATCAATTGGTAGAGCGCACGTTACTGTCGGTTGGTGCGAGTATTCAAGGCAGCGAACACGCGCTAAAGCATGGTTTTAGCGCTAATTTAAGTGGAGGCTATCATCATGCCTACAGTGATTACGGCAGCGGCTTTTGTATTTTTAACGACCTTGCTATTGCAGCAGCGCATTTAATAAATAAAGAGCAAACCGACACGGTTTTAATTTTTGATTGCGATGTACATCAAGGCGACGGCACCGCACAAATAACGCAAACCCAAAGTAATGTAATCACTTGCTCTATACATTGTGAGCAAAACTTTCCGCGCTTAAAGCAGCAATCCGATTACGACTTTGCACTACCTGCCAACACAACAGATGCCAACTACTTAACGACCCTTAAACAAGCGCTCGAATTTTGTGTACGCATTCACAGCCCCGATATTATTTTATACAACGCAGGGGCAGACATTTACCAAAAAGACGAGCTTGGCCTATTTAATGTATCCCTTGAGGGAGTTTATAAGCGCGACCATTTCATACTCAATTTTTGTAAAACTAATAATTTACCAATTATGTGCGCGCTTGGTGGCGGTTATCAACGCAACGTAGAGTCGTTAATAAATGTGCATAAACAACTATTTAAAGCGGCTATCGATTTATTTTAGTGCTTAGTATACACTCAAATAAACGGACTACTTAAAAGGCGCTAGCAAGATGCGATTACACGATGACATACACAACTTTTACGAAAAAATAGTGGTTGAAGAAATTATTAAGCGTAAGCTAGATAAAATTTACAACGAAGATGTTATGGCCGATTTTTGTTGTACTGTGCTCAATCAGCTTCCTCCCCGTTATATTCGCTACGATGTAGATATGGCCTTTTATTTGCCGCAAAGCGAGCGAATCCATATGGAAGAACGTGTACAAACAGCAATAGATGTAGCCATTACTCAAATTTCAAAAAAGAAAGATCTAAATGACCAACCCACTTGATCAAGCCCCAATACACGTAAAACTTGCTGTAGATTTAATTATGCTTTTGGAGCAACACGACCTTGCCCCAGAAGATGTTTTAAAAGCACTCGATATTGTAAAAAGCGACTTTGAAAACAAGCTAGAAAAGCCATAACGTTATTCTATTGTTTGTATGTCGTGCTGGGTAACGCTACCGTCGTGCTTAGTGCAATCAATTTTAACTTCGCCAAATGTACGCCTAGGTGTAGTTGAACGACGACAAGTCATATTTTGTGCTTTAACGCCAAATTGGGTTATGTACAATGACACTGTTTCGTCTATTTGTTGTTTTTGCTGCGCAGTCGCTGCACTGTAAAATGCATCGTATTGCGCAGACCAATTTTCAACCCCCGCTTCTTTTGCAACGCCTAACCAGCCCATTCCAAGCTTAATAGACTGCTCCAAGTATTGGCCTTTTAAAAACATAAACGCCAACGTATATTGAGCACTTTTATACCCAAGTGCTGCAGGCTCTTTTAAATCATCAAAAGCTTGCTCGTACAGCCCCTTTTTTATACGCTTTAATGCCATTGTATTCTTTTTTCTTCATTGTATTGTCACTGTATAGGTTAACTGGGGTTGACCCACACCCACTTAATAAACCCACAACCAAAATTGCTGTAACCATTAAACACCTAGACATAAATAGGGCGTGTTGCTCTTTGATGGTTGAATTTGCAGCAGTGTGTTTGGTTTTTAGGCAAGGCGGAGCCTATGAAGTGTGGTTATTCCCCATAAATAGGCGATAACGCAGCATAAATGCCAAACATGCGCTGCCCTTCGGGTTCTTCCTAGGGGCGATAAACTCTTTGTTACTCGGTTTTTACTTAGCCCACTAGGTTACAAACCTCGCGCCGCGATTTAATCGCCCCTAGATTGAACAAATTTCAATCCGCAAAGGTCAACACGCCCTAGTCCTTTTATTATTTTTATATGCGAGTACCGAATCTGGCTTACACTCTTTACAAAGCCTGTTATTCTGTAACCCTATTTGTATAATTAAAATACTATCATGAGCTTAGCAAGTTTACTTAGGTTATTTTTTCTGGCTGCAATTTGGGGCGCCTCATTTTTATTTATGCGAATGGCCGCTAATAGTTTAGGGCCTGCGGTGTTAATAGAATTTAGAGTCGGCTTTGCGGCACTCACACTATTTATAGTTGCGCTGTATTTAAAGCGCCGATTAGCGTTTACCCAACACAAAAAGCACTTTTTTATCATTGGCGCACTTAACTCTGCCCTACCTTTTTTACTTTTTGCTTATGCCGCACAAACTATTAGCGCATCTACGTTATCTATTTTAAATTCAACAACCCCTATTTGGGGCGCTGTTGTGGGTATTATTTGGAGTAAAACCAAGCCTACTAAGAGTATGGTTTTAGGCTTGCTGTTGGGTTTAATAGGCGTGGCAATTTTAGTTGGGCAAAATCATTTTGTATTAAATAGTCAATCAATAATAGCCATAGTAGCGGCATTGAGCGCTTCGCTTTGCTATGCCATTGCATCCCATTACACAAAAAATGCGCCAAAGCTTGCACCGTTCGATAACGCACACGGCTCAATGTGGGCAGCGAGTTTTATGGTATTGCCCCTTATTTTATTTATGCCAATGCGTGAAATGCCAACCACCAACGTTATGCTCGGCGTTTTAGCCCTTGGCGTAGTGTGTACAGCGCTTGCTTATATTTTATTTTTTAAGCTTATTGAAGATATAGGCCCAACCTCTGCTTTAACGGTCACGTTTTTAATTCCACTATTTGGCATTTTTTGGGGACATTTAATTTTAGATGAGCAAATTGGGCCAAATACGTTATTAGGCGCATTATTTGTTATTGTGGGCACTATGCTGGTTACTGGATTTTTACCACGAAAAAGCACTTAGCTAAAACAAGCTAAGTGCTTTTACAAAGCGCTTACTTTTGTGCTTTTTTGCTTAAGTTTTCAATTAAGTCTTGGGCGCTAAAGCTGTTCTCGCTTGGTTTTATACCTTTGCCCATTTTAATATCAATCAGGGTGTGCACTTCTTTGCGTTTATCATTATTGCTTACCTGTACGCCTACGCTGCTTGTTGGGCGTGTGCGTGTTTCGCAAGTTAATAAACCGCAGCTTCGCTCATATTGCTGGCTTTGTGATGCACTAATAGATGACGTGGGGGCTTGCGATTTAGACTCAACAAAGGTTTCTTTGTTAGTTACAACAAACCAGTCGTAGCCTTGCGCTTGGGTAAGCTCAGCTGCGCGTAATAATGCATAATCACCGGCATCGGCTACATTGTTTGACACACTTTTAAACTCTACTCGGTATTGATCATCGCTAATTTTTTGCTCGCTGTAACCTTGTGAGCCATTATTCGCGGCTCGGTAATCAGGTTTAGATGCACAACCCGCCATAAGTAAAATACTGATAATTAAAATAGATGTTTTCATAATTCACCTCGTTTTATACACATTATTATTTGTTTAACTGCCACTTTGCGCTAATTGCTTGCTGCTCTTGCGCTCTATCTAGTGGTGCGCCGCTGATCATGCTATCTATAACAGCATCTAACTCACTGTTATTAGACGCCGTTTGATATTGCGCGCCATTATTACTTTGCTGCGCGGCTGTTTGCGCTTTAATTTGCCAACCGCTTTGTGTTTTACAAGCAATGCTTGTTTGCGTTGTATTGTTTGAGCTTAGTGCATACTGCCTACAAAGCTCACCTTGCTGATTTTTAAAACTAAGCTGCGCGCTAAATAGTGAACCATCACTTTGCTCAAACACACCACTGCTTAGTTGTGTGTTAAGCGCTGAAGCTGTATTACTAGCCACTAAACTTTGCGCATTATTTGGCTGTAAATAGCTAGTCATTGCTATACCAAATACCACGGCAACGCTTGCAGCTATTGCTAAGCTTTTATTAGCCGATTGCTTAGCCTTTTGCCAAGGCGTTAACGTCACTACATTGCTATTTAACGTGTTTTTAGTCGTTGCTGTGTCAAGCTTTGCAACCGTTTTAGCTAATGAGTCACTAAGGGGTGCGTCATCAATACTTGTAGCGTGCTCTTTTACTAGCATGTCTACTTCGCTTAGCTCTGCAAGTCGCATTACTAGTTCATCATTGGTCTCAAGGGCTTTACGCACTTGCTCCATTTCGTGCTCGCTGAGTTCTGAGTCTAAAAAGGCGCTAAGTGTTTCGTCGTTAATGTTCATACCTGCTCCTTTTTAAAGTCGGGTTTTATTAAGTTATAAAGTGTACTGCGTGCTCGCGATAATTTACTCATTACACTGCCTATAGGTATATCTAGCGTATGTGCGACTTCTTTATAGGCCATGCCCTGCACTGCCACCAGCGATACTATGGCGCGTTGCTCTTCGGGTAATTGCCCAAGTGCTGTATTTACATTTTTAAGCATTTGTTTATTTTCGAGTGTTTGGTGCTCATTACTTGTAATTGGCTCTGGTAATATATCGGCCTGAGCCGTATTTTGCCTTACCTTGCGTGAGCGGTATTCGTCTATCCACACATTGCGGCAAATTTTAAATGCCCATTTAGCAGGTTCAACGTCATCTGGAATGCCTTTTACTAATAGTTTTTCAATTGTTATTTGCACTACATCGTCTGCATCTGCTTTACTACCCGTTAGCGAATAGGCAAAACGCCTAAGCATGGGCAATAAGGTTTTTAATGTTTCGTTCATTGATTTTTACCCCTTTTATAAAGAAGACGATTCAAAAAAACATTTATTCCCAAATAATCAAAATAATTTGAATAATGAAATATTTCTATGTGTTAAACGTTAACTAACCAGCATGGTAAATTTAATAGAAGTAACCCACTATGAACATGAAAAAAGTCCGCGTTAAACACATAATAGCCGCCTCGCTTTGCATATTTAGCGCAACGAGCTCAGCCAATATAATAAGAGTCGATCAGGTGCTTGGGCAGCTAAACCCAATAGAGCAACGTATTGAACAAACTATAGAGCGTGCACAGCGCCTGCCGCTTCCGGTGCCTGTTCCACAAATATCGATTGACGAACTAAAAGCGCAAATAAGTGAGCCAATTAGCAACTTACCTAATGTGCTTAACATTAATATAAATAGCCAAAACACCGCATTTGTTGAAGTAGAGCTAGAAAACGGCTTTAGAGCAATAGAGCGCCAATGGTTATTAATGGCAAATAGCCAACAAATTAATACCCTAAAACAGCAAAATATAACGATTGTATCGGTAAAAAATTACAACGCACTTAATATGAGCTTAGTGCGCTTTAACGCCCCGCAAGGTGTTAATTCTAAAAGTGAGTTATTAAAAGCGCTTAACTTAGATGAGTCTGCAATACTTGACCGAAACCACATTTACCAAGCGCAAACAGGCGAGCCTACCATTAAAGTAGCGCAAAATAAGCCTATTGCGCCCTACTGCACACAAAGCGTAAAAATCGGCATGATCGACAGCGCCATTAATACCAAACACAGTGCTTTTAAAGGCGCAAGTATCATCACACAAAGCTTTTTACCACAAGGGTTAAGCTCGCCAAATTTACACGGCACCGCCATAGCGGGATTAATTACGGGTAAAGGAGCAAAACTCAGCCCACTTTTAAGCAGTGCCAAGCTTTACAGTGCAGAGGTGTTTTATAGGCAATCTGAATATGCCCAAGGGGCTACTTTATTTGCCATAGTAGAGGCGCTTAACTGGTTAGTTAGTAATAAAATACCCGTAATAAATATGAGCCTAACAGGGCCAAATAACACAGTTTTAGAAGCAAGTATTACTGCTGCAATAAAACAAAACGTATTAATTGTAGCTGCTGCGGGTAACCAAGGGCCAGCGTCGCAGCCGTTATACCCAGGTGCGTATAAAAGCGTGATAGCGGTAAGTGCTATTGATTCAAAAAGCCAAATTTATAGATGGTCAAATAAAGGTGATTACATAGACTTTACAGCCTTTGGTGTAAATGTTGTTACAAGCCAAGGCAATGGAAAATTTGGAAGGGAGTCGGGTACGTCAATGGCGGCGCCGCATGTAAGCGCGGCATTAAGTTGTTTATTGTTAAAGCATGGTAATAATAGAACCAAAGCACTTAACGAGCTTACATCGCTTGCCAAAGATTTAGGTGAGCAAGGCAAAGACACCACCTTTGGTTATGGTGCCATTTACCCACCTAAAAGTGCACTTTAACTGACGCCGATAAAACCGATTGCGTATAGGTATTGCTACTAAGCTTTGATTGGTAATCGCCATATTCAGCCTCGGCTATTAGTGTTACGTGCTCAAATACAGCTACGTTATAAAACGCATTAACTACATTTCTGTGCTCATCTCGCGACGGTATTTGCTCAAAAAAATCATCCGTTGTTTGCTCATCGTAATCTTTATTTTGATAACGCCAGCCTGCGCCCACTTTATTCGCTACATTAAAGGCCGTAAATTTGTGCGTAACTTTAGTAGTAAAACCATAGCCGTTAAAGTCGTATTGGTTGTCGTCGGCGTTTTCTTTATCGGCACTTAGCGATGCCATTAGCATGGTTTGGCCACTATTTATAAAATGATAAAGCGCTACATCGGCACCTACGCCGTCGGCATTACGTGCTTTTGCAGTAGCAAAACGTTTAGCTTTGGTTTTTATGCTCATACGCAAATACGTATGCGGGTTTAAAAAATGGCCATAATAAGCACTGACTTGATTAAAATGTAAAAATGTATCGCCATCTACATTTGCTTTTGCACCATCGTAACGAACCCCTACCTCATGACTATTAAAGCTATAGCTGCCATCTAAACCATATTGATGAAGGTCTAAATCGTATTGATCAAACTCATCGTAGTCTTGTTGTTCAAACTTATAGCTTGAGGTTAATTTGGCGCTTTTGGTTAATTGCCATTTTGCATTAACACCTGCTGCGGTTTTTATGCCGCTGTCGCTTTGCGACGAAATATCGTCAAGCTCCTGAACAGAGAGCGCCGAGTTACTTAATACCCCAACTTCTGCACCTGCATTTAGCTCAAAGCTACTTTTAAAGGGTTTAGTTTGCTCAGGTGTTTTAACGTGGTTAGTTTGTGCAAGCACCGCTTGGGCACTAAAAACACACAATGTGGCGGTTATAACTGCTTTCATATTTATTCTCCAACAGGCCGAATAGGTTTCCCCATTCGGCATTTGTGCAAACACACTTAGGCCGTATTAAAGGCCTAGGTCTAAATCGTTAGTAATGTTGGTTACTACTTCACTTGCGGTGCTAAGTGCTACATCGTTACTAATTTGATCTGTGACCGCTGCACTCACCTGCCCACTAACACTTTGCTGTACCGTGCTTTGTAAACTACTAACCGTACTATCTTGCACACTGGCAATTAAAGATTGCTGAACACTGCTTACTACTTCATTACTGGTATTAATTGCATCACCCACTTGCAGTGCAGAACTCACTGAGTTTGTAGCCGTATTAGTAATTGCTAATTGGTTTGTAAGCTCACCCGCATTTGTTGCATCAGCTTGTGTTACTGAATCGCTAGCGCTACTCACATTTGAAAGTAAAGAGGCATCTGATGGTGTATCGGTAGTGTCTGCTTGTTCAGAGGTAAGAGAAAGTAATGACGACTGACTCACAGCAGTCGTTAAATTACCTGCCGATGAGGTTAACTGCGTTGTTGCATCAAGCGCTGTATTGACTGTGGTATTACTTGCAGCATTTAAAGACGAGACCGATGCGCTCAATGAGTTATTTAAAGATGAGCTGGCAGATGCAACTAATGAATTTGCAGGCTCTGCGGCCTCGCTGCTTTCTTGCGTTGGAGTTTGCGTATTATTCGCCGTTGAATCTGTAGCTTGCGAGTCATCAGCCGTTACTTGTGTATCGTTAGATACGTTTGTGTTATTGCTACCACTGGCTGTTAAACCGTTTTGTGAAAGCGCAATAGATGTAGATGTTTGTTGCTGCGCCGACGTTGACTGAGATATTTCAATATCAGCGGCGTGCACAGCACCTGTAAAAGTACACACACCGCTTAACATCATTACGCTTACAATTTTATTTAATTTAGTCATTGTTTTGTCCTCTAGTTTGTCGGATTGACATAAAGAAGACGATTTACAAAAACACTTTATTCCAAAATAAATTAAAAACTTATAATTAAACTATTTATTATTTAATTTTCATACACTTAAAAACAAGATAATACGTTACTGCGTTAGCGTTTCACTATTTTGTATCAGCAATAATAGCTCAGCAGTGGCAGTTGCATCGGCCAATGCGCGGTGATGACTGGTTAAATTTAAATTAAAATGCGCACTAAGGTTACCAAGCGAATACGACTTTAAGCCTTTAAACGCTCTGCGCGATTCAACCACGGTGCACATTTTTGGCATTTTAAAAAAGTGCCCTGCAACCTCGCACTCTTTTTTTATAAAACCGTAATCAAAGTTTACGTTATGGGCTACAAAAATACTGCCTGCGAGTTTATCTAATAGTGGCTGTGCTATCTCGGCAAATACAGGCGCGTTGTAAACCATGCTATCGCTTATGCCGGTTAGCTTAGTAATAAAGCCGGGTATATGGCGCTGCGGATTAATAAGAGTCGTCCAAGTATCTATTACTTTACCGTGCTGCAGTTTAACTATGCCAACTTCGGTAATGCGGTTACCACCCTTTAAGCCGCCCGTGGTTTCTATATCAACGATGCTGTAAACACGGTTAGGGTCTACAAACCATTTAACTGCGGCAATATGTACCGTAAAGCCTACATTTTTTAAATTATCAATAGTGGTAAGTTGGTTGCGCCTAAGCTTATCGCCCGGGGCTTTTACCTCTTCAAAATGTACTTGCCCATTATTGATAACCATTAAATCGGGGTAGCCGTCTTTTAGCTGTAAATAGTGTTTACTCATGGCCGTTAAATGCGCAATTAACGCTTCAAGCGGGCTGTTTAAAATAAGCGCCTCTAGTGGCTCTAATAAATTGCTGCGCCATCTAAATAACCCATTAGGCTGCTCAAAATACTGCGCGGCATGTTTACATACCAAATTAAGCAACGCCTGATTAGTACTACAGCTTTTTAAACGTGCGTCAATTTGCGTGCTTTGTGCTTCATAAAAATTACCAAGCTGTAAAACTTGCGGGTAAATATCAAATTCATTACACGGCGGGTACGGCGACTCTATAAACAACTCGTGCCAAAATACTAAACCAAATAAGCTTTGCCATAAGGTGTTTTCGGTATTAAAAACCATTAACCCTTTTGCGGTGTAATGCTCATTTACGCCTTGCTCTACATCGCCTCGGTAAATTTCGTCAATTTCAAGTACACATTGGGTGTCGGCTAGCATAGTGCTTAAGCGCGAACGCGTTTGTTTATTAAACTTACGCATTAAAAAGTCATCAGCAAAGTAAAGTAAGTCATCGGTGAGCGGGTTTTCTATTATTTGTTCTAGCTGCGCTTTTACCCATTCTTTATTACCTAAGCGGTATTGCTCTCTTATTTGAATTTCTTGGGCTTCGGCGTAATCGGTGCACCCTTCAAGTAAGCTAAAGGCAAGTTCGCTATCGGTAT
Source organism: Pseudoalteromonas espejiana DSM 9414 (assembly GCF_002221525.1). Taxonomy (NCBI): domain Bacteria; kingdom Pseudomonadati; phylum Pseudomonadota; class Gammaproteobacteria; order Alteromonadales; family Pseudoalteromonadaceae; genus Pseudoalteromonas; species Pseudoalteromonas espejiana. The sequence continues at coordinate 1,303,405 of NZ_CP011028.1, read as the reverse complement.
TTTTAAGTTGTTTATACAGCCTAACCAGCAGTTTGTTTTTAATATCGTGCGCTTGTGCACCGTGCGCCGGTTGCGCTAAAACTAAATGCGCAAGCTCGGTGTAAGGTGTTTTATCATCCACGGTTTCAGCTTTTGCAGTACCGGCTGTTTTGCCAATGTTTTTAAACGCTAAACGGTAACGGTTTAAAACATAATTAGATTGCGCCTCAGCCAATGTATTAAAGCGCGACAAGCTCTCGCTGTGCCCTTCGCGGGTAGCGGTTAACCCTAAATCGCGCATAACAAATCGGTTTTGATGATTTACATCGCCATTACTTAAGCGCCCTGCAAATAAAAACTCAAAATACTCGTAATAATCTTCACGGTTATTAATAACATACTGGCTATATAAAGGGGCAAGATCATCTGCGCGCTCACTAAAAAATTGGCACGCAATAGTGACCAACGCCCCTTTAGCTGCGCTTTTTTTAAAGCTTAGTTGCTCGCTATAATTACTTAGTAGCTCCACCAGCATGGGCTTGGTTAAATGCGCTATAAGTAGCTTGTAATGCTGCGCGTTTGGCTCATATAAAATACCCGCTGTTTTTAGGGTATAAATAGCCTGATGCGGCGAGGTTATTTCTTCATAATTGAGCGATTGCGCCTGTACTAAATAAGGCTTGCGCGAATACACGCGTGCCAACATGCATTGGCTTTGCTCATCTAGCTGGTTAATTTTACTAATAAATTGGCTGTGCTTGGGCTCAAGTAAATGCATACATTTACTTGTTACAAACTCAATAAGTTCTCTAAAATGCGCTAAATAGTATTTTGCTGGTAATTCTTTTTTCATAACATCGCCACAACTGTATATAAAAACAGTATCTAGTATTTATGCTTATTATTCAATCTTAAACTTGTAACTAAAACACGCTATAGTGAGTGTATAAAAGCAAATTGATTAAAAATAAAGGACTTACCATGAGCGCGCACCCATACGATGTTTTATCACTTAATAACGGCGCAAATATTATTTTTACGCCTTGCCCTGGTACAAAAACGCAAAACCTAGCGGATTCAATCGCTACATTAAAAGCCGCTGGCACTCACATGCTGTTATCGCTTATGCCGCAAAAGGAGCTTGAAAAAAACAACGTACAAACAATTAATAATGAGTGCAATAAGCACGATATAACTTGGTTTCATTTACCAATAAATGACGACGAAGCACCCAAACAGCCTTTTACATCAAGCTGGAACACCCACAAAACCGACATATTACAAGCCATACAACACAAACAAACCATTGCCATACATTGCAAAGGCGGCACTGGCCGCACAGGGTTGGTGGCTGCGCTTATTTTAAATTCGGCAGGTTACACAAAAGAAGAGGTATACAGCCTAGTACAAGGCATTCGCCCTAAAGTGCTAACTATAGAATTGCAAAAAGAATACTTTAATAACTTTGAAGTGTGAGGGAAACTGGGGAATATGTTAACACTAATTATTAGTTACCTTTGAAAAGCTTACCTACTTATTAACGGTAACTAATCGTTATTATGTAAATCAAAAAGCCACCAAATAAGAATGAGCCAAAACCTGCAGGCCTAAATGTACTTTTAAATTTTTGAGCAGACCAAACAGCAAACTGTCGATGCTTTACTGACCCTATTATTGCAAACCCTAAACCCACCGCAATCAGTAAGTACCCAATACTTACTATTAATTAAGTACACTTAACTCTCCTAAAAACTAATGCCCGCATAAGCCAATACAGTCGTACTTACTAAAGTTAACTAAAGAACCGCAAAAGCCAAATGCTTTGCGCCTTTTAATACTACAGCTATTAGACTTGCAAGCTCATGTAGTAAAAGCGAACATCTTTTCTATCGACTGCAAATCCAATACGGCTATATAACTTAAATGCAGGGCTACGCTGAAATACTTTGAGGTCTATGAATTTGATACTTTGTTGACGAGCTATATCAACTACTTTAGCAATAACGTGAGCACCATAACCTTTATTTTGATAAGCAGCTGCAATCTGAATGTCGCGAAGTTGGCAACGCCCTTCTTCGAAAGATAAACGCACTACCCCTATGTGTTCACCCTTACACAAAATATCAAAGTTTTTGAGGTCTTTGGTTGCTTGATGTATGTCTTCTACATCCCAATCTACCGCATATATTTCGTAATAGGGCTTCATATTGTTAAACGTAAATTGTGCGGCAGCCTTTAAGTCTTCAGTAGCAACAATCTCTAGCATTCACCTAGCCTCCAAAAAGAATTAATACTCAAAAATCTAAGTAACCACTTTAATTAAATAAGCTAAACTGCGCTATAAATTGCGCGTGCTAATAACTTTAGCGGGTAAAAAAACTAACGTAAAACAGCAAAACTACTTATAGTTAAACGCCCATTAATTGGATCGCAGGCATAACCGTTAGCCGCATTTATATTACCTGAATGCAATAAGTTGCTTGGATATATAACAACCCGATTTAGCTTTGCCTCTACACTGTAAACTTGCTCAAACAAAACTGTGCTGCCATTTATGTAATGTGGGTTTTTATGAAGCTTTTGCGCCATGGCTTGTTGCTTTATAGCTTGCCTATAAGGCATGAGTCGCTCTTTTGTTATGCGTTCATACCCTAGGGTTTTATGTTTATAAAATGAAGTACCCCCATGTGTTTCATCACATAAAAAATGCACCATAGCGAGTTGGTTCATATTGGGTGTGTCAAAATGGGGAAGCATCTGTATTGGCCTGAGTTCATCAGGCTCAGTACATGCAATTGAAAAGGCAGAAAGTATTACATCAAACTCGTTTTTATCTGCCATATCAAAGTGTGAATTAATAATTGGAGCCAGTGCTTTTAACTGCTCTATATAACTAAGCGGTGCTGCTTTTCTTACTCCTGGGTAAAAGTCACTTTCTTGTGTGCAAAATGTTTCCCTCGCATTTTGAGAAAACACAGCAAAATTAATAAGTGCATCTACATTATTTACAAAATCATCAATAACAATAATTGGGGTTTTTTCCTCCCCTACAGTGTGTACCTGTAATGCCTTATTTTTGTTAAGTGTAAAATCAATCATCAGCTAAATTAAGCATCGTATTTTTACGCTCTATTAATGGGTATATCTGGGCGAGTGAGGTTATTACTGTATAAATGGCAGGTAATAAAGCACTTTGATGTAAAAGCGTAATTTGCTCACTATTAAGTTGTGCGAGTTTGTCCGGATTAATAGTGTATAGGCCGTTTAACTTTGTTTTTTGGTTATTTTCAAACGTTACTTCAAGCGATAATGGCTGTAGTAGTTCATACTTTAACAAGGTATCAATTAGCTTTTTATTGTCTATTTCGCCTTGTAATAAATGCCCTAAACACTGCTTTATTTGTTTAAAGTAGCCACTTTCTTCAGCGCTTTGGGTATAAATTGGTTCTAAATTATTTTCGCTTTGCGCAGAGTTATCAACTACTGCAGGGCTATTCAAATTAATACACACAGGGTATTGCGTTTGCTGCGCATGAGTATCACCCACAAAAAATGGCTGACGCTGTAACTGAAGCGGCAAATATACGCCCTGCCACTGCGATTGCTGATAAAACAAGTTTTCATGTTGCTCAAAGCCTAATAAAGCATTGAGTGTAAACTCGCCTGTTTCTGAGTTTTTTGCAAAAACTATAGGCTGCTGAACGGCAATTTGGCTAAGCTCCGCCATAACAACGGGGATCATATTAAGATTTTTAGCGTGTGATTGTGCTTTTTGTGTGTCTATTTTTATATGCTGATGAGCACTTTGCTCTAATGCGACTAAATTTTCCATGCGTGTCTCTTTATTGTTTTTATGTGTAAATTTTTAAGCTAAATAGCACTAAAACCATGGTGCTTAATTTTATTAAGCAGCTCTCGGTTACTGGGTAAGTTTGTGACTGCTTGGTTTATCATGCTCTTATTTTTATCAAACTGACTTTTAGCGAAAACAGTGTCTTTAAGCATATAAGCAGTTGTGCTGTAATCACTTTTAAAGCCCATACCGTATAAAACATATTGATAACTCGCCGCTGGAAACACCTCATTATTACTTGTAAAGTCGTGATCAGCAGGAGCGCGGTATTGCCATAACTTCATTAGATCTTGTAAGCTTTGAGGAATCGTTTTTGGGTCTCTGTTGTCGCGCCAAAATGCGTTATCGTCACGGTTTGATAAAATATAATGCAGTTTTAAAAAGTCGATTATTTTTTCCCACCTATAGGTAAACGTCTCGTTAAAGCGTTTGGCGGTAATATCCATAATATCTCGGGTATGGGGGAGCTGTTCGCTGATCATCTGTGCTGACATTTCTACTAATACCAATGCAGAAGCTTCAAGTGGCTCTAAAAAACCAGCCGAAAGCCCAACTGCAACGCAGTTATTTTGCCAAAAATGTGAGCGATGGCCACTTTTAATAGGGATTTTTCTAACTGTTAACGACTCTATTTTATCGCCTACATACGCTTTAAGCTTTTCTCTTGCTTGAGCCTCGCTACTATATTTACTCGAATACACGTAACCTACACCACGGCGGTGCTGTAACCCTATATCCCATATCCAACCGGCTTCTTGCGCTGTTGAAATTGTGTGAGATGCAATACTCTCATCTTCATTATCATAAGGGACTTGCACTGCTAAGGCGGTATCAATAAATAGCACGTCATCACACGGTTTAAAAGGAACCTTATAATGCTCGCCTAATAACAATGAAGAAAAGCCGGTGCAATCAACAAATAAATCACCGCTAATTTCACCTTGTTGTTTTGTGGTAACGCTTGAAATATCGCCACTTTTAGCACTATTAACTTGCGTCACATCGGCTAAAATATGTTTAACGCCAAGCTGTTGCGTACAATGCTTTTGTAAAAAAACGGCAAATTTTGCAGAGTCTAAATGGTAGGCATAATTGGCTATAGCTGCGTATTCTGGGGTGCGAATTGTTTTAGGAGCAAGCCCTTGCTCACAAATAGCTTCTTGGTAACACACTGCATTTGAAAAAGATGCTGACTCAGCGGTGTTATTTAACCAATGGCCTGCCATATCTGTTTTTGAAAAGCCCTGTGGCAAAACTAATGGGTGATAATAAAAATCATCATTGCTGCCATCCACCCACTTGGCGAATTTTGCCCCCTGCTTAAAGCTTGCTTCGCACTCACGTATAAAGTCGGTTTCGCTAATGCCAAGCGCTATTAAAGTACTGCGCATGGTAGGCCAAGTGCCTTCGCCAACACCTATAATTGGTACATTAGGAGATTCAACGAGTACAACATTAAGACCATCCGGGGTATTACTTTTATGGTGCGCCGCTAATCGGCCGGCTGTTAGCCAGCCCGCTATACCTCCACCAACGACAACCACTGTTTTTATTTTTTTATCTTGCTGGTTCATACTTGTTACCTAAAAGGCATAATTAAAAAGTGGCCATTACTAAATGTAAAAGCCACTTTATTAATTAAAGTTAAAAACTACCGCGAACACCTAACGCAAAACGTCGCCCGCTATCTTCAACCAATAGTAATTGGTTAGAAAAACGACCACGCTTGTGTACGTATTCTTCGGTTAAGTTAACACCTTCAAAAAATACCGATACATTTTCGGTAATGTCATAGCTGCCACTAGCATCAAGTTGTGCGTAATCTTCCACAATTGTCACGCCATCGCCATTTAGCTGCGTTAGTGACTGTACAAAACTATCGCGCCAGTTATAGGCTAAACGCGCTTGAAATGGGCCATTTTCATAAAAGCCAACCACGTTATAAGAGTCGCTTAAGCCTGTTAATGCAAATACTTGAGTTATATCTGCTGGGTCTAGCTCTGCATCGCTGTCTACAAATGTTGCATTAACCATAAAACCAAAACCACTATCAAAACTGTGTTGTAAGGCTATTTCCCAGCCATCAACAATCGCTGATTCGCTATTATTTGGTAATGTATTAGTAAATACAGCCGTTGAGTCGGCAGCGTCAGGGTTATCTACATCGTTACCTGTAGAAGGGTCAGTTAACAATCCGCCGCCAGACAACTCAAAGGTTAAGTCTTCGGTCGTATTAATAATGAAGTTAGCAACATTTTTTCTAAAGTAACCCGCAGATAAATAACTAGCATCAGCGTAATACCACTCTAATGATAAATCTAAGTTATCAGAGGTAAATGGCTCAAGCGCAGGGTTACCAGAGCTTGATGTTAAATTACCGCCTTGGCGAGTTGTTTCAATTACTGTTACAGGCGACATACTATCGAGTGTTGGCCGTGTAATTGTTTGCGATACAGCGGCACGTGCTATTAGCTCATCACTTATTTCAAGCTTTACACTAAAGTTAGGTAAAATCGCTTCATAATCTGAACTTGCTGAAATATTTTCTACAGCGCCAAAGTTAGCAAGCATTTCTGTTTTATCTAAAATGGTTAACGCGCTCACCGGCTCATCTGTGCCCTTTACTTTTACATCAGTGCTTTCGTATCTAAAGCCCGCTGTTGCGTATAAAGGCATGCCTGCAAGCTCAGCTTCAAAATCAAACTCAGTATAAAACGAGAAAGTATCTTCAGTTATCTCAAACGACTTATTACGTTTAACTGCATCAAAACTAATAGGCTGGCCGTTCGCCGCAGCTATTTGCTCAAGATACGCAAAGTTTGCCTCGCCATCATGTGCAAGCCATGACGTTGGCATACGACCGCTGCCGCTTACATCGCCTAAAAAGTCATCCCCTGCATCAAATACAAATTGTGCTAAGCCATCCATGCTTGGGTCATCTGGGTAACCACAAAAAGTACAGTGAATACCAACACCTTCGTTATCCCAACGATCAAGGTTTTTAGTTTCAGTTGAATACATAGCACCAAACTTGACCGAAACTAGGCCTGAGCTGCCATCATTATGCCAAATGCTATCCCAACGAAACTGATCCACAGTATCTTCTACAGCCCAACCACGACGTAGCATTACGTGTGCTCGACTATTGGCGGTATCTAAATGATTTGATACGCCATCAGGTGCAACCGAAGGATTATAAGCAACACCGTCAAGTTCTTGCTGACCGCTATAAATATTAGGATTAGCAGAGGCAAATTCACTTGCGTAAGGCAGTATACCGCCATCCACTTCAAATCGAACTCGGTTAGCATAGCCTATCAACGATAACTGATCGCCACCGCCGTTATTAGCCTCACGCTCGGCTTTTGAGTGGCTCAAATCAAACTTCATATTTAAGTTATCATTTACATGCCAATCAAAGTTTAAGCCTAGTGCGCTAGAGCTTGTTAAGCGATCAAACTTTTTAGCGTGCATATCGGTAGCAAGACCTACCTCTTGATATAAATCAACCACTGTGCCATTTTCGTCTACAGTTGGACCTGCAGCGCCACCAAAGCCTTCTAAGTTTGGCGCCGTAAACCAATGCCCATAAGACGTGGTGTCTGCTTCAACATCAAAATCAGAATAAAGCCCATCAGCTGTTATTACTAAATCATCTGAAGGTGCGTACTGTATAACTAAATTTGCATTAGTGCGTGTACGTGTTTCTGTCGTGACTTTATGATCGTAGTTACGCGGAGAAAAAATATTACCGGTATATGTTTGCCCGCTTTGAGTTTGCGGGTTTGGGACGCCCACGTTTTCTAACCAACCGTCTACCTGAGCCTGGTTTAAGCGTGTTTCGCGCTCCTGGCGAGAAACAGCAAACAACACACCCAGTGTGTCATCATTAAACGTATTGCTAATTAAGCCAGAAATCTCGGGGGTCGTTTCTTCACTATTTTCATCGTAAATACCTTTAACACTGCCCGCAACTTTAAAACCGCTAATTGCAAATGGTCGCGCTGTATTTACATTTACTGTTGAACCAATACCACCAGATTGCATAGTGGCCGTTGAGGTTTTAAATACATCTAAGCTTTTAACCAGCTCGGATGCGATGGTATCAAAGCTAAACGCACGGCTTTGATTTTCAGATGCCATTTGGCGTCCGTTTACCAAGACTGTATTAAACTGCGGGCCAAAACCACGTACCGTAATGAGCTGCCCTTCACCGCCTGAACGGTCTATTGAAACCCCGGTAATACGCTGTAAAGACTCAGCTAAATTTGTGTCAGGAAATTTACCAATGTCTTCTGCTGAAATGGAGTCGACCACGCCACCCGCTTCTCTTTTGGCATCCATAGCTCGGCCAAGCGAGCCTCTAATTCCGCGTACTTCAATTATTTCTGGTTCTTGTGCTGCTGTCTCTGCTACTGCAGGAAGCGTTGCCACTGTGCTTAGTACAGCTAGTACAGCACTCGACACGCCATTTTTTTTATAGTTAGCCATGTTGTCAGTTCTCTCGAAACTTGGGTCTATTAAAATAGATATTTGCCCATCTTCGCTAACATGCGGTTGCAACCCTGTGCCATCGAGTAAAATCTGTAACGCGTTTATTATTGAATACTCGCCAGCAATAGTATTTGTTTGTAACTGCTGAATTTTATCCAGCGGAAAAAGCAAAGTAATATCGGCTTGCTCGGCAAAATTTATTAGCGATAAATCGGCCCTTTGTCTCGGAATATTAAACACTGCTTTATCGTTTACAGCGCTCGCTTTTACCTCGGTGGTGAACAAGCTAAAAACCAGCACATAAAGCGGTAAACAAAAAGGCAAATGTAAATATTCCTTGCGTATAGTTTTTGGCCATACACAGAACAAAGACGAGTGACTTTTTATTTTCCTCCATAAATATTTTTTATTTTTTTTAAATAAATTACTTTTTTGACTAGCCATGCTAAATTTTTTTATGCCTTTATTGTTTTTATTTTCTGCGCTTTTAACTGTATTTTTATTACAAAAAATATACAGCCCACATTGTATTTTTTTACTTATTAATTAAAAGGTTAAAGTTTCAAACGTAAATACTAAGTATCAAGCAGGGTATTTATAATGGCAAAAACTGTAGTACACTTCGCCTTTACATTACAAGCTTTATACCCTGTGCGGTTAGTGAACATTAAATTTAAAAAATAAAAAGCTGATTTATTTTTTAAATTTAATAGCGGATTTTTTCTTACCATTCGTCTTAGTTTGTATTGGCAAAACAATAACAATAATTGCCGTAAACACACACACACGAGACACACACTAAATGACGAAAAACACACTTTTTTATAAGGTCTATTTGGCCTCGCGCAAAAGTCTCTCAAATGTAGTTGCACGTATAGTGCCGCCACATGAAATTGAAGATATAGTGCAAGAAACCTATGTGCGAATTTGTCAGATTAAAAACACTGAAAATATAACTTCACCAAAATCTTTTATTTATAAGACGGCGCGAAATTTAGCGCTCGATTACCAAAAGCAAGCCAATATACGCCTAGTCGATGGCATCGACAACATGGAAGCGTTAGAGCAACTCTTAGCGGAACACCAGCAAGACGAAATGTATGAAAAAGCACTAACCGATAGTGAGTTTTCAAATTTTTGTGAAGCCATACGGCTTTTACCTGTGCAGTGCCGTAAAGTGTTTGTATTAAAAAAAGTGTATGGTTATTCGCAGCGAGAGATTGCTGCTCAATTAAACCTTAGTGAAAGTACCGTGGAAAAACATATAGCAACAGGCATGAAACGTTGTACGCAATTTATGCGTCAATCTACAAATAGTGTTTATGGGCAAACAAGTACTTCTTCGCAGTTAAATGCAGGAGGTAGACATGAGTAATGTTCATCATATAAACGAGCGAAACACGAGCGACGATGCGCGCCTTGATAAGGCAAGCGAGTGGCTAGCTAAACTTGACCGTGGATTGACTAAGCCCGAGGAGCATGCGCTGCAGCAATGGTTGGCGCAATCTTATAAAAATGTAGAGGTGTTACTAGAAGTAGCACAGCTGTGGGACAAAATGGACGACCTTAGTCGCTTGTCAGATCTGTTTCCACAAACACCGGTAAAACAAAAGCGTCTCCCTGTGTGGTTAGGTGCAACAGCTGCTTCTATTTTATTAGCTGTTGCACTTAGCTTTTTTCAAGAAGCATTTAACTTTTCATTTTTTTACCCTGTTAATCAATCTGCAGTGGTTGCTAAACAGCTTAACTTTCAAACCGACATAGGTGAAAGTAAAGACATACTGCTTCCTGATCAAAGTAAAATCACCCTTAATACTAATAGCTTTGTTCAAGTAAGGTATACGCAGCACTCACGGGTAATAAATTTACTTCGCGGCGAAATTCATATAGATGTAGCTCACGATAAAACGCGCCCTTTAAGTGTGATCGCCGGTGATAAAGTTATTCAAGCTGTTGGTACTGCATTTAATGTAGAAGTTGGGAAAAAACAAATAGAGCTCATTGTAACCGACGGCAAAGTACTTGTTGCAGAGCAACGTACTAAGCAGTTACCAAACCTCTCCCAAAGTGGAACCAATAAACAAGGTCACTATTTATCAAATAGCTCAACTTCAGTATCAAAGGGAGAAAAACTTGATTTAAGCTTTAAAGGTAAAATTGCTAAAGCCGCTGTAAAAGTAGACCCAGTAGAGGTAGCTGCAAGTTTATCGTGGCGCAAAGGTAGTTTAATTTTTAGAGGTGAGTCACTAGCTGAAGCTATGGCTGAAATTAGCCGTTATACAGATATAGACTTTGAACTTTCAGAAGATGAGCGCCTAAAAAAAGTGCAAGTGGCGGGCATGTTTAAAACAGGTGACATTAAAGGATTGTTAGAAGTTTTAAATAACAACTTTAATATTGATTATGAAAGAGTTAGCCCCGATAAAATTCGTTTAAAATACGCAGCACCACACGCCTCAATATAGTAAAGTACACAATAATAAAAATCAGGACACACAATTATGACATCACCTCTTTCGCCGAGCAGTAATAGCTCGGCGCACACATTGGGCACATGCTCTCTTTTTTACGTAATTTTTATCTCTGCCGTGGCTGCTATTGGTGGCTTTTTATTTGGTTTTGACTCGGGCGTTATTAACGGCACGGTGTCGGCACTCGGTAATGCTTTTAATTCAAGCAGTGTAGCTACGGGGTTTAATGTAGCCTCGGTATTATTAGGCTGCGCCGTGGGGGCACTTGCAGCGGGGCCGCTGGCTGATCAGTTTGGCCGCCGTGCAATTATGATCATCACCGCGATTATTTTTGCTATTAGCGCGTTTGGCTCAGGCATTAGCGAAAGCTCAGCTGAATTTATTTTTTACCGCTTATTTGGTGGTTTAGGCATTGGTGCAGCATCGGTATTGGCGCCAGCTTATATTGCAGAGGTTGCGCCACCTGCCCTTCGTGGTCGTTTAGCTACATTACAACAGCTTGCTATTGTATTAGGTTTATTTGCTGCTTTTTTAAGTAACTATTTAATTGCTGATGCTGCTGGTAGCGCGCAAAATATTTTAATGCTTGATATAGCCGCTTGGCGCTGGATGTTTTGGGCTGAGCTGGTGCCTGCAATACTGTTTTTAGTGGGTGTTTTGTTTATTCCTGAGTCGCCTCGTTATTTAGTGGCGCAAGGTAAAGTAGCCGATGCAAAAACGGTATTTAGTAAAATTTCGAACGACAACGTTGATGCGCAAATAAGCGATGTTAAAAGCTCTTTGCATAGCGATAAAAAGCCGAGTATTCGTGATTTATTTATTGATGGCAGTAAAAAAGTACACCCGATTGTATGGGCGGGTGTTGCGCTGAGTGTGTTTCAACAATTTGTAGGTATTAATGTGGTGTTTTATTACGGCTCTGAGCTTTGGCAAGCAGCTGGGTTTGACGAGTCGCAATCGCTATTTATAAATGTATTAGCGGGTACTACTAATATTGTATCGACCTTTATTGCTATTGCCCTTGTTGACAAAATTGGCCGTAAACCATTATTGCTTGTGGGCAGTGTGGGTATGTTTATTAGCTTAAGTGCGCTTACTTATATATTTGGCAGCGCAGGCCTAGATGAAGCAGGCAAGCTTGCACTTAGCGATAACATGGGTACGTTTGCGCTTATAATGGCTAACTTATTTGTAGTGTTTTTTGGTTTAAGTTGGGGCCCTGTTGTGTGGGTGTTATTAGGCGAAATGTTTAATAACCGAATTCGCGGTGCAGCGCTTGCTGTTGCTGCAAGCGCACAGTGGATTGCTAACTTTGCCATTACTATGACCTTCCCTATTATGTTGGCTAACATTGGCCTTGCGGGTGCGTACGGCTTTTATGCTTTATCGGCACTTATTAGCATATTTTTTGTGGCTAAATACATTACAGAAACCCGTGGTAAAACACTTGAGTCTATGTAATTAGCCTAATAAAAAGCGGTGAACCCTCTCACCGCTTTGTGTTTTTTAGCTAAATGATTGATTCAACAGTTGTATAAAAGGCTTAAGAAGTTACTGCGCTAAATATTGGATTCACTACTCACCCTTAATATTCCTTTTGACTATAAGTAATCGATTTAAATTCCTTTTTTGAGTGTAGAAAATTAGCTATTGTCCGCCTTTTCCCACTACGTTTGTCTATCAAAATGAAAAATAAGTTAGTATCTGGTTTGGCCCTTACCTTTGCTCTAGGTTCGTTTAACGCATTTGCTACCAATGGGTATTTTACTCATGGTTATGGCATGACCCACAAAGGCATGGCGGGTGCGGGTGTTGCGCTATCTGAAGAGTTAATGTCTGGCGCTAATAACCCTGCTACCTTTTTAGCGAATGGCACACAATTATCTGTGGGCTTAGAGCTTTTTTCGCCTGATCGAAAATACTCAGCATCCGATGTAGATACCTTTTACCCTGACGCATTTTACCTGCAAGCTAAAACCCAAAAAAGTGATAACACTTTTTTTGCTATTCCTGAATTTGCTATTGGCCACCAGCTCAACGACAAAGTAAATATTGGTTTATTAGTCTACGGTAATGGCGGTATGAACACCGACTACAGCGCCAACTCAGAGCCTGAAGGCACATTTTATGCTGGCACGACTGGCGTAGATTTAAAGCAATTATTTATTAGCCCAACAATAAGCTACAAACTTAACGAACAAATACGCCTTGGTGTATCACCTATTTATGCAGTGCAGCAATTTAAAGCTACAGGACTTGGAAACTTTGCGCCTTTTTCGCAATCGCCACAAGCGCTTACTAATAATGGTACCGATACCAGCACAGGTTTGGGTATTCAACTAGGTATTAGCCAAAATATAAACTCGTCATTAAGCTGGGGAGTAAGTTACCGCTCATCAGTGTCTATGCAAGAGTTTGATAGCTATAAAGGGTTGTTTGCAGAGCAAGGAGGGTTTGATTTACCGAGTTCACTTCAAATTGGCGCGGCTTATAAAATTACACCAAATAACCAGCTTGTATTTGATTGGCAAAAAATAAATTACAGTGAAGTAAAAAGCATTGCTAACCCAATTGATAATTTAATGTCAGCTCCACTGGGTGCCGATGCGGGTGCAGGCTTTGGCTGGGACGATATGACCATTTATAAACTGGGTTATCAATGGCAGCGTACAGCAAAGCAAAAAATTCGTTTTGGGGTTTCATATACAGAGCAACCTATTCCTTCATCAAACGTTTTACTAAATATTTTAGCCCCTGGTGTGCAAGAATGGCATTTCACTGCAGGTTTTAGCCATTCTTTTAGTAAAGCGGTACAATTAAATGCAATGGCTTTTTATTCGCCAGCTAAAAAAGTATCGGGTGCTAACTACTTAGCGCCAAATCAACAAATATCAATTGAAATGGAGCAGTCAGGCTTAGGTATGTCTGTTGTTTGGAGAATTTAAAATGGTTACAGAGTTTACGCCAATAGCTGCAGCTGTAGGTGGTGCTTTAATAGGTATAGCGTGCGCACTATTACTTGTTTTATACGGTAAAATTGCCGGTATATCTGGCATTGTTAAATCTGTTTTTAATAAGCAAACGTCTGAGTCGCGTTGGAAATTATACTTTATTGTAGGGCTATTATTGGCCGGTATTTCAGTGCGTATATTTGCGCCGTCGTTATTAGAAGGTGAGCTGAGCTTATCCCCTGTGCTTATTGTTATAGCTGGGCTACTTGTTGGTATGGGTACCTCTTTAGCTAACGGCTGCACAAGCGGCCATGGCGTATGTGGGATGTCGCGCTTTTCTACCCGTTCGTGGGTTTCAACATGTACATTTATGGGCGTGGCTATAATTACAGCAAACCTAGTAGGGTAAAAAAATGACAGCAGTAATTCATGTTATTTTAGGATTTATATTTGGCTTAGGGCTTATCATTAGTGGTATGACAAACCCTGACAAAGTACTTAACTTTTTAAATTTTCAAAACCAATGGGATGGCAGTTTAATTATTGTAATGGCTGTAGCTATGGGAATAATGATGCTTACGTGGTTTTGGGTTGCCAAAAAAGAGAAACCGCTACTTGGTGAAACATTTACTTTAAGCGATGTTAAAAACATTACTCCTCGGCTAATAATTGGCTCGGTATTGTTTGGTTTAGGTTGGGGATTAAGCGGCATATGCCCGGGCCCGGGCCTTGTACAGCTTACCTCTCTTAAAATGGAGTTTTGGTTATTTTTTGCAGCCGTACTTGGCGGTATGTGGATAGCTAAAAAAGTATAAATTTAACTCTTTATCCTTCATTAAAACTGGCAGGTATAAACTTGCCAGTTTAAACCCATTTAATTAACCCCTCTTTACTTGCTTAACCTAACTATTAGTTTAGGTACATAACTTGCTGCTTTACCCTTTAAGTTTTTAAAAAAGGGATCTGTAATGTCTGTTAATACGTTTTACAACCTAACAGAGCAGCCTTGGGTTGTTATTGCTATTTGCTTAGTTACGTTAACTATAGCCTTGTTTTGTATCCGCTTTTTTATAATGTACTGGCTCAAAAAGTGGACCTCTCATACTAAGTTTATTTTTGACAGTTTATTTATAGAGTCAATTTCTAAACCGCTCACCCTTTGCACAATCATTGTGCTACTCACCATTATAGAGCAAGGCCTTTTAATACAAGGCGAGCCTGTTACGCACTTTATTTCGTTTTCGACCATTAATATTATTTTGGGTTTAGTTGCCATTATTTTGTTTTTTGACCGCTTTTTTATTGGCACAATTAATTACTACAGCAAAGAGTCGGCAGTGGTTTTTAATTCGCAAAGTATTATTAAAGGCGTTATTAGGGTAAGCGTTTTATCGGTTGGTATTTTAGTTTTATTGGGGACTTTAGGTATTTCTATTACACCTATCATTGCATCTCTAGGTATTACATCACTGGCGGTAGCACTTGCCCTGCAACCCACCCTTGAAAACTTTTTTTCGGGTGTGCAGCTTGTTATAGATAAACCCATACGTGTGGGGGATTTTATTGAGCTTGAGTCAAAGGAGCAAGGCTTTGTAGAAAAAATTGGTTGGCGCTCTACGTGGGTTAAAATGCTGCCAAATAATATGATTATTATTCCTAATAGTCAGCTTTCTAAATCGCGTATTATTAATTACTTTTACCCCGAAAAAGAGCTGAGTGTACCTGTTGATGTAAGCGTACATTACAGCTCAGACTTAGAGTTTGTAGAGCAAGTAACGCTTGAGGTTGCGCGCCAAGTACTGATTGACCATGAGTGGGGCGTTGATGATTACAATACCTTTGTGGTGTATCACACCTTTGATAATTCAAGTATTAATTTTACCGTAATGCTGCGCGCAAAAGAGTACTTTAACCGATTTTGGGTTAAATCTGCTTTTATTAAAGCGCTGCATAAACGCTATAACCAAGAAGGTATTGTGATCCCCTTCCCTATTACAGCCATTAATACATCGCAAGAAACTGCTAATTTTAATAACGCTGAACATTAAAAAACCAAGATAAGCGTATGCCTACCTCGGTTTAATTATTTTACTACACGTAAAATTACGCGCTTTTATGCGAATAAAGCATAAGCAGCCGTTTACTAACGTGTTTTAAAATTTATAGGTCACTTGGCCTACTATTTCACGTGGGCTGCCAGGAAAGTGACCGTTGCGCTCACTAAAGCCACTTACTGTATATTCTTTATCGAATAGATTATTGATATTTACACTTAATAACACATCGTCAAAGCGGGTAGTCCAGCTCATGTCGAATACGGTAAAGGGTTTAACTTTTTGGCCGTCTTGGCTTATTTGCTCACTTACGTAATTTGCACCAAATGCAATAGACGAATCTATGTTATCAAGCGCAAAACGCGACCATAAACCAGCCTGATGGCGCGGCGCATTAGCAAAGCGAGAGCCATCACCGTAGGTGCTTGAAATAGTATCGCCCGTTACACCCTCTACAACCAATGTATCGTTATATGCGTAGTTAGCGGTTAGCGTCCAGTGCTCGGTTAAATCGCCCACCAGCGTTGTTTCAAACCCGCGGCTTTCTACCTCACCAATATTTAAAAGTGCTGCAATGCCATCACCCGCGCCAGTGTCGTCAGGGTTGCTCATTACTACATTTTCTTTATTAATTTGGTAAAGTGCAAAGGTGCTCATAATTTTGCCGTTAAGCCATTGGTTTTTCATACCAATTTCGGTTTGTTTACCGGTTTCTGGGGTTAAATTACCCTCGCCCTCTACATCTTCTTGGTCACCCGACGATGCGGGGTTAAAGCTTTCTGAGTAATTTATGTATACCGATGTGTTTTCAACAGGTTGGTATGTAACAGCCACGCGCGGTGTTACATCGTTATCTGAGTAACTGTAACCGGTTTCTTTGTTTAGCTCTTTAAAATAATCGTAACGCAGGCCTGCAATAACAGTCCATTGTTCGTTTATGCTCACAACGTCTTGTACGTATACGCCAAAACGGTCAGTTTCAACACCATCGCGGTTCATGTCGGTAAGGTTATAAGTACTTGGGTCGGTTTCGCCGTAATTTAAGTCAAATATGTTTAAATTAGCCACGCCGTCTGCTTCATAGCGGGCACGTAAGTAATCGTACTCGGTATCGACTATGTGGTAGTCGCCGCCAAATAATACTTGGTGCGTTAATTGGCCTTGCTCAAAGCTATAAACAAAGTCGGTAGTTAAGCTTGTTTCTTCGTTTGCGCGGTATTGCTTACGGTATTCGCGTTTAATGGTTTCGTCATCAATGTTTGCTTCACCATCGCCGTTTACATCTACCCAGCTTTGCGACTCATGGTAGGCTTGGTCGCGCTCGTTATCCATGTAACGTAGTGTGCTACTTACAGAAAAGTCATCATTAAAGTAATGCTTTAGCTCGGCTTGCAGCACTAACGCTTCCATGTCTTGGTAGTCAAATGCTTCGTTTGCGTTGTAACTTGGGTCAACTAAAAAATTACCATTGTCATCTACCGGCACACCACGTAAACGGTTACCACCTAAGTCTTGTTTGATGTAGTCAACACTTGTGGTTAGTGTGGTTGAATCTGTTAAATCAAATAACAAACCACCGGTAAACTCGGTGTTTTTTGAATCTGCATTATTACGAAAGCTGTCTTGCTCCTCGTAATAGCCACCTACACGATACGCCATGGTGTCGGTTAAACCGCCGGTCATATCAAGTGATGCACCATGCGTGTTGTAATTGCCAAGCGTTAGCTTTAGCTCTTTGCTTTGCGTGTACGAAGGCTTTTTAGTTACGTAGTTGATCATACCGCCTGGCTCACCGCCACCATATAACGCAGAGGCTGGGCCTTTTAATACTTCTACGCGCGCTACATTAAATAACTGCGGTACACCAAAGCCCGAGTAAGGGTCGCCACGTACGCCATCGTAAAATACGTTAGCGTCGTCTCTAAATCCACGAAAAGTAACGCCTGAATAGCTGTACTCACTTACCCCTGCTATAGAGCGGTATAAATCGGTAATGTCGCGTGCGGCTTGGTCAATAATAAGTTGCTCAGTTAATACCTGCGCAGATTGCGGTAATTTAATAAGATCTAAATCTGTTTTAGTACCAATTTTACTTTCGGTTTCTAGGTAAAACTGCTGAGCGCGGCCAGTTACTTCTATTGTTTCAATCTCGTTATTTTGCTCGGCAAATGCCACATTAGAAAAAGCAGAAAAAGACGCAGCAATACTGAGCGCCAAATATTTTTGGTTAAACATGTCGATCCTGAGGTGAGGTGAATAAAACGCCGCGAATGATAACGACTATCATTATTATGTGCAATGCAAATAATTTCATAATCATCCTTAATTTTCGAATTAACCGTAGCCAAAATAGGGCCTTAAACGCTTTTTGTGGGGTTTTTAACCATATACCTCTTTGTATAGTGTTGAACCAAATTAGTAACTCAGATAGTGTGTATTTTTCATACTCTTAATAAGCCGTTTTCATGAGGATCAAATAATGTTAAACCGACTATTTTTAGGTGTTATTTTACTATTAGCCACATGCGTGGTGAGTGCCAATGACAGCTTAGTGCAATTTCAAAGTAATTATTCTGTAAAGGAAACGGCAAACCGTTTTGAAAAAATAGCCAGTAGCAAAGGGTTAACTATTTTTGCGCGGGTAGACCATCAAAAAAACGCTCAAAATGTGAATATGAAATTGGCGCCAAGTGAAGTGATTATTTTTGGTAACCCAAAGGTAGGAACACCGTTAATGCAATGCCAGCAAAGCGTTGCGATAGATTTACCGCAAAAAGTACATATATCTCAAGACAACAACGGCCAAGTATGGCTTGCCTATAACAACCCAACTTATTTGCAAGAGCGCCATAATATAAAAGGCTGCGAAGAAGTACTTAATAAAATATCTGCGGTGCTTAATAAGCTTTCTATGGCAACGGTAGCCAAATAACCACAATTTAGATTTAAATCCAGGAAATAAAAAACCCGCTGATAAGTTAGCCGGTTTTATACAATTAATAACACTAAGCGCCTGTATTAAGACTCAATAGCTAAAAGCTCTACTTCAAAAATAAGCAGTGATGCAGGTGGAATACTGCCCACTCGCTTTTCACCGTAGGCTAATTGGTGCGGTACATAAAAAATGTATTTATCGCCAGGGCTCATAAGCTGTAGGCCTTCGGTCCAACCTTTAATTACTTGGTGTAAACCAAAGCTAATTGGCGTTTTACGCTCTACTGAGCTGTCAAAGACAGTGCCGTCGATTAATGTACCGTGGTAGTGCACGTTAACCATGCTAGTTGGGCTTGGTGTATTTTCGCTTTCACCTTTATGCAGCACTTTATATTGCAAACCAGAGGCGGTTTCTATTACGCCCTCTACTTTTGCATTAGCTACAAGGTAGTCGGCTTCAATTTGCGCATTTACACCTGCTTGTTGCTTGGCTTTTTTACTGTTTTGAAATATTAAAAAACAAAATATAGCGATGATCACCGCCAAAATAATATTAATCATTTAGTGTTTTTCCTCATCTTCATCGGCGTCTTTATCTTCTTCGCTGTCGCCATTAACTATGTCGGCTATGTCTTTTAAGCGTGCTAAAGCAATACCGTTAACAGAATCCTCTGGGTATTGCCCGTCAATAACATTGCCTGCATCAATATCCATTAATAAGTTAAGTGCTTGGTCTACCGTTTCTACGGCGTAAATATTAAACTTCCCACGCTCTACAGCATTAAGGATTTCATCATCAAGTACTAAGTTAACTTGGTTAGATTTAGGAATAATAACGCCCTGCTCGCCTGTTAAACCGCGCATTTTACACAGCTTAAAAAAGCCTTCTATTTTTTCGTTTACACCACCAATGGCTTGTACATCACCATGTTGGTTAATAGAGCCTGTAAGGGCAATAGATTGGCTAATAGGCAAGCTGGTAATGGCCGATATAAGCGCACACAGCTCAGCCAGTGAGGCGCTATCGCCATCTATATAACCGTAGCTTTGCTCTATGGCTATGTTAGCGCTTAGCGTTAAGCTAAAGTGCTGCGCGTATTTATTACCTAAATAGCCCGTTAATAACATTACACCTTTTGAGTGAATTGCTTTACCCAGCTCGGCTTCACGCTCAACATCTATTACGCCATCAGCGCCTGCATACACGGTAGCGGTTATACGTGCTGGTGTGCCAAACGAGGTATCGCCAATGTGCAGCACGGTTAAACCGTTTACTTTACCTATGGCTTGGCCTTGTGTGGCAATAAGCGTGTGGCCTTCTTTTATATCGCTTAGCATATTTTCGCTAATTTGGCCGGTGCGGTATTGTTTGCCTTCAATGGCTTCATCAATGTGATGCGCATCAATCAGTGTTTGTTTATCTTGCTTGGCGTAAAAGCTGGCCTCAGCGACCAGTTCAAGTACATCGGCAAAACGCGCCGATAACTTATTATGGTGCTCTGCTTGGCGGTAGCTAAATTTAAGTAAACGCACCATAGCCGCCTCTGTGGTGGTGCACTTTAACGTTTGTTGGCAATACTCAGTAACTTTAGTAATAAACTGGTACTGTAGTTTATCGCTGCTTGGCAAGTAATAGTCAAAATCGGCAAGTACTCTAAATAGTTCTGCAAATTCTTCGTCGTATTCACCTATGGTGTAATAAAGCTCACGAGAGCCTAATAAAATAATTTTTACATCAAGCGGTATTAATTGCGGGCGCAGCGTGAAGCTACTGCCTACTGAGCTGTCTTGGTACGGTAAATCGTTTTTAATTTGGTGCGTTTTTAGCGAAAGCTTTAAACCATCCCACACTTGTGGGTTAGCCATGACTTTTTCAGCATCCATAATTAAGTAACCGCCATTGGCACGATGTAATGCACCTGGCTGAATTGAGCGGTAACTTGTTATCAGTGAGCCTTGCGAAGTTGAATACTCAATTTTACCAAATATATTGCCAAAGGTTGGGTTTGGCTCATACACCACAGGCGCTGCATCGTCTTCTTTAAACTCAACTAAAATGTTAGGCCCAAAAAAGTCGGTAAGCATGCCCTTGCGGTCAAAGTCTTCTTTGCTTTCTTCGCTTTCGTCTTCATCGTCAAGCCACTCAAGTACCGCGTCTATAATTTCTACACGTATATCTTTTAAATAACGCAGTACACCAATGTGAGTGGCGTATTTGTGCTCTAAATCTTTTAGTAGCGGTTTTGTAGCTTGCTCTGCGGTGGCCTTTTTAAGGTTACGCTGTTTTTCTTTTGATTCGCGCTTCCAACGAGGTAATTCAATGAGCGCTTCTATTAACGCATCTTCTAGTTTTTCAATTTTTTCAAAAAACTCTTCGCGCAAATCCTCTTCAAGCTCTGCAAATTCGTTATCGCTTAACTGCCTGCCATCAACAAGTGGCGCAAACCCTACCGAGTTTTTTTCTTCAACTAACGCTACGCTTTGCTCAAATGCAGCAATTTCCACTGCAGTAATGGCACCATCGTAGGCATCGTTAAATTCACGGTCGATTGATTTTTTCTTGCGTTGATACGCTGGGTTATCGAACGCTGCCGGAAAAGTGTCGAGTACTTCATCTAAAAACGAGTCAATGTCGTCACTTAGCTGCTTGCTTTGCCCTGCTTGCATAAATAGCGCAATAGGCTCGCGGTGGTCGTCGTAATTATTTACGTATAACCATTCGTTTGGCGTTGGGCGGTCTTTTGCGTGTTGTTTAAGTTTATCTTTTACCAGTGTAAAACGCCCGTGTGCGGCCTCACCCATGACATATACATTGTAACCTGGTAAATCCATTCCTAATGAAAAGTCGAGGGCACTTTGGGCACGTTGTTGGCCTATAAAGGTAAGTTGCTCTGGGTATGGATTGTTCATACACGTGTTTACGTGATTAGTAGAAATACTCGGCGCAAGCTGAGAAACAGATAGTGGCAGCAGTTTTTTCGTCATTCTAACTTCTTTTTTTACCAACATAATCGCTGGCTTTGGGCGTATTAAGTGGCCTACAAGCCACTTAATACATATATTTAGGGTTGTAATGCCTTACGGCTAAAATAAATACCATCACATTCAATACACGGTGTTATTTGTGTAGCGTGATAAATATCAAAACTATGGGTGCAATTCTTACATACTAATGTGCCCATGGCTATCCATTCACCCACGTGATAAGTGCCATTGTGCTTAAAATCTTGGCTAAGCGACTGCCACTCTAATTGGGTTTTGTCTTCTATGTGGGAAAGCTCATACCATAAAGACTCTTTAAGCTCTTGCCATGCAAGCGAATTATAGTGCGATTCGTTTTCTTGAACGTGTTCTATGTCGCGCTGCAAATAACTTTTGTATAAGCCGTATTTTTCTTTGCCTAAATCTTTAAGTGCTTGCTCAGATTCAACAAATCGGGTCATTGCATCTTTTACTTCGTGGTCTTTTACATCTTTTAACCACGTAGTGAGGTCGCTAAGCCATGTTTTATAATCTGCCATTTTATACTCCATCAAAATCAAGGGCGTGTTGGCCTTAAACATAGATAAGTATAGGTTAACCTGCACTGAAAGTGAGATTTTAACAAAACCGTGCTTATACGCTGTGATTAGGCTTTTATTTGGGGTATCCTATCGGCAATTTTTTATTAGTTTGCAAGAAGTCTGGAATCATAGATGCAAGAGCAATATAACCCGCAAGACATAGAGTCAAAAGTCCAAAGTTACTGGGAAGAAAACCAGGTATTTAAAGTCACCGAAGATGAGAGCAAAGAAAAGTATTACTGTCTTTCTATGTTCCCATACCCAAGTGGTCGACTGCATATGGGTCATGTGCGTAACTACACCATTGGTGATGTTGTTTCTCGTTTCCAGCGCCTGCAAGGTAAAAACGTAATGCAACCTATGGGTTGGGATGCGTTTGGTTTACCTGCAGAAAACGCTGCTATTAAAAACAAAACAGCCCCTGCAAAGTGGACTTACGAAAACATTGATTACATGCGCAACCAACTTAAGCAATTAGGTTTTGGTTACGACTGGGATCGCGAAATTGCAACCTGTCACCCAGAATATTACAAGTGGGAACAATGGTTTTTCACTAAGCTTTACGAAAAAGGCCTAGTATACAAAAAAATGTCTACGGTTAACTGGGATCCGGTTGATCAAACTGTACTTGCTAACGAGCAAGTAATTGACGGCCGTGGTTGGCGCTCAGGCGCTGTGGTTGAACAAAAAGAAATACCGCAGTGGTTTATTAAAATTACCGACTACGCACAAGAGCTTTTAGACGATTTAGATAAATTAGAAGACTGGCCTGAGCAAGTTAAAACCATGCAGCGCAACTGGATTGGTCGCTCTGAAGGGTTAGACATTGAGTTTACGCGTACCGACAACAACGAAAAGTTTAGCGTATACACTACGCGCCCAGATACATTTATGGGTGTAACTTACCTTGCTGTTGCCGGTGGCCACCCTATTGCACAAGAAGCCGCTAAAAACAGCGATGCAATTGCAATGTTTGTTGAAGAATGCAAAAACACCAAAGTAGCCGAAGCAGACATGGCAACAATGGAGAAAAAAGGCATTGCAACTGGCTTTTACGCAACTCACCCATTAACAGGCGAGCAAGTGCCTATTTGGGTCGCTAACTTTGTACTTATGCATTACGGCTCTGGCGCGGTAATGGCAGTACCTGCACACGACCAACGTGACTATGAATTTGCTACCGCTTACGGCCTAGACATAAAACAAGTTATTGCACCGGTTGAAGGCTCAGACCTTGAAGTAAACCTAGCGCAAGAAGCATTCACCGAAAAAGGTGTATTAGTTAATTCTGGCGAGTTTGATGGCCTTGATTTTGAAGGCGCATTTAATGCTGTTGCCGACAAACTAGAAGCACTAGGTGTAGGTGAGCGTAAAGTTAACTTCCGTCTACGCGATTGGGGCGTTAGCCGTCAGCGTTACTGGGGTTCTCCAATTCCAATGCTGAGCGACGAAAACGGCAACGAGCTTGCTGCAACAGAAGATATGCTACCAGTTCGCTTACCAGAAGATGTGGTAATGAACGGTGTTACATCGCCAATTAAAGCAGACCCAGAATGGGCTAAAGCAACAGTAAACGGCGTACCTGCAACACACGAAACAGATACCTTTGATACCTTTATGGAATCATCTTGGTATTACGCACGTTACTGTAGCCCTCGCCATGACGAAGGCATGCTAGACCCTGCTGCAGCTAATTACTGGTTACCTGTAAACCAATACATTGGTGGTATTGAGCACGCTATTTTACATTTATTGTACTCGCGTTTTTTCCACAAATTATTACGTGACTTTGGTTTAGTAAATTCAGACGAACCGTTTGACCGCTTACTTTGTCAAGGTATGGTACTTGCCGAAACGTTTTATCGTAAAGATGAAAAAGGCGGCGATGTATGGATTTCGCCAAGCGATGTAAATACCGAAACTGACGATAAAGGCCGTGTAACTAAAGCATGGCACAAAAAAGATGGCGAGCCGGTATTCTCATCAGGCATGAGTAAAATGTCTAAGTCTAAAAACAACGGGATAGACCCACAAGAAGTAATTGCCCAATACGGTGCAGATACAGTGCGTTTATTCATGATGTTTACTGCACCACCAGAGCAAACACTTGAATGGTCAGACTCAGGGGTTGAAGGCGCACACCGCTTCTTAAAACGTGTATGGAAATACGCGGTAGACGTTAAAACTGTTGGTTACCAAGCACTTGATAAATCGGCGCTTACTAACCCACAAAAAGTACTGCGTCGTGAGCTACACAAAGCCATTGCTAAAGTAAGTGATGATGTTGAGCGTCGCCAAACGTTTAACACTGCCATTGCCGCTATTATGGAGCTTTCTAACAAGTTATTAAAAGCGCCATTAAACGACACGCAAGACGTAGCCATTGCCAACGAAGCACTTGAAGCATTACTTATTATGCTTGCGCCAATAACACCGCATTTATCGCACGAGTTATGGCAAGAGCTTGGTAAAGAAGGCGACATTTTAGACGCCGCATGGCCAAAGGTTGATGAGTCTGCCCTAGTTGAAGATGAAAAGTTAATCATTGTTCAAGTAAACGGCAAACTACGCGCTAAGCTCACTGTGGCAGCTGATGCAACGCAAGAGCAAGTAGAAGCGCTTGCGTTTGCTGAGTCTAACGTAACTAAATTTACTGATGGCGCAACCATTCGTAAAATCATTTACGTACCAGGCAAACTATTAAACGTGGTAGCTAACTAAATGGTTAGCTTTAACGCCCTTAAAAACACATTAGCCTTAGTGCTAATGTGTTTTGTGTTATCAAGCTGTGGCTTTCATTTAAAAAAAGCTTCAAGCCTGCCCGATAACCTTAAAACACTTACACTTAAAGGTGATGACGAAAAATCATCGTTATTTTTAGAGCTTAAAAAAGAGCTAAAAGCGAGTAACGTTGAGCTTACGCCATCGGCTAAAAACATTGCGCAACTGTATTTACGCAAAGAAACCATTGAGCGCCAAACACTGTCGTTGTTTCAAAATGGTCAGGTTGCTGAATACGAACTTGCTTATGGTGTATCGTACGTAGTTAAACGCCCAGGCGAAAAAGCCATTGAACAACGCTTTGAGCTTTATCGTAACTACCAAGATGACCCCGATCACGCTTTAGCTAAAGCAAAAGAACTTGATTTACTTATTGTCGAAATTCGTAAACAAGCGAGTCGTCGAATTGTTAGAGAGCTGTCGCAACTGTAATGCGTTGTTATGCTAACCAGTTACCAAGCGAGCTTAAAAAAGGCTTAAAACCATTTTATTTAGTGTTTGGTGAAGAACCCTTTCAAGAGGCGCAGTGCGTACAGCAAATTAGAGCTGCAGCCAAAGCCCAAGGCTTTGATGAGGTCATTAAGTTTACCTTAATGCAAGGGTTTGATTGGCAAGAAATTATAGCTCAATATCAAAGTATGTCTTTGTTTAGTGCACGCACCATTATTGAGCTTGATTTAAACCAGCAAAAGCCTGGCACCGTTGGCAGTAACACCTTCAAAAAGTTAGTTGAACTCATCAACCCCGATACCCTATTAATTGTTAAAGGTGCTAAAGCCAGCCAAGATGTACAACGTGGCGCCTGGTTTAAAGCGCTTGATAAACATGGTGTATTTGTACCTTGCTACCCACTGAGCGGTAACCATTTAAAGCGCTGGTTAGATGAGCAAGCAGCACGGCTTTCGCTTAATATGCAAAACGAAGCAAAGCTGAGCTTAATTAACGCCACCGAAGGCAATTTATTAGCGTGTTTTCAGGAGCTTGAAAAGCTTTCACTGCTACATGGTAATGCTTTAATAACACAGCAATTGGTGATGCAAGGGCTATTAAATCAAGCCAAGTTTGATATTTTTGACTTAAGTGATGCCCTATTAAACGGCCACGCTAAACAAGCCATTAAAGTACTCAATAAATTAGCCAGCGATAATACCGAAGTAGTGAGTATTTTATGGGCTATAAATAAAGAGCTCACTACCTTATTAAATGTTCAGCAAGGACTTTTAAATGGCGAGCCACTTGCTAACTTATTCAAAAAAAATGGTATTTGGAAAAATAACCAAGCCCCGGTACAAAATGCGATTAATCGCTTAAACATTCATACCCTTGAGCACATTAGTAGTGAGCTTGCATTATTTGATTCAAGTTACAAACAAGGTAATTTAATAGCACCTTACCAAGCACTTGCTCATATATGTATAAAGTTTTGCCAGCCGCTTGATATTCCTATGCCGTGTCACGCATTAAATTAAGATACTTTAAATGATTGCAATTTTTGGCGGCACTTTCGACCCCGTGCATTTAGGCCATATTAATATGGCAACGCAATGCGTTAACGCGTTTAACTTAAATACCTTGTATTTTATGCCCTGCGCTTTACCGGCGCACAAAGCTGCGCCTGGCATTAGCACCGAGCACCGTATTAATATGCTCAATGCAGCCATTGCTCCCTACTCGTTTTTTCAACTTGATTTAAGAGAGCTTAATCGTACAGGGCCTTCGTATTCGTTATTAAGCTTGCAAGAGCTAAGAGCTGAGCATCCAACCACGCCGATTATATTTTTAATTGGTATGGACTCATTTAATAATCTCGACAAATGGTATGAATGGCAGGCTATTACTCAGCTTTGCCATATTGTGGTGTATCAACGTCCTGGGCAATTATGTAACCCTCGACCTGCACTTAACACTTATATGCTAAATGCCCAAACTAACGATGCACAACAACTTGAATACACACCATTTGGTAAATTGTATTTTTTACCGGGCGAAACCCTTGATGCGGCTTCAAGCTCTATCCGAGAGCAATTAAAAAAAACCAATAAAAATAATGAACTATTACCTGATTCTGTGAGTCACTACATTGAGCAACACCAGCTCTATCAAAGTGGTGATTAAAACCCCCTAGCATGTTAAAATGCACGCTATTAAATTTAAAATTGAGACAATACCTTGGATTCGAAACAACTACTTGCCTTTGCACTAGATAAAATTGACGACATGAAAGCACGTGACGTGGTTCAACTAGACGTACGTGACACCTCAGACATTACCGATTACATGGTTGTGTGTTCGGGTACTTCTAAACGTCATGTGCAATCAATTGCCGATAACGTAGCAAAAGAAGCTCGCCACGCAGGCGAAGAACCTTTAGGTTACGAAGGTCAAGACGAAGGCGAATGGGTA
Organism: Pseudoalteromonas espejiana DSM 9414; assembly: GCF_002221525.1. NCBI lineage: Bacteria > Pseudomonadati > Pseudomonadota > Gammaproteobacteria > Alteromonadales > Pseudoalteromonadaceae > Pseudoalteromonas > Pseudoalteromonas espejiana. The sequence goes on along the minus strand of NZ_CP011028.1, from coordinate 1,275,922 downwards.
CTGGTAGATTTAGGTGATGTAGTTGTACACGTGATGCAAGATCACGCACGTAGCTATTACGATCTAGAAAAACTGTGGGGCTAAGCGCCACTATTTTTTAATTGAGCTTGGAAGTAATACGTGAAAATACAAATGATTGCCGTTGGTACAAAAATGCCAGCATGGGTAGAAACCGGATTTGGAGAATACCAACGCCGTTTTCCAAAAGATATGGCGCTTGAGTTAATAGAAATTCCGGCCGGTAAACGCGGTAAAAATGCAGATATAAAACGCATTTTACATACCGAAGGCGAAAAAACCTTAGCCGCTATTCCTAAAGGCAATCGTATTGTTACCTTAGAGGTAACAGGTAAACCACTTGATACTCACCAGCTTGCTAAAAATATGGAAAAATGGCAACTCGACGGCCGCGATGTAAGTTTACTTATTGGCGGCCCTGAAGGACTTGCTCCCGAATGTATTGCCGCCTCTGAGCAAAAATGGTCGTTATCTAACCTAACTTTACCGCACCCTTTAGTGCGCATAATTGTTGCCGAAAGCCTTTACCGTGGCTGGAGCTTAAATAACAACCATCCTTATCATCGCGAGTAACGCCTTGTTATGATTAAGCAAAGACCCACTATCCGCGACCATTCCGCTGAAGCAAATTTATTTGCGCGGCGCGCATTTGTGGGTTTTATTTTTGTATTAGGCTTAGTGGCTATTTTGCTTTCTAATCTTTATACAATTCAAGTAGAAGAACACACCGACTACCAAACCCGCTCTAACGATAACCGTATTAAAGTTATTCCTATTGCGCCTAATCGTGGCCTTATTTACGACCGTAACGGCGTACTCCTTGCTGAAAATAAACCTGTTTATAACCTTGAGGTTATTCCTGAGGATGTAGACGATTTAGCAAAGTCGCTTGAGCAAGTAAGTAAAATAATATCGATTAGTGAATCGCAAAAAAACGACTTTTTAGACGACATTAAGCACACTCGCCGGTTTAAATCGCAGGTATTAAAAGCACGCTTAGATGAAACCGAGGTCGCGCAATTTGCAGTTAATCAGCATAAGTTTCCGGGCTTTAGTATTGAGGCGCGACTTGCTCGTTACTACCCGTATGGTGATACCCTTACTCATGCATTAGGGTATGTAGCAAAATTAAACCGTAAAGAGCTTAATAAATTAGAGCAAGAAGACCAAGCCACCAATTACCGCGCTACGCACGACATTGGTAAGTTAGGTATAGAAAAATATTACGAACAACTTTTACATGGTCAGGTAGGCTCACAACGCGTTGAGGTAAATAACCGCGGCCGTGTAATTCGCACTCTTAGTATGACCCCTCCGCAGCCGGGTAGCGACTTAGTACTTACCCTTGATATTGGCTTACAGCAAATAGCTCAGCATGCACTTAAAGATATGCGCGGCGCAATTGTAGTTATGGATGCCAAAGATGGCGGCGTATTAGCACTTTATTCAAACCCAAGCTACGACCCTAACTTATTTGTGCACGGAATTAGCAGTAAAGATTACAAAGCGCTTTTAAACCCTGATCGCCCGCTTATAAACCGTGCAACACAAGGGCGTTATGCCCCTGCCTCTACCGTAAAACCTCACATGGCTATTTTAGCGCTTGAAGAAAACATAGTAACCGAGAGCACCACCATTTGGGATCCGGGCTTTTTTCAAATTCAGAATGTAGAGCACAAATGGCGCGATTGGCGACGTTGGGGACACGGCCACGTTGATGTTTATAAAGCGATTGAAGAGTCGTGCGATACCTACTTTTACGATGCAGCATACCGCCTAGGCATTACTAAAATTAGTAACTTTATGGCCCGTTTTGGCTTTGGTGATTTATCGGGTATAGACATACACGAAGAAACCACGGCAATTCTGCCTTCAAAAGAGTGGAAAGAAGGTCGCTTTAAAGAGTCGTGGTGGCGTGGCGATACAATTTCAGTAGGGATTGGCCAAGGTTACTGGACAGCCACTCCGATTCAAATTGCTAATGCGACCAATATTTTGGTTAATAAAGGGATTAACCACCCACCACATTTAGCGCAAGTGGCTAAAAAAGAAGACCAAGTAACCCAAATCAATAACGAAGAAAAACCACCTGTGGTACTCAGTAACCCAGATAATTGGCGTATTGCTATTGATGCGATGCACAACACGGTTAAAAAAGTAACGGGTACTGCACACCGTGCATTTAAGGGCGTAAATTACGACCCTGCAGGTAAAACCGGTACGGCCCAAGTGGTGAGTATTGCACAAGGTGAGCGTTACGACGCTAAATCGTTAAAAGAGCGCCAGCGCGATAATGCTATTTACATTGGTTTTGCCCCATACGAAAACCCACAAATTGTGGTGTCTATTGTGGTAGAAAACACCGGTGGCGGCAGCTCCGTTGGCGCTCCAATTGCTCGCCAACTTATGGATTATTATTTTGCCGCAAACCCAATAGAACTTGCTAGGAACACCGCTCAATGACCGCATTACATGATAAGCGCTCTATTTGGATGCGCATGCACCTAGACTTGCCTTTGCTCATTGCATTATTGCTTATGATGGCAGGCAGCATCACCATAGTGTATAGCGCCAGTGGCCAAGACTCAGCAATGATGATTCGCCACATGACCCGTATGGGCGGCGCAATTGTTGGCATGTTTATACTTGCGCAGTTCTCCCCTGCTACCCTTAAACGTTTGGTGATCCCTCTTTATTGTGTGGGATTACTTATGCTGGTAGGTGTACTTTTATTTGGCGTAAGCTCTAAAGGCGCACAGCGCTGGTTAAATTTAGGTATTACCCGCTTTCAGCCCTCAGAATTAATGAAGCTTGCAGTCCCTATGATGGTTGCTTGGTATATTGGCCGTAACCAGCTACCGCCGCGTCCTCTGCATCTCATTATTGGCTTTGTTATTGTTATGCTGCCAACGTTATTAATTAAAGAGCAACCCGATTTAGGTACTTCTATACTTATTGCAAGCTCAGGCATTTTTGTATTGTTTTTATCGGGTTTGAGTTGGCGTTTAATTGGCTTTTTAAGCTCTATTGTTGCTTTGGCTGCTTGGCCGTTTTGGCACTATGGTATGCACGATTATCAAAAACAACGTGTACTGACCTTTTTAGACCCAGAGAGCGATCCGCTTGGCTCGGGGTATCATATTATTCAATCTAAAATTGCTATTGGTTCGGGTGGCATTGAAGGCAAAGGCTGGCTACAAGGTACACAATCGCAGCTCGAGTTTTTACCTGAGCGCCATACCGATTTTATATTTTCGGTTTTAAGTGAAGAATTTGGCTTATTTGGGGTATGTGTTTTACTAAGCCTGTACTTATTTATTATTGGCCGAGGCTTATATATTGCTGTTAACGCCCAAGATGCATTTGGTAAGTTATTAGCCGGCGCCCTTACGCTCACCTTTTTTGTTTATATTTTTGTGAATATAGGCATGGTGTCGGGCTTATTGCCTGTTGTGGGTGTACCTTTACCCCTAATTAGTTATGGCGGCACATCGATGGTGACGTTAATGGCCGGATTTGGCATTATTATGTCGATTGCGACAGATAAAAGGATGCTTTTAAAATAATGCGACACTCAACTAAGCTGTTATTTATTACCTCATTAATATTGCTTTTAAGCGCATGTAGCAGCGGCTCTAGTAGCCGATACCATATGAAGCATGATGCAGCACCACTTCGCGCACCGACCACACTTGAAATGCAAGATGCGGTTGTAGTTGATGTTAAAAAAAGTGCCAGTGCAAGTCGCCCCTACGAAGTACTGGGTAAACGCTACAGCCCTATGCTAGATGAAACCGGCTATAAAGAAGAAGGTATAGCGTCTTGGTATGGCCGAAAGTTTCATGGCTACCACACTTCAAACGGTGAAATTTACGACATGTTTGCCATGAGTGCAGCACATAAAACATTACCGCTCCCAAGCTTTGTACGTGTTACCAATACGGCTAATAATAAGTCAGTGATTGTACGCGTAAACGACCGAGGCCCATTCCATGATGATAGAATAATTGACCTTTCTTACGCTGCTGCTTATAAATTAGGCTATTACAACCATGGTACAGCCAAGGTTAAGCTAGAGGCGATTACGCTCGACAGCATTCCTGCTCGTAAAACCTATATACAGGTAGCTGCGGGCAGTACATTAAGTAATATTGAGGCGTTAGCGGCTACATTAAGGCTGCAATACCAAGTACCAACTAACATAGTACAAGCAAATAACATTTATCGTTTGCATTTAGGGCCAATTAAAAATGCCCAGCATGCACAAGACGTATTACAAAAATTAAAACAAAACCAATTTCAAAACGCGTTTTTGCTTTACACTCAGTAAGACAAATACCTAAACCACTCCAACGACGCTCGCATCTCGGGGTAGTTTGGGTATAGAATGGGCAAACGCGAATTTTTAACTTTAACCATTAATGAGTATGATGAAATCTATTAAACATAAAATCCTCAAAGGTGTATGCGGCTTAGTGTGCACAGCCGCCGTATTTTCAGCCAGCGCCCAAATTATTCCGGCACCACCTCAAATTAATGCAAAAGGTTATTTTTTAGTAGACTTTACAACAGGTAAAGTAATTGCTGAAGGTGAAGCCGATACACAACTCGCGCCTGCTAGCTTAACTAAAATGATGACCAGTTATGTAATTGGCACCGAAATTAACGCAGGTAACATTGCGCCTACCGATATGGTTACGGTAAGCGAAAAAGCATGGGCTAAAAACTTCCCTGAATCATCTAAAATGTTTATTGAAGTAGGCAAGCAAATTAGTGTTGATGAGCTTAACCACGGTATTATTATTCAATCGGGTAACGATGCGTGTGTAGCAATGGCTGAGCACATTGCAGGTAGCGAAAGCGCCTTTGCTGATTTAATGAATGCTCACGCTGCTAAATTAGGTATGAGCAATAGCCACTTTATTAACAGCCACGGCCTTGATACAAACGAGCACTACACAACACCACGTGATATGGCAACGCTTGGCGCTGCGCTTATTCGCGATGTACCAGACGAATACGCACTTTATAAGCAAAAGTCATTTACTTATAACGGTATTAAACAGTACAACCGTAACTCGTTATTATGGGACGAAAGCTTAGACGTAGACGGTATTAAAACCGGCCACACCTCAGAAGCAGGCTATAGCTTAGTAACCTCTGCAACTAAAAACGATATGCGTTTAATTGCCGTTGTTATGGGCACATCAAGCGAGCGCGCTCGTAAAGTAGAAAGCAAAAAGCTACTTAACTACGGCTTTCGCTTTTTTGAAACAATTACACCTTACAAAGCTGGCGATAGCTTTGCAGAGCAACGTATTTGGATGGGTAACAAAGAAAACGTATCATTAGGTATTTTAGAAGATACGCCAATTACTATTCCACGTGGTCAGCATAAAAACCTTAAAGCTAACTTTGAGCTAGACAACACACTTGAAGCACCATTAGCGAAAGGCACTAAAGTAGGTACTTTATTTTTACAACTAGAGGGTGAAGACATTGCACAATACCCGCTAGTTACACTGGAAGAAGTGGAAGAAGGCAGCTTCTTTAGCAAAATTTACGACTACTTACGTTTACAAATTATGTAAGCGTAAAAATAAACCCACAGTTGCTGGGTTGTTTAACGAAGCGCCTCTGTTATGAGGCGTTTTTTTTTGCTTGAAAAATGCTAGAATACGCCCCATATATGCAGGATTACCAAAACCTGTCAGTTCACGCTTAGCGTTTTCGCATACAGCCAACACTTTTGTTTGAGGAGTCACCGTCGTGGTTCAACCTGTTAAAGATACTAAATTTGATGAGTACTTAGAGTACCCATGTCCGTTCACGTTTAAAGTTATGGGTTTAGCAAACGTAAACTTAACGGAGCAAATTTTAGCTAAATTACAACCTATTGCACCGGGCGACTACGCACCAAAAGTTAAGCCTAGCAGTAAAGGCAATTATGAGTCTGTAACCCTTGTAGCAACTGTTACTAGCGGCAAACACATTGAAGAAATTTACAACGTGATCAGCAACATTGATGACGTACGCCACATGCTTTAAATGCGGGTAACTCTGTTTTGATAGAAAACACCTTAATAGTTCGCCAGCTTGGGCGTCAGCGTTATATGCCTATTTGGCAAAAAATGCAGGCTTATACCGATACCCGTGATGACAATTCGCCAGACGAAATTTGGCTAGTTGAACACGACAGCGTTTTTACCCAAGGCCAAGCCGGTAAAGACGAGCACTTACTTGCCCCAGGCGACATAGAAGTAATTAAAGTTGATCGCGGCGGCCAAGTAACTTACCACGGCCCAGGCCAACAAATGATGTATGTATTGTTTAATCTACGTCGTTTAAAAATTGGTGTACGTGAACTTGTTACCTGGCTTGAAGAGTGCATTATTGAATCTCTCGCTGAATACGACATTGATGCTTACGCAAAAGCTGATGCGCCCGGTGTTTACGTTAACGACAGCAAAATTGCATCATTAGGTTTAAGAGTTCGCCGCGGCTGCTCGTTTCATGGTTTAGCATTAAATGTTAACATGGACCTAAGCCCGTTTTTACGCATAAACCCATGTGGTTATGCTGGCATGAATATGGTGCAAACGAAAGAATTGAATGGTCCTCAAAACCTACAAAGCGCAGGTGAAGGACTGGTAAAACACATGATAAAGAAGCTTAATGCAACACAGGTTAAGCATACTGAAGGTTTTGAAAACGAATGAATAAACCAGTCAAAATGGAACCAGGTGTAAAACTACGCGACGCAGAAAAAATGGCGTTGATCCCCGTTAAAGTTTTACCAACAGAAAAAACTGAAATGTTGCGCAAGCCAGAGTGGCTTAAAATTCGCTTACCAAAATCAACAGAGCGTATCGACGGTATTAAACAAGCAATGCGTAAGCACGGCTTGCACTCAGTATGTGAAGAGGCGTCGTGCCCTAACCTATCTGAGTGTTTTAACCACGGTACAGCAACCTTTATGATTTTAGGTGCTATTTGTACTCGTCGTTGCCCATTTTGTGATGTTGCCCATGGTCGCCCATTAAAACCTGATGCAGCAGAGCCTGAAAAGCTTGCACTAACAATTAAAGACATGAAGCTTAGCTACGTTGTAATTACCTCGGTTGACCGTGATGATTTACGTGATGGCGGCGCACAGCACTTCGCCGATTGTATTCGCGAAATTCGTAAGCACAACCCAACCATTACCATTGAGATTCTAGTACCCGATTTTCGTGGTCGTATGGACCGTGCTCTTGAAATTTTAATTGAGACACCACCTGATGTGTTTAACCACAACTTAGAAACAGCGCCACGTTTATACAAACTTGCGCGCCCAGGTGCCGATTATAAATGGTCATTAGAATTACTTCGTCGCTTTAAAGAAGCACACCCAGAAGTTAAAACTAAATCTGGCTTAATGGTTGGTTTAGGTGAAGAGATTAGCGAAATCGAAGAAGTGCTTCGTGATTTACGTGCGCATAACGTAGACATGCTTACTGTTGGCCAATACTTACAGCCTTCTAAGCATCACTTACCAGTTAAACGTTACGTGCCACCAGCAGAGTTTGACGGCTTAAAAGAGTATGCCGATGAAATTGGCTTTACTCATGCAGCCTCTGGCCCGTTTGTTCGTTCAAGCTATCATGCTGACCAACAAGCCGCTGGTAAAGAAGTAAAATAATTACTTTTTAACGCGTAATAAAAAAGCCCTTAGCAATTAAATTGTTAAGGGCTTTTTTTTGAGTTACTAAATCCATTCTTTCGGCTACTTTGTTAAAACGCCTTTTTTAATCACAAAATCAGCAAATCGTACCTGCTCTTCCTCGCCGCGAAGGCTATCGGTTTCTACTATTGAGCGATAAATTCCCCATTTAGGGCGTGCAAAGTCATCATCGCTAAAGCCACGCCACATATCTATGTTTTGCTCGCTAATGCTAAATAGCTCTTCGTTGTCACTTAAACGGGTGAGCGTCATATCAAACTTACCTTCTTCGTCAAAGGTAGCTTGAACAAATACCGCTATCCATTCACCAGTAATGAGAGACCAGTCGGTTTCTATAAGGTTTTTATCGAGCCCAGTGCTGTTACCATTTTCGTCAAAACCTGCGCTATATCGTACTTGCAGCTGATTACCTGTACTGTTTTTTTGTGCACCCGAGAGCGTAATAATAGGCTGATCGTCGTTACCATTAGTGTTGTCGTTGCTATCGTTACGGGCTTTTATTTGAAAAAAATGACTAAACTTACTGCTCAGCTCAAGCTCACTAGAGACTTTAAATTTCCAACTGTATTGTACGGTTTCGCCTTTAAAGGCAAGTGTTGCCGCAGGTGATTTATCATAAGCTTTTATTTCGTTGCGTTGGCGGTCAGTTGCGCCTTTGTCTTTATCTTGGTCGTCATCGCGATGCGCTAAAAATACAAAGTGATTACCAATTATTGAGTCGGTATCTTCAATAATATGCTCAACATCTTGATGATTCCCGCTATACATATCGGGCGATTCAATTGAACCTTCACTAAAAGCATTTTCTATTAACGTATAAGCACTTAGCCCTGTATTAGCGCCATCAGCATTAAGCGCGGTCTCTTCACTTATTATAAAATCATCAGCGCGTGAAGTACCTATAATTGTTATAGACACTACGGCAGTCGTGCCATCAGCTGATGTAACAATCACTTCATCAAGTATGGTTTCGCCTTCGTTGAGGGTATTAACCGTCGTATTATCGCCACTGAGAGTATATGACCAATTTCCTTCTTGCGTTAAGCTAAATGAACCATAATCAGTGGTGTTATTGCTTTGCGTTTTAAATACCGCTTCGTTGGTTTGTGCATCTGTTATAGATAACTCTCCTGTTATTGCAGCTTCTCGGGTATTTTCAATACTGACAGCTGTTTGACCGCTAATTACCGCGGCGCTCTGCGCTGCTATCGATACATTTACAGGCTCACTTTTTGACCCTGAGCTGCCACAACCTACAACTGAACCAGCCAAAAAACAAACAGAAGAAATAGTTAAAACACGCAAGCAAAAATTTGACATAAACAACCAGCCCAGGTTAATGGTAAGTAAATAAAGTAAAATATAACTTACCAATTATTTATTTTAATAACTAGATCTTTATTACCAATGCGGTTTTATATTTTGGGCTTAACTACATCATAAAAGCAGCTTAAAATAAGAGGATAAAAATAAAATTAGGTTAAAGCGAAGTTACTTGAGATAATCATTACTGAACCCATTATTTAGGTTAAATATGAAATTATTAGTTCGTAACTTGTCTCGCGTTACTACCGAGCAGGAACTTCGTACATTGTTTGCAGCTCACGGTAAAGTGACTACCTGTAATTTAGTACTTGATAAAGAGACTGGCCAGTCAAAAGGCTTTGCCTTTGTAGAAATGCCAAATGACATAGAAAGTAGAAGCGCTATTAAAGCATTAAATCAATTAAGCGTAGCTAAAAGCAAAATTCGCGTAAAATACGCAGATGAGTAATTAGTTACTTGCTATATTTGATTAAAACCAGCTAATTGCTGGTTTTTTACTTTTAAGTTTACGCTTTATATTTAGCCAAAAATAAGCTGACTGTTTGTTCAATTACTTTATTATTTTGCTGCTCTGTTACTATTTCAAACCCATAAAGTAGCGGATAAAACACAAACGATTTTAATTGATACACAAACTGTTTAGCAGCTATATTTAGTTCATCACCTTTTAAAACACCCGCTGTTTTTGCTTGCTCTAAAAAACCTTCTAAATAAGTCATACACCCCATAGTATTATTACTTAAAGACTTAGCTAGCTGCGGCTCTTGTAGCATTTGCATAAAAGCAATTTTAGCTAAACGTAAAAAATCAGGCGATGTAAGCATAGCCACTTCTTGCTCGGCAATAGCAGTAAGCTGCAAATCAATTGGTTGATTTTTATTAAAGTGAATAGCATCACCATGATTAATTTTAGCCAGCATAGTCGTTAAAATAGCCTGAAATAGCTCTTCTTTTGTCGCAAAGTGATTATAAACAGTTCGCTTAGACGCCCCCGCTTTTGCAGCAACTTGATCCATACTGGTGTGCTCTACACCTTTTTCAAAAAACAGCTGCTCTGCTGCTTGAAGAATATTTATGCGTTTTTTTTCTGATAATTTCATAATGGGTTCTGCAATTATTAATGGCTACATTTTAACTAAACAATAAAAAAATGCACTGCATAGTTTACTTTTTATTAAAACAATGAAAAACTACACTCATTAGTTTACTTTAAGGTTTAACGATGACATTTATAAAATGGTTAGTTGTGATCATCGCCATCATTGTTTTTGGAGGTTGTAGCGTGAATAAACAGATAGTTGCGCAAGGTGTTAATGAAGCACCTAATGTAGATAACTACGAACATGGTAAATTTCATAACCATCAACAGGTTGAGCCGAATAGCTTTAAGAAAACACTCGGAATTTTAGGGCGTTATATAACAGAAAAGCGTACCAACATTACACCTAAAGAACCCATTGCAATTAAACGTGTTACAGCAAAAATGCTTAATGCCCTTGCAAATAATACCGTGCATGTCGTTAAACTTGGCCACTCTAGCGTACTTTTAAAAGTGCATGGCGAATACTGGTTACTCGATCCGGTATTTAGTGAGCGTGCATCTCCTTTTTCTTTTTTAGGGCCAAAGCGCTTTTCTAAGTTGCCTATTAGTATTAGCGAACTGCCACCTATCGATAAGGTGCTTATTTCGCACAACCATTACGATCACCTTGATAAATCAGCTATTAAAAAGCTGGCTGCAAAAACTAAAGAGTTTTATGTGCCACTTGGTGTAGATACCGATTTAGTTAATTGGGGAGTGAATGAAAACAAAATTAGCACATTTAACTGGTGGCAGGAGTTACAAACCGAACATGCATTAGTTGCCTTTACCCCTACCCAGCATTTTTCGGGCCGTGGATTAAGTGATGCAAACAACACACTTTGGGGTTCGTGGGTTATTAAAACCGCCCAGCAAAGTGTTTATTTTAGTGGTGATTCGGGTTATTTCGCAGGCTTTAAAGAAATTGGTAACAAGTACGGTCCTTTTGATTTAACCCTAATTGAAACAGGCGCCTACGACAAAGGTTGGGCCGATATACACATGACACCAGAGCAATCGGTTCAAGCGCATATTGATTTACAAGGTAAAACTTTAGTGCCTATTCATAACGGTACGTTTGATTTGGCGTTTCATGCTTGGGTTGACCCATTTGAACGAGTAACGGCTGCAAGCAACATAAATAACGTAACATTGAGTACGCCCGAGTTTGGACAAATATTTACCCCTACCGATGCTGCAATAACCCATCAATGGTGGAAACAATAATTTGGTAAGTGTTTAAAGATATTTATTACACGGTGTTAATTAAATAAGCGGCTGTTAAGCCGCTTTTTTTTATACTAATTGTACCCAATACAACAAAGGATACAGCTAATGCAAAAAACATTGCTTGCTGTGCTAGCAAAGCTGCAGCATAAAATGCAGCGCCGCTGCCTATAAATAAGTACCCGCTTTTTTTAGATTGGCTCATTGTGTGTGCTCCATTTTATTGTTGTTGATTATTTATACACCCCAATAGCGAATCTTTCAATTTTTGGGTGAGCGCTTAAACAAACAGATAAAAATTCGACATCATTGCCGCTCTTCCTTATATTAAACGCCATTATTTAAAACAAGACGAAAACTATGGTATCGACCTTTTTAAAAAGCGCTAGCCTAGGCCTACTAGTTGCCCTTTTTGGCTGCTCAGAGCCTGCAAGCGAACAATCTCCTTTAGAAACCACACCCGGTGTAAGCCTAAATAATGTAAAACAGCATATTAAAATTCTTGCCTCAGATGACTTTCAAGGTCGCGGCCCGCTTACTCATGGTGAAGTAAAAACAGTAGGTTACTTAAGCGAGCAATATAAAGCACTGGGTTTAACAGGCGCGTACAAAGAAAAATACTTGCAGCCGGTAAAAATGGCGATGGTAACGGCAAATCAAAATATGCAGTTAACAATAGGCGATTTAAGCTTTGTTGCAGGAAAGGATTTTACAGCGCGTACCAAACAATTAAAGCCAGTTATTGATGTGCGAGATTCAGACATAGTGTTTGTGGGCTACGGAATAAACGCGCCAGAATACAATTGGAACGATTATAAAAACATTGATGTTGAGGGAAAAACGGTAGTGGTGCTGGTAAACGACCCAGGCTTTGCAACACAAAATGATGCACTATTTACAGGTAACGCCATGACCTACTACGGTCGTTGGACTTACAAATACGAAGAAGCTGCTCGCCAAGGTGCCAAAGCGGTATTTATTGTGCACGAAACAGCACCTGCAGCCTACCCTTGGGGCGTAGTTGAAAGCTCAAACACGGGTACAAAATACACCCTGATGGACAACAACCTAAACGCTAACGAACTGCCAGTTATGGGCTGGTTAACCCTTGATGCTACCGAGCAATTATTTGCATCGGCAAACTTAAATTATCAGCAATTAAAGCAAGCCGCATTAAACGATGACTTTAAAGCCACACCACTTAATCTAAAAGCTAATCTTGCGTTTAAAAACGAAGTATCGCATGCCAAATCACATAATGTAGTGGCGCAAATTACCGGCAGCGAAGCGCCTGATGAATACGTTGTTATAAGCGCCCACTGGGATCATTTTGGAACTAAACAAACTGATAGTGGCCCTAAAATTTATAATGGCGCGGTTGATAATGCATCTGGCACAGCCGCAACCCTAGAAATTGCTCGCATTATGAATCAAATCCACCAGCAAACACCGTTTAAACGCTCAATTATTTTCGCCAACTTTACCGCAGAAGAAACCGGGCTTATTGGCTCACAAGAGTTTGCCTCGGGCGCTGTTGTACCAACAAAGCAAATGGTGGGGTTATTAAATATTGATGGCATGAACGTGCTTGATGGTACTGACTATATTTTGCAGTACGGTAAAGACTTATCAACAATGGAGAACTATTTAGCAAAAGCCGCTAAAGCGCAAGGCCGCGTTGTTAAAATGGATCCTCGCCCGCAAAATGGCTTGTTTTTTAGATCTGATCATTTCTCGCTTTCTAAGCAAGGCGTTCCTAGCTTATTGTTTATGAGCCTTGGCGATACCGATCCAGATTACATTGCACATAAATACCATAAAGAAGCCGATGATTACTCGCCACAGTGGTCTTTAGGTGGCGTAAAGCAAGATATAGAGCTTATTGTTGATATAGCGTCGCAACTTGCTAATAACGGTGACTGGCCTAAATGGACGAGTGACTCAGACTTTAAAGCAAAACGCGCACTCGATAAGCAATAATACTTATAGTTAAAATCCTCCTACTTGGAGGATTTTAATTTTAAGCGTGCCCGCATTAATAAGGTTTCGGCCTTTGCCCCTAAATACACATAAATGGCCAATGCAATTAAAAGCCCTACCACCGCTAGCATCATCGCAATAGCCGGCAGTAGGTATTCAGCCTGCCCGAGCGCCGCCTTAAACATAGTTAATAACGCCTCAATAGATATAGCAATGAGCACGGTAGATATAAAGCGCGTAATAGTACGCCGTGTTGACGAGTGCCTAAAAATATCTTTATGCATTAAAATTTCTTCTTCGAGTATCGTTTTCCCTAAATCAAATACAGCTAATGCAAGCGTGATATAAATAATGATACTAAAAGGCTCTAAAGGGTCAGACGCCGAATCAAAATGAGTCAGTAACGAGTATATATCGTTAAATACTATGCCTAATAAAAACAGCACTAAACTAAATAAACACGCCACAATAACGCCGTAACCCGCTTTAAAATAAGGCGACATGCTAGCTCGTGCGCTATCCCCCATGACAAACTCAATTAACTGGGTTAAACATACATCGAGTACTAAATAGTATTGCTGGTTAATGGGTTTTTTTAGCTCTTTAATGGCCGAAATACATAAATGGTTAGTTGCAATAGAAATATAAGGCTCAGTAAAGCACACCGAATCGGTTTGCTTAGAGTGTAAAAAATAAGGTCGATCGCTTAAATCTTGTTGATTGCCTTGCTCTGCTAATTTTTTATAAGCACGCTTAAAGCACACGTTGTTACCTTGCTGTAACCCTGATTCGTTTAAACAATACTGCAGCTCTAAAAATGGGTACTGCTTAACTAAATAGCGTGTATCGCGATTTTTAGTAATGCCATCCTCAATACTCATTAAAATAGAATCGAGCAGGCTGTGTATCATTTGCTCATATTCATGGTAACGCTCTACACTACTTATATAACTCATTCGCGCCATTATTGTGTACTCACTTGGTTGCTATAGCGTTAACTAAGCAAGTTTAAAACCACATAAATATACTATTTAAAATCAATAGGTTATTAATTTACATAATTGGAATTGCACCCTTTTGGTGATAAAACGGCATTTATATTTTATTCGGCGCACAAAAAAGCAGCTAAGTATTAAATACTTAGCTGCTTTGTGAGTATGATCTTTAAACGTTTAGTTAATGCGTAAACCTACGTATGCGCCTAATTTTACTGTACCTTTGAAAACTCTTGCTGAGAAAGCTCGCCATTTCCATCTGTATCTAGCTTATCAAATAGCTGAACTAACTGAGCATTAGCCTGCGCTTCTGATTTGCTAATAACGCCATCGCCATCAGCATCAAAAGAGTTAAAATCTACCGCAGCAAAGGGTGCTGAAGATGATAAAAGAGCAACAAGTGCTAGGGTTTTATTTACTGTTTTCATAATCGTTCCTTAGGCATAATAGCCAGATTAAAGGTAAGAAGTCCTTTTCAAAGATCCATTAAGGGGTAACTGTTAATATTCAAAAAAGTCGTTTTCGGTAACGCCATTTCGGCTTTGCATATTTAATTGCTGCATTATTTGTTCTGCTGATTGATCACTTTGATTTGTTAAACCACCTTCGCCTTGTGTAGGTGTTTTAAACTCTGTATTTGCCAATACCACCGATGATGACACCAAGGTGATAAGTACAAGTGTTGTTTTCAGCTTAGTCATAATGTAATCCTTCAATAATATGCATTACCTGTATAAATTTGCACTGAGGTGGTTACAACTCACTTCCTTGTTATTCTTTTTAATAGGCTCCCTTGCCTATTTAGGTTGTCTTGGCAACTCAGAATTATGCTTACACCACAGCGCATTAATCGTCTACGCTTGTAAAAACCTCTGCTTTAAAAAAGTTTACCGTTGTGTTGGTATCAAACTTTGCAAATGTGCTAGAAAATACCAGCGCGATTGCAAGCAAAGTCGGGTATCGCTTTTACATAACGATTCCTTCGCTATGCATTTATAATAAAGTGCTCTTTAAATTACACAGTCCTTGTTATTCTCTGTCATAGGCTCCCTTGCCTAATTAGGTTGTCTTTGGCAACGCAGAATTAATTTATTCACCGAGCAAAAGCTGTTTGAAGCAAAGTAAACACTATGCTTTATCGTACTCACTTTTTGATAGCTCGTTGTTTTTATCGGTATCGAGTTTTGAAAACTGGCTCATCAGCTCAGCATCTGCCGATGCCTCTAAAGGGCTGAGTGCGCCGCTGCTATCTTTATCAAGTGTGTCAAAATCTGTTACTGCAAAAGCCGCTGATGAAGAAGCTAAAGCCATTAATACCAATGTTGATTGTGCCTTTTTCATAATGAAATCCTTCATAGGGTTAGGTGATTTAGCCATATGGCCTTAATCACGTTTTGCTTAATACAACCTAGTATTACAACTTCAATGCCAACTTAAACAAATCATTTTAAATCAACAGCTTAACCATTTAAGTTAATAATTATACCCTCTTGGCCAATTAATTTTGTTGCTCTTTAGCAACAGCGTTTTGCACCAATTAAAATATACCAATTAAATCAGTCACTTATAAGTAATTAAAAAGACACATTTAGGCAAACAGCTATCTAAAAGTACAAATTTGATGGTTTTGAGAATAAACTGAATCTGAACAGAAAAATAAATGAGGTTACTAAGGTAAACTTTAAAAACCTAAAAAACTGAAAAGTATGGACTTTTAAATTATTTTAAAAGTATTTATAAGTAATTTTAATAGTTAATTAGAAATATAGGATTTTGTTGCCAAATGGCGAATTAACTTTAAGGTGCAGCGCTTTAAAGAAGGGGTTTAAAACCGTGTTTGCTATTTAACACTATGGAGATTTTGAGCTGTGCGCCTTTATAAATGCGAAGTCCACCGATAAATGCCTTTACTCAGTGGCCCTAGTTATACAAAAAGTAAAAAGTTGAATCGATAGAGGCTATTTCCAGCCTTGCTGCCACTTTTGAGTGTCTTTTAAATCGCGCCAACTAATTGGGTATTGGTTTTTAGAAAACACTGACTCAGTAATGCACGCTACTACATTGGCGTCCTCATCGTATTCAACTTCGACAATAATAAAGTGTTTTTCTTTATTAATTGCTGGTGTGGCGGTCCATTTACTATTGAGTAATTTTTTAGGGTTTAATTTATTCATAACTTTAAATAATCGTTTTTTTATTAATACGGCCTAACCCATTGTTTAGCTCAACACACAGCTAGACCATATTTATATTACTTCGCTAAGCTTAAGTTACTCAGCAATTAACTTACCTTTATACATTTGCATTTGGCAATGAAAGTCGTATTCGCCAGCTTTTAGTGCAGGCAAGGTGATTTTATTATCATCTCCCATTGCCAAGCTTTTGCTTATATCAAGCGCTGGAAATATAACGGTTTCGGCGCATGGCGCGCTGTCTTTTCTATTAAAAGTAAGCGTGACCTGTTTATTGGCCGCAACTTTTATATTGCCAGGCTGGTACACGCCGTTATCTACCACTATGGTGACTGTATTGTCATCAGTTTGAATTTGCTTTGGTTTATATAACCAAAACCAGTAAATAATGGCTGCTATTAAAATGGCGCCGAGTATATTAATCATCAACATAATTTACTCCCTAAGATTTATTAGGCTTAAAAAAACGTAAGCGGTTAGCGTTAGTGACCACCGTTAACGATGAAAGCGCCATAGCAGCTCCGGCTACAACAGGGTTTAATAACAAGCCAAAAAAAGGATAGAGCACACCTGCCGCAATAGGAATACCCGCTACGTTGTATATAAAGGCGCCAAACAAGTTTTGCTTAATGTTACCAATAGTTGCGCTGCTTATCGCTATTGCATCAGCTAGGCCGTGGAGTGAGCCTCGCATTAACGTTATATCGGCACTTTCTATAGCGACATCTGTGCCAGTACCAATTGCAAACCCTACATCTGCCTTTGCAAGTGCAGGAGCATCGTTAATACCATCGCCAGTCATACCAACAATCTCGCCTTGTTGCTGACGTTTACTCACTTCGTTTACTTTATCCTGTGGCAAAACCTCAGCTATAAAGTCATCTATTCCTACTTTTTGGGCAACCGCTTGTGCTGTCGCGTTGTTATCACCCGTTAGCATGACAAGGTGAATACCGTTGTTTTGCAGTCGTTTTATTGCCTCAGCAGAGTCTTCTTTTATCGGATCCGCCACCGCAATTAACGCTGTTAACTGGTTATTACAAGCAAAGTACATGGGCGTTTTAGCCTCTTTTGCAAAGCTGTGCGCTTGCTCAGTAGCTTCATCAACAGCAATCTCGTACTTGTCCATAAGCGCTTTATTGCCAAATAACAACGTTTGCCCATTCACCGTACCGCTTACACCTTTGCCGGTAATGGCGTCAAAGTCAGTGGCTTTACTCAAAGTAACGTTTTGTTTTTTAGCATGCTGCATAATAGCCTCTGCCAGAGGGTGCTCAGAGCTACTCTCAAGGCTTGCAACTAGCTGCATTACGTTGTTTTTATCTGCGTTATTAAACGTAACAACATCTGTTACTTGTGGTGCACCTTGGGTGATAGTGCCGGTTTTATCTAAAATCATGGTGGTTATTTTAGAGGTGGTTTGCAGTGACTCGCCATTACGAATCAAAATACCCGACTCAGCCGCTTTACCAACCCCTACCATTACCGACATAGGCGTAGCTAAACCAAGCGCACACGGGCACGCAATTATAAGCACAGTGGTAAGCGCGACCACTGCATAAGCAATTGAAGGCTCTG
Source organism: Pseudoalteromonas espejiana DSM 9414 (assembly GCF_002221525.1). Classification (NCBI taxonomy): domain Bacteria; kingdom Pseudomonadati; phylum Pseudomonadota; class Gammaproteobacteria; order Alteromonadales; family Pseudoalteromonadaceae; genus Pseudoalteromonas; species Pseudoalteromonas espejiana. The sequence continues at coordinate 1,257,802 of NZ_CP011028.1, read as the reverse complement.
GACCAAAGTTGAGCCATGCGAGGGCAGCCAGTACAGCAATAATCATCACTGTGGGTACAAATATACCCGAAATAACATCGGCTAAGCGCCCTATCGAAGGCTTTGAGTTTTGTGCTCGCTTTACCATATTAATAATATTAGCAAGGGTGGTTTCGTGGCCAACATGCGTGGCCTCAAATAATAAAGTGCCACTTTTATTTATGCTGCCTGCAACAACTTTATCATCGGCTTGTTTGCTTACAGGCATGGGCTCACCTGTGAGCATTGACTCGTCAACACGGCTGCTGCCTTCAATTACATTGCCATCTACCGGTATTTTTTCGCCAGGGCGTACACGTACGTGATCGTTTTTTTGTACATCGGTTATGTCAATATCTTGCTCTTGCCCCTGGCGTACAACACGCGCAGTTTTAGCTTGTAAGCCAATTAAGCGCTTGATTGCCTGCGAAGTGCGCCCGCGTGCTTTTACTTCAAAGGCAAGGCCTAAACTAATTAAACCGATGATCATCGATGATGCTTCAAAATAAACGTGCCGTGCTACTTCAGGTAATAAACTAGGTGCAATTACCACAAACATTGAATACAACCACGCAGTACCTGTACCAAGTGCTATTAGCGTATCCATATTTGCAGCGTGGTTTTTAAATGCCTGCCATGCGCCTTTATAAAACTGCTTGCCCGATACCGCCATTACCATAAGGGTCACAATGCCCACAACAAACCACGCAATGCGCTGCGTTGTTGTTGATACGCTCATATCAAAAATAAGGCCGTAAACCATTAAAGGTACACCTACGCCTAAGGCAAACATCATATTTCGCATGAGTTTTTTATAGTGCGCATCATCCGATTTAGCTTTTTCATCAAGGGCGTCTTGATCAGATTTATTACTCATAGGTTTTGCGCCATAGCCTATGTTTTCAACCGCTTTTATTAGTGTGTCTTGCTCAACGCTTCCCTCTACTCTTACGGTGCGCTCTGCAAAGTTCATTTCTACATTGTTTGCGCCTTGCACACTTTTTAGGGCTTTTTCTATTTTGGCAACGCAACTTCCGCAGTTTGCGCCTTCAATTATAAAGTTTTGCTCAGGTTTGTTACTCATTTACCCCTCCTTGATACTTGGCTCTGAAATAGGATCGACAAACGACTCAATTAAACTACATACGTCACTTGATGTTGCGCCATCGGGCGACGAATCCCACTGTTTTAATGCCGATTGCATACGTGTGCGCAGTTTAAGAGTTTCTTGAAACAACGCTTCGGTTTCTTCTAACCGTTTAGTAATGAGTTTACGAGTAAGTGGGCATGGGCAGTGACCTTGCTCTGATTCACTCACTATATTTTTAATATCAGTGACTGAAAAACCTAACTGGCGCGCACTTATTATAAACTTTAAACGCTGTATATCGCCTTGCGTGTATTCTTGATAACCATTTTGTTCACTACGCGTTGGGTGTAAAAGCCCGACTCGTGTGTAATGACGTACTGTATCTGGTGTCACGCTCATTAATTTGACTAGCTGTTTAACGTACATATTAGGCTCCAATCTTGTTCTATACCTGCAATCATAAACCTATGTGCAACACATAGGTCAATACTTTGCAGTGTATTACTTATTTATATACTTTGGCCTATCGCGCAATATGCAAGTGCAGGTTTGTTAATAGCTCTAGCTAAAAATTAATTACTTTGGCTTAGCTTGTAATTTAAAACTATCTACTTAATTCTCATTCTTAGTTAAAAATTGGCTAATAGAGAATTAAACACATACTATAAATGTTCCTAACAAGCTGATTGCCTTATGTTTTGCTAAAATTTTTACTCATTATTGCATGCTGCTTAGTAAGTAGTATTGCTTCAGCTCAAACAGCTAAAAACAATATTTTGATCATTCATTCTTATCACAGTGAGCATGAATGGACGTAAATGTTAAAAGATGGCTACGAAAGTGCGTTTAAGCTTGATACAAACACACGGTTACTCCATGAGTTTATGGATAATAAACGCTATCCTAAAGGGACATTTAAAAAACAGTTTTTAGCTTACCTACTAGAAAAATACGCTAATACCCCTATAGATGTTCTTGTTGTTACGGATAACTCGGCACTTAATTGGGTTAACGCAAACAGAGCCGTTTTTTTGCCACTAGTGCCTATTGTTTATAGCGGAATTAACCAAGTGACTCCTGAAATACTGGCACTTAAAAACTCCACAGGCGTATTTGAAAACCGCGATTTAGCTCAAACAGTGTTTGATATAAAAGCCATGAGCAAACAAAATAATTTGTTGGTCGTTTCCGACAGCAGTATTACTGGCAAAATCAATTCGTCTAAAATTTATGACATTTATAACCACCCCAACGCGCCTGAACATATTTATTTAATCGAAGATTTAACTGAAAACAGCATAGCAAGTGTTATTAATAGCTACCCTCAAAAAACCCCCATTTTGGTAATCGGTCAGCTAATTGACCCAAAACAGCATAATGGCTTATTAAGCTGGCATATCACTAGCCAATTACTGGCTAATTATGCCAGCGGGCCAATATTTACCATTGCACAAGCAAGCTTACAAAATGGTGCTACTGGCGCTGATGAGCTCGATGGTGTGCAGCATGCTATGCAAGCAAGTAAATTGGTAAAGCTTTTATTAAACAATACCGAAATAGATAAAGTGAAACCAATTTTAAATGCGCAAACCACCTGGATGTTAGATGCACAGCTTTTAAAAGAGTTTGAAATAGCAAAAGTAGATATTCCAAAGCCACACACCTTAATAAATGAAGACGCTACTTTTTATCAAAAATATAAATTATACGTGTGGGTAGTAATTGCAGCATTTAGTATTAGCTTATGCATTATTGCAATGATGGCCGAAATTATTCGCCGCGGCAGGCAAACGCAAAAGTTACTCAATATAAATAAAGAACGCTACAAAGACTTAGCCCACGCAGGCGCTAATATTTTTTGGGAAACAAACACCCAAGATAAACTGTGTTATATATCTGGCGACACTCAACTGTTTTTTTATTTACCGCAGCAAAATATGCTTGGGCAATCTTTGCTTTCGCTGATGAAAAATAATCCACATATAGAATTTCCGGTTAATGACTACCAACAAGCCCAAGATACATTTCAGCCACTCGACAATTTAATTTTTAAAGTAAAACCGACAAATCAGGATTTAAAAATATTAATGCTGATTGCAAAGCCTATTTATGCATTAAACAATAATTTTACAGGTTACAGAGGTATTATTAAGGATATAACACAGCAGCATAGGCTTTCAGAGCAAGTAGCTTATGCTGCCGCTTACGACCAACTAACAGGATTGATGAACCGCCATACATTTAATCAGCATTTAAAAAAGCACTTACCCACTAAATCTAATAACCAAGTACATAGTTTTTTATGCATGTTAGACTTAGATCGCTTTAAACTTGTAAACGACAGTGCAGGGCACTTAGTGGGCGATGCAATGTTATGTGAAGTAACAACCCTTATTATGCAAAGTATTAATAAGGGCGATTTACTCGCTCGACTTGGTGGCGATGAGTTTGCTCTTGTTATTAATGCAAGCAATCTACCCCATGCGCAACTTACCTGCGAAAAAATAATTAACGCTGTAAAATGCTATAAGTTTACTTGGAACGAACGAATTTTTGATACCGGCATCAGCATAGGTATGGTGCCTATTAGCTATGGTTTAAATGCAACAGAGCTACTTAGCATGGCAGATATAGCATGTTATAAAGCAAAAGAGCTTGGCCGAGGCCGTGTGTTTATAACCGATCAGAATAACAACAACCTCTTTAACGAAGCACTGCAAATTGGCTATATTGCCAATATTAGCCAAGCCATTGCCAATAAACAGTTTTTTTTAGTAAAGCAGCTTATTCAACCGCTTTATAAAAACCCAAACGCACAATCTCATTACGAAATTTTAATTCGCTTTAAAGCGCTTGATGGTACATTAATTCCGCCAGATTTATTTATTCCCGCAACTGAAAAAAACGGGCTCATAACGTTAATTGATCATTGGGTGATCAGTACACTATTGCTCAACTATCACGCCTTTTTCCCCCAAGGTGATACGCTTGTTTCTATAAACCTATCTGGGATCAGCTTAAGTGACGAGCAGTTTGTACAAGAACTTATTAAACTTGTTAAAAACTCTGATGTGCCGGCGCACAACATATGTTTTGAAATAACCGAAACCGCAGCTATTTCGCAAATTTTTAAAGTACAAAAATTTATTGCCGAAATGAAAACCCTAGGTATTAAGTTTGCGCTCGATGACTTTGGTAGTGGTGCTCCTACTTTTGAATACTTAAAAAATCTGCCTGCCGATTATTTAAAAATTGATGGAAGCCTAATTAAAAATATTGAGCGCAGTGAAATAGATCAAGAAATTGTCAAATCAATTAACGCAATAGCCCATATGATGGGAATGCAAACAATTGCTGAGTTTGTAGAAAACGAGCAAATTAATAATATTCTTTACAAGATAGGCATTAATTACGCGCAGGGCTATCAATTTGGTAAACCCTGCCCGTGTGACCCTAGCTTATTAACAGGCTAGTTTTGTTCGGTATTGCTTTGGCGTGATTGTTTTAGCTCTTCACTTAGCTCTTGCGCTATGGCTTGAATTTTTGGCATTGCATCTTGCACTAAGCTTTGTGACATTTGCATAGACTCTTGCATAACCTCTGGCATTTTTTTCAGTATTTTTTGACCGGTCTGTGTTTTATAAAAGCCCAGCATGTCGCTAATTTCTTGCTCATTAAAGTGTTTATCGTAAACATTTACCATCATTGGCTGCATTTTAGCCCAGCTCATTTCGGTTTTTAGCACATTGGTCATATTTGCGTAGTACTTATCAAAAATAGCTTGCTCAGAAGGTTTAACGCCCATTTGCGCAGACATATTTTTCATCATGCCTTCAACTTGCCCGTACATTGAGTCAACCATGGCATCCATGTTCATTACGTTTATTAGCTCATCTATTTTTTGCTGCTTTGATGCTTGATCGGCAAATACGCTGCCTGAAAAAATCAGTAGTGAAAGTAATAATGTTTTAGTCATTGTTTTATCCTTAAATATAAAATTGGCACCATACTCACATGATTAAAAACGATACGCAATAATAGGTAATTAACCTGACCTGAGGATAATAAATCAACATAAACAAATAATTTGTTATTTAGTAGCTTTAGATGAGCTACTTTGAACATTGCTAGCGTCAGGTTTAGCTACTCAAAATAGTTAAGTATTCTTGCGAACTAATATTGGTGGCTCGAGCACTTTGCAATTGAGCAAATACAAAAAAGGCCAAATAAAACACATTTATTTGGCCTTTTAGTTACCCTTATAAGGTTAATCTTCTTCTATGTTATCGAGCCCTTTAGTGCCCTCTTTTGCTTTTAACTTATGATGAATAGCTGATTTGATTAGCATATAGCCACTTATTGGCGCGGTAATTAACAAAAATACGGTGATTAAAATTTCTTTAACACTAAAACCATGCTCAGAGTTGGCAAAAAATACCATAGCCGCAATTAATATACTGGCCATACCTAATGTGGTGGCTTTGGTTGGGCCGTGTAAGCGCATATAAAAGTCAGGTAATTTTATTAAACCTAGTGAGCCAATTAAAATAAATAGCCCACCAAAAAGTAGCAGTATAGATACAACCCATTCGCTTATCATTTTTAAATCCTATTCAATTATATCGCCGCGCAGTAAATACTTACATACCGCAACAGTACTAATAAAACCTAACATTGCTATAAGCAGCGCGGCCTCAAAGTACAAGCCTGTGCCCATGCTAATGCTGTATAAAATAATTAGCGCAATAACATTTATATACATGGTATCTAAGGCTAAAATTCTATCTGGTACCGATGGGCCAATAATTAAGCGCCATAAGTTAAGTAACAGCGATAAGCCAATCATTGAAAAAACAATAAGTAATACAGTGTCTAACATTGAAAAATCTCCTTCAGGGGAGTTTCATAGCGTTGTTTAATTTGTTTAATAAGTGCCTCTTCATCTTTTAAATCGAGCACATGAATAAGTAAATAACGCTGCGTTGGCTTTTCACCTTCACTAAGCGATTCTGGGATGGGATACACCTCGGCACTGACTGTACCAGGCGTGAGTGACACACAGCTAGCAAGAATAGTAATCGGCATATCGTGCGTTAAATCTATGGGTACTTTTACAAAAGCAGGACGCAGCTTTTTGGCAGGGCCAATTATTAATAAGGCAACCTGTAAATTAGCCACCACAATATCGTAAAGCACTATAAGTAACTGCTTTAACGCCAAACCAGGTTTTAGTATTAAAGGTTGAGGGTCACGTAATGAAAAACTTAATAACGGTATAAAAATCGCTAAAAAAGTAGCTAATACTAGGTGACCTGGCGATACACTATTATTGAGTAGTAACCAGATTACAAATAAAAAGAAACTACGAAACGGCGTTGGCAACCAACGAAAACGAGCTTGTAACCTCATTACTTGCCTCCCTTCATTACGGCATCAATGCCATTATTAATGTCGTGTAACTGAGTAGCTGCACTAATCATATAGTCGCTAATTGGGCCACCAAAGATAACCAATAATGGCGAGCAAGCAAGTAATCCAACAATAATTACAACTTGTAATGGGTGAGCATTAACGCCGTCGGTGCTTTCAGTTTTTTTACCTTTTCGCTCCCAAAATAAACTCGTGCCTGCTCGTGAAAGTGCAACTAACAAAACAAAGCTAGTAATTAAGTACACAGGCCAAAACAGCATAGCTTGTTCGCTGTTTAAGGTTGTTTTGAGGATCCAAATTTTTCCTACAAAGCCTGAAAGCGGTGGCATTCCCACTACCGTTAATACTGCAATTATAAAACATGCACCAAGTAAGTAAGGTTGGTGTACAGCGCGCCCTGGTACGAGTCTATCTCCTACTTTTCCCCTTTGCGTGCCAATTAAATCCGCTAACAAAAACAAAGCTGCACTAACTAAAGTAGAGTGAACCAAATAATATAATAATGCGGCAGTAGCAGTGATATTTTGAAGCGCAATTAAAGCCACTAATGTTCCTACCGATACAACCACTAAATTTGCCGTTAATTTACGTAAATCTTGCGCAGCCATAACACCAATTGCACCCACCACGATAGTAGCAATGGCTAAACCCCAAAGCCAAGATTGCGCCATATGCTCAAGCTCGCCTGCCTGTTCACCAAATATTACTGTATAAACGCGCAGCATTGCGTACACACCAACTTTAGTCATAATTGCAAACAACGCCGCAACCACAGGTTTTGCACTTGCATACGTATTAGGCAGCCATAAGTGCAAAGGTAATAATGCACCTTTTAAGGCAAATACGACCAACAACAGCAAACCGCCGGCTTTCGCTAAATAAACATCGTCACCCGTTAATAGCGCCACTTTTTGAGCCATATCAGCAATATTCAAGGTACCAAGCACGCCATATAAAATGCCTAAACCTATTAAAAATACGCTTGAACCAACTAAGTTTAATATTACATACTGAAGCGCTGCACGGGTGTTCTGCTTGTCTCCGGCATGCATAAGTAATGAGTACGAGGCTATCAACAATACTTCAAAAAATACAAATACATTAAATAGATCGCCTGTTAAAAACGCCCCATTAACCCCTAATATTAAAAAGTGAACGAGAGGGTGAAAAAAATTACCTTTTGCATCATCACCCGCACACCCATATAAAATGACTCCCACTCCCAGAAAAGAGGTAAGAGCAACTAATAAAGTAGAAAGCATATCGGCTACCAGCACAATGCCAAAAGGCGCTGACCAATTACCAATAGCATATACATTTATACCACTGTTATGCACATGGATTAAAAGCAGTGCACTAGCAATAAACGTGATTACAGCCATAATTGACGAGGCTATACGGCGAATACGTAAACTTTTACCACACGGTGGTAAAAGCAATATTACTGCCGCCAGCATTGGTAATAAAATTGGCAAAGAGGTTAAATGCTGAATCATTTTTGCTCCTTGCTATCGGTAGCGCTTTTTATTATTTGTCCATCAACATGATCGCTGCCTAAATCAGCACGACCACGAATAGCTAAAATAACCACAAATGCCGTCATAGCAAAACCAATAACTATGGCCGTAAGTACCAGAGCTTGAGGTAGCGGATCTGCGTAATCGGCACCAGTACCTAGCACAACCGCTTTATTAATTGTTAAGCGCCCTGCAGAAAATAAAAATAAGTTAACTGCATACGAAATCATAGTAAGTCCAAGCACTACCGGAAACGTACGCGCTCTGAGCAGTAAAAAAACACCGCAACTAACTAATACTCCAACGCACGATGCGTACAATAACTCCATTAAATATTTACCTCTTTTTTCTGGGTATCTGCTGTCATGTTGCCAAGGCTTGCTAATATCATTAACGTGGCGCCAACCACGGTTAAGTATACGCCTAAATCAAACACAATCGCGCTAGCAAGCTCTGTTTTGCCAATAAATGGAATATCAAAATAGTCAAACCACGTGGTTAAAAATGGCCTATCAAAAAACCAGCTACCTACACCCGTGAATAAGGCAATACCAATACCTGAGGCAATAATTTTACGGTAGTTAACAGCAAAGCGTTCACTTATCCAGGCTGAACCATGAGCCATGTACTGTAATATAAAGGCAATTGATGTAACCAAACCTGCAATAAAGCCACCGCCAGGTAAATTATGACCACGTAAGAAAATATAAGCCGACACTAATAAAGCAAGCGGTAATAAGCTATGCGAAATACTAGCAAGTAATATAGGGTGACGTTCTCGCGCCCACGGACGCCCTTCACCATCACTTGCTGGCATAAACAATGGAATGCGCGACAGCACTTTAAATATGCCCAGTGCAGCAATACCTAAAACAGTGATTTCACCTAAGGTATCAAAGCCCCTAAAATCAACTAATATAACGTTTACTACATTCGTTCCGCCACCGCCTGTTTTAGCATTGGCGATAAAGAAGTCAGATATTGATTCAAGCGGACGTGTAAGTAGCGCATAACATATACTTGCAACCACCACACCTAATGTTGAGGCTATTCCTAAGTCTCGTAATACTCTTAACGAGCTAGACTCTTTAGGTGTATGTTGAGGTAAGAAAAACAATGCCAACATTAATAAAATAACGGTAGCTACTTCAACTGTTAATTGTGTAAGCGCTAAATCAGGTGCTGAGAAACGCGTAAACGCAACTGACACCATAAGCCCTACAATAGAAATCATTAATAATGCGACTACGCGAGAGCGATGCCAAATTACAGTAGCAAATGCACCTATAATAAGCAGGCCTGCACCAATAGCATTATGCACATCAACCGGAATACTTGGCATACTGCCTGCTAATTGTTGCATTTCAAATAATGGCCAACCGGCGCACAATAACACCACCGCCAGCATTACAAAAATATAGCGTTGTAATGAGCCATTTTCGATAGTATTTACTCTGTTTTGGCACCAATTGATAACTCTAAGGACAACTACCTCAAAGGTTTTTTTAGCATTGAGTGGCGGTAATGACGCCTGAAATTGAAATAGGTATTTACGGTTTATATAAATAAACAAACCACCCACTACAGCCATTGCACTCATTAATAATGGTAAATTAAAACCATGCCATATAGCCAACTCGTATTCTGGCACTTTTTGGCCAAGCACAGCTAAAGACGCGGCAGATAAAATGCCATCGACTGAAAAGTGCGGAAACATACCCACCAACACACACAAAACCACCAATACTTCTATTGGAAGACGCATATAACGCGGTGCTTCATGCGGCTGGCGCGGTAAATCAATAGGCTCACCATTAAAAAATACATCGTGAATAAAGCGTGATGAATAAGCCACCGATAACGCCCCTGCAATTGTTGCTAACACCGGAATTAACCACGACATAGAGCCAAGTACTTGCTGATGTAGGGTTTCGGCAAAAAACATTTCTTTAGATAAGAAGCCGTTTAATAATGGTACGCCCGCCATAGAGGCTGCAGCTACCATTGCAAGCGTTGCGGTGTAAGGTAAATAACGCCACATACCGTTTAACTTACGCATATCTCGCGTGCCGGTTTCATGGTCAATAATACCTGTAGCCATAAACAAAGAGGCTTTAAAAGTAGCATGGTTAATAATATGAAATATTGCCGCCACAGTAGAAAGCTCAGTATCAAGGCCTAGCAATAAGGTTATTAAGCCCAAATGGCTAATTGTAGAGTAAGCGAGTAGCCCTTTTAAATCGTGTTTAAATAAAGCAATGTAAGCGCCAAATAGTAATGTGGCTAACCCTGTTAAACCAACCAATAAAAACCACGTGTCGGTGCCAGACAATACGGGATGAAAACGCGCTAATAAAAATATACCCGCTTTTACCATTGTCGCTGAATGCAAATAAGCACTGACAGGCGTAGGCGCTGCCATGGCATGCGGTAACCAAAAATGAAACGGGAACTGTGCCGACTTAGTAAACGCACCTAGTAGTACTAGCACAAGTGCAGTTTCGTATAAGTCGTGAGATTGTACAATTGCCTTACTTGCTAGAATTACATCAAGGTCGTAGCTACCTACTATATCGGCAACTAACATTAAGCCTGCCAATAACGCTAAACCACCGGCACCAGTTACAGCCAATGCCATACGTGCGCCCTTTCGGGCCTCTGTTTTATGCCACCAATAGCTGATCAATAAAAACGAGCTTATGCTAGTTAGCTCCCAGAACAGCCATAGTTGAATCACGTTATTTGACATAACAATGCCAAGCATTGCCGTCATAAATAGTAATAAGTAACTATAAAGCTTGGCTAATGAGTCGTTTTGACTGAGGTAGTAACGCGCATAGGCAATAACCAGTATGCCTATGCCTAAAATCATAAACATAAACAACAGGCTTAAGCCATCGAGACGAAATGATAAATCGAGCCCCACAGCGGGGATCCAGGTCACAGCATAACGAATCGTTTCACCCGCTAAAATAGCTGGAGTATGGTAAAGCGTAATACCCAAAGCGGTTAACGGAGCAAGAACAGTGACAGCTGCAGCTTGCGTACGAGATAGTTTGCCGGTGCATGAAGAAATAACACTGCCAATTAAGGATAACAAAGGTATCCAGAGCAAAGTCATAATGTAGGGCCTTTTATAATCATAAGTTTATCCTTACGTTTAAAACATCACGAAAAGATGCTTTTACTGTCTGTTTTTAAACGACATTAATACGTACAGTTATACTTATAAACGGCCATTTTGTCTATAGATAGCAAGCCTATTCGATTTAATTTTAATCAAGGGTTAAGGGTTGCTGTAGTTGTATTTGTGCCTTCCACAACGCCCTGTACCTCTTTGATAAACCTAGTTGTTGATACTGCATTATTGACCAATGCTCGCTCGGCTTATATGCCACGCCCCCTTGCTGGCAACTCTCACTTTTGTACCAGCCTGTTGGCGCAGTTTCACCTTGTGAAATATATAAATTAGGTGCAACAAAACCTTTTTTAGCACACAGCCACTTTTGTTTACTCGCCGCTAAAGGATATTCATCTTCAAAGCCGCTAAAGTGCATTAGCTCGTGTAAAAAAACGGGGTAGTTGGCAGCGCTACTTAACTGCATTTTTTTACCCACAACATTAGCTGTACCGCTTTTACTCATTATAACGGTGTAATCAAACCCTTTAGTCGCTCTAGCTTTAAGGGTTGTGTTTTTCCACTTACAACTTGCCATGGAAAGAGTATTTTTACAGCTTAATGCATCCGCAGCGTATACAGGTTTGCTAAAACAAAATACGCCCTTATGTGGCTCTGGATTTTTATTAAATTGTGTTGTGAAGTCATGTAATTTAAACAGCCCTTCGCGATGAATACCTAACATCAGCACATTGTAGGTACAGGCGTTATTAACAGCCGATAATGAGTTTAAAGCCGTAAAGCCTAGCTCATTTAAAAAAGCAGTGGGAATACGCTTGTAACTCGTTGAGGTATGAAGTGCTAAATGATTATATGCATTGCCTTTAGGCAATAAGTTTTGCTGCTTTAATAATATTAAATCACCCCAACGTGATTGCTCTAAAAACAGGTCAGCTAATTGTTGTCGCTGAGCGGGGCTAATATGAGTAATACTCGGTTGCCAATACAGCTTTGCTTGGTCATTTTTTTTATTATTAATAAGGTTAATAGAGTAACTATATTGCGCAGCAGGAATGTTTTTTCGCGCTAAAAACGCTAACGTCAGTTCGGGAAGGCGAGCAAGGTTATCAGTAAAGTAAGTGGGAAATTGCCAATAGCTTTGTAGAGGGTTGGCTTGAGTGTGTACTACGTGCCAAAAGCTAATGGTACTTAGTTTGTTGCTAGAGCCTGCAATAAGCAGGCTAATTAGCAAACCAACTAGTGTGCTTAAACGTTTAGCTTGCGTCAACACCAGCCATCAGCTCAAGCTCTAAGCGCGCATATTTATATTCAATAAATTCGTGCACATTTGTGGCTAGTGCCAGCCTAAAGTAATCAGCTGCTAAAAATTGCTCACCCGCTGCTTGGTGCATTTTTGCCAGGTAAAAATATGCCTCACATAAACGCTGTGCGTATTCTTGCTCAGATTTAACGCCATCGCTTATCCCAGATAAAAACGCATGTTCGCTCATATCACCGGTATAAAGCGAAATCAGCTGATACGCCCATTGCGACTCATCAAGTGCCGCTGCGTTAGTTTTAAGTGATTCTAGTGCTTGTGTTTTATCTTCTTGCGATTGAGCAAGGTAGAGCCATAAAACACGGTAAGGATCGTTTGGTGAGCGCGCTAAAAACTCGTCAAAATCGCTTTGCGCAAGCCCTGCTCTTTCACCATAATATAAAGCAATACCACGGTTTAAATAAGCATACTCATGCTCTTCGTTAAGCTCTAAGGCTGAGTCAAAAAACTCATAGGCTTTTTCGTATTGCTGCATAAGCGTATGTTGAATACCCAAAAAATTATACACTTCGGCTAAATCAGGCTTTAATTTTATCGCGCGATTAAAATCTATTCTCGATAACGTGGTCATGCCTAAGCTATCAAATAATACCCCACGGTCGTAATAAAGTTTAGCTTGTTGCTCGGTGCTTAAATCGGCTCTGTTTAATAGCTCAGAATAACGAGCTATGGCAATTTCACTTCTAAAGTCTGAGGCAAGTGGTGCTGTAAAAGGCACATTCACTATTGGCGTAGGCTTTGATTCGGTCGTTGTTTGGCAAGCGCTTAAAGACAAAATAGCAAAAGATGCCAAAGCTAAATGTTTGAGTATCATTAAAATCCTTAATACCAAGATATATCGCAATAAAAATAAGACAGACCTTGTCTAATAAGGTTTCATTAAAGCATAAAAAAAGGGGCTAAACAGCCCCTTTTTTATTATCCCGCTAATATAGCCGGGTTAAAGTTTTGCAATTATGCGTCTTTTGACTCATCAGCAGCTGGTGCAGCTGAATCCATTGCTTCTTTAATGCTTAGACGTACACGGCCTTGGCGGTCTACTTCTAGTACTTTAACTTTAACTTCTTGACCTTCGCTTAGGTGGTCAGTCACGTTGTTAACACGTTCTGTGCTGATTTGTGAGATATGCACTAAGCCATCTTTACCAGGAAGAATGTTTACAAACGCACCAAAGTCAACAATACGTACAACTTTACCAGTGTAGATAGTACCTACTTCAAGTTCTGCTGTTAATTGCTCAATACGTGTAATTGCGTTTTGTGCGCTTTCACCGTCTGTTGCAGCAATTTTAATTGTACCGTCGTCTTCAATTTCAATAGTAGTGCCTGTTTCTTCAGTAAGTTGACGAATTGTAGCGCCACCTTTACCGATAACTTCAGCGATCTTCTTAGCAGGAATTTGCATAGTGTAGATGCGCGGAGCAAACATTGATAATTCTTCAGAAGGTGCAGAAATCGCTTCATCCATTACACCTAAAATGTGTAAACGTGCAGCTTTTGCTTGTTTAAGAGCAATTTGCATGATTTCTTGCGTGATACCTTCAATCTTAATATCCATTTGTAGTGCAGTGATACCGTTTGAAGTACCTGCTACTTTAAAGTCCATGTCACCTAAGTGATCTTCGTCACCTAAGATATCTGAAAGCACTACGAATTTTTCGTCTTCTTTAACTAGGCCCATCGCGATACCCGCAACAGATGCTTTAATTGGTACACCTGCGTTCATAAGCGCAAGTGACGTACCACATACAGAAGCCATTGAAGAAGAACCATTTGATTCTGTAATTTCAGAAACAACACGAATTGAGTAAGGGAATTCAGTAAGTGTAGGCATTACAGCAGAAATACCACGCTTAGCTAGGTTACCGTGGCCGATTTCACGACGCTTAGGAGAACCTACAAAACCAGTTTCACCCACACAGAATGGAGGGAAGTTGTAGTTAAGCATAAAGTGGTTTTTGTGTGTGCCAGTTAAATCATCGATTAACTGTGAATCACGTTCTGTACCAAGTGTAGCTGTCACTAGTGCTTGAGTTTCACCACGTGTAAAGATAGCAGAACCGTGAGTACGCGGTAATACGCCAGTCATTACGTCAAGTGCACGGATCATATCTGGTTCACGACCATCGATACGTTTTTCGCCTGCAGCAATGCGGCCACGTACAATTTTCTTCTCAAGTGAACCGAATACTTTACCAACCTCTTGCTTATCAAGCGTTTCGCCTTCAGCAAGTTCGCCTGTTAGTGCTTCGATTACTGCATCTTTAGCTACGCCAAGTGCTTCTTTGCGCGCTACTTTATCAGTAATGCGGTAAGCTTCGCCTACTTTATCTGATGCAAGTGATGCTACTTTTTCTTCAAGAGAAACGTTTTTCTCAGGTGCAGTCCAATCCCATGTAGGCTTGCCTGCTTCTGCTTTAAATTCGTTAATTGCTGTAATGATAGCTTGAGATTGTTCATGGCCATATACAACAGCACCAAGCATAACGTCTTCTGCAAGTACGTCAGCTTCTGACTCAACCATTAATACTGCGTTATCAGTGCCAGCTACTACTAAATCAAGTTGGCTTTCTTCAAGCTCTTTTAGCGTCGGGTTAAGTACGTATTCACCGTTGATGTAACCTACGCGAGATGCGCCAATTGGACCACTGAACGGGATACCAGAGATAGCAAGTGCAGCTGAAGTACCAATCATCGCAACCATATCTGGTTGGATTTCAGGGTTAACAGAAACAACTGTAGCAATAACTTGTACTTCGTTTACGAAGCCATTTGGGAAAAGTGGACGAATTGGACGGTCAATAAGACGTGCAATTAGTGTTTCGCCATCGTTAGGACGACCTTCACGCTTTAAAAAACCACCTGGGATACGACCAGCAGCGTACATACGCTCTTGGTAGTTAACTGTTAGTGGGAAGAAGTCTTGACCTGGTTGAGCTTCACGCTTACCAACAACAGTAACAAGTACTGAAGTATCGCCAATGCTTGCTAATACTGCGCCGTCTGCTTGACGTGCGATAGCACCTGTTTCTAGGGTAACTGTGTGTTGACCTAGTTGAAATTCTTTAATAATTGCTTGCACTTAAAATATTCCTTAAATGTTTTTATATTTCATTAAGTAAGTGTCATTAAAAGGGCCAATTACAGTACATAATTGTATTCAGTTGGAAATCAATTAAGTACTACAATTGGCAAAATTTTTAATGACTGCAGATAACCTATTTATCTACGCGCATAGTATATACCAAAGCGACGTAAAATTGCGAGTCTACCCCAAGATAAAAGTAATCGCTTTTATCTCATTATTTATCAATTACTTTATATAAAACGGTTTATAGCAATTCGCTTAATTAAGGCAGGTTTTTTAAGGAGAGATATTCGTGCTGGTAAAACGCTAAAGTTCGTTGTTTTGTTAAACGCATGAGTATTTTAAAACATCATAAAGCCAGCTGGTAAAGCTATTATGGATGATTTTAAATTACAAAATTTAGGCACAAAAAAAGGAGCTATAAAGCTCCTTTTCTCGTAATCAAGTTCTTAGCGACGTAGGCCAAGCTCTTGGATTAACGCAGTATAACGCGAGATATCTTTACCTTTAAGGTAATCAAGCAATTTACGGCGAGTACTTACTTTACGAAGCAGACCACGACGTGAGTGGAAGTCATGCTTGTGGTCAGCAAAGTGACCTTGAAGCTTGTTGATATCAAAAGTAAGTAAAGCTACTTGTACTTCAGGTGAACCAGTGTCGCCTTCAGCACGTGCAAATTTAGCAATGATATCGATTTTTTCTTGATTGCTTAGTGACATAATAACTCCAAAAGTTAAATTTAATAGGTGCTTTAGCCGATCACTAATTCAGCCAAAACGATTAAGCGGGCGTATTCTACCAACTATGAGAATAACTACAAGTTAAAGTTTACTCTGGAAGCTGATTAGACAAGCCACGCTTTGATTTTAAATGCCCATCGGGGTTGCGCTCACCGGTGCCAATAAACACACCATCAGCAAGTACTTTAATTGCCCCTTCAGGTAGAGTGGTGCCTAACACCACAGCTTGACCATGGCTAAACCCAACACCCTGCTCTTTGGTTATTTCTACCACAGGTAAATCAACCAAGGCGCTATCCATTGGTAGCAGCAACTCATCTAGGTAAGTAGATGGTGCAACATCCTCTTCTTTGGCTTTTGCTAGTAGAGCCTCAAGCTGCTCAAGCGTGACCATTTTATCTGCAGGATAATGCCCAACCGCTGAGCGGTGCAGCATAATTACATGCGCGCCACAGCCTAGGTTTTCGCCTAAATCATCAACAATGGTACGAATATACGTGCCCTTTGATACATGCGCGGTCATTTGTACTTCGTTGTTTTGCTCATCAAACTCATCTAGCGTTAAGCTAAACACGTTGATTTTTCGGCATTTACGCGGTACTTCAATACCTTCGCGCGCATACTTATACAAAGGCTTACCTTCATATTTAAGTGCAGAATACATTGAAGGGTACTGATCTGACTCACCTAAAAAAGCTGCAATTTCGCTTTTTAGTTGCTCAATAGTGACATTAACATCTTTGGTGCTAACAATTTCGCCGTCAGAGTCTGATGTTGTTGTACGCTCGCCTAATTTAGCGCGCACTACGTAGGTTTTATCAGTGTCGAGCAAAAATTGGGTAAACTTAGTCGCCTCACCAAAACAAATAGGCAGCATGCCTGTTGCTAGTGGGTCTAGCGCACCGGTATGCCCTGCTTTTTGCGCAAAGTAAATACCTTTAGCTTGCTGTAGGGCTTTGTTCGATGAAATGCCTTGAGGTTTGTTTAACAACAAAATACCATCAATCGGACGGCCTTTACTGCGTCTTGCCATTAGTCTTTAGTGCCTTCTTCGCTATCTGTTTCGTCGTTTACATGCTTAGCGTTATCTTCGCGAATAACCGAATCTACTAAGTTAGAGATACGCATCCCTTCCATTAGCGAGTTATCTACAACAAATTTAAGCTCTGGCATGATACGCGCACGAATACGCTTACCTAGCAGCGAGCGAATATAACCGGTTGCTTCATTTAGTATTTTTGCGCTTTCTTTTGCTTTGTTTTCATCTTCGGTATTGAACACCGTGATGAACACTTTTGCGTAAGATAAATCGCGCGATACTTCTACCGCAGACACTGTCACCATGCCTAAGCGCGGATCTTTAATTTCGCGTTGTAAAATAACAGCAATTTCTTTTTGAATTTGCTGAGCAACACGATCAGTGCGAGAAAATTCTCTCATGATTGTTTTCCTAAAATCATAACCTATTGAATTAAATTAATAAGTTAATTAAGTAATGGATACAGAAATGGGGGCAAAGCCCCCATTTACAATCTTAGCTTACGAGTAATTAAAGTGTACGTTGTACTTCAACTGTCTCGAATACTTCGATTTGGTCACCAACGCGAACGTCGTTGTAGTTCTTAACGCCGATACCACATTCCATGCCATTACGAACGTCTTGAACGTCATCTTTAAAGCGACGTAGTGACTCAAGCTCACCTTCGTATATAACCACGTTGTCACGTAGAACACGAATAGGCGCGCTGCGCTTAATTGTACCTTCAGTAACCATACAACCAGCAATTGCGCCAATTTTTGGAGACTTAAATACGTCACGTACTTCTGCAAGGCCGATAATCTCTTGCTTAAACTCAGGAGCAAGCATACCAGACATGGCTTGCTTAACTTCTTCGATTAATGCGTAGATTACGCTGTAGTAACGAAGGTCTAAGTTTTCAGTATCAATCACTTTACGAGCAGATGCATCAGCACGCACGTTAAAGCCAACTACGATTGCATTTGATGCAGCAGCAAGTGTAGCGTCAGTTTCGGTGATACCACCTACGCCAGAGCCAACAATCTTCACTTTTACTTCATCAGTAGAAAGTTTAGTAAGTGAATCTGAAATTGCTTCGATTGAACCTTGTACGTCTGCTTTAAGTACCACGTTAACTTCAGATACATCGCCTTCAGCCATGTTAGTAAACATGTTTTCAAGCTTCGCTTTTTGCTGACGAGCAAGTTTAACGTCACGGAATTTACCTTGACGGTATAAAGCAACTTCACGCGCTTTACGCTCATCTTTAACAACAGTCGCTTCATCACCTGCAGCCGGAATACCCGATAGACCTAAAATCTCTACTGGAATAGAAGGGCCAGCCGATTTAATGTCTTTACCGTTTTCGTCTTTCATTGCACGAACACGGCCGTATTCAAGACCACACAGTACGATATCACCTTGGTTAAGGGTACCTGATTGAACTAGGATAGATGCAACCGGACCACGACCTTTATCAAGACGAGACTCAATTACAACACCTGCTGCCATGCCTTCTGAAGGAGCGCGAAGCTCTAAAAGCTCAGATTGCATAAGAACAGCTTCTAGTAGGTCATCAATACCTAAGCCTGTTTTAGCTGATATATGAACATACTGCGTATCGCCGCCCCAATCTTCTGGGATTACGTCTAGCTGAGCTAGCTCGTTTTTAACGCGATCTGGATCTGCGCCTTCTTTATCCATTTTGTTTACAGCAATGATTAAAGGAACGCCAGCTGCGCGAGCATGCTGTACCGCTTCTTTAGTTTGTGGCATTACACCATCATCTGCTGCAACCACTAGGATTACGATATCTGTTGCTTTAGCACCACGAGCACGCATTGATGTAAACGCGGCGTGACCTGGAGTATCTAAGAACGTGATCATGTTGCCGTTAGTTTCAACGTGGTATGCACCAATGTGCTGTGTAATACCACCGGCTTCGCCTGATGCAACTTTAGCTGAACGAATGTAATCAAGCGTTGACGTTTTACCGTGGTCAACGTGACCCATTACAGTTACTACTGGCGCACGCGGCTCAGATTGACCATCTTCATGACGGTCGTTTAGTACTGTTTGCTCTAATTCGTTTTCTTTAACGATGATAACTTTGTGACCCATTTCTTCAGCTACAAGTTGTGCTGTTTCTTGGTCAATCACTTGGTTAATGGTAACCATGTCACCCATTTTCATCATTGTTTTAACAACTTCAGCGCCTTTAACAGCCATGCGCGATGCAAGCTCAGCTACTGTAATTGTTTCGCTAATGCGTACTTCATTTTTAACATCAGCCGTTGGTTTTTGGAAACCATGCTGTAGTGAAGTTGGTGCTTTTAGCTTGCCTTTACGGCCTTTAGCACCTGCAAATTTATCTTTTGCTGGGGCTTTTTTCTTTTTCTTCGCACGGCGTGAACCTTGCTCATCACGCGCATCAGCAACATCTTCTGCTTCACGTGCGTAAGTAGAAGTCGTAAGGTGGTGATCCGCTGTTTCTTCGCGTTTCTTACGTTCTTCTTCTTCTTTCTTCCAGCGTGCTGAATTCTCTTCAGCTAGCTTTCTTGCCTCTTCTGCTTGACGTTTCGCTTCTTCTTCAGCTTTCTTCAATGCGGCCTCTTCTGCTTCTTTCTGCAGACGCTCAGCTTCGATGCGATCTTTCTCAGACTTAGCACTTTGCTCTGGGGTCATCTGCTGTTGTTTAGCTTTACGCTCAGCATCTGCTTTGCGTTTAGCTTCCTCTTTGGCTTTACGATCAGCGTCTTCTTTTGCTTTACGCTCTGCCTCTTGTTTCGCTTTTAATTCAGCGGCTTCTTGTGCAGCTTTTTGCTGCTCTTCGATACGCGCTTGTTCTTCAGCGGCTAGACGTTGTTGCTCTTGTTCTTGCTCCATTGCGCTTTTCTTCACGTAAGTACGTGTTTTGCGAACTTCAACTTGAACAGCTTTTGCTTTACCCGTAGAGCCTGTAACACTTAATGTGCTTTTGCTCTTACGTTGTAAAGTCATACGTGCTGGGCCATCTGAACCAGTACCACCATGCGATTTGCTTAAGTGATCAAGTAACTGCGCTTTTTCAGCTTCTGTTACGTTGTCACCCGCTTTTTTAGTGATACCCGCTTGTGAAAATTGCTGTAGCAATTTATCAACAGTTGTACCTATATCGCCGGCTAGTTTTTCAACATTTACTTCTGCCATAGTGTGTAATACCTCCGTTAATAAATTACTCGTCTGCGAACCAACAAATATTACGTGCAGCCATAATTAACTCACCTGCTTGTTCAGGCGAAAGCTCTGTAATATCTACTAATTCATCAATACCTTGCTCAGCTAAGTCTTCAAGTGTTACTACACCTTTGCTTGCCATAACAAATGCTAGATGACGTTCTAAACCGTCAAGCGCAAGTAAGTCTTCAGCTGGCTCTACGCCTTCTAAGCTTTCTTCCGTTTTAAGTGCTTTCGTTGTTAGTGCATCTTTTGCACGTGAACGTAACACATCAACAGTTTCTTCATCTAAGCCATCGATTTCTAAAAACTCTGAAGCAGGTACATACGCTACTTCTTCAAGTGTTGAGAAACCTTCGTTGATAAGTAATGATGCAAATTCATCATCAATATCTAAGTTTTCAGTAAATAAGTTAATTAACTTATCTGACTCAGCTTCATTTTTAG
This sequence comes from Pseudoalteromonas espejiana DSM 9414, assembly GCF_002221525.1. NCBI lineage: Bacteria > Pseudomonadati > Pseudomonadota > Gammaproteobacteria > Alteromonadales > Pseudoalteromonadaceae > Pseudoalteromonas > Pseudoalteromonas espejiana. The sequence goes on along the minus strand of NZ_CP011028.1, from coordinate 1,236,782 downwards.
CGCGCATGTCATCAACAGTCATTACATTTAGTTCCCAACCAGTTAACTGGCTAGCTAAACGAACATTTTGACCATTACGACCGATTGCTTGTGCTAGGTTATCGGCTTCTACCGCGATATCCATTGAGTGAGTGTCTTCATCCATTACGATTGAAGCCACTTCTGCTGGCGCCATTGCGTTAATAACAAACTGCGCTGGGTTGTCATCGTAAAGTACGATATCGACACGCTCACCACCAAGTTCTGATGATACAGCTTGTACACGTGCACCACGCATACCTACACATGCGCCTACTGGGTCAATGCGCTTGTCGTTAGATTTAACGGCAATTTTAGCGCGAGAACCAGGATCACGTGCTGCGGCACGAAGCTCAATCATTTCTTCGCCAATTTCTGGCACCTCAATGCGGAATAATTCCATCAGCATTTCTGGTTTAGAACGCGTTACGAATAACTGAGCGCCACGCGCTTCTGGCTTAACTTCGTAAAGAAGACCACGGATACGATCGCCTGGGCGGAAATTTTCGCGTGGCAGCATGTCGTCACGGTAAATAACCGCTTCTGCGTTGTTACCTAAATCAAGTACGATTGCGTCACGAGTGGCTTTTTTAACCACACCAGTTACTAACTCGCCTTCTTGATCTTTGTATGCTTCTACCACTAGCGCACGCTCAGCTTCACGTACTTTTTGTACGATAACTTGCTTAGCCATTTGTGTAGTTATGCGGTCAAATTTGATAGATTCAATCTGTTCTTCAACATAATCACCCATTTGCAAATCAGGTTCTTCAACTTGAGCTGCTTCTAGCGTAATTTCGCTGTATGGGTTTTCTAATGAACCATCTTCTTGAACTTCTGCAATCTGCCAACGACGGAATGTATCGTAATCACCAGTTTTACGGTCGATTGATACACGCACTTCAATTTCGCCATCGTGTTTTTTCTTTGTCGCTGTCGCTAGAGCGAACTCTAGAGCTTCAAAAATCTTTTCTTTTGGAACCGCTTTCTCATTGGAAACGGCTTCAGCAACCAATAATATCTCTTTTGCCATGGGTAATGCCTCGCTTGCCCTATTCCTTCGCACTCGAATTAAAACTTTGCGATGATGTTCGCACGTTCGATATTGCTAAGCATGATTAAGTGCTCTTCGCCATCGCTTTTAAGTGTGATCATATCACTGCTAACTGCTACTAAGTCGCCTTTAAAATTACGGCGACCGTCTTGTGGAAGCTTAGTACGCACGCGTACTTCCTCTCCTTGCGCCTTCTCGTAGTGATCTTGTTTGAATAATGGACGATCAACACCAGGAGACGATACTTCCAAATCATATTCGTTTGTAATTGGGTCTTCGACATCTAAAATCGCACTTACTTGGCGACTCGCATCCGCACAATTATCTACTGATATTCCGTCCTCATGGTCAATGTAGACCCTTAAGGTAGAATGGCGACCTGCTTGTACAAACTCAAGACCATGTAATTCAAAGCCTAACATTTCTACCGCAGGCGTAAGCATGGTTAATAAATCTTGCTCAAGTTTTGTCACGAAAATCCTCCATACAAACAAAAAAAGGGCTTATAGCCCTAAAATACTGAGTTTAAGTTTTGATTTAATGACAAAGCCATAAATCAATGGTGCAGATACAACAACGCCCCGAACCAAGCGGGGCGTCACACCAATAAAGCATAAAACTGTGTGGCCTCAGGCCAAGCTTGGCTGCGGGTCATAGTACTGACCAAATTAAACTACATTAGCTTAAACGCAAAACGCGCATTACTTAGAATGCGCGATACAGAATTAGTAAGGTTTATACCTACTATAAAGATTGGTTGCGGGAGCCGGATTTGAACCGACGACCTTCGGGTTATGAGCCCGACGAGCTACCAGGCTGCTCCATCCCGCGCCAATAGATATTAAACCTAAAATTCAATATCGCTGTTAGCTGTTAATTAACCGCTAAACAATGGCGGCTATTATAAGGATGTACGGGGTAATTAGCAACCATAATAACGAATAAGTTTGATAAAACCGCCGATCCTACGTTTTAAGCTTAGCCTGTATGTATTATGATTATGGCGGCTTTAAAAATAAAAATTTACCCTCATAAAAGCTACGTAAAATAAAGCATATTAATTAACTAAATATTTAAAATTCATAAAACTGATACATTTTTATGCTTTTTACGTTTAGATTACGTGCGATATTTGAGCTAAGCACTATAATAAAGGCTCACCGATGTGGATAAAAATAAAAATAAAAATTATAAATACTTAATGAGATAGCAAATGAATACTTATCAGCCACAATTAATTAAAAGCTTGAACGCAATCAAGCCTAACTTCCATGCTTTTACAGCACGGTTTCATGGCAAGCTTGAAGCATCTGCCATTACAATGCAGTACCCAAGTGCAGCTTACTTTAATGAGAAAAGCTACATTTTGTACTGTGTTTTAGAGCGTATTGTAAGGCATTTAGATAACCCGTCTTCTGTTGCCCCTTTTTTGACGCACCACTTACAGTATTTAAAAAAAATGAATGCAACTGCCAAAGACATTACAATATTGTGTGATGCTTTTTATGACACGCTAAGTGAACATTTAGGACGTTTATTTACTTCGCAAACTCAATCGGCATGGCAACAAGCACTTAGATACTTTGAAAGCTTTGCTAATACAGCATTATTTAAAAAATCTAACGTGGTATCGCTTGAGCAAAAAATTAGTGAGCTTCGTAGTAATAAAGTATAACTTGAAAGCTAAAAGCTTAGTTGTTTACAAAAACAGTTAAGCTTTTAGCATTCTTCTACCCCCATATCCCCTAACCCGCAATTCAATATCATCTCTTGCTTAGCAACGCTTTTATTACTTGATAATGAAAATAGACATAAGATCGCTGTATTAAATACTTACGTATGATTCAAATTTAGGTTTGTTATGGCTAACTTCAAAGTATTGCGTCTTATTCTAGGCGACCAACTTAACGCGTCACATTCTTGGTTTAAAGAAAAAGACCCTGACACACTTTATTTAATCGCAGAACTAAAACAAGAAACACATTATGTTAAGCACCACGTTCAAAAATTGTGTGCTTTTTTTTATGCCATGGAGCGATTTGCTGTTGCATTAAAAACTGCAAATTATAATGTGCTTCATCTTAGCTTAGATGAAACCTGCCAAGATAAAACACTACCAGATTTGTTAACGCGTATTGCCAATACTCACAACTGCACAGAAATACACTACCAATACCCTGACGAATATAGGCTTAAAAAACAATTATCTGATTTTAAAAAAAATAGTACATTTGAAGTGACTGCCTTTGATACCGAGCACTTTATGTTGCCGTTTGAGCGCATTACAGAACGTTTTGAAAAAAATAAGCATGTCACTATGGAGCACTTTTATCGCTCTATGCGTAAGCAATACAACATACTTATGGACGGCGATAAACCACACGGTGGAAAATGGAACTATGACAGTAATAATAGAAATAAATTTAAAAAAGCTGATATTGCAGCCATTCCGCAACCTAAGCTCTTTAATAATGATGTAAGTTCTATTTTATCTCGGCTTAAAAAACACAATGTAAGCTACTTTGGTGAACTAGAAAATAACCAAGTACCTTGGCCGCTTACACGTAAACAAGCACAAAGTTGCCTTGCTTATTTTTGCGAGCATTTACTTAAGCATTTTGGTCAGTTTCAAGATGCTATGACTGACCAAGTAAACAATAACGCAAGTCTGTACCATAGCCGTTTGTCGTTTGCGCTAAATGCTAAGTTAATTCACCCTCTGTATGTTATTGAATATGTGTTGCGGGAATTTAATGCCAATAAAGACATGATTTCTATTTCTCAAGTAGAGGGTTTTATTAGGCAAATACTTGGCTGGCGGGAATACGTGCGCTGCGTATATTGGATAAACATGCCTGAATACGCAGATAAAAACCAATTAAATGCCACACAGACCCTCCCCACTTACTTTTGGGATGGAAATGTAAAAATGAATTGCCTAAGCCATGCATTAACGCAAAGCTTAGAAACAGCGTATGCCCATCATATTCAGCGATTAATGATTATTGGTAATCTTTGCTTACTTACAGGTATACACCCTGATGAGGTAGATAGTTGGTATTTAGGAGTTTACATTGATGCAATTGAATGGGTTGAAATGCCAAATACACGTGGCATGAGCCAATTCGCAGATGATGCAATTATAGCTACTAAACCCTATGCAGCCAGCGGAAATTACATTAATAAAATGAGCGACTACTGTAAAAACTGCCAATACGACGTAAAACAAAAAGTAGGTGAAAAAGCATGCCCATATAATAGCTTATACTGGCAGTTTATGAATAAACACCGCTCTTTACTCGAGAAAAACCCGCGCATAGGCATGGTTTACAAAAACTGGGACAAACAAGATGAACAACTCAAAGAGCGAACACTAGCACAAGCCAAGCACTATTTAACAAATTTAAATAAGTTATAAAAATTAAAAAGCCGCCTCATTGAGGCGGCTATATCCAGGGAAAATTTAACGGTTATTATTTACCTTCGAGTAGGTTACCACCGCCAATTTCTATTTTACGTGGTTTGAGTGCTTCTGGAATTTCGCGTTCTAAGTCAATGCTTAGTAAACCATTAGCGAGATCTGCACCCAATACTTTTACGTGATCCCCAAGTTGGAATTTGCGCTCAAAGTTACGCTCTGCAATGCCTTGATGAATAAATTTTCGCTCAGCGTTTTCATCTTTATTTGCTTTAGTGCCCGCAACTTTTAACGTGTTGTTCTCTGACTCAATAGTCAGCTCTGTTTCACTAAAACCAGCTACAGCCATAGTGATTCGGTATTTGTCTTTATCTAGTGCTTCGATATTGTATGGAGGAAAGCTAGGCTGCTTGTCTGTGCGAGCCGCGGCATCCATTAAAGATGCTAAATGATCGAAACCAATGAATGAACGATAAAGTGGTGATAAGTCTACTGTACGCATAATAATATCCTCATATATAAGCGATATAATGTTGTAACTTTTCGTTTGAACAAGCACAACATAATTAAATTAATAATATAAATTTCAATTACTTCTGTTTAGTTTGGGACCCATCAGGCGTCCTCACTAAACTATTTATGGGCAGTAAAATTGTTTTCAAGTAAATAAAGTAAAAAATTTTTAAAATAATAAAAAAAGGCACAAAATGTGCCCTTTTCAATCGTTAGTATTCATTATTTTATAAACGTACCACGAATTGGATAATCGTTTTCCCGTGAAAATTTAATTCCTGCTAATACCTGCTTAAGGCTTGGGCGAACAAACGGGCTATTTGATTTATCTAGCATCTGAACTTGGTTATCTTCATTTAGAACAATAATGCATGGCTCTGCAAATGGATGGTCGGTTTCGGCATCACTACGAGGCTCGCTTATGTATAAACCTAAGTCAGTCATTTGCTCTATAGTCAAATTATAATAAAGCGGAAAGTTCACATCTATTTTTTCAAAGTGCTTTTTAAGCTGTGCTTCACTGTCAGCACTTACTGCTACAACTTCAACACCGGCTTTAGAAAAATCATCATGCATGGTTGCTAATTCGTTAAGTTGCTCAGTACATTTAGGGCAATGCTGCCCTCTGTACACCACTATCATTTTCCACGGTTTTTCACTTACGCGGTCAACTATATTCACATCATTGTGATCTAAATCGCTTACTACTAACGGCTGCATTACGCTGGCTGGTTGTAAATTAACGTTACTCATTGTGATCTCCTTTTACTATTAAACTTGGGGTGTAGTAATAGAGCTTAGGGTATCTTTTTTTATTTCAACCATGAAAATGTAACCAAGACGTTTTTTTGCTCACGGTGTCGTTTTAATTACACCGCTAATGTGGAGGGATGTTAAGACCAACCTTTTATTTTTCTATATATTGTAGATGCACTTACACCTAAATAAGCAGCGGCGAGTGGAATGTTATCGTCACAAATTTCTATAGCAGATTCAATAGCACGCTTTTCTATTTGCCATAATGGCTCTATGTCATGTACACCCATTAGCGCACCTGCTTGTGTGGGGTTGTTTGCAGGTAGTGTACTCGCTGTTTTTACAGAAGCGGTAGAGTCAACCCCGAATGAGCTAGGTAGCATATCTAGCTCGATGACTTCGCCTTCATTAATCACAACTGTATTTTCAATTACGTTTTGTAGCTCTCGGATATTTCCTGGCCAGTCATAATTACAAAACAGCTTTTCTACCTCTGGTGAAAAACCTATAAACTGCTTTGCATTACTCTCACTTTTTTGTTTTAAAACATGTCGAGCAAGTAGCAATATATCGTTACCACGCTCTCTCAGTGGCGGTAATTTAACAGGAATAACATTAAGTCTATAGTATAAATCTTCTCTGAATCGCCCTTCAGCAACCTCTACAACAGGGCTACGGTTAGTTGCACAAACAAGCCTTACATTACTGTGTAAAACTTCGCTACTGCCCACACGATTAAATACACCTGTTTGCAAAAACCGCAATAATTTAGCTTGCAGGTTTAGCTCCATTTCGCATAATTCGTCTAAAAATAAAGTTCCTCCGTTTGCAACTTCTACCGCACCTTTTCTATCACTTAATGCACCGCTAAAAGCGCCTTTAACATGGCCAAAAAATTCTGACTCAAATAAGTCCGCAGGAATAGCGGCACAGTTTATCGCGATAAATGGACCTTTATTTCTTGGGCTTGCATCATGTAACGTTTGTGCACATACCTCTTTACCTGTGCCGCTTTCGCCAGTAATAAATACGCATGCTTTACTTCGAGCGGCACTATCTAACAGCCTAAAAACTGTTTGCATCGCTAAAGATTCACCAATAAACCCAGATGCGCTGTGAGACTCTTCTTGAGGAACATTTTGAGGTAATGATTCTTTTTGGGTAGAGGCACTTTCTACCGCGCTAACTAGGCGCTGGCCTGAAAATGGCTTTTCTAAAAAATCGAAGCCACCTAAGCGCATAGCCTCAACGGCCACATCAATAGAACTGTTAGAAGTTATCATCACTACATTAGCTGGGGTAGGTTGCTTTTTAACAAACTGAAGAACTTCAAGCCCGCTTATATCTGGTAAACATACATCTTGTACAATTACATCCGGCATAACTTCTTTTATAGCAACTAATGCAGAGTAACCGTCTGTAAAATGTTTACATTCATACCCCGCTTGCTCTAATTGGCTAGCATATAGTGCACCACTAGCAATACTATCTTCTACTACATACACCAACGCTTTTTGTTTGGTTTGATTCATAGCACAGCCTCTTAGGTAATATTTTTTGCCATAAGCTGATACGCATCATGGGTTTTTTCTAAGTTATGCTGAACTATTTGTGCAGCGCTAATATTCTCTTTGATATTTACAGGAGGTGAATCATGTAGCTGACTTGCAAGGGCCGCGAGCGTCATAGCTCCATAAAGCGCTGCAGAATTTTTAAGGACATGCATTATCTCTTTAATTTTATCTACATTTTGCTCTTCAATAGCAGCGTCTAAGCGTGTAAGCATTTCTTCAAGTTCATTAATAAATAAGTTTACCAACCTAACAAGCGTAAGTGAGCCAACGTCTTGCTCAAGCTGAGCCAAAACATGTGACTGGGTAATACTATTATCGATGTATTCTTCTGGTATTGGCATAAAAGGCCTTTATTTATTATTGTGCTAAACAGCTGTATTTTATGTTTTATACTTTTAGAATAAGTTGTTTTTCGCATTTTGCAAATCAAGACATACCACTTTATAGATCATTTAACCCACGTTGCTGTGCTATTTTCCAAACTACTTGGTCTACCTAATAAATAACCTTGCGCTACATCGCAGCCTAACTGTTCAAGGATTTGTAATTGCTCTCGCTGTTCAATCCCCTCTGCTATCGTTTCTAAGCCTAATCGCTGGGCCATAGCTATAATCGCACTGCATAAAGTAAAGTCTTCATTATTAGTTGCAATTCCATTAATAAAGCTGCGGTCAATTTTCAATCCATCAATATTAAACTGCCTCAATAAGCCAAGCGAGGCGTAGCCAGTCCCAAAATCATCCAGCCAAACCTTTACACCTTCTTTATTAAATTGCTCGAAGGTTTTAGCAATTTTATGAGGGCTATGGATCAAAGCCGTTTCAGTTAATTCTACTTTTATTGAAGCCGGATCAACATTGTGTTTTCTTAGCAGCTTCATTACCTTAGAAAACACATCACCTTCAATAATTTGTACCGGTGAAATATTTAAAGAAATAGTGATGCCCTCCATCCCTATTTTTTTCATTTTGCTAAAGTCGTGCAGGGTTTGCTCTAATATCCAATCACCTAAATCGAGTATCATTCCTGACTGTTCTACATGCGGAATAAATTCATCAGGTCCAACAATACCGTAGCGAGGAGACTCACATCGAACTAAAGACTCAAAGCCCATAAGTTGACCCGAGGTTAACGACACAAGTGGTTGATATACCATTTTAAAGTAATGGTTTTTCATAGAGTGAGCCATTATTTGCTCAAGTTCATGCCACCGAGCCATATTGACCGTATTTATAGACTCTAAGGTATTAAAAGCATTCATAATTTACTCCAAAATTAATGACTCACGAGAACTACTTGTAAATAGCAAATTGCAGACCATATTCGCCCCCTAACAAATAAAAATAAAGTCTTTAAAAACAACCGGCTACATAAACAAAAAAACCTAACCTCAATTAGTTACACTTTTTTGCATTTTGCAAATCACACTGAATTGCAAGTTGATGGCTTAAAGCTAATTTTTAGGTGAGAGTGAATTAATTACAAAAGCCTATTTTTGAGAGAGCATAAAAAAGCTGGCCTAATTGCTTAGAGCCAGCTGAAAAGTAAATACTAAAGGAGAAGTATTAATTAGTTATTCAAACCTTGCGTGTTTTGATTTGCGTTTTGCTGTTCGATATTTTGCGCGAAATTTAACGATTCACTTTCAAGGTCATTGGTATTTGGGGTAGATGAATTGTACTTAGTAGCAAAAATTTCAGTATTCGCTTTATTAACGGGCTCAATTGTCACTGTGCCTCTTAACGCTGTTGTACCTACTATTACTGCAGCAACGATAATAATAGACAGAACCATTAATTCAGGTGTTAATACAAAAGACATCTTTTTTGGTTGCTGTTTTACTTTAGTGTTTGTTTGCATAATGAGTACCTTTAAAATTAATAGCGACTAAATTTGATTACATATCAGCGATGAAAACGCTTTACTTACCTGTACTATTGCGAAGGCTGTGCCAAAACGACGAAGTTTTTAATTAAAAAATTTAATAGCATAAAATTCAGAGGTTTAAGTTTAAATTAAAATGATTAACGAAAATTTTATTTAAACTTTATTAGAGTAGTTAATGTGAAGTGTCATTATGGTTTGCAAAATGCAAATCAATTTAAAAAACATACCTAACAACTAAGTGAGTTTTAGTTGTTAGTTAAAAGTAATTAGTTTTTGTGCCGTTTTTTAATTATTTTACCGTTTACATGCCTTTAAATAGAAGAAATACAATTTTAAGAATAATAAATAAGCCCTCTCTAGCATTTTGATAAAAGCGTCATTTTTAAAGCCTTTACCTAATTTATAGCTAAAGAGCCTAAAACCAAGACTAAGCACTAAAAATGGGTGATAGCAGCTTTATTTTAAAAGCGTCCATATTTCGCTCATACGCTCAAGTTTTGTATGTTTTAAGTTACTTAATTTAGGCAGGTGCTTATCTAATAACGCGTTAAGCTTATTACCAATAATAGGTTTTGCTAAATAGTCATTCATACCTGCTTCAATAAAACGCTCTTTATCGCCATGAATTGCATTTGCCGTTAAAGCAATAATTGGCGTAACTATAGATAACTCCCTTATTTTTTTTGTTGCAGAAATACCATCTAAAATTGGCATTTGTATATCCATAAAAATTAGGTCAACTGTTTGATATTGCACTTTTTCGAGTGCTTCTTGTCCGTTATTTGCTATTTCTACAGAGCAGCCTTGTTGCTCTAAGAGTTGTTTAACGACAATTTGATTGTTTTTATTATCTTCAACTACAAGAACATACGTACCTTTAAATGGCTGATTAACCTTTTTTTGCCCGTTGATAGCTGTATCTTTTTTATTCGTAAAAATTATATCTAAATGAAACAACTGTTCGTCTAATATAGAAATAGCACGAGGTAAATGTGAAGGTTTAAAAGGGCCATTAACTCTTAACATTCCATCGCTAGGGACAGCTGCTTTTTGAGTTTTACCAAGCAAATCTATAAACAAAAGACAGGGCTTATTTAGGCAGTCATAACTTTTTAAAAAATGTTCGGCTGTCAGTAAATCATCTTTATTAGTAACAACAATAGCGTCCGGTGTGATAATATTTTTGGGTAACGCATTAATATCGCTAAACCCGGTAAAACCAATCGAGTGACGCGTTAGCATATGCTCTATCGCTTGATTTAAAATAGAGTAGCCACTAAATATCCATACTTGCGGCTTTTTGCTTCTAGCCGAAAACCCTTCCCTTTGCACACTGTCGGTTGTATCAATTGAAAGTGGGTAATTTACAATAAACTCACTGCCTTTGTTGAGCTCAGAACTTACCGAAATACTCCCACCAGCTGCATCACATATTTGCTTGCAAATAGCTAACCCTAAACCACTACCACCGTGCTCTCTGGTAATTGAGTTGTCTGACTGAATAAATGGCTTAAACATGCTATCAAGTTTATTTTTAGCTATGCCTATCCCAGTATCTTTAATGCTAAGTTGCAGGGTAAAATTATTATTATCAAATTCTATACATTTTGCTTTTATAATAAGCGAGCCGGTTTGCGTAAATTTAATTGCATTAGAAAGCAGGTTTATAGCAATTTGCCTAATCCGCACATGATCCCCCACTACTTGTGCAGGCACATCGGGGTAAAAATCGAATATTAATTCTAGGCCTTTTTGTACGGCGCTTTCGCTAACAATATCGATTGCTTCTTCTAGGCAGGTGTCGAGGCTAAAGGGTTGGTTATCTATAGAGATAGCTTGCGCTTCAAAACGCGAGTAAGTTAAAACATCGTCTAAAATACTAAGCAACGCATCTGAGCTTGTTTTTATCATTTGTGTATAACGTTTTTGCTCAGTAGTTAGCCCAGTGTCGTGCAGAATGTCGGCACACCCTATTACCGCATTAAGCGGCGTACGTATTTCATGGCTAATATTGGCCATAAAACGACTTTTTGATTCGGCTAAGGTTTCTGCTTGGTGCTTAGCATCAAGTAATATTTGCTCTGCCACTACACGCTCTTGAATATCAACAACGGTTGCTGCTATTGATGTTAAGCTGTCGTCGTTATAAGACTTTATTGGCGTAAGGGTCATTTCAACCCAGTTCTCTTCACCTGTAGTCTTAGTAAAACGTACATCAAATCGCTCTATACCGCGGTGTCCATTTTGATACCGGTTTAAAACATCCCTAACCTGCTGCGCATCTTCAGTAACTATAAAATCATCAATTGGCAGGCCTATATTTTTGGCTATATCTATCTGAAAAAAGTCTTGCCACGCTTTATTCATAAACAAAAGTTTACCCTGCTCATCTAACCTTAAAACAATCTCAGGGATATTATCGACCACTGAATGATAGTTGTATTCTATCTCTGCCATTGCTTGTTCGGCTTTAACTCGCTGCGTAATGTTTGTTTCAATTGCTATAAAATGCCTAACTTTATCGTTTTCATCTTTTACTGGCGTGGCATCTATTGCAACCCAGTATTCATTGTTATATTTATCGTAATTAACTGTTTCTATTTGAAAAGGCTGACCATTTTTAACCGCTTTAGACATTAACTGACGAGATGCTAAATTAGTTTTCGGTCCTTGTAGTAATTTCCCAGGACTCAGCCCTATAACTTCCTCGCACCTATAACTGGTTAATGTTTCAAAGCTTTTATTTACCCACTCAATTTTGCCAAATTGGTCGGTAATAATAACTAAATTATTTGTGTGGCTGGCGACTAAAGATAAACGCTTTGCGTACTCTTGCTGCTGGGTGAGAAGATACTGAAAATCTTTATGTCTTTGGATGTCGTGTAACGACCCTATAAAGCCACCATTGTCATCACACGCTAGACGAAGCTCAAACCAATTAGCTAAACCATCACTATTATTTATTTTAAGTTCTAAACTGGTATTTGATTCACCATCAAGTACAGAGCATGTATACGCACTAAGTTTTAAAGCATCTTGCTTAGTTAGCAGCGATGTTATTTTTTTACCTATTAGCATTGGGGATGTAAAACCGAGCTTACTTTGCCAAGCTTCATTTACGTAACTAAATGCTAAGTTTTTATCGCATTCAAACACGCACTCATCTAGTAATGCTAATAACTTAGATTGCCTGCGCGTATTAGCAGAAAGCTGCTCTATTAACGCGTAATGTACTTGAACTTGTAGCTCATCTTTCTCTTCCATATACGCCTCATTAGTCAATTAGTTCTTGATGGCTACACACTGTGGCGTATAGAGGAAAAACTTCTTCGCAATAAAATGATTGCTCAAATGGTGTTCTACTCGAGGTACAGTCACTTAAAACCGTTACATTAAAGCCAAGCTCAACTGCTGAACGCGCCGTTGAATCTATGCAAATTGAGGTAACAGTGCCCGCTAAAACAATATCAGTGATGTTGTTTTTAGTTAGCGCAGCACCAAGCTCTGTATGTGTAAAAGCGTTTAGCCCGCGTTTGCCTGGTATTTGTTTAATACGCTGAGCGTATTTTTCAAGCTCTTTAATGCCTTGCGCGCCATAAGAACCGGCTTTAAATGCCCCAACCTCGGCTATTACTTTTAAAATACCTATTGGGTTTTTAAGTTCACTGTAATCTTGTGTAAAGTGGATAGGTGTACTGAGAACCAGTGCAAAATCTTCAATATGCCTCTCAAGCAAAGACAATGTATTGTTTACCACTCCCGTCACCCTTGAAGACTCCTCAATAACTTCATATAAGATTCCATCAGATGAAAAATAATCGTTTTGAAAACCGATAAGTAACAATGCTGTTTTAGATAAATCACTCATAATGCTTTCCTTAATTTGCTTTTAAGCAGCCTGCCAAGGCTTAATGAACTCTTCTAGCACTGCCTTTGTAACGGGCTTTTGAAGGTAGTGGGTCACTCCCTTATCAAACAGCTGGGCAATTTCTTGCTCCTCTGTAATACCCGTTAAAATCACTTTTGGTGTTTCATTATTAGGCGTATTTTGTTTGTTTAACTGCTGCGCCACGTCACTGCCAAACATGCCTGGCATACGTTCATCTAAAAGTAACAAGTCAAACGACTCTTGTTGCGCAATTAACAAGGCGCTTGAACCATTTTCCGCACATGTCACAGAGCAACCCAGCATTTCCAGCATCACCTTTGTTGCCACTTGGCTTGGTAAACTGTCATCTGCAACTAACACAGATAATCGACTTTGAGCCTGCAAGGTGCTCATAACAGCGATTAAATCGGTATCAAAGAATGGCCATGCTAAAATTGCTTGAGTTGATAATTGGTGCTCCTGTAAATCGCTCAAAGCATCAAAACTACAGAGTTTTATTGTGTTATCTGTTGCGCTAGCAGTCGATAAGCTGTTTAACAGCACTTGCCCGCTAAGTTGACGCATATCACTAATGGTAAGTTGTTCGTGATTTTGCTCACCTGATGATAAGAAATTAAAACCATAATTTTGCTCTGTTACCTCTGATAAAAAGTTAAGATTTTCAATTATGTCGGATTTGTGGCTTTGTACTGTAAGGTGTTGTTTTTTTATATCGTCGTATGAAACTGGCTCTCTGGTTGCCAATAAGCCATGGATATCAATGGTGTGCATATTTGGGTTGGCATCTACCCAATAGTTAATATTGATGCCTTGTAAATTTGCTTCTACTGTTAAAACAAAACTACTTTTGGCTTGGGAGAGTGAAGGCAGAATAAACGCTTCGCATTGTGTGATCATTTGCTCTGGTGATACCTGCAAACATATATAATTACACTGCAATTTATTTATAAGTGTAATAGCTACATCACTATCTGTTGTTAGGCAATGACGTGCAATCACCCCTTGTATTACTTCTAAAACATGACTGTTATCACTCATCACAAAATCCTAGTTAATCTAGCTTATGGCTTTAATAATCAATTTATATGCCACTAAAATAAGTCCAATTAAGGCTATGAATTTCTTTATATAAAAATATATCGGGGGTTTAGTCGGGAAAACTTTTGCAATTTGCAATTCAAAATGCATAGCAAATGAATAACTTTAGAGGTTTGCGTTAAAATAGAATTAACCAATCGATTTTTTGCGCTTTAAATTATTGATTAATCATTTAAAATGATAGTAACTAAATTGAGGAGAGTACTATGCTAACAGTAATTTTTGGCCGTGAAGGCTGCCCATTTTGTGTACGAGCTAAAGACGTTGCCGAGCAACTATCAAATGAACGTGACGATTTTAAATTTCGTTACATCGATATTATCAAAGAAGGCATTAGCAAAGCTGACCTTGAAAAATCAGCAGGCAAACCTTGCCCAACTGTGCCACAAATTTTTGTAGATCAAACTCATATTGGTGGGTTCACTGAATTTGAAGCCTACGCAAAAGAAAATCTAGGCCTTTACAAATAACGCTTTGTATATAGCTTGTTAACCAGTTTAAAAAATCAAATTATTAAACTGGTTAAATTTCGACCAACATCAATCACATACAAATTAGTTGTAATTTATACAAGCAATTGCCTCGTATTTCCTATACAATGCGCGCCTCTTTAAATTCGTTGAGGCGTATTAATGTCAGAACCAGTCACGTTTGAATCTCTAAATCTTTCTCCTGCAATTTTAAAGGCAGTTGAAGAGTTGGGTTACAAGACACCATCTGAAATCCAAGCTCAATGTATACCGTTATTGCTAGAAAGAAAGGACGTACTGGGACTAGCACAAACGGGTACAGGTAAAACTGCAGCATTTGCACTGCCGTTATTAAACAATATTGACCCGTCTGTGAAACAGCCACAGATCCTTGTACTCACACCTACACGTGAGCTTGCGATCCAAGTTGCTGAGGCATTTGAACAATATGCAAAAGGTACTCGTGGTGTTGAAGTATTAGCACTATACGGTGGCCAAAGCTACAGCATTCAATTAAGCGCACTTCGTCGTGGCGCACAAATTATTGTTGCTACTCCGGGTCGATTAATCGATCACATAAACCGTGGCACTATCAAGTTTGATGCTTTACAAGCACTTGTACTTGATGAAGCCGATGAAATGTTACGTATGGGCTTTATCGATGATGTAGAAAACATCATGGAAAAAACACCGCGCGAAAAGCAAACATGTCTTTTCTCTGCGACCATGCCTAAGCAAATTCAAAACATCAGCAGCAAATATATGAATAACCCTGAACAGGTTCATATTTCTGCGCGTAACTCTACAGTATCGTCTGTTGAGCAAGTGTTTTGGAATGCTCACGTACACAAAAACAAAGCGATTGTTCGTTTCTTAGAAGCAGAGCAATATGAAGGTGCTATTGTTTTCGTACGTACACGTAACGATACAGTGCAGCTTGCTGAATTATTAGAGCGCGAAGGTTTCTCTGCTGCTCCACTTAACGGTGACATGAACCAGCAAGCGCGTGAGCGCACTGTAGACCGTTTAAAAAGCGGTATGCTAAACGTTGTTATTGCAACAGACGTAGCAGCACGTGGTCTTGATGTAGACCGTTTAAGCTTAGTTATAAACTACGATATTCCACAAGACTCTGAAGCCTACGTTCACCGTATCGGCCGTACAGGTCGTGCTGGTCGTACTGGTAAAGCAATTTTATTCGTTAAGCATAACGAACGTTATTTACTTAAAAATATCATTCGTCATACTAAATCTGAAATTGCACAAGTTGAGCTACCTACAGCTAAAGTAGTTGAAGAAAAACGTATCAATGCACTTCAAGAAAAGCTTACGCTTGCGCTTGAAAACAAAGACATTACGTTCTTCAATGAAGTTGCTGCTAACATGGCACAAAAATTAGATCTTTCTTTTGAAGACTTAGCGGGTGCATTACTGTGTTTAGCACAGCAACAATCACCTATTAAAGTTGAAGAAGTTAAGATTCAGCCTCGTAACGAGCGTAATACACGTAACGAGCGTGGCGATCGTAATGACCGTCGTCGTAACGAACGTGGTGACCGCCCTGAGCGTAAACCTCGCGAGCGTAACAGCCGCGATGCAGGCCCTATGGATACATACCGTATCGAAGTAGGTCGTGAACATGGCGTACAGGTTAAAAATATTGTTGGCGCTATTGCTAACGAAGCTGATATCTCAAGCAAGTTTATTGGTGACATTCGTCTTCACGACAGTCACAGTACGGTACAATTACCGCAAAACATGCCTAAAGATGTACTTGATCACTTCCAAAAAGTGTTTATTTGTAAACGCCCAATGGGTATGACACTTACACAAGATCAAGGCCCAGCTGAGCCACGTGGTGAGCGTTCTGAACGCCCTAGTGGTGATAAAAAGCGTAGCTTTAACAAAGACAACCAACGCGGTGATAAGCGTGGCGGTCCTCGTAAAGAACGTCGCCCTGTGAGCTTCACATCTAACTAAGCTTTATAGCTTATGTTGTAAAAAACCTTGCCACGAAAGTGACAAGGTTTTTTTGTTTTGAAGCTACAGTAAAAAACAAAAATTCAGTAAACTAAACCACGACTATGATTCACGGATGAATTCAAAATTGAAAAAATATTATGACAACTTGCTCTTTGCAGCAATAATAAGCTTTCCAATACTGAGCATTGCCATGCTTATGTTAATGGATTTTACCGATCCGCCATTTATCGAAAATAAAATTTATGAGGCTATTTTTTATATAGCGCTTCCTATTTTTTGCGGGGCATCATTTATCTATCTCCATGTACTTGTTATCAAAAAATATAGACGTTGCAGTGACTATAGAGAGCACCTTAAAGATAGCTTGTCAGGTGTAAAAACTAAATTATCATTAATATTCACCTACCCATTACTCCCTTTGTTAATCTATGCGACTCTCTATTTTTTACTCTCTGCCCCCATTGAGTTATGGGCTTACTACACGCAAGGCGACTATTGGTATAAGGAGTATATCCTCACGGATGTACAAGAGTGTGGAACGGATTATGAAAATAGTTGTACTCGCTTATACTTTAAAGATCCTAAAACAAACGAAACACACGATTTTAGATGGTACGACGATAAATCTACAATAATGAATAACAAAAACGATTATGTGTATATTGTTGGTGAGGCCAGTTTGTTTGGCTATATAGTGAGAAATTTAGAAAGGTAATTAAAACTTCTTTTTGCATTGCAGTATTTTTCTATAAAACCTCACTCAATTGAGTGAGGTTCATAAATTAAGGTTTAAGTTAAGGTAACGCCGGATAAACGTAACTCGCATCTAACCCTAACGGAATACCAAGTGCCCAATACCCTAGCAAGAAAATACTCCAGCCAATCATAAACGCGATTGAGTAGGGGATCATAAGTGCGATAAGCGTGCCTATACCGGTGTCTTTTACATACTTTTGGCAATACACCACAACCAGTGGGAAGTACGGCATGAGTGGTGTAATTATGTTTGAGCTAGAATCCCCTATTCTGTACGCCGCTTGTGTTAAATCTGGCGATATACCCAATTGCATAAGCATAGGTACAAAAATAGGCCCGAGTAACGCCCACTTTGCTGAGCTTGAGCCAACAAATAAATTTACAAAGCCGGTTAAAAATATAATACCCACAACAGTTACGGCGCTAGGCAGCTCCATTGCTTTTAAAAGCTGTGCCCCTTCAATGGCCATTAACGCCCCTAAGTTAGACTTAGAAAATGCAGCAATAAACAACGCACAAAAGAACGCCATAACAATGTAATAAGCCATACCACTCATCGCGGTGCTCATGGCGTCTATCATATCTTTAGACGTTTTAAAGGTACCGACAGTAAAACCATACACGGCACCAGGTATCCAAAATAATAAAAATATTAGCGGCACAATAGATTGCATAAGGGGCGATCTAAAATTGGTCAGTGAGCCATCGGCACTGCGCATTGCTGAATCGGCAGGAGCAGATACAAAAGCTAATAAAACAAGCCCTGCAATCATTACGCTACTGGCTATAAAAAAGGCGCGCTTTTCATCACTTTTTGCTTCATCAAACGCAGGTAAGTTTTGGGTATCTTCATTAAGCGGCGTGTTTTTCAAACGTGGCTCAATTATTTTGTCAGTGATATACCAGCCTAGTAACACAATAAATAAGCTCGAAGCCGAAGTGAACGCCCAGTTATTAAGGGGATTTATTGACATATCGGGGTTAATAATTTGCGCCGCACTTTGCGTAAAGCTTTGCAGTAAAGGGTCTATTCCAGATGGAATAAAGTTAGCTCCAAAACCGCCGCTTACGCCGGCAAATGCCGCTGCAATACCCGCTAATGGGTGTCGCCCCGCAGCAAAAAATATAACTCCCGCTAAAGGGATCACTAAAACATAGCCTGCATCGGTTGCTGTATGGCTTACAATAGCAACTAAAATAACTGACGGTGTTAGTAACTGTTTAGGCGTTACCTTTAGCATGAGCTTAAGGCCTGTATTGATATAACCCGAGTGCTCAGCTACACCAACACCTAACATAGCAACCAGTACCACGCCTAATGGGGCAAAGCCTGTAAACGTTTTTACCATAGAGGATAAAAACGAAGCGAGTGAATCGCCCTCTAATAAGTTATTTACAACAATGGCTTGGCCTGTACGTGGATCAATGGCATCAAAACTAACGCCCGATAACCACCACGAACACACCCAAATAAGTAGCATCGCAAATAAAAAGATAATGGCGGGATCGGGGAGCTTATTACCAATACGCTCCACAAAATTTAAAAAGCGAGCAATGGGCCCCGAGGGTACTGCGGCTTGATTATTGTTATTCATTAAAAGCTCCCAAATTAGGTTTTAGTAACAATATACCATTAATATGCAACAGTAAATTAACCAATAAATCTATTTTAGGCACAGCGTTGGCATAAAAAAGCGGCTTAATATATTAAGCCGCTTTTTTATGTATTTGGTAGGTTTAGTTAAGCAAGTGCTTTAACTTCTTCCCATAGGCGCACAACCAGTGTTTTATCTTCTTCGTTTAGTTCGCCATTGCGATAAGCTTTAACTAAGCTTTGCTCTACGGTTTCGTTTAGCTCATCAATAGAAATTGTTAACTCTTCTACTTCTGCATAACCAACAGCAAGGTCAAAATGACCTCGTAAATAACCGCCAGCAAACAGCTCGTCGTCGGTTGCTTTTACAACTAAATCATCAAAGTATTGCTGGGCTGCATCAATATAATTCACTAAACTCATTGTGTTACTTCTCCTGGTTATCATAACCGACAGCATACATAATATGGTCGTTATAGCCGGTGGTTACTTTAATGTAACCTGTTAATTCGTCGTCTAAAGTGCTGTCGCCTGTATCACAAATAAGTGGGCGGCCATTCAGCGCTTGTAATTTGGTTTTAGTTGCCACTACGATAATATTGTCTTTACCAATAGCGCGGATAAGCTCAGGGCTTAATTGCTGATTACCTCGTCCAAATATATGGCCTTGCCCGCCAATAAGCGTAATAACGAGTTGAGTTGCGTGACTGCGAGTGTAATCAAGTAGTTGGTTGGCCGTTAAATCTTGCGCTATAAGGGTTTGGTCTTTAATTAAATCTACACCTAATAATGTGTTATCAAGTCCCATTTCTTGCATTATGGCTTCAACGGTTGAGCCGCTTCCAATGATATAAAAAGTGTCATCGTCCATTTCGCTCACTACATGGGCGGCTATATCGGCAAGCACTAATTCGTCGGTTTCTTTTCCACCATTTTTAACGGCTTGTACATAACGTACTTCGCTTGGTATTTGCATTTCACCGTAGCGCTTAGCTTTTACCGTACCTTGCCTGAAAGCGTCTTCATCTATATCCATTACATCGGCATCAGCAAGTGTAACTAGCTCGCCTTTTACTAGCATTTCTACTACGCGGCCGGCGGCTTTAGGTGTAATAGCGTACACACCAGAGTGAATTTTACAGCCTGCGGGTATTCCAAGCACTGGGGTGGTATCTTCTATGGCGTGGCAAATATTACGTGCTGTACCGTCACCCCCTGCAAAAAGCACTAAATCTACACCTAAGTTTTTAAGTACTTTGGCAGCGGCTTCAGTGTCGTTAGGTGTTGTTAGCGTATTTGCGCTATAAACAACCTCAACATTAAAACCCAGCGCTTTTGCAGCGTGTTCGCCCATATCGCCATTTACAGTGTAAATAGTTAGTTGGCTTTTATAAGGTAATAGCACTTCAAGCGCAGCTTGAGTGCGGCTGTTGGCCTTAGCTTGTGCACCTAACTCAATGGCCTTTGCGGCTGTATTTTCACCATCACTGCCTTTTAAGGCAACACTGCCGCCAAGCCCTGCTACAGGGTTAATAATTAAGCCTAACTTAAACTGCATTTTGTAACTCCTGAGGATGACGCCAATTAAACTGCTGAGCAGTTAATGGCCACGGCGTGTTATAAAAATTACTTAGCGCTTTTAATAGTGTATGTGTACGTGCGTTAACACCCTGCTCTATTAATATTAATACGTGCTGGTGAACCCTAGCCTGAAAATCAAATCGGCAAGTTTGCTCACCATTTAAATTATCTACCGATACGTTAAATTCAAACCCTGCAGCTTTACTGAGTAACCATTCAATGGCTTGTGGTTTTACTTCTACGTTTTCAAACTCAGCCTGTTTTTGCTTATCTCGCCCATCTGGGCAGTACCAATAACCATAATCTTCACGCTTTCTTCGCTCGGCTCCGGCGATAAGCCAATGGGCTATTTCATGCAAAGCACTGGCGTAAAAGCCATGGGCAAACACCACCTGGTTAAATGCAATTGTATTATTGGCAGGTAAATAAATAGGCTCATCATCGCCTTTAACTAAGCGTGTGTTGTGGCTTTGGTAAAAAGCAGAATCAAAAATTGAAATGAGGTCAGCTATTTGATGCATAAAAATTGATTAATTCGTCTCGGTTGCAGCGCCACATTAGCGCACTAAAAACGAGACGAATTGTACGGGCTTTTACCTTTAAAGTAAAAGTGGTGAGGGTGTTAAACGTCTTTTCCTGCTTCGTCGCACTCTACTATATCGGTTTCAGTTAGTGCCTGCGTAATCCATGTTTGCAATACGGGGCAGCGCATTACAAAATCACAATATTGCTGCGCCTGCTCTGATAGCGTAATTTGGTAGGTTTTTAAGCGCAGTACAACAGGCGCATACATAGCATCTGCAATGCTAAAGTCGCCAAAAAACCATTCATTGGGAAACACATCTTGTTGCTGTGCAAATATCTCGTCTATGCGAGCGATGTCTTTTAGTGCTTCGCTTGATAGTTCTACTTTACGGGTTGCGCGTATGTTCATTGGCATTTCATTACGAAGCGCCATAAAGCCTGAATGCATTTCAGCGCTTAACGCGCGTGCTTTAGCTCTTTGGGTAATGTACTTTGGCCAGGCAGCACCAGATAAGTATGCATCATTAATATATTCACAAATCGCTAGCGAATCCCATACCTGTAAATCGCCATCAATTAGCGCTGGCACTTTTTGCACAGCAAATATATTTTTTAGTTCGTTGTAAAAATCAGGTGTGTCGAGTATGAGTTGGGTTTCACTAAATTCAACATCAAATTTACTCATTAAATACCATGCGCGTAATGACCAGCTAGAGTAGTTTTTTTTACCGATAAATAATTGCATATTGTAACTACCAAAGTGAATAGACGCTCCTACTTTACTAGGTGATTAAACAACCAACAACACTTTGTTTTTCATTCTTGATACTAAAACTTAAATTACTAAAAAATAGATTTTAGTATCAGTTAGCTAGCTGGCTATTTAAGTGTTTTTTTAAAAGCCGCGTGTTACGGGTATTCGCTTTAAAAAATGCATCAAATATATCGCCAAAAAATGGCACTAAGCCACCTATAAAATCAATAAGCATATTGATAATCATTTTACTCTTTATACGCTTGCTCACACCTAAGCGCTGCGCTTCTATTAGCACATAGCTTGATAAAATAAGTCCAGCTGCATCCCCTATTACGGGTATTAAGCCAATCACAGCCTCTAGCCCTATATTAAATTTAGTAAAAGGGATGCCAATGCTACTATCAGTTAATTTACTAAAGCGTTCTAATCGCGCTATTGCTGCTTGGGTTTTTAGCTGTGAATGTTCATTAATATTATCGTTCATGATTACTCCCCTCCTTTTTACAGTATATAGGGCTTACTTGAACAACTCCTGAAAGGCTTTTAAGCAAATTACAGGCACAAAAAAACGCGGTAGTCCGCGTTTTTTTATAGTTATAAACGCTTAAACAGAGCCGTTAATTGGGCCATGCTCGTGGTTTACATGCGGGTTTTGACCGCGTTGGCGCAGTAAATGGTCCATTAATGTAATAGCCATCATTGCCTCAGCAATAGGAATTGCACGAATACCAACGCACGGGTCATGACGACCTTTGGTGATCATCTCAACCGCTTCGTTGCTGGTATTAATGCTCTTACCTGGAATAGTAATACTTGATGTTGGTTTAAGCGCAATAGAGGCGATAATATCTTGCCCTGTAGATATACCCGCTAAAACACCACCAGCATGGTTTGATGTAAACCCTTCTGGGGTTAGCTCATCACGATGCTCTGAGCCTTTTTGCTCTACTACATCAAAACCATCGCCAATTTCAACGCCTTTAACAGCGTTAATGCTCATTAATGAATGCGCAATTTCAGCGTCTAATCGGTCAAATACAGGTTCGCCTAACCCTACAGGTACATTGCTCGCCACTACTTTAACTTTAGCGCCAACTGAGTCACCTTGTTTTTTTAGGTCTCGCATGTACTCGTCAAGCGCTTCTAATTTGCTTGCATCAGGGAAAAAGAATAAGTTGTTTTCAACTTCATCCCAGTCGTAACTTTCCGCTTTTATTGGCCCAAGTTGGCTTAAGCATGCTTTTACTTCTATACCATGAAACTGCTTTAAGTATTTTTTAGCAATTGAGCCTGCCGCTACACGGATTGCCGTTTCACGAGCAGAAGAACGCCCCCCACCGCGATAATCGCGCAGGCCGTATTTATGCCAATAGGTATAATCGCCATGCCCTGGGCGAAATACATCTTTAATTTTGCCGTAATCTTTTGAGCGCTGATCGGTATTTTCGATAAGTAAACCAATGCTAGTGCCTGTGGTCTTACCTTCAAAAACACCTGAAAGAATTTTTATTTGATCGTCTTCACGGCGCTGCGTTGTATAACGGCTTTGCCCTGGTTTTCTACGATCTAAATCAATTTGTAAGTCGGCCTCTGTGATCTCAAGGCCTGCGGGAGTACCATCTACTACGCCGCCTAGGGCAACGCCGTGGCTCTCACCAAAGGTGGACACTTTAAATAATTGCCCTATGCTATTACCTGCCATTAACTTTCCTCATTCCTAATGACTACCAAAGTAGCCGAGCGCTTGGCTCGGCCTTAAAGTTTACTTTGCAAAATACGCATCAAGTTGCGCTTTGCTGATTACAAATACACCTAAGCCGCCTTGTTCAAACTCAATCCATTCAAACGGCGCGCCCGGATACAATGCATCCATATGTACCATAGAGTTGCCAACTTCTACAAATAACAAACCGTTATCAGTTAGATGCTCGCTTGCTTCATCTAAAATTGTACGTGTTACGTCTAAGCCATCGTGCCCCGATGCTAAACCAAGTTCAGGTTCGTGATGAAATTCGCGCGGTAGATCAGCCATATCTTCGGCATCAACATACGGTGGGTTTGCCACTATTAGGTCGTACTTTTGACCTGGCACACCACTAAATACATCTGACTGAATAGGTAATACACGCTCACCTAACAAGTAGTCATTTATATTTATATCAGCAACTTCAAGTGCTTCATACGAAATATCTACCGCGTCTACTTGTGCATCTTCAAATGCTTGTGCCAAGGCAATAGCAATACACGCTGAGCCCGTACATAAATCTAAAATACGGTTTACGCTTTGCGGCTGTTCAAGCCATGGCGCAAATTTGTTAGCAATTAGCTCAGCAAATGGAGAACGAGGAATTAGCACTCGTTCATCAACATAAAATGGCATGCCTGCAAACCATGCAATATTTGTTAAATAAGGGACCGGTGTGCAGTCGTTTATACGCTCTGCTATTAACGCTGCAAGTTGGTTTTTCTCTGTGCTTGTTAACCGTGCATGCATTAATTCTTTAGGTGCATCTACCGGTAAACTAAGCGCTGGGAGTAATAAGCTTACCGCTTCATCCCATGCGTTATCTGTACCATGCCCAAAAAATATGCCACTACTTGCAAATTGGCTTGTAGTCCAGCGTAACCAGTCATGTAACGTTGACAGTTCTGCAACAGCTTCATCAAGTGTTGCTTCTTCTATTTGTAAATCACTCATATTTTTTACCTGTTTTAACTTACTGACTGTTTGAGTCTTTATGACGATTGCATTGCCTAACAGTGCTGAGCAAATTACAATTGCCCCTCAGTTTTGTATTGTACCGCCTTTTGCGCTGCGTTTTTACGTTTTTTTGTTTAGGTAAAATTTATGAAAAAAGACATCTCATCACAATCGTCCCTAAGCAACGACGACATAGACCTTTTTCGCCAAACGATTACAGGCGCTAAAGTATTTAAACAAGATACCCATAGGTTTGATACAAAGCCTAAGGTGTCACAAGCAAAGCAATTTGCCCAGCAAAAAAAGCAGGCACAATCTGAATTTTATTTTTCAGATGAGTATATTCCCGATATTGATACTCATGGCACCGTAAATTACGTAAAAGAAGGTGAAGACACCTTTTTGCCTAAGCAGTTACGCCGTGGCGATTTTGCCCCCGATTTAACCCTTGATTTACACGGATTAAATAAAGAAATAGCCAAAGATGAATTGGCTGGGTTAATACACGAATGTAAAAAACGCCATTATTACTGCGCTTGTGTAGTGCACGGCATTGGAGGCGGTATACTAAAGCATAAAATCCCTCAATATTTAGTGCAGCACCCAGACGTAATTGCCATGCACCAAGCCCCATTAGAGTATGGCGGTAAAGGCGCGGTACTTATTTTAATTAATTTACCGCAAAGCGATGAATTTAGGCGCTAACTAAAAGGCTCTTACGTGCACATTTTTTCGATTATATTCCCGCTCATTTTTATAGTAGCCCTAGGTTACACATGTTGTTTTTTTAAGTTTTTTAATCAACAACACATTGCGGGGATAAGCAAATTTACTTTTTATGTGAGTTTACCTGCTTTTTTAATGCTTAATATGTCACAAATAGATTTACATCAAAGTATAAGCCTTGAAGCATTTTTAAGTTTTTATATTCCTGTGTTAAGTGTATTTTCCTTAGGCATTTTAATCGATAGAGTGTTTTTATCTAAACCAGCCGCGGATATTAAACAGGCCAACTATCAACAGCATAGCGTATTTGGCTTAGCGGGTAGTTATTCAAATATGGTATTGGTGGGCATTCCCATTGTAATAGCATCGCTTGGTAAAGAGATGATAGCGATTGCATTTATGATCATCACTTTTCACAGCACGTTATTGTTTGCGTTAACGTATTTAATTGGCGCAAAAGGAAATGCTGATGACTTTTCATGGGGGAAGTTTGCAAAAAATATGGCTCTAAACCCAATTGTACTGAGTATTGGTACCGGCCTTATTTTAAATGTATCAGGGGTTACGCTATTTGCGAACTTAGCAAACTCGTTAGAGCTACTCGCAAGCCCCGCTATTGCATGTGCTTTATTTGTGCTAGGCGCTAATTTAGTGTTTTACAAAATTGCTGCTAACTGGCAGCCCGCACTTGTTTCTTCATTACTAAAAATACTTATTTTGCCTGCAGGTGTGTTTGTAGTAGCAACCTATGTATTTGCACTAGAGACGCAAATTCGTAACGTATTAGTTTTATTAAGTGCATCACCCGTTGGCGTAAACGCATATTTAATCGCAAGCCAGTTAAAACAACATCAAGCAACACTAGCCGGAGCAGTCGTTCTTTCTACCGTGCTAAGTGTATTTAGCTTTACGTTTTGGCTTGCTGTACTTTTGTAAAAGTGAGCGACTATTTAACAGCCGCTACAACAGAAATTTCAACAAGTAAGGCGTCGCGCGCCATTTTAGCCTCTACACAAGCTCGTGCAGGTGCATGCCCCTCTGGTACCCACGCATCCCAAACAGCGTTCATATCGGCAAAATATTCCATGCTTTTTACATAAATGGTGGCACTAAGCATATGCTTTTTAGAGCTACCCGCTTCATTTAATAACAGCTCTACTTTGTCGAGCATAGTTTGCGTTTGCTCTTTAATGTCTTTTTCTGCATCTGCGCAAACTTGTCCACATAAATAAACGGTGCCGTTGTGCTTTACAATGCGGCTCATGCGCGCACCCGTTTGAAGGCGTTCTATCGTCATTTTTATCTCTTTAAATTATATATTGGCAGGTGCGTTAATGTTCACATATTCGCTGCGCTGGGAAGTTTCGTCGTATTGAATAACGGCAATAGCTGCGGTATTAAAAATAGGCATATTACCAGGGCTAAGTTGGTCAACAATATAACTAACAATTGGCATATGGGCCACAACTAGCCACGTATTACACTGCGGATGCGTGGCAATTAGTGTCTCAAGGTAGTCAGCTGCTATTTGTGGTTTACCTTCAGGAATAATATCGCTACAGGTTTCACTAAATTTAAATACGTTGTTTTTTTCAACCTCTTGAGCTGTTTGCAGAGCACGAGAGTAAGGACTTACTAATAGCGCATCGACAGTAAAATGTTTTTGTAGCCATAAGCCCATTTTTTCTGCTTCTGCATGACCTTTTTCAGTCAGGTTTCTTGCTGCGTCGTTAGCTTGCATCGGTATCGCTTCGCCGTGACGCATAATTAAGATTGTTTTCATAAAAAATCAACCGATTAATGAATATAAAACAGTAGCCAGTTTGCCCAATTGTCCGCTATATTAACCATTATTCCAAAGAATAATTCTCTCATGATATTCAGGTAAATCTTTTCGCTATTTTTTCGCTGTCCTGAAGCTATCATCTGTTGTTAACAAGTAAACGTTTAGTTTCAGGAGCATCATTTGAATATCAGCCGCAATGATAACAGAGCATACCGCGCCATTACACTCGACAATGGGCTAAAAGTATTATTAGTGCAAGACAAAGATTCAACAAAAGCTGCTGCTTCTATGGCGGTTAATGCTGGCCATTTTGATGACCCCCTTGATAGGCAAGGCCTCGCACACTTTTTAGAACACATGCTTTTTTTAGGCACAGACCAATACCCAGACTCTGGTAGCTTTAATAATTTTGTTTCGCAAGCCGGCGGTAACACTAACGCTTGGACCGGAACCGAACACACTTGTTATTACTTTGATATTAATAATCAAGAAATTAAAGGCGCGCTTGCGCAATTTAGCCGATTTTTTATAGCCCCATTATTAAACCCAGCTGAAACCGAAAAAGAACGTAATGCTATAGAAGCGGAGTTTAAATTAAAAATAAAAGACGATGGCAGGCGCATTTACCAAGCCCATAAAGAAACCGTCAATCCAGCACATCCATTTGCCAAGTTTTCTGTTGGCAATTTACAAACGCTTGCTGATAGAGAGCGCTGTATAAGCGACGAACTCAGAGATTTTTTTAATAATCACTATCAAGCTCAGTGGATGACTTTGGTTATATGCGCTAACGAACCGCTCGATATATTAGAAAAATGGGCATCACATTATTTTAGCCCTATCAAAGGCAATAAAGGCCAAGCTAAGCCCGCTATTAATGAACCTTTGTACCGCCCAGAAGATATAGGCAAAGTGCTTCATATAGAGCCGCATAAGCACATGCAAAAACTTATTGTTAGTTTTGCTATGCCAAATATTGATGACTTTTATCGCCATAAAACCGTGAGTTTTATTGCCCACCTGCTTGGCTACGAAGGTGCTGGCTCTTTATATTCTATTTTAAAGGAGCAAGGCTGGATTAATGCACTTTCGGCTGGGGGCGGGATTAATGGCAGTAACTTTAAAGACTTTAACATTAGTATGGCACTTACCGATGAAGGTATTGAATACTTTGAAGATATTATAGAAATAGTCTTTGAGTATATTTGCTTAATAAACGATAACACCGACAAGTTACCGCGTTTATACCAAGATAAAAAAAACCTATTACAAATTGCTTTTGACAACCAAGAGAAATCTCGTTTAATTGATTGGGTAAGTAATTTAAGCATAAACATGCAGCACTACGACGAAGCCAACTATGTGCAAGGCGACTACCTAATGGAAGGTTTTAAAAAAACCACCCATGAAATGGCCATGCAGTGGCTTACGCCGCATAACATGCGCTTAGTGCTTATTCACCCTGATGTAGAGCCAGAACACAAAACAGCGTGGTATAACACCCCATACAAAGTTGAAGCCATTTCGCCGCACTGGCTAGCGTCCCTTGCTCATATAAATAAACCATTAAGCACCATGTTGCTGCCTACAGCAAACCCGTACTTAACCAAAGAGGTTGTTTTGTACGATGTAGAAAAACCACAAACTAAACCTCAGCTGCTAGTTAAAGAGCCCGGTTTTGACTTTTGGTTTAAACAAGACAACACATTTAGAGTCGCCAAAGGGCATTTTTACTTAGCAATGGACTCGCACTTTGCTGTAAAAGATGTAAAACACATGGCCTTAACCCGCCTTTTTAGCGACTTATTTATGGACAGTGTAGGTGAGCAATTTTACCCTGCAGAACTTGCTGGGCTGAGTTATCATTTAACATCACATCAAGGCGGACTCACGCTTCATACCGCAGGCCTCTCTACCAGCCAATTAGAGCTTGTAGAACAATTACTTGATGCACTATTTAATGTAGATATATGTGCTCGTCGATTTGCTGAATACAAAAAGCAACTAGTGAGGCACTGGCGCAACAGCAACCAAAATAAGCCAGTAAGCGAGTTGTTTAGTGTGTTAGGCGCGAAAGTAATGCCTTGGAACCCTCAACCCGATGAGCTAGCTACTGCGCTTAAAAATACCTGTTTTCAGCAGTTTAATGAATTTAGACAAGACTTTTTTAAAGCTTTGCATGTTGAATCGTTTTTACATGGCAATTGGCAACAAAGTGATGCTGAAAACTTTCATAAAAAAGTAAGCGAACACTTAAAAAGTGCCACCGCAATCGAAGATTTAACCCGCCCTTTGCATGAAATTAATGAAGTAACTCGCTGTGAGCTTGAGCTTGCATGCAGCGACCACGCTATGGTTATTTATTATCAGGCGCAAACCTCTGATGTAGATGAAAAAGTAAAATTAATGGCTCTAAACCATTTAATAAACCAAGATTACTTTAATGAACTGCGAACAACTCAGCAGCTAGGGTACTTAGTTGGCACGGGTTACGCGCCCTTTAACACCCGAGCAGGGATTGCATTTTATATACAGTCACCTAAATTTGAAGCTCATGCGCTTTTACACAGGCATAATCATTTTATTAACCAGTTTATTGCCAATATTGATGATTTAGATGACGACTCATGGCAACAACATAAACACGGGCTAGGCACTCATATTGCCGAAAAAGACAAAAACTTGCGCTTACGTTCGCAGCGTTTTTGGCTCGCTATAGGTAATAAAGATCATGAATTTCATATGCAAAAACGCCTGTTAGAAGCCCTACATGCGCTGACCCTTGAGCAAATAAAGGCCTATGCAATTGCCACTTTTGCAGACGATAGACCAAGGTATGAGTTATTAAGTAGCGCTAAAGTAAATAAATCGCAAAAAATGCCGCTTTGCTCGCAATCTCTTTGACTCTACAAGAGGCATGATTTAGATTATCATTTGTTAATTAGTAGTAATAAAACAAATGATAAAAATAACAACAATAAGATGTGGTTTTTACTGGTTGTTACTAAGCTTAGCACCCAGTGCTTTTGCCTTTGAACATGCCTTTAATATTGATACCAATACTGTTTTAATGATTGCCAGTGCCTTGCTTGCGCTGGCTTTGCCATACCTATTATTTGTAATTTATAAATTAAAATGCTCACGCTTACAGCACAGCTTGTCTGAAAGGCGCTTAAAAAGCACCGTTGAAGGCAGCGGAGATACACTTTGGGATTGGAATATAAAAACCGGCGAAGTGATCCGCATTAATGATAAATACATGATGGATTCAACTACGTTAATGGGGTTCCCGCCAAATAAAAGCCTGATCCACCCCCATGATATTGCAAGTGTAGAGCACCTACTTAAAAGGCACTTTGCTGAACAGTCTGCTTTTTTTGAAGCCACATATCGAATTAAAGACACCTTTGGACATTGGCACTGGGTGCTCGACCGCGGAAAAATTATAGAAAAAGACATTAACTTAGCGCCACTAAGAATGACCGGCACCGTGCGCGATATTTCCTTGCTTAAATCAACCGAAGAGCGCCTTAACTTATTTGCTAAGTGTGTAGAGTCGCTCACCGATGCAATTGCAATATATGACAAAAACTTTAATTTAGTTGAAATAAACCCAAGCTTTTTAACCCTATTTGGCGGTGTAAGAGAGCAATACCTTAAAAAAGAATTTAACCTACCAGGCTACGATAAAGCCTATGTAGATAATATAAAAAGTACCGTGCGCGAACGTGAACGCATTCAACAAGAGGTTAAATTGCGCAATAGCGAACGGGTGCTACTTCCTATTGAAATTTCGATTGATGAAATAAAAAACGATCAAAATCAAATAACTAACTATGTCATTGTTTACTCAGATTTAACCGAGCGTAAAAATGCGCAATCGCAACTTCATAACTTATCTAACCGAGATCGCACCACAAGCCTGCCTAACAGAAACTTATTTTTTACTGACTTACAAAAGCTGGTAAAACAAAATGCGCATCATGCATTATTAGTATTTGATTTAGACAACTTTAAAAAAATTAATGACTCGTTAGGCCACCAGCTAGGCGACAGCCTATTAGCTAAATTAGCTATGCGATTAAATAAATTAACCCGTGAAAACGATGTTTTTTATCGCTTAGGGGGTGATGAATTTGCCCTAGTTATGGCAGATACAAACGACATACATGTGATAACTCGCATGGCAAAACAGTTTTTAGCCGCTATTGCCACCCCATTTAAAATGGCAGGCCATGAGCTCGCTATTACCTCAAGCGTAGGCATTGTGTTATTTCCTGAAGATGGCAATACGCCAGAACTATTACTCAAAAATGCCGATACAGCCATGTATCATGCTAAAAAGAAAGGTAACAGCTACCTATTTTTTAACGACACCATGAACCGCCAAGCGGTTAAACGCCTGCAAATAGAAAATTTAATGCGCTTTGGCTTGAAAGAAAACCATTTTGAAGTGTATTACCAACCTAAAATGAATATCCGTACCGGTAAACTAACAGGTATGGAAGCCTTGGTACGTTTTATAACGCCCAAAAAAGGCATTATAAGCCCTGGTGTATTTATTCCTATAGCCGAAGAAACTGGGCAAATAATTGAAATAGGTGAAGTGGTTTTAAATAAAGCCTGTAGAGATGTAAAACAATGGCTAGACGATGGATTATTTAGCGGCCGCGTAGCCGTTAACTTATCGGCCAAGCAGTTTAGCTTGCCAGATTTAACAACGCGCATTGATGTAATATTGCAAAAAAACGAGTTACCTTCTTACTTTTTAGAGCTTGAAATAACCGAAGGCACCGTAATGGACGACCCACAAGAAGCTATTGCAATTATGCGCTCTTTAAGCGCCCGTGGTATCCATTTAGCAATGGATGACTTTGGCACCGGCTATTCGTCATTGGCGTATTTAAAGCAATTTCCGCTTAATACTTTAAAAGTTGATAAAGCCTTTATAGATGATATGAAAACCGAACGTGGCCGCAATATGGTCGACTCAATTGTTACTATTGCACAAAACCTAGATTTACATGTGGTTGCCGAAGGGGTTGAACAAGCTAATCAAATAGAGATACTTAAAAAACTTAATTGTGAAACAGTGCAAGGTTATTATTATTCAAAACCGCTTTCTAAAGACGAATTCACCGCGTTTTTAAAGCAGCAACAAAGTAAATCTGCCCCTAGCTTAATTAGCGCTAATAAGCATTTAGCACAAATTAAATAACCCTTTTAGGCACCACATACAGGCAATTAAGCCAATATTGTTATGAGTGTATACCCATACTCGATAAACCCCCCTGCGCCTACTAAAGCGCCAGTTAGTAACCAACGCCTTATGGTATGCACTTTACTCCCTTTAGCTAAAACTCTCGTACTCACGGCTACAGTAAAAAGTGATTAAGTAGTAAGGTTAGTATTACGCATAAAAAAAGCTGGCTCAGCCAGCTTTTTTTATTGCGGTTTAATTTACTTTTCGGCGCGGCCCATAAATTTGTGCTCAACCGTATTAATGCGAATGCGGTCGCCTGTAGAGATGTGCTCTGGTACAGAAATAGTTAAACCAGTAGAAAGCTTGGCGGGTTTAGAACGAGCACTTGCAGAAGCGCCTTTAATTGAAGGGTCGGTTTCTTCAACAACAAGCTCTACGCTTGATGGTAAATCAAGACCTACTGGCGAGCCATCAATAACAATAACGTGTACGCCTTGCGTTTCTTCGTTAACGAATTGAATTTCTTCTGCTATGGCGTCTTTATTTAAGTTGTACGGTGTGTAATCTTCGTTATCCATAAATACATATTCGTCGCCATCAATGTACGACAGCATGGCTTCGCGACGAGTTAAATCAGCAAGCGTTAGCATGTCGCTATCTTTGAATGTTTCGTCTACTTTTGCACCGGTTACTACATCGTATAAACGCATACGGTACAAACTGCCGCCTGCTCGACCTTGTGGCACTGAACGCACAATATCTTTAACAACTAACACACGATTATTAAACTCAATCGCGGTCCCTTTTTTAACTTCACTCGCCTTTGGCATGTGTGTATTCCTATTATTTTTTTGATTGCCAGAAACATACCACGAACTGGGTTTTGTTCAACTAAAATTACGTCTCTTTAGCGCTACATGTTGTATTGACTTGCAAATTTTTAATTTAAAACTAATTACCTATAATCAAAAGACAAAAAAACTGCTATGGTATCTCTACCGAGTATGACTTCAAGGATTGGATCATGGACCAAAACACAGTACATGAGTATTTAGTAAAGAAGCCACTTGTGCAAGTTACAAAACCATTTGCTCAAGAGGTTGATGTTTATAAAGTAAATCATAAAATGTTTGCCACTCTTGCCTTAGGTAATGATGGCGACGTTAATGATGATGGAGATCTTATTTGGTGGCTTAATTTAAAGTGCGATCCCGATGAAGCACTTGCATTACGAGATATTTTCCCCGCAGTTATCCCTGGCTATCATATGAATAAACGGCTTTGGAATACGGTGATTTTAGATGGTTCTATTCCACAGGGCGAGATTGAAAGAATGATTGATAATTCATTCAATTTAGTTGTTGAGAATATGCCAGAAAAAGATCGTAAGGTAATTGAAGCACACCTCTAGCACCTTTACGGGCTAGCTTGCTAGCCCCGAATGTTATAACTTTAACGAGTAAATTAAGTCATCATACAGTGTATTTTTAATAGTATGCGATTGTGGGTTAATACTCGTTAGGGTTAAACCGCATTTTTGTAACACCTTCTCTGAACCAATATTCCCCTTAGTGACGACTGCTTTAAATTGATTAATGTTACACTGTTGCCAAGCCCACTCAATCACTGCACGTAATGATTCGCTAGCAAAGCCTTGATTAAAATATTGGGGTAAAAACAAGTAACCTAGCTCTGCATATACTTGGTCGTAGGTAAAGCCAGTAACGCCTAACGCGTTATTAGTGTGCTTATCTAATACTACAAAACAAAGCGGGTGTTGTGCGTCTGTATCCCACTTAGCTAAACGCTGCTCAAACCGATTGCGCACAAACGCCTCGCTTGGCATATCGTAGCAATAGCGCAGCACTTGTGGCTCTTTATGAAGCTGTAAAAATAACGGCCAGTCGCTGCTTTGTAACTGCCGCATTGTCAATCTGGGTGTAAATAACTGCATTAAAACCCTTATTTATCTGCGTACTTAGTAATCACGCTAACACAATTTATACCAATCTGCTTATATATGAGGTCTCTTTAACGTTAAGAAAATTACGCTAGAACTAGGCAAAAACTTTTGTATCTAGCTGTTCTAAATGAAGATTTTTAACCCAGATAGCAACACGTTTAGCCCATCAAAGTGATTAAGTATTATTGCGGATTAGTAGTATGCACCTGTGAATAGCAGGCATAAAAAAACCGCATATAAATGCGGTTTTAATTAAGCGATTTGAGCAGCAAGCTCGCTGTTAAGAGTCTTGTTTTGGCGACTCTACTACGCTTTCTTCATTTTGCTTATCAGAAGATTCAGCGTGTATTACTTGCTCTTCAATTATAGCTGAGCTTGGCTCATCAGTGGCTGTTTGAACATTGTAAAATGTAGCGCCTGAATTTGCCATTGCAACCAACGTATCGCACGGAGCAAAGTTCGCATTGCTGTTTGCTAAAGTAGACATATCAGAGCTTACTTTACTTGCGCCAAGTTTATCCATGTAGCTAAACGGCCCACCTAAAAACGGTGGGAAGCCAATGCCAAATATAGCGCCAATGTCGCCATCACGTGGGCTTGCAATAATGCCATCATCTAAACAACGTACGGCTTCGTTAAGCATTTGTGATACACAACGCTTAGCAATTTCGCTTTTATTTAAACGCGGTGCAGGTGTCACACCTAATAGCTCATAGACAGACTCGTCAACTTTTTTGCTCTTTTTATCGTACTCATAAAAACCACGACCCGTTTTACGGCCTAGGCGTTTTGAATCAATCATACGAGAAAATGCATCTGGTGCTTTAAATCGCTCGCCTAGTTCTTTTTCAAGAATTGGGGCAATTTTAGAGCCTATATCAATCCCTACTTCGTCAAGTAAAGCAAGCGGCCCCACTGGGAAACCAAATTCTACAAGCGCTGCATCTATTTTTTCAATTGGCTCACCGGCAAGCATTAAATTAGCCGCTTCATTAACATAAGGCGCTAAAATACGATTTACGTAAAAACCAGCCATGTCTTTTACCACAATTGGCGTTTTACCTTGCTTACGAGCAAAGTTAACTACACGCGCAATGGTCTCTTGTGAAGTGCCTTCATGAGGAATAATTTCCACTAGTGGCATTTTTTCAACAGGCGAGAAGTAATGCAGGCCAATCACGTTTTCAGGGCGCTGCGCCTGTGCTGCAATTTGTGAAATAGGCAGTGATGACGTGTTACTAGCAAAAATAGTATTGCTTTGACATTGCTGCTCTATATCAGCAACCATACCTTGCTTTAAGGCTAGGTCTTCAAATACAGCTTCTATTACTAAATCAATGTGCTTAAAGCCGCTGTAGTCAGTAGTACCGGTAATACGGTTCATGGTTAACTGCATATCAGCTTTAGACATAATACGGCGCTTAAGGCGCTTATCTAAAATTTTGTAGGTGTAGTTCATGGCATTACTAATGCCCTGCTCTGCTACATCTTTAATACGCACAGGTACTTTGGCTTTTACTGCGCTTACATGCGCAATACCAGCACCCATTAAGCCACCACCTAAAACGGCTGTTTTACTAATAGCCGGTGCATCGTCGTTGCGCCACTCTTTTTTCATTTCAGTGGTTGCAAAGAAAATACTACGAAGCGCTTTAGACTCATCACTCATTACAAGTGTGGCAAAGCTTTCAGCTTCTGTTTTGTATGCTTTTAGTTTATCAAGCTCTACACTTGCACGCACAGCCTTAATAATTGCAAGCGGTGCAGGGTAATGTCCGCCTGTTTTTTTAAGTACGTTTTCTTTCGCCTTTTTAAAGATAAAGTTACGGCCAAACGGGTTTGACTCTAATAACTTGCTTACTTTATCAAGCTTAGGCTCTTTATCCTGTGGCTTTTTCTTAGCTGCAAATTCTTTAGCGACTTTTAACAATACACTTTGTGGCACAACGTCGTCTAATACGCCCGCTTTTTTAGCTTGCTTAGGACGAATTTGCTTACCTGTTAGCATCCACTCTAGTGCTTTTTGAATGCCTACAATTTTAGTTAAACGCTGCGTACCGCCGCCACCTGGCAATAAACCAAGTTGTACTTCAGGAAGGCCTACTTTAGTAATATCGCTATCTGTGCCTACGCGGTAATCACACGCTAAAGCAAACTCTAAACCACCACCAAGCGCCGCACCATGTATTGCACTTACTGTTGTATAAGGTAGTTTTGTCATATCAAAAAAGGCTTGATGACAAAGCTCACTAATTGCTAAAGCATCTTCACGCTTTTGCACACTATCAAGCATTTTTACATCAGCGCCCGCGATAAAGTTATCGCTTTTACCACTTATAAATACCATCCCCTTTACTGACTCTTGCTTAGCCGCTTCAAGTAAAGCTTTTAAGTCATCAGCGAATGAGTCGCGCAGGGTGTTCATTTTTTCACCCGGTACATCAATGGTTACTACGGCAATTTTGTTTTCATCTACCGTTAAATTAAATACTGAATCTGACATTACGCGCTCTCCAATACAAAGGCTGCACCTAAACCACCAGCAGCACACGCTGTTGTTAATGCTAAACCGCCACCACGACGTTTAAGCTCGTGTAAGCTTTGCGTAATTAAGCGAGCACCTGTTGCAGCAAATGGGTGACCATATGCTAAAGAGCCGCCGTTAACGTTAAACTTATCCATGTTAATTTCGCCAATTGCTTTGCTACGACCAAGTTGCTCTTGCGCAAACTTATCTGATGCAAACATTTTCATATTGGCAAGTGTTTGCGATGCAAACGCTTCGTGCATTTCGATTAAATCTAAATCAGCAAGTGTAATACCCGCTCTATCTAGTGCGATAGGCGTTGAGTGCGCAGGACCCATTAGCATGTCTTTTTCTACACCAATAGCCGAAAACGCAAAGCTACGTACATAACCTAAAATTTCGTAGCCTAGAGCTTTTGCTTTGCTTTCGCTCATCATCAGTACCGCTGCTGCACCATCGGTTAATGGTGTTGCGTTTGCTGCGGTCACTGAGCCATGCTGGCGGTCAAATACCGGTTTAAGTTTAGCGTAGCCTTCAACCGTTGAGTTTTTACGAATGTTATTATCTTCTTCAATAAAGCTTTTATATGGCGGTAAGTGCGCCGTCATTACTTCATCTTTTAACTTGCCATCTGCCCATGCTTGGGTTGCAAGTGAATGCGAGCGATGTGCAAGCGCATCTTGATCTTCACGGCTAATATTATGTGTTTTAGCCATTTGCTCAGCAGTTTGCCCCATTGAAAGGCCTGTTGAGTACTCAGCAACCGCAGGGGGTACTGGTAATAAATCTTTTAAACGCAGTTTTGAGAATATTTGTAAACGCTGGCCTAAGGTACGTGCTTTATTTAAGTCAACTAAGCTACCTGCCAATTTTTTACTAACACCAATTGGCAGTACTGAAGATGAGTCGGCGCCACCGGCAATACCCACATTTACAGAGCCTGCCATAATAGACTCAGCTACATTAGCAATGGCCTGAAAGCTGGTAGCACATGCGCGCGATACAGAATACGCGTCTACGCCTACTGGCATACCCGTACCTAAAACAATTTCACGTGCAATATTTGGCGCTTCTGGCATTTGTACTACTTGACCAAATACAAGTTGATCGATTTCTGACTTGTCGAAATTTAATCGTTCAAGCATTTCGTTAACCACCAACTTACCCATATCTAGGGCTGGTACATGGTGAAACGCTGTTGCTTGTTTTGCAAAAGGTGTACGTAAGCCGCTAACTATGGCAATACGGTCGCCCTTTGGTGTTTTTAGTATGTTTTGCTCAGACATTTATGCTCTCCCGCTGACAGGTCTGACCTGTTTATTTTCCTCGATTCTAAACAACCCGTGTGCTAAAGCCAATAGATAAACACAAATTTATACAAAAGCACTAAATGCCAATATATAAATAGTGCTTAATATTGACTACCACAATAGGCTTTTTTAAGCGTTTTTACAAAGTTTTGTGGTACGCTAAAAACCGTTAAAAAATAACGAACTATTTTGAAAAATTAAGTCTAACTCTTGAGTTACTCACTTATAAACCTTATAACTAGGTCAGTATTAATAACCTAAAATTAATTAGGTACAAACCCAGCTGACGAGGAAGTCTATTTATTATGGCAGCTAACGCATTTTCACAATTAAAAACGTACTTAGATACACAAATTATTGGCCAGCCAGAGCTCACTCAAGCACTACTTATTGCCATTTTAGCCGATGGCCATTTATTAGTAGAAGGCCCTCCAGGGCTTGCAAAAACGCGTGCTGTTAATGCCCTTGCTAAAGGGATTGAAGGCTCGTTTCAGCGTGTACAGTTTACGCCTGACTTATTACCTGCCGATGTAACAGGCACCGATATATACCGCCAACAAACCAGTGAGTTTGTATTTGAAAAAGGCCCTTTGTTTCATAACCTTATTTTAGCAGATGAAATAAACCGTGCCCCAGCAAAAGTACAATCAGCACTACTAGAGGCCATGGCGGAGCGCCAAGTTACCGTAGGTAAAAATACCTATCCGCTTAGCGATTTATTTATGGTTATGGCAACCCAAAACCCGCTAGAGCAAGAAGGTACTTACCCGCTGCCAGAAGCACAGCTTGACCGCTTTTTGTTACATTTAAGTATTGGTTACCCGGGCGCCGAGCACGAATTAGACATCTTACGTCTAACTCGAGGTGAAGCATTAAAAGAGCAGCAAGCTGTTTTACAACAAATTAGCCAAAGCGATTTATTTTCTGCCCGCCAAGCAATTTTAGGTTTGTATTTAGCCGAGCCTCTTGAACAGTATTTAGTACAGCTTATTATTGCAACACGAGAAGGCGCGCAATTAGATGAGCAACTGGGTCGTTGGATAGAATTTGGCGCAAGCCCACGTGCAACTATTGCACTGGATAAATGTGCCCGTGCTCACGCTTGGTTAAACGGCCGCGATTTTGTAGCACCCGATGACATTCAAGCCGTTGTACATAATGTACTGCGCCACCGTATTATTTTAAGCTACGAAGCACAGGCCGATGGCATTACTAAAGATCAGGTAATAAGCCGAATTGTTGAACTTGTAGCCGTACCTTAAGTTATGCAAAAACAATTAGACCCTCAGGCATGGCTGAAAGAAAGCCACAGCCACGGTGTAAATTTAGCACTAAAAGAGCTGATGTATTACAAAGCAAAAGCGCAGTTACTAGAGCTTGCACCAAAAGTTAAAATTAAAAATAGTTTAACTGGGCAATACCTTGCGCCACATAAAGGCCGAGGAATGGAGTTTGCCGAAGTGCGCCATTACCAGCAAGGCGATGATATTCGCTCTATTGACTGGCGAGTAACAGCGCGCACCGGCGAAACCCATACAAAGCTTTTTCAAGAAGAAAAAGAGCGCCCAGTTTTTGTATTTACTGATTTTTCAAACTCTATGCTATTTGGCTCAAAGCTACTGCTTAAGTCAGTACAGGCTGCGCACATTAGCGCGCTAGTTGCTTGGTCGGCGTGTCAGCGCGGTGATAGAATTGGCGGCATTGTGTTTAACCAGCACTCGCATTTAGAACTTAAGCCAAGCGCACGCGAAAAAGCCGTTCTTAAACTTTGCCATAACCTATGCGACAACCACCAACAAGCACTTAACAATATAGACAAACAAGCCACTAACAACTTTAGCGATAATTTAAAACGCCTTAACCACTTAGCTAAACCAGGCAGCTTAGTGTATTTAGTCTCTGATTTTAATGCCTTAGATGATGCAAGCTTTAAGCAATTAGAAATTTTAAGCCGCCACTGCGAACTAATAGGCTGTCATATAAGTGACCCGTTTGAGCATCAGCTCCCTGCGTTTAAACAAACGGTTACGGTAAGTGCAAATAACCAAGACTTTGCCCTTCCGCTAATGGATAACAGTTTTAGAGAACGCTTTGCAAAAAATGCCGAACACACATTTAGCACTCGCCTTAATCGCTTAACTAAATCTGGCCTTAATTTAATATCATTCAATGCAGCCAGCCCGCTTGAGCTGCAATTAGTGAGAAAGTAACCATGCAACCCAATCCACTCGACGGCCTGCACGACATAATAGCTCCAAGCCAAGTAAGTTGGTGGCCACTCGCCCCTGCTTGGTGGGTTATCATTACGGTGCTATTTATAGCAATCTGTGCAGCTGCTTTTTGGTTTTACAAAAATCACAAATTTAAAAAGCCAAAACGTTACGCAATAGACTTAAGTAAAACAGAGCAAAACCCGCTCACCCTTCATATTATTTTAAAACGCCTTGTTATTGAGTATTACGACAAACGTCTAGCTGCACAATCAACAACTAATTGGTGCATTACGCTTAATGCATTAACCGGCTTAAGCTTTAGCGAACAAGAAATACTCAGCCTTTATAATACCGAGCAAGCAAACGAAGCACTAACCGACAAGTTTCGCCAAGGTATTAAACAATTTAAATTAAAGGAGTCAGTCCATGTTTGAATTTAGCTGGCCCTGGTTATTTTTGTTACTGCCACTGCCTTTATTACTTTTATTATTAAAACCGGCTGCAACTAGCGCACAAACGCGCCTTCGCATTCCTAGCTTTGCTAAACACAACTTAACCACACATAGCCTTGAGCAAGGTGCACGTAAGTTAAATGTTTTTGAATGGATTTTATGGTTATTACTTGTAACAGCGGCTGCAAACCCAACGTGGTTAGACGAGCCCATTTCATTACCTAATGAAGGGCGCGATATAATGCTCGCGGTTGACTTATCAGGATCTATGACCGAACAAGACATGGCCTACAACGGCCAGTATGTTGACCGCCTCACTATGGTAAAAGCCGTATTGAGCGACTTTATAGAGCAGCGCCAAGGCGACAGGCTTGGGCTGATATTATTTGGCGACACCGCATTTTTACAAACACCACTTACGCGCGACGTGAAAACAGTAAGTAAAATGCTCAGCGAATCTCAAATTGGCTTGGTAGGACGCGCCACCGCTATTGGCGATGCACTAGGCTTATCGGTAAAGCGTTTTGCTAATAAAGATAAAAGTAATCGAATTGTGGTGCTTTTAACCGATGGTCAAAACACAGCCGGTAATTTAAAACCAGAAGATGCCCTACTTCTTGCCCGCGAAGAAGGTATTAAAGTATATACCATAGGTGTAGGCTCAGATAACCCACGCGGCTTTAGCCTATTTAATATGGGCGGTTCAAGTGGTGGCAGCTTAGATGAAAGCTTACTAAAACAAGTAGCGGAGCAAACCGGCGGCTTATACTTTAGAGCAAAAGATGTAGCCGGCCTGCAGCAAATATACGCTGAGCTTGATAAATTAGAGCCAATAAGTGCTGATGAACAAACATTTCGCCCACAAAGCTCACTATTTTTCTACCCACTACTGATTGCTATTTTACTCATTAGCTTAAAAGTTATGATAAGTACTTTGCGTGCACTCAAGGAGCCTAACTAATGGATTTCGAATTTATTCGCCCAGCTGTTTTGTGGCTTTTAATACCTGCTGCAGCGCTATTTTTTGTTGCGTTTATTAAACATAAAAAAACGACAGCAGATAACTTAATTGCTCCTCATTTGGCGTCGTTTATTATGAGCGAATCAAACACTAAAACCAGCCAACCACTTTGGCTTATAGCTGTGTTTTGCTGTTTGGGTATTTTATTTAGTGCAGGCCCTAGTTTTGAAGAAAAACAAGTGCCCGTATTTCAAAGTAAAAGCGCGCGCGTAATCGTTATGGATATGTCGTATTCAATGTACAGTACCGACATTTTACCAAACCGTTTAACGCAATCGCGCTTTAAAGCACTCGATATGATTGAGCTATTTAAAGAAGGCGACACAGCCTTAGTTGCCTACGCGGGTAGCGCATTTACTATTTCTCCTTTAACTAACGACGCCACTACGCTTGCCAATTTAATCCCAAGTTTGAGCCCCGACATAATGCCTGACAAAGGCTCTAATGTGTTAGCTGGGCTTGATATGGCAAAAGAGCTTTTAACTCAAGCAGGTTATATTGATGGCGATATAATTTTAGTTACCGATGGCATAGATCAAACTGAGCAAAGCGATGTAAGTAACTTTTCTAACAACAGCCAATACCGCTTAAATATTTACGGTGTAGGTACTGCCCAAGGTGCGCCAATAAAATTACCTGAAGGCGGCTTTTTAAAAGACCGCTATGGGCAAATTGTAGTGCCCACTCTTAACTCATCGCAATTAAAAGGCCTTGCCAGTAACAGCGGTGGCAAATATGCAAGCTACCAACCTAGCAGTAGCGATATTGCAGTGTTTGCACCAAATGCAAATAGCGAGCTGTTAAAAGATGAAAAGCAAAGCCACGCGCTTTGGCGAATAGATGCAGGTATTTATGGCTTACTTATTTTATTGCCTTTAGGTTTATATTTATTTAGAAACGCAGCTTTTATAGGTGCTTTTTTAGTATTGAGTTTTTTACCACAACAACAAGCTTATGCTCTAGAGCTACCCGCGTTTTTTAAAAATACCGATCAGCAAGCGCTCGATGCTTATAAAAATAAAGACTTCGAAAGCGCAGCCAATGCAGACTCAAGTAAATTAAAAGGTGCGGCTTTATACCAGCAAGGCAACTTTGAAGGAGCACTTGATGCGTTTAGCAAAGATAAGTCGGCCTCTGGTTTATACAATTATGGTAATGCACTTGCAAAAGCGGGCCAGCTTGAGCAGGCTATTGACGCTTATAAACAAGCACAAAACCTACAAAGCGATTTTAGTGAAGCCGCCGACAACCAAGCACTTGTTGAACAGCTTTTAAATCAGCAAAAGCAACAAAACCAGCAAGGCGGCGATTCACAAGACGAGCAAAACCAACAGCAAAATGATCAATCAAAGCAAGATCAGCAGCAAAGCGATGGTGAAAAAAGCGAATCTCAAGAAGGTGAAAACCAGGGCGAACAATCACAAGATCAGCAAGGTAAGCCCGACGAGCCTGATAAAGATAAAAATGAGCAATCAGACTCAGAGCAAAATGCACAGCCAGGCTCGCAATCAGATAAGCAAAATGAACCTGACATGCAAGCAGAGCAACAATCTGAGCAAGCACAAAAAGAGTCTGAACAAGCTAAACAAGAACCGCAAAACGCACAGCCACAAGATGATACTGAGCAAGAATTAACGGATGAGCAAAAGCAAAATGCACAGCAACAAGCTGCTCAAGCTCAGACACGTGAGCTTACCAACGAAGAGAAAGAAAAAGCGCAGCAGCTCAATCAGTTATTAAGAAAAGTACCGGACGACCCGGCAATTTTATTACGGAATAAAATGCAATTAGAAGCCCAAAAAAGACAATATCAACGTCGCCCTACAGGAGTAGAAAAATCATGGTAATGCGATTATTTTGCTGTTTATTGCTATTAAGTGCGATGCCAACATGGGCCGCCACCAAATTAGAAGCAAGCGTAGATAAAAACCCAGTACTGGCCGGTGAGTTTTTTATGCTTAATATTAGTGTCGATGACACAATAAAAAGCGAGCAGCCCGACACCTCAGTATTGCTAAAGGACTTTGTAGTAGGTCCTACAAGCTTAAGTACACGCACTAATATTATTAATGGCAGCATAAATAAACAAACAACGTGGTCAATTAAATTAATGACCCGTAATGAGGGCGAATACACTATACCAGCCTTTAGTGTTGCCGGTTTAAGCTCACAACCAATTAAATTAAAAGTAGCTAAGCGCGCTGCTGATGCAGACAAAAATAATGATATATTTTTAAAAACTGAGCTCTCTAACAACTCGTTATTTGTTCAAGAAGCCGGTGTTTACACTATAAAGCTTTACCTTGCTAAAGAGCTACTTGATGGCAGCTTAAGCACGCCAAGTATGGAAGATGCACAACTTACACAACTTGGTAAGCAAACAGAAAGTTATGAACTGGTTGATGGTAAGCGCTATTTAGTCATCACCCGTGAGTATTTATTACAACCGCAAAAAAGCGGCGTTTATACGATTACAGGGCCTACTTTTCAAGGGCGAGTACAGCAAAACTATCGCCAATTAGAAGTTTCTGCTTTAGGTGATGACCAGCAACTTGAAATTAAACCAATTCCTGCTGACTACAAAGGTGCATGGCTACCAAGCGAGCTGGTGAATTTAGATGAACAATGGCAACCTGAAGAAAATACCGTAGAAGTTGGCACCCCTATTACCCGTACAATTACACTGACCGCCCTAGGTGTAACTAAAGAGCAGCTGCCAGAAATCAACATGAATACCATTGAAGGTATTCGTAGTTACCCGGATGATGTTGAAACTAATAACGCCGTTAGAAATGGCCGCG
Source organism: Pseudoalteromonas espejiana DSM 9414 (assembly GCF_002221525.1). Taxonomy (NCBI): domain Bacteria; kingdom Pseudomonadati; phylum Pseudomonadota; class Gammaproteobacteria; order Alteromonadales; family Pseudoalteromonadaceae; genus Pseudoalteromonas; species Pseudoalteromonas espejiana. Next base: position 1,192,206 of record NZ_CP011028.1, on the reverse strand, counting down.
TAGTATCACAGCAAACTGCGTCGTTTGCTCTATTACCACAAAAAGCAGGCACCTATACATTGCCTGAAATAACCGTACCTTGGTATAACACTAAAATGCAGCGCATCAGCTATGCTACTTTACCTAAACGTACAATAACCGTAACAGGTGGTGCGCAGGCAAATACCCAGCCTTTAGCAAATACTAATTCGGCTGGGCCTAATGAGCCTAATTTACAACCTGCTACAGCTGATAATTTAGCTGCATCAACTCCCCCTTTACAAGCTGCACAAGATAAAACACCGCTGTGGTTAATTATTGTTGCTGTACTTGGTTATATTTTATGGATTATTACTGCAATTTTTTATTGGTTAGCCCGTTCTACTAAAAATGAACAAAAAATTATAAGTGAGGCGCCTAAAGGCCCTACTACGCTTTCGTTAAATAAACTTAAGCAAGCTGCTAAAGCAGGCAATTACAATGCGTTTTATAGCGAGTTAAATAACGTTGCTAGTTTAATTACAGGTAAAAATGTAGCCGCCATAGATGCATTAGTAGCCCGTATAAATAAAGAGGAGCTAGCAGCACTTATAAACCAGCTACAAGCTACACTTTATGCTAATGGCAGCACAAAGAGCGATCTTAATGCTATTATTAAATTAATTGAGCAATACCAAGCTCAAAGCAAGACGTCGCAACAAGCTGTATTAAAAGACCTTTATTAATTAATTTGATAAATACAGGTCTTTTCATGCATTAAATAATAATTTTTAACTAAAAAAAGTACTTATGCTTGGAAAGAAAAAATCAAATAATCAGGTCTTAGTTGATATGGCAGAGAAACAAAAGCGTTATGAAGCCTTGGTGCATGTATACAATAAGGAGCTTTACCGCTTTGCTTATTGGTTATGCCGTGATCCACACATAGCAGATGACTTAGTACAAGAAACGTTTTTGCGTGCATGGCGCTCGCTCGACTCACTTTTAGATCAAAAAGCAGCTAAACCTTGGCTACTAACTATTTTACGCAGAGAAAACGCCCGTCGTTTTGAACGTAAACAGTTTGATTATAGCGATGTTGAAAACGACACCCTTGTTGATGAAACAAGTCACTCGTTAGATGATGAAATGGAACAAACAGTTATACAACGCCAAATTGCGCTGCTATCAGATGAATACAGAGAGCCATTACTACTTCAGGTAGTAATGGGTTGCTCTGGTGAGGAAATAGCAGAGATCCTTGATTTAAATAAAAACACGGTTATGACTCGATTGTACCGTGCCAGAAACCAACTTAAAGAGGCTTTAAGCCGTGATGATGAACAACTTAAAGGGGCATCAAAATAATGGATGAACTTGAGTTTCGTCGCCGCACTATTGCGCAGCCAAACGATTTAGAAAAGGAGCTTTTAGAATTTGCGAAAGAAAGCTCAGAGAGACAAAGCTTTATTAACGATATGAAAGATTTTGATAAACAAATTCAAGACGCGTTAGATGTACCCGTGCCTGACAACCTTGCGGAACGAATTCTTTTAAATACCTCTTTAAAAGAAAAAGCACTGCAAGAAGAACAAGCAGCCGGTAAAAATGTAGTAGATGCCCGCTCGCGTTTTAAGCTTGACCGTGTGCATTTAGCGCTTGCCGCTTCTTTTTTTGTAGCTATTGGCGCATTCTTTTTTAGCACTGAACAACACATTGCTCATGAGGCTGGTGAACATGCTTTAACCCATGTTTATCACGAAATCAGTGCGCTTGATAAAACCGATGCAATTAGCTTACAAAGTGTAAACGATAAGCTAGCCTTGCTAGGTGCGCATATTGAAGAGCTGCCGGGTAAAATTACGTATGCAATGTTTTGCGACTTTAAAGGTGAAAAAGGCTTACACCTTATTTTTGAGTCAGACTTTGGCCCTATGACGGTGTTTATTGTGCCTTCAGAAAATCAATCATTTGGCTTTGGCGCTGATGATTTTCATGATGAGCGCTTTGCAGGACACATAAATAGAGGCTCAAGAGCAGATACCATTTTGGTTGCCAATACCGGTGCACCCATTAATGTTTATAATGAACGCGTAACCGGTGCAATACGCTGGCTATAGCCCTTCATTAAATTCAAAAAGCGCTTAATTAAGCGCTTTTTTTGTGCCTATAAATAATTGCCACTGTTTACTTATCAGCCATTCAAATTGATTTTAAAAGTAATTTATTAAGTTCTTTAACAAAGTAAATTATAATTCCGGCTCGATTTAAATTAAGGAATTTCATGAAGAACTTCATCGTTATATTTTCATTACTAGCACTACTTTGCACCGCTAGTTTTGATGCACAGGCACGTAAAAAGTTTGGTAGTAGCAAACGCGGTAAAACACCAACAACTCAGCAAACCGCACAAAAGCAAAAAGCCGACACTGCAGCACAAGCCCCGGGCGCAAAAGCTAAGTCAAACAAAAAGGGAATTATGGCTGGGGTATTAGGCGGACTTTTAGCCGGTGGGTTAATTGCAGCAATGTTAGGTGATAATTTTGAAGGTTTTCAGTTGTTAGAAATGATTTTATTAGCAGGGGCTGCGTTTATTATATTTAAGCTGATTATGGGCTTTATACGCGCTAAACAATCTCCGCAACTTGCTGGTAGTAATATGGGGCAAAATGCGTTTAAACAAGCTCCACCTGAGCAGCCGCTTAATAATGGTTTTGCTCAGCAAAGTACAAGCGCAGAACAAGTACCTTATAACTTACCACCTAATTTTGACGTAAATGGCTTTCTACAAGGTGCACGTAGCCACTACCATACGCTACAAGTAGCGTGGAACAATGCCGATTATACAACAATGGCCGAATACCTAAGCCCAGAGTTAGCACAAGAATTTAAAGCAGAACGCGAAGCGATTGAAAGTGTAGACACTGAAGTTATGTTTATAGATGCAGAACTTGTACGCGCCGATACAACAGCGAGTGCTTGGCAAGTAAGTGTTCGCTTTAAAGGTAAGTACCGTGATTTAGGTGATAAAAAAGAAGAGCCAATTTTAGAAATTTGGCACCTTGAGCGCTCAACAACAAATGATGCTCCATGGTTGATTGTTGGTGTTGAAGACTTAATTGAAAGCTAAGCTCATTTTAATACCAATCCGCATAATTAAGTGATCTATTTTGAGGATGGAAAAGCGTGTTGATAGCAAGGAAAAAATTCGCTATTTAGTTGTTCTAAATGAGAATTTTTTAACGCAGATAGCGGCACGTTTAGCCCCTAAAAATGATTAAGTATTATTGCGGATTGGTATAAATTACAAAAAAACCGCACAACCTTAAGGTTAGTGCGGTTTTTTGCTATTTGGCAGACGATTTATTTACAAACGTCAGCCACAGCGTTTGCAAAGTACTCAATATTTGTATCGCTAATACCGGCTACGTTTACACGGCTAGAACCAACAATATAAATACCGTACTCTTTTTGAAGGCGAGCAATTTGCTCTTTATTAATACCTAAGAAAGAAAACATGCCATGTTGGCGCTCAATAAATGAGAAGTCTTGTGCAATTTCTTTTGCCGCTAAGCTTTCTTTAATTAGGCTACGCAGGCCATTAATGCGGTTACGCATTTCATCAAGCTCGCTGTGCCACATTTGAGTAAGCTCAGTACTGCTTAAAATTGTATTTACAATATCGGCACCGTGCGCTGGCGGCATAGAGTAAATGCTGCGTACAACACTTAATAATACTGAGTTAGAGATATCGGCTGTAGCAGCGTCTTTTGCAATAATAGAACACGCGCCAATACGCTCGCGGTACAGACCAAAGTTTTTAGAACATGAAGAACAAATAATAAGCTCTTCTACTGCATCAGCCAAAATACGTAAACCGCGCGCATCTTCTTCAAGTGATGCACCAAAGCCTTGGTATGCAATATCAATAAGTGGTGTAAAACCAACTTCTTTAGCAAGCTGCGCAACGGTATTCCACTGCGTTTCGTTTAAGTCCATACCACTTGGGTTATGACAACATGCATGAAGTAAAACAATGTCACCCTTTGGCACTTTCTTAAGGGTGTTGATCATGTCATCAAACAATAAATCTTTGTTTTCGTAATCGTAGTAAGGGTATTCTTTAACGTTTAAGCCAGCCGCTTCAAATAAGCTGATATGGTTAGCCCAAGTTGGCGTAGTTACCCACACTGTTGCATCTTTATTACAACGCTTAATAAACTCTGCTGCTACACGAAGTGCACCTGTGCCACCTGGCGCTTGCGCTGTACGTACGCGGTTTGCTAAAAGCGCTTGGTGCTCGCCTAGCAAAAGGTTTTCCATTTTTTGACAGTAGTCTAAGTTACCCGCTAAACCAATGTAAGATTTGCTTGTTTCGTTTTCTAAACGAAATGCTTCAGCTTTTTTTACCGCTTTTAATACCGGCGTATTGCCTTGCTCATCTTTATAGACACCTACACCTAAATCAATCTTATTAGGGTTTGTATCTTGTTTATAGGCTGCCATAAGGCCAAGAATAGGATCTGTTGGTAATGGTTTTAATTCTGAGAACATTAGCTATCTCTTATCATTAATTAGGGGTTGGCTGTTGTAGTAAGCTTAACATAAAAGCTTACCTTCTTGGCTAGTGATATTTACACTAGAAAGTGAGGAATTTTAATGCAGCAAGCAACTAATATAGCCAGTGTGCGACTGTCAAAAAAGTCATTATTAAATGCCTCAGCATCAACAATACCTACACACTCATTTTGCGTATTAAATAGCGGTAAACAGGTCTCAGATTTTACCTTTGGGTCGCACGTATAGTACTCGCCACCCGATGCTAAATAATTTTCAACATTGTTAATTACACGGCCTTGTTTAGATAGCGCCACCTGTACATTATTGCTGCCAGCAGCAAATGCTTCGGTAAGTGGGAATAATGGTCGACTCGGCGCACCATGATAGGCGAGCTTTAATAGCTGCGCACCCTCGCTTGTATCTGTTGCTTGGTAAATGCCGTACCAATCAACTTGCGTTTGCTGCTGTATGTAATTAACTATATTTTGTAGGTTTGCTAATTTATGCTCGTTTTGTGAGTGTGTAGCAACGTAGTCACTAAGTTTAAATGGTTCGTCTTGTAAATAACCAAATAAGCTACATGCACCACCCTCGCCCAGCTCTGGAATTTGATATTCCCAACGTACAGACGGCAACTGGCTGCTAGCAATATACTGCTCTAGCAGCTCAAGCTCTTTGGCGATTAGTTGTGGGTCTAAATCTAATTGCGCAACATTAAGGTAAGAAGAAATCATTTGGCCATCCATACATCTAAAATTTTTTAGATAGTAACATGGAATTTTTTTCTGAGCTACAGCAATTTGTAACACAATTCAACTTGGTTTCCGCTGGCGTTGTAGGTAACTTTTTCTGCGACTTCTTCAAGCAAAGATAAGCCACGACCAAATTCGGCATTAAGCTCAGTACGTGTTGAAGCACCGTTGGTAAACCCTCTGCCTGAGTCACAAATAATAAAATATAAGCACAATGTGTCTGGGCAATAACGCATATCAATGATGATCATCGCTTCTTTCATTTCACTTAACGCTTGCTCTCTTAATTCGTAATATTTAAAAAAGCCATCGTCTTGTTTTTTAATTTCAGAGTCGAGCCCCAGTACGCCATGATCAAGCGCGTTGTTATAAGCCTCAGACAAAAGTAAAAATATGTTTGAGCGATGCGACTTTAAGCCATCTACACTACTTAGTACATTAACTACATCGTAAACAGGGTCAGAATTTTTAATTTGCTGTGCATTTAAGCTAAGGGAAAAATTAAACGCTAAGTTAGAGTAGGCTTCTTTAGCTTCTGGCTCCGGTGTGAGTGACAAACAATTAAGGAGTACTAAACTTAAATCGTCTAGCTGCTCGCTGCCGTTAGCAAACATGTTTACATTATCGATAACATCTTGACTACTAATCATACTTTTACTTTTTAGCGCTGTTAAAAAGCGCTGCTCGCCGTAAAAAATATCATCATCGTTATTTGTTTCAATTATTCCATCTGTTGAGAGCACTAGCCGTGTGTGTTTATTTACCTCTAAATTAATTAACTCATATTCAAACTCATCGCTATCTAATATACCCAGTGCCATATGTTGTGATTCAAGGGTTTGTTTAACTTCACCGTTGCAATCAATCAAATAGGCGTCTGGTAAACCGCCTAGCCAAGCAGTGATACTTTTACCTGATGCACTGAGCTCTACAATCGTTGCAGCGCAAAACATATGCTCAGGCAATAAGTTGTGCAGTAATATGTTTATTTCGGAGGCAATATCATTTACCGCCATCCCTTTTTGCACCATGGTATAAAAAACTCTTGATGCTGGCAGTGCACCTATAGCAGCAGCAAGGCCGTGCCCAGTAAAATCTCCCAGCATGCAATACAAGTTACCAATAGGGCTTTGTGCAACTAAAAACATATCGCCATTAAACATAGACGCCGGTGATAAGCTAAAGTCTAAGTGGTCTTTAAACTTATCTTGGTTTTCCAGCGAGTTGCTAAAAATATGCTCTATTATTTCGTGTTCACGCTCAATTTGGTTACGGTGATATTCCAGTAGCTTATTTTGTTGATGTGCTTTTTTACTTAATTCTCGAGTACGGCTATGGGCTTTTATTTTTGCATGCAGAATAACTTTTTCGAATGGCTTTTGAATAAAGTCATCCCCCCCAACCTCTAAGCAGCGTTCAAAACTGCCTTGGTCTTCAAGGGAGGTAATAAAAATAATTGGCAGGTAAACATCGTTATAGCGTTGCTTAATTTGCTTTGCAGCCTCAAACCCGTCCATTACGGGCATAAGTACATCAAGTAACACAATATCTATTGCTTCTTTTTCTAATATTTCTAGGGCTTCTAGACCATTAAAAGCGATGGATATTTTATAGTTTTCTTCAACTAGCATTTTTTCGAGTAAAATTCGATTTAACGCTTGGTCGTCAACAATAAGTACGTGTGTCATTAGTTAATATCAAACTTTTTATCAAAACGTGATATTTGTAGAATTTTTTTAAGTTGTGGCTGGCAGTTACTAATTTCGATAGTTTGCACTTGGCTTTCTATTGTTTTTTTCATGTTTAATAACATGCCCAATGCAGAGCTATCCATGTAATCGGTTTCTCTTAAATCAATAATCACCTTATTTGTGTTTGGTTCTATTTGCGCATACGCTTGGCGAAACGACTGAACTAAATTAAAGTCAAATTTGCCTTTAATTTGTATCGTTAGTGTACTTCCATCGACTGATAAACTTTTTGTTAAACTCATAATAAACTCCAATAATATTTCCTTTGACCTAAATATAACCTGTTAAAAGTATTTAGCAAAAATAAAAACACTCGCCAACAAATTTGCTATGATCTGCCACATCAATAAAAACTTTTATTTAGGTAAATTATGAGTGATAACCGCTTAGTATATTCAACCGATATGGGCCGCATTAGCGAGCCAAAAGTTGATCAAGAACCTGCTGGCAAAGTATTTAAAGACGGCTTTATTCGTATTGAACGCCAAACTAAAGGTCGTAAGGGTAAAGGCGTAATGCTTGTTGTTGGCATTGACTCAAAAGAGCACGATTTTAAAAAGCTAGCGAAAACCATTAAAAGTAAAATGGGCCAAGGCGGCGCAGTTAAAGAAGGCGTTATTGAGGTGCAAGGCGACGATAGAGATAAACTAAAAGCAATTTTAGAAACGCTTAAATTTAAAGTAAAAATAGCGGGTGGTTAAACCCGCTATTTTTATTTGGTTATAAGCGCTTGATGTTGGCTGCTCAGCTTTTCATATAAAGCGGGCAATTCACGCTCTGGAATAGGCTTGCTGTAATAGAAGCCTTGTACAATATAACAATTATTATTTTGTAAAAATTTAATTTGCTCTACCGATTCAACTCCTTCTGCAACAACATCTAAATTAAGCTTTTGTGCCATTGCAATGATTGCAGCGGTTATTTCCATGTCATTTGGATCTTCTGGAATATCTTTTACAAATGAGCGGTCAATTTTTAATATGTCGACCGGGAATCGTTTTAAATAACTTAATGAAGAATAACCAGTACCAAAATCATCGATTGAAATAGAAATCCCTAACGCCTTGAGCTCATGCAGCTGCGTTATTGCTGCCTCTACGTTGCCCATCAGCATGCTTTCGGTAAGCTCTAAGTGCAATCGTTTAGCACTCACGTCTGTTTGCTTAATAATACTGCTTAACATAGGGACCAAATTGGCATCTTTAAACTGGCGCGCAGAAAGGTTAATAGAAACATTATTATCGCGACCTTGCTCAGCTAAACGCACTGCAAACTGACACGATTGCTCAAGCACCCACTCCCCAAGTTCAACAATAAGCCCTGTAGCCTCAGCTATTGGAATAAACTTAGTTGGCGAAATAAGCCCTTCCATTGGGTGGAACCAACGCAGTAGTGCCTCATAGCCTACTACGTGCTGAGTTGACGAGTCGATTTGCGGCTGATAATACACTTCAAATTGCTGCTCTTTAATTGCATGGCGCAACTCGTTTTCAATAAATAATCGCTCATTAGCCGCTGCGTTTAGCTCTTGGCTATAAAAATGATAGGTGTTACGCCCTTTAGCTTTAGCTTCGTACATTGCTAAATCAGCATGTTTTAGAAGCTGATCTTCCTCAAGACTGTCGTAAGGCGCCATCGTAATACCAATACTGGCACTTACAATAACTTCATTATTACCAAGTTTGATGGGGACATTTAGCGTTTTTTGAATGGTATTAGCAACGTCGCTGGCATGCTCTTGGCTTTCAATACCACTTAATAGCACGGCAAATTCATCACCACCTAAGCGAGCTATGGTATCTTCGGCGCGTAGACGTGTTTTAAGCCTATTAGCAACCTCGTTCAGTAACTGATCGCCAGCATCGTGTCCCAAGGTATCGTTAATACGTTTAAACTCATCTAAATCAAAATAAAACAGTGCAAAGGCATAGTGTCCGCGCTCAGCAAGGGCCATTGATTTGCGCAATTGCATTCTAAAAAATGTACGGTTAGCCAAGCCAGTTAAAGTGTCGAAATAAGCGAGCTGCTCCATTTTGCGCTGACTTTCTTTTACAAACGAAATATCTTGCGCAGACGCTACATAGCTTGTTATTTCACCACCTTCTTCTCGAATCGGTGAAACACTCAACGATACCCAAATTGGCTGTTTGTCATTGCCTTGAATTAATGTATCGCCACGCCAGTAATTTCTACTGCGTAAATCAATATTTATATCTTCAACTAATATAGCCATTTCTGAAGCAATAATATTGAGTAAAGGCGCGCGGTTAAAATGGCTTTCAGGGAACCCTGTCATCTCAAGCATTTTAGGGTTAACGTACTCAATTACAAAATTTTCATCGGTGATGACCACACCAGTCCCCGAAAACGCCACCGCTTTAGAAAGTCTGTTAGCTGCTTTTTCGGCTATTTCTTTTTCAGTGATTCGTTGGTTTAACCCATCAATGAGCTTGCGAATCTCTACGGTCATATCTTTAAATGAGCCGTTAAGCGTGCCAATTTCGTCTTTATTTTCTGGCGGGAACTCAGTTAATAACTGGCCTTTACCAAACCCAGTTACTGCATGCACTAATGTATGAATTCTTCGAAGCACTAATTGATAAAGCGCTTGGTGTAATAACAAGGCTACTAACACAGCATAAAGTACAAACAGGCCAAAAAACTTAAGCTTTAAATCTTGTAAAGCAGATAACGTTGATGAGCGTTTTTTATACACCCCTATGTACCAATCTAGCTTATCAATTTTACGAATATTAATAATATGCGCTTCATCATTTTGAACAAACGAATTGGCATATTCAGGTAATTTCATCGTAATGGCTTCATTGATAATTGATTGCAGCTGCGGATTAACAAACTCGTTGGTGGTAATTGTTTTATTATTACTGCCATAATCAGCTTGTAATGCAGGGTTTAGGCTCGGGTGGGCCAGTAGCTGGCCTTTTTTATCAAATACCAATAAATGTTTTTCTTTATCACCCACGGGTAAAAATGAAATAAGGGTATTTAAATCAATATCACTGCCTGTTACACCTAAAAATTCGTTATCTACGTATAAAGGAACTAATAAGCTAATAACCCATTTATGCCAAACCTTATCGTAATATACTTTGGACCAAACTGGTTCTCTGCTTGGGTTTAAGTCGCTTTGAACATACTTAAATGTTGCCCCATTTGAGCCGCTTAACTCAGCAGGTGCGTTTAATGCCCAATTAGGGGGAGAGACACGTATGAAGTCGTCTTTAGTGATCATGTAAAAATTAAAAAAATCATGGATCAAAGTAGGAGAAATAACCCGCCATAACGACTCGGAGTTATTAAATAACCGTTTATAAAAAGGTGAATAATGTTGTTGGGGTAAAAAGGCGGCTGAAAGCCCATCGCTTGAGGCGCTTCTAATGGTGCCATCACTATTAAATTGCAGCTGGGTTTTATTGCTTAAGTTCATAGCAGAGTTTTTACTAAACAACTGCTCAGAAACAACATTATTGGCTTGCTCTGCAATACTAGATTTGGTTTTTATTAACGCATTAAACTGACGTATTAGTAATTCTGTAGAGCTTTTAAGTATTTCATGCTCTTCAAAAACTAACTGTTTTTCTTCAGATTTGAGCATTAGCGCGGCAGCGCATACGCCTGCAATTAAACAAATTGCAGATATAAGCAATGAAAGCTTCACACTTAATGAATTTAATCCAAAACGCGATGGAGGGCGTCTATACACCACAGGCCAACCTTATTTTTTAGTTGTTATTATTTTTTAGCTAATAATTGAAATATACCAGATCCAAATTCATATTTATAAATTATTTGTGAATTTTATCTAAATGTTAAATATGGCTATATAAATGGCTATTAGTGCTTATTTAAAAGGCCTTGCTGGTTGACTTTGCCACTAACACCTCATACATTAACAGCATGAAAATTATATTATCTTGCACTTTCTTTTCTTTTTTTAGCTTCTTTATTTAAAAGAGGCTGAACTGTTTGTGAGATAAAATCAATCGAATAGCAAAGCCTCCCACTTGGGAGGCTTTTTTGTTTTAGCTACTTTAGTAGCTTATTTTTGGAATGAGGAAACCAAAATGACCATCGACGTTTTAAACGCGCTCAGACACGACATTAATGAAATAGATTCTGATTTATTAGTGTTATTAGCCAAACGCCGCCGCATAAGCCACGGCGTAGTAGAATATAAAATTGCTAATAACAAACCCATTCGTGATGAAGCTCGCGAACTAGCCTTACTAGAAAAGTTAATAGGTTATGGTAAGTCGCTTGGCTTAGATGCTTATTATGTCAATAATGTTTTTCAGACCATTTTGGAAGACTCTGTACTGCATCAGCAAGCAATGCTGCAAAAAAACCTTAATCCAGATGCACTAAGCGAAACACATCGCGTTACTTATTTAGGCGGGCAAGGCTCTTATAGCCAGCTCGCGTGTCATAAATACTTTAGTCGTCGCCCTGGTAAACTGGTTGAAATTGGTTGTACATCGTTTGATGAAATAACGGGTAAAGTAGAAAATGGACAAGCTGACTTTGGTTTACTCCCAATAGAGAATACAAGTTCGGGCAGTATTAACGAGGTATTTGATTTATTACAACATGCTCAAGTTTCTATTGTTGGCGAAGTGACTCACAGTGTAGAGCATTGCCTACTCGCAAACCCAGGTACTCAACTAAGCCAACTAACTAAGTTATTTGCACACCCACAGCCTTTTGCACAATGCAGCCGTTTTTTACAAGGTTTAGGGGATTTACAACACGAAACCTGTGATTCAACATCGAGTGCTCTTCAATCTGCATTAAATACCCCTAACAGTGCCGCTATTGGCTCTGCACAAGCAGGCAAAAACGTCGGCCTTGAAGTAATTAAATCAAACCTTGCTAATCAAAGCGAAAACCACAGCCGCTTTATTGTTGTTGCCCGTAAGCCTTTACAAGCATCAAAACAAATACCTACTAAAACAAGCCTAATAATGGCCACAAAGCAACAAGCAGGCTCGCTTGCCGATGCGTTAATGGTGTTTAAGCAGCACCAAATAAACTTGGTTAAACTTGAGTCTCGCCCAGTGCCTGGTAACCCGTGGGAAGAGGTGTTTTATGTTGATTTAGAAGCAAACCTTGCAGATAGCCAAGTTCAGCATGCCTTAGAAGAGTTAAAAGAGCATACTCAATATGTGCGCGTTTTAGGCTGTTATCAAAGTGAATCTTTACAAGCTGTGAGTGTTAATACCTAACCTAACACGCAAATACTAAAAAGGGCCTAACTAGGCCCTTTTTTAATCGCTCATTTAAAATACTTTTAGTGTATATCTTTATTAACTACACATTTTTAACCTTTTTAATCTAATACCTTGGCGTCATTTGCTTTATTTAGCAGGCTACGACTTTGCGTTAAAAAGTGTGCTGTAGAGTCTGAAAAATACGCTTTAGCATCAGCAAATGCATCGATGAGTGCGCCTTTATCTCCCGCTTTTAGCTTTTCAAGAGTCTGTGCAAAGGTCTCTTGATACTGCGCTAATAAATTCTCTACATCATCAAACTGCGCTAACATTATATCTGAATACAGTTCTGGTGATTGCGCAAATAAGCGTCCTACCATCATCAGCTCTAGCTGATAGATAGGTGAAGAGCAACTTCTCAGCTCTTCCAATGTATGGCTTTGTTTTGCCAAAAACTGCCCATATACAAATGTTGTTAAGTGGCGCATTACCTGAATAATTTGCATTGCTTCATCATGCTTCTTAGCGTCTAGCTCAACTAACTGACAACCCCAAACTTGCAACTGCGCCAACAAACCTTGAGCAGCACTGTGATCTCGCCCCTCACATACAACCACGGTTTGTTTTACCCAATGCGAAATGTCAGGGCCAAACATAGGGTGCAAACCAACAACCGGGCCACTATGAGCTGCTTGTAAAGCGTTAATAGGCGATTTTTTTACCGATGTAATATCAACAAGTAAGCAGTCATCATCAAGTTTAGGTAGCTTAGCGACAACGGTTTCGAGTGCGTTGATTGGCACACTTATCATTACCAACTTTGCGCCTGCTAATATAGCCTCTGCGTCATTTTGTTGATCTTTGTCTAAGATTTTAACTTCGTAACCTGAGCGCATAAACTGTTGAGCAAACAACTGCCCCATAGCTCCTTGGCCGCCAACAATAACAATAGGCGAAAGTTCAAGTGCCGCACAGGCAAGTTTAGCTTGCTGGTTTTGGTAAGCTTCACGCATCATGCGGCGTAATATATCTTCTACTAGATCAGGGCTTACGCCTTGCTTTAATGCTTCCTCGCGACGAGCTGCTAGCAAAGCAGCTTCTCGCTCTGGCGCATGCAGTGGTGAACCTGTTTGCTGTTTAATAGCACCAATTTGTTGTGTTATTGCATTTCGCTTAGCGAGTAAAGCAACTAATTGTGCATCGCATTCATCTATGCCATCTCGTAATTGTGATAAATCACTTAATTCAGCCACGTTCTCATTCCACCTATAAACAACTCATTTCGTAAATATAAATTTACAATAAGGTAAACTAATCAATACGTTAAATACTAACAGGATCAGGTTTGTGTTAAAAGGCTAATATAGCAAAGTAGAGGTTGATTATTTACAAAGGAAAGGTGTTACGGACTAAGAAGGAGCAGCGTTATGTTTGACAAAAATATTAGCTTAAAAACCAAAACGGGTTGCAATCCTAAGATTGCAACCCGTTTTCTTTGCGTTGATAAACAGCGCGTATTAGTTAAGTTTTTCTCTAATACGTGCAGATTTACCAGAACGCTCACGTAGGTAGTAAAGCTTAGCACGACGAACTGCACCGCGACGCTTAACTGTTACGCTATCGATAAGAGGGCTGTGCGTTTGGAATACACGCTCAACACCTTCACCGCTCGAAATTTTACGAACTGTGAATGCTGAGTGAAGACCACGATTACGCTTAGCGATTACAACACCTTCAAAGGCCTGTAGACGCTCTTTGTTACCTTCTTTTACTTTTACTTGTACTACTACAGTGTCACCAGCACCGAATGCTGGTACGTCTGTTTTAAGCTGCTCATCTTCAAGCGCTTTAATAATATTTTGGTTTACTTTTGCCATTATGTTTCTCACTTTCCTAGGTGTAACTGTCTTCTAGCCACAAGCTTTTTGGTACTCTTGCTGAAATTGCGCGAGTAATACCGCTTGCTCCTCAGTCAGAGCTAGGTTATGCAACAAGTCAGGACGGCGTAGCCAAGTTCTGCCTAATGACTGCTTAAGCCGCCATTTAGCTATCTCTTGGTGGTTTCCGCTGAGCAATACAGCAGGCACCTGTTTGTCGTCCAATGTTTCTGGCCGTGTATAGTGAGGACAATCTAGCAAGCCATCCGAAAATGAGTCTTGCTCTGCTGACTGGTTATGACCTAATACACCTGGCACTAATCGCGCTACTGCGTCAATTAATGTCATGGCGGGTAGTTCACCACCACTCAAAATAAAATCACCAATTGACCATTCTTCGTCAACGTATGACTCTATTATTCTCTCGTCTATACCTTCATAGCGACCGGCAATCAAAATCAGCTTTTCAGAGTTTGCGAGTTCGCTCGCCCCTTGCTGATCTAATTTGCGCCCTTGCGGGGACATATAAATTACTTTTGCGCCATCGCCTGCCGCTTTTTTAGCGTCAAGAATGGCTTGTTTTAATGGCTCAACCATCATTAACATACCGGGTCCGCCCCCGTAAGGACGGTCATCTACAGTCCTATGCTTATCTAAAGCATAGTCACGTGGATTCCAGCAGTTAAAGTCAATTAAGCCATTTTTCACTGCGCGACCAGTGACACCTTGGTGTGTAATAGCATCAAACATGTCAGGGAAAAGGCTTATCACCCCTACCCATAATGAACTAGTTTGAGTCATTAAAACCCAGGATCCCAGTCTACTGTAATTTCTCTCGCATCATGGTTAACCGCTTTAATAACTGAATCAGTTAAAAAAGGAATTAAACGCTCTGCTTGACCAAATGCATCTTTACTGTTTGCTTTCACAACCAGTACGTCATTTGATCCTGTCTCCATCAGGTCATCAACAATGCCTAAATTGTAACCTTTATCAGTTACAACCGACATGCCAATGAGATCTCGCCAATAAAACTCACCTTGCGGGAGTTCTGGTAATTGCGCTGAATCAACTGATATTTCTGCATGGGTATAAGCCATTGCTTCGTCTCTGTCGTTTACTTGCGCAATTTTAGCGATAAAGCCTTTGTTGTGGCGACGCCAGTCGACCACTTCTAAGGTCTGCCATTTACCTTGTTGCCCTATCAACCACGGGCTGAAATCGAAGATCCCTTGGGGATCATCAGTAAATGAATGTACCTTAAGCCAGCCCTTTATACCATATGGGGCACCGAGCTTTCCTACGACAATTATTGATGAGGTGTTCTCTTGACTCATGGTTACACTTACGCCTATTAAGCCGCTTTACGAGCGTCTTTAACTAACTTAGCTACACGATCTGAAAGACCTGCGCCTTGACCTACCCAGTGATCAACACGTGGTAAATCTAAACGAAGTTTTTCTTCTTGACCTGAAGCAATTGGGTTAAAGAAACCAACTTTCTCGATGAAGCGACCGTCACGCGAGAAACGGCTATCCGCAACCACAATTTGATAGAAAGGGCGTTTTTTAGCGCCACCACGTTGCAAACGAATAGTTACCATACCGTCCTCTAAATAGATTGACTGTTTTCATTAATAAGATTTACTCCCCAGTATGGGGAGCTGGGGAATTGTACGAGTTTTTAGCAACAATGCAAGTAAGAAGTGCAGCAAAAAGCCACTTTAGTAGGTTAAACTGTGATCTGGGCCACAATTAATAGATTATCATGCACCACGCGCATAATTTATTCAACAAAAAAGGGCCAGTTGGCCCTTTAGTTATACAATATATAGTACGTATTAACGCGCTATATTAAAATTTAGGGCCACCGCCACCCATCATTCCAGGGGGTAACATGCCTTTCATGCCGCGCATCATTTTTTGCATGCCGCCTTTACCTTTCATCTTTTTCATCATTTTTTGCATTTGCGTAAACTGTTTTAGCAGCTTATTGATCTCTTGCACTTGCGTACCAGAACCCGCTGCAATACGCTTTTTGCGTGACCCTTTAATAATTTCTGGGCGTGCGCGCTCTTTTTTAGTCATTGAGCTAATAATTGCTTCCATTTGTACAAAAGTTTTATCGCCCATTTGCCCTTTTACAGCATCAGGAAGGTTTTGCATACCAGGGAGCTTATCGAGCATCGACATCATGCCGCCCATGTTTTTCATTTGCTTAAGTTGCTCAGCAAAATCATCAAGCGTAAAACCATCGCCTTTAAATACTTTTTGAGCAACTTTAGCTGCTTGCTCTTTATCAACTTTCATTTCGACTTCTTCGATTAATGAAAGTACATCGCCCATACCTAAAATACGCGAAGCTATACGGTCAGGATGGAATGGCTCTAGTGCATCCGTACGCTCGCCCACACCCATAAACTTAATTGGCTTACCGGTAATATGACGAATAGATAGCGCTGCACCACCTCGGGCATCACCATCGGTTTTTGTTAAAATAACACCTGTTAAAGGGAGCGCTTCGTCAAACGCTTTTGCAGTGTTAGCCGCATCTTGACCTGTCATCGCATCAACAACAAACAAGGTTTCGATTGGGTTGATTGCTTTATGCAGGTCTTTAATTTCGCCCATCATTTCGTTGTCTACGTGCAAACGGCCTGCGGTATCAACAAGAACTACATCTATAAACTTCTTTTTAGCATGCGAAATAGCCGCTGTAGCTATATCAACCGGCTTTTGCGAAATATCACTTGGGAAAAAATCAACATCGACTTCAGTTGCTAGTGTTTCTAGCTGTTTTATCGCCGCAGGGCGATATACGTCGGCACTTACAACTAAAACAGATTTCTTTTTACGCTCTTTTAAAAACTTAGCAAGTTTACCCACACTGGTGGTTTTACCAGCACCTTGCAGACCCGCCATCATAACAACGGCCGGCGGTTGTGCATTTAGGCTTAGCTCTTCGTTCGCTTCACCCATTGCCTTTTCAAGCTCTTCACGCACTATTTTTATAAATACTTGGCCTGGGCTTAAGCTTTTTGTCACTTCAACGCCAACGGCACGTTCTTTAACTTGCTTCACAAACTCGCGAACAACAGGTAAGGCAACGTCAGCTTCTAAAAATGCCATACGCACTTCGCGTAACGTATCTTTGATGTTGTCTTCTGTTAAACGGCCGCGGCCACTAATATTTTTTAAGGTTTTACCTAATCGTTCTTGGAGGTTCTCAAACATGTAACGGTTCCGATAAGACGTTTATATTGATCCAATAAGCTAACACTTATTTTGCGCATGCCCATTAAATGGGACCAATAGTATTAAATTTCAATTAAAAACAGTATACCGTAAATGATGGCGCACAATACAGTATTGAAGCACAGCTTATTGAGTTTCTTTTTTTAGGTCTATGCAATTGCTTTGCTATAAAATACAATGCGTTTATAACAACAAGAATTATTTGACTCTAATTATAAGTGGCCCAAGCACAATGCTGATTATTAGTTTAACTATTATTGCCAGTTTATTTTATGTGTTAGCAACGTCTCACGTGTTAACTCGCCTGTTTCATCAACAAGGCCCAAGCCAAAAAGTAACAGTAATATTAAGTACTGTGGCTATATTGGCGCATATGCTGTTGTTGGTTAATTCGGTGTTTCGCTCCGATGGCCAAGACCTGAGCATAGTAAATGTCGCGCTACTGACTTGTTGGGTCATTGTGGTATCGGTAACAGCTGTGTCGTTAAAATTTCCTGCCACGTTGCTTTTACCTGTGGTGTATGGCTTTGCCGCCCTGCTCACAATAGGCAGCCTTTTTATACCGCATCATATTTTATTACAAAGCTTTAATATTGAAGTAGGGCTTATTTCTCATATATCGCTTTCGCTTTTAGCATATTGCATTTTAATTATTGCGACTTTATATGGCGTGCAGTTTTACTTTATTGATAAACGCTTAAAACGAAAAGATTTAGCTATTGTACATAGCCACTTACCGCCGCTAATGGTGGTTGAGCGCCAACTATACCAACTACTAAACCTTGGTACGATATTGCTTACATTTGCATTACTTACAGGGTTTGTATTTTTAGATGGTATGTTTGCTAAAGAATTTATTCATAAGACTATTTTATCGCTTGTTGCATGGGTTATTTTTGTAACTGTAGCGCTGGGCCATATGAAAAAAGGCTGGCGTGGTAAACCTGTGGTAATAACAATCATGGTCGCTGCATTTATCCTCACACTTGCTTATTTTGGCAGCCGTTTCATACAAGAAGTGGTGTTAAATAAGTTTTAACTTGACTCTGATTGCTCACTCTAGCTTAATACGCATTGGTTTATAAAATAAGGATCCTTCTTTGGACAGCATATCTACGAGTGTTCTATTTATAATACTCGGTATTTTAATTTTATGTTCTGCATACTTTTCTGGCTCTGAAACGGGCATAATGTCAATAAACAGAATTCGTCTGCGTCACCTCGCTAAAGAAAACCATCGCGCTGCCAAACGCGTTAATAAGCTCCTGAGCCGACCTGATAGGCTCATAGGCTTGATCCTTATTGGTAATAACCTCGTTAATATTGCAGCTGCTCAAGTTGCAACCATCATTGGTATTCGCTTATATGGTGATTTAGGTATTGCTATTGCAACAGGTGCGCTCACACTTGTTGTGCTTATTTTTGCTGAAGTAACGCCTAAAACACTCGCAGCCCTATACCCAGAAAAAGTCGCTTTCCCAAGTTCGGTCGTTCTAAAAGGGTTACTTAAAATTCTCTTCCCATTTGTTGTGGTGGTTAACTGGATGACCAATGGAATGTTACGTTTATTTGGTATTAGCGCGGAGCAAATAGACGAACATAGCATGAGCAAAGAAGAGCTAAAGTCTGTCTTAAATGAGTCGGGTGCATTGATACCTGCACGTCACCAAAGCATGCTGACGTCAATTTTAGACTTAGAGCAAGTAACCGTTGAAGATATTATGATCCCACGAAATGAAATTGTGGCGATTGATATCAACGATGACTGGAAAATAATAAGCCGTCAGCTTACTCATGCACAACACACGCGCGTACTACTTTATCGCGACAATATTGATGACGCGGTAGGTTTTATTCACTCTCGTGATGCTCTTCGCCTGTTAACTAAAGAGCAATTTGATAAACCTTCACTATTACGCGCCGTACGTGAGATTTACTTTATTCCTGAGGGGACATCTCTAAATACTCAGTTATTAAAGTTCCAACAATCAAAAGAGCGTATTGGTATTGTGGTTGATGAGTATGGTGATATTCAAGGCTTAGTAACCCTAGAAGATATTTTAGAAGAAGTGGTAGGCGACTTCACCACTACGCAAACGCGCACGCCAAGTGAAGAAGTGACAACACAAACTGATGGCTCATTCATTGTTGATGGCGGTGCTAACGTACGCGACCTTAATAAAGAGATGGGCTGGGAGTTTCCGCTTGATGGCCCTAAAACCCTCAGCGGCTTAATTGTTGAATACCTAGAAGACATTCCAGATGCTAACTTAAGCCTAAGAATTGCCGGCTACCCTGTTGAGGTTTTAGAAGTAAAAGAGAACATGATTAAGCAGGTAAAAATAAAGCCTAATCAGCGTAAGGTATAAACATTACGCAATAAAAAAGGAGCCTAGGCTCCTTTTTTATCAGTGTATTTTGCATTAACCAAAAATTAAGCGCTCAAACCAACCTTTATCTAGCTCATCTTCGCAGCGTTTAAGTTGCGAACCATAACGACTCGCGCGGTGTTTAACTTTATTTGCCACACTCATTAGCCATTTTTTCTTTTTATACGTACCACGCTTATAACCGCCCCACCCTTCGTGGTAATTGAGGTATTGCGCATAGGCATCCCATTTAGATATTCCATTTACTTTATGGGTTTTATAAACAAACCAGGCCATAAAATCGATGGCATCATCAAAGTCGTCTCTGTCGGCACCGTTGTTACCAGTTTCGCGAATATAATCAGACCAAGTAGGTGTTTTAGCTTGCGAATAACCATAGGCATCGCTGGCACGTCCGGTAGGAATTATCCATAAAAAGTATTCCATAGGCGGCGCTGCATCATGACGAAATGAGCTTTCTTGGTACATCATGCTCATAAGTACGTGTTTAGGTGAACCCCATTTTTCTTGTGCGTCTTTTGCGTCAAAGTACCAATCGGACTTTTCCTCAAAAATTTTACAAAGATCATTAGGTTGCTTAGGGGGCGCTGTTGCACAACCAGCTAAAGAAAGGGCGAAAGATAAAATAATTGCATTTTTTTTCATTTTTATAAGATCTCACTGAACTTTTTAAAAAAGCGTGGGTCTGAGTTTATGAATACAGCAGTATAGCATTGTTTCATCCCTGAAAAATATTTACGCAGCCACCTTGGGCTGCGTTTTTTTTGCGTGTTATTTATTAAGCTGGAGCCTTCGCTTTAAAGTATTCATCTAAAAAATCAGTAAAGCTAAGAGTATCTGAGCGTTCTATCTCTTCTCGTGCTTTATCAGACTCTTTTACTTGTTGCTCTAACCATTGTTTTGAAAACACTTTGTAATCGGCTTGCGCATGGCTTTGCTTATATTTATTTGCCAATTGAATGGCAAATAATCCGTTGTCAATACCAGCGTTTTCTAGTTCGCGTACATAGCGACCTGAAAAAGTAAGCGCAGGGTTATCAATCCAAGCTGCCATTTTAGTAATGGTTTCGCTGTAATAAGTAACCCCATAAGCCTTGTCCATATGCTTTGCAACATCACCAAGCTGGTTAAATATTTCACTGCCCCAGCTTTGTAAAGTACGCTGTTGATTGTTGTCGTTAAGCATAACACCTAACTCACGGCCTTGGTTTACTACAGTATCTAGATTTTCAGTGCTTCGTGCTTGCTCTTCCCAATCCATTTCTGGCGAATTTTTTAGCAAGCAGTAGGTTAAAAACACATCTAAAAAATGAATCTGATCTATGTCTATACCAGTTTCGCTAAACGGGTTTACATCAAGGGCTCTAATTTCAACATACTCAATTCCTGCACGTAGTAATGCATCGGTTGGTTTTTCACCACTTTTTGCATTGCGTTTAGGGCGAATAGGCGAGTAAAACTCGTTTTCAATTTGGAGAATATTTTTATTGAGCTGCTTAGGTGCTTGCGTTATGTAGTCGTCAATATCGCCGTATAAATCAGACGGCGTATTAATGGCTTTTTTAAGCCCTGCTACATATTCATCTAGCGAGTTGTACATTACGCGCAATGAAGACTGCGCACTATTTGTATAACCTAAATTACCCAAACGCAGGGCTGTACCCACTTCAAGATAAAGTGTGCCCTTCCCTAGCTTTTTAAACGGTAAGTCGGTTTTGCGCCCTTGTAAAAAAGAGTTACACAATGCCGGTGATGCACCAAACAAATAACTAATTAACCAAAGTTCGCGTTTAAAGTTACGAATAAGCGCTAAATAACCATCTGAAATAAACGCTTCTAAACTTTGCTCACTCTGCTTTAAAGTATGTAAAGACTGCCAAAGCGATTCAGGAAAAGAAATATTAAAATGCACACCTGCAATGGCTTGCATCATACTACCGTAACGATTTTTTAAACCTTCTCGGTACAGTGTTTTCATGCGGCCGGTGTTAGAATCACCAAATTGGGCAAGTACTATGTCGTCTTGATCTTCAATAAAGCACGGCATACTAATTGGCCATAAAAGCTCATCACCCATATGTTCAAGGGTAAACTTTTGTAGGTCTTTTAATTGCTCTAGCGTCTCTGTTGCTGATTCACTTACGGGAGTAATAAATTCAAGTAACGACTCAGAGAAGTCTGTTGTGATATGCCCGTTAGTTAATGCGCTACCAACGCCCTTAGGGTGCCCTAAAGCTGAAATGGCGCCATTGCCTTTAATACGCAGCGACTCTCGCTCTATACCACGTTTAATCCCTTTAATTGCGTGCTGGTGCTGTGTTGCTGATAACGCGTTAAGAGCGCTAGATAAATCATGTGTAGTCAAAAATGCTTCCTCGGCCACGTGGCTTAATCTTAGGGTTATGGGGGCTAATTGCCCATACTCAAGATTAAATTGTTAAGAACAATATAATTTTTCTAAATTTATAGCTATTTATCCTGTTGAGCATGCGCTTGATACTCTTAGCATCAACCAGCAGACTAATCTTGCCACTGCTAAGGCTATTATACAATCGCTTTACTTCAGCTAATAGACCGTAAATCACTTAGGTAAACTTCAGTAAGAGTGCTATTTACAGGTAAATATTTGATTCAGATCAAAAAAAAGCTAAGTTTTAACCCAGTTTAAGGTTTAACAAAGCGCTAAACTTCACCCTCGCAACTTTACCCAATATAATGACAAGTTAATTAAAAAGGATGATTAAAATTAACATGCGTCATAATCAAAGCTTAATAAATGAAGAAGTTCACTTTAGTGACTCACAAGACTTAGTATCAACTACCGATCTTCGCGGCGTAATTACATACGCTAACCCTGCGTTTTGTGACGTCGCCGGATTTACTCAAGCTGAGCTCGTGGGTAAAAATCACAATATAGTTCGCCACCCTGACATGCCTAAAGCCGCATTTGCACAAATGTGGGCCACATTAAAAAGCGGCCACTCTTGGCGTGGTATGGTAAAAAACCGCTGTAAAGATGGCCGATACTATTGGGTTGATGCTTTTGTGACACCCATTTTTGAGCAAAGTGAGTTAGTGGGCTATCAATCTGTTCGCACAAAACCGGCTCAAGCACATGTACAAAAAGCGCATACACTTTATAAAAGGCTAAATCGTGGTCAATCATTGACCAGCCTTAAAGAGCAAACTCGTTTTAGGCAGGTAATTTCATTAGTGGTACTTTTAGCTTGGGTAATAACTAGCGGGTTAGCTGTTTCAGCCATGTTTGCTCTTTTTAATCTAGCTATTTTTGCAATAGTTTTTAGCTTAAATTATCAAGAGCTTGTTGCAACCCCTGCAAAGATCAAAAAATATAAACAACAATCTGATTCTGTTTCGCGCTATGTTTTTTGCGATAACTCACCAATGAGTGTAAGCGATTTTAGAGAGCAGATGCTGCTGGCCAAACTGAGAACTGTGCTTGGGCGCGTAAAAGATTCAACTTACGCTTTTAATAACATAGCTAAAAACTTAGACACTAAGTCTGCACTTACTGAGCAAGGCATAAGTTCGCAAAGTACGCAGCTAGAACAAATAGCCACGGCTATGGCACAAATGAGCGCCACTATTGGCGACATTTCTGGCAGTACAAACAACACAGCCGACAAAGTTAATTCTACACAACAAAGTTGTGCAGGCATAAAGCAACATATTGGCCAAAACAAACAAATGGTATCGCAATTGGCTTCTCATGTAGACGAAGCGGCAAACACAGCAACCAGCCTTGCGCAAGAAGCCGATAAAATTGGCCAAGTAATGAGTGAAATTGAAGGTATTGCAGAGCAAACTAATTTACTTGCACTTAATGCCGCTATTGAAGCGGCTAGGGCTGCAGAGCACGGTAGAGGGTTTGCTGTTGTTGCTGATGAAGTAAGAGCGCTGTCGTCTCGTACACAAAACGCCACTGGGCAAATACATAGCTCAATTAAAGAAATTCAAGACACCTTATTTAATTGGTCTAAGGTTATGCAAAATACCAAATTACAAGCCGATAGTTGTGTGCAAACAACAGAGCAAACTCATCATGAGCTAGATAGTATTTTTAATCAAATTAGTGAAATATCTTTATTAGCGAACAGTATTTCTACTGCTGCTGAGCAGCAACAAATGGTAAGCCATGATATAGCTAATAATGTAGAAAAAATTAAACATGTAAGTAACGATAATTTATCGCTAAGTTACGATGTAGCAAAAGACGCAGCGCAACTGGTAGAAGGAGCACAAAAGGTTAATAATTTACTTTATACCTTTAAAGTGTAACTAAAAAATAAGCCGCCAAATGGCGGCTTAGATAAAAAATGACTAACGCTTAGAAAAAAGCAACCCCTCATCATTTGCATCAATAACCACTACATCACCAGGGCTGTAATCACCACTGAGTAACTGCTGAGCAAGTGGGTTTTCTATTGTTTGCTGAATAGCTCGTTTAAGCGGACGAGCCCCGTATACAGGATCGAAACCACTTGAGGCTATTTTATCCAGTGCGGCATCGCTAATTTCAAGCAAATAGCCCATCTCGGTTAAACGCTCTCGTAATTTAATTAGCTGAATATCTGCAATTTCTTTAATGTGCTCATTAGCAAGCGGATGGAACACGACGGTTTCATCAATACGGTTTATAAACTCAGGTCTAAATTCATTTACCAATACGTTCATTACCTTACTTTTAAGCGTAGCGTAATCATTAGTCCCAGCTTGCTCTTGAATAATATCTGAGCCTAAATTTGAGGTCATAATAATAACGGTATTTTTAAAATCAACCGTACGCCCCTGCCCATCTGTTAATCTTCCATCATCTAGCACTTGCAGTAAGATATTAAATACATCAGGGTGTGCTTTTTCTATCTCGTCGAGCAAAATTACAGAATAAGGTTTACGGCGAACTGCTTCTGTTAAATACCCCCCTTCCTCGTAGCCTACGTAACCGGGAGGCGCGCCCACTAGACGTGCCACTGAGTGTTTTTCCATAAACTCAGACATATCTATACGTACCATGGCATCTTCTGTATCGAACATAAAGCCCGCTAGTGCTTTAGTAAGCTCAGTTTTACCTACACCTGTTGGCCCTAAAAACAAAAAAGAGCCGATTGGGCGATTAGGATCAGCAAGGCCAGCACGCGAACGACGAATAGCATTAGCCACAGCAATAACGGCTTCGTCTTGACCTATAACTTTACTATGGAGCTGTTGTTCCATTTGCAGAAGCTTTTCACGCTCGCCCTGAAGCATTCGCGATACCGGAATACCAGTCCAACGAGAGAGTATTTCTGCTATTTCGTCTTCACCTACTTGGTTTTTAAGTAAGCTCATTTCTTGCATTTCGGCCTGCGAAGCTAGGTCGAGTTTTCTTTCAAGTTCTGGAATTCTGCCATATTGCAGCTCCGACATGCGTTGTAAGTCGCTTGCCCGGCGTGCAACATCTAAATCAAGGCGTGCTTGTTCAAGCTCTGCTTTTATAACTTGCGTGCCCTGTAAAGAGGCTTTTTCTGCGTTCCATACTTCATCTAATTCTCGGTATTGTGCTTCTAAGTCGCTAATTAGCTCTTGCATTTCGCTGCGACGTTTTTGACTCGCTTCATCTTTTTCTTTCGCAAGTGCGTTATCTTCAAGCTTTAACTGAATTATTCTACGTTCAAGCTTATCTAACGACTCTGGCTTTGAATCTATTTGTAAACGTATAGAAGAGCCAGCTTCATCAATTAAATCAATGGCTTTGTCTGGTAACTGACGATCGCTAATATAACGGTGAGATAAATGCGCAGCAGCCACAATTGCCGGATCGGTTATATCAACCGAGTGATGTAGCTCATAGCGCTCTTTCAAGCCACGTAAAATTGCTATGGTGTCTTCAACTGATGGCTCCTCAACTAACACCTTTTGAAAGCGACGCTCAAGAGCAGCGTCTTTTTCTATGTACTGGCGGTACTCATCAAGCGTAGTGGCGCCTACGCAATGAAGCTCGCCTCTGGCTAATGCAGGCTTTAGCATATTACCAGCATCCATAGCACCATCAGTTTTGCCAGCGCCGACCATGGTATGGATTTCATCAATAAATAAAATCACTTGGCCTTCTTCTTTAGCCAGCTCATTAAGTACTGACTTTAAACGCTCTTCAAATTCTCCGCGGTATTTAGCACCCGCCACCAGCGCGCCTAAATCAAGGGATAAAACACGCTTACTTTTAAGGCCTTCTGGTACTTCGCCATTTATAATACGCTGCGCTAATCCCTCAGCGATGGCTGTTTTACCCACGCCTGGCTCGCCAATTAATACCGGATTATTTTTAGTACGGCGTTGTAATACTTGAATGGTGCGGCGTATTTCATCATCGCGACCAATGACGGGGTCGAGCTTACCTTGCTCCGCTCGCTCTGTTAAATCTATGGTGTATTTTTCAAGTGCTTGGCGTGTTTCTTCCGCATTAGGGTCGTCCACCTTTTGGCCACCACGAATCGCTTTAATGGCACTTTCTATTTTAGTTACGGTTATGTTTAATGCTTTAAATATATCGCCTAAGGGACCTTTATCATCACACGCAGCCAGTACAAATAACTCGCTAGAAATATACTTATCTTTACGCTTTTGAGCATATTTGTCACATAAGTTAATAAGAGAAGCCATGTTGTTTGAAAGCTGTACGTCGCCGCCCACGCCTTCAACTTTAAATAATTTTTCTATTTCTTGAGAAAGCTTGGTATTGAGTTCATCGGCACTAACGCCGGCTTGCGCAAGGAGTGCACGCACGCTTGAACCGTTTTGTTGCAGTAACGCGTACATTAAATGCACTGGCTCAATAAATTGGTGATCGCGCCCAAGCGCTAATGACTGAGCATCTGAAAGCGCAGATTGAAATTTACTTGTGAATCTATCTAAACGCATGAGGGTTTACCTATTTAATAAACTAATGCTTAATAAATGGGTATGTTAATAGAATTGTTCAAGGTGTTACGACAAATATTATGCCGTAATTGTATTTTATTTGCGCCAGATCAAACTAGCCATGCGCCCTGTTTTACCTTCTCTTCGATACGAAAAAAATTCAGATGATTGCGATACTGTACAGTACTCACCGCCACTGATATTAATTACGCCGAGTTGCTGTAACTGAATACGCGCAATTAAGTATATATCGCATAGGTATTTTTGGTTAGGTTGCAATACAAAGGCACTTTGAAATAAAGGGGATTGCTGATTAAATAACGCGGCAACCTCAGCTCCCACTTCAAATTGTTTTGCACCAATAGCAGGCCCAAGCCATGCATTTATTTGATTAGCTGAGGACTTAAAACAAGCCAGCGTATTTTTAATAATACCTTTTTCAAGGCCACGCCAACCGCCATGAATTGCCGCCACTTCACTGCCATCATAGCTGGTAAGTAAAATAGGTAGGCAATCTGCGGACATAATTGCAAGAGGCTGATTTTTAAGCTGTGTATATAACGCATCTGCAGTTTGAATTTGCTCAACGTTATATTGCTCATTTGCGTTAAGCACATCGGCACTGTGTATTTGATTAAGCCAAACAGCAGGTTTAGGTAGGTAGCACTCAACCAAAGCACGGTTTTGTAAAACGTGCTTTGGATTATCAGCAACATGAAGCCCTAAATTTAAGCTGCTAAAAGGAGGCAAGGATACGCCCCCTTCTCGGGTGGTACTTAACGTTCCCACAGACGCTAAATTTGGCCATGGCGCTGATAAAAAAGCCATTAGTACTCTATATTAGGGTTTGCTTTGGTGTCTTCACGTAATACTTGAGTCATCGCCACCATGTCATCTGGAATAGGTGCTTGCCATGTCATCATTTCACCAGTAATTGGGTGAGCAATACTTAATTTAACCGCATGCAATGCTTGGCGATTAAAGGCACGTAGCATTTCGAATAACTCAGGCGTTGCACCTTTTGGTGGACGAGGACGCCCGCCGTAGGCTTTATCACCAATAAGTGGGTGATTAATATATGCCATATGTACACGAATTTGGTGTGTACGGCCTGTTTCTAGGCGAAGGCGAAGGCGAGTATGAGCACGGAATTTTTCAGCAACACGAAAATGTGTAATTGCTGGCTTACCCATTTCATGAACTGCCATATGCGTACGCTGTGTTGGATGGCGACCAATAGGTTTTTCTACCATGCCACCGGCAGTCATAGTGCCATTACATAGCGCTTCGTATTCACGCGTAAAGTTTTCGCGCTTTTGTAGCGCTTTAACTAAATGAGTTTGCGCCTGAATTGTTTTAGCCACCACCATAAGGCCTGTGGTGTCTTTATCTAAGCGATGCACAATACCAGCACGCGGGACATTAATAATATCAGGGAAATGGTGCAATAGTGCATTTAGCACTGTGCCATCAGGGTTACCTGCGCCAGGATGAACCACTAAGCCCATAGGTTTATTGATTACTAAAATATCATCGTCTTCATAAACAATGTTTAATTTGATATCTTGTGCTTCGTACTCGCGTGGTGCTTCAATGCTGGTTTCAACATTTACCACCTCACCGCCGAGTAGTTTTTCTCGTGGTGTGTTGTATATTTCGCCGTCAACGGTGATTTTATCATCCAATATCCATGTTTTTATACGTGAACGTGAATAATCAGGGAACAATTGCGCCAATACTTGGTCTAGACGTTTACCACCTAACTCGGTAGGAACCTCGGCTTGAAGTGAAATTTGTTCTGACATTAGTAACTTTACCCAATTTACCAGTGCAAGCTGTGCCTGACTGGGTTAGAATCGCTTTTAATAAAAGCATAATATAATACGCATAGTTTACTCGGTTTTACCGCCGTGGCCTAGCCGAAGACATCGAAGGTAACAAATAAAATGATAAATAAAATAGGGAAACGTGCATTCGCCATTGTTTTTTCAGCTTCTGTACTCACTTTAGGGGCCTGTTCGTCTGCGCCAGATCAAGAAGATATTCAACGTGTACCTAACAAATCTGCACACGCTTTGTATGAAGATGCAAAACAAACACTCGACTCTGGCCTATACGCTCGCGCAATAGAATTACTCAGTGCAATAGACTCTCGCTACCCATTTGGTCCGTTTTCAAAGCAAGTACAAATGGACTTAGTGTACGCACATTACCAATCGGGCAATACAGAGCAAGCACTTGCGACTATTGACCGTTTTATTCGCTTGAACCCAAACCACAAAGATTTAGATTACATGTACTACATGCGTGGTTTAGTAAATATTAAAGCTGATAAAAACGCATTCCAAGAATACTTTGGTATAGACAGAGCTGACCGTGATGCAAACCGTACACGCGTTGCATTTACTGATTTATCTACTCTTGTAAAGCGCTTTCCGAAAAGTGATTACGCACCAGAAGCGAAACGCCGCTTAGTATGGCTTTTAAACCGCATGGCACGTTACGAACTAAAAGTAGCCACTTACTACTACGAGCGTGAAGCATACCTTGCAGCAGCTAACCGTGGTAAATACGTAGTTGAGCATTACTCACAAAGCAGTTACTTAGAGCCTGCACTTGAGATGATGGAAAAGAGCTACGATAAACTTGGGCTTACAGAGCTAAGCCAACACGCTAAGCTTACCCGTGAATATAATAAATCTAACAAGTAGATATTTAAGCCCGCTATTAAAATAGCCCTACATATTTACTTAATAAAGCCCTCAACTGAGGGTTTTTTTATTGCCTAAATAAAATAAAGTATGCTGCTTCAAAGCTTAATTAATACGCTAAGTTTTCAAGGTAAAAATGCAGTTAAACATAGTGATAATTAATATTTTAGAATGCTTTACTCCAAGCCAAACGTTTTTACGTTCAAAGTAGAGATGCTTAAGAAGTAATGGAAAGGGTAACGTTTAATACAGTTAATAGGAAGATTCACCCTTAAACGTATGAACTTACAGTTAGGTAGATGGGCTTTTCTATATTTCTATTATGCCAATTACAAGTTTTTTATGGCTGTAGCTGTTTTATATAAGCACTAAAAACAAAAAAGGTAAGCCTGAGCTTACCTTTTTATTAACCTTTTAAAGTTTTATAGTTCAAAGTCTTTTTTGAATTTTAAACCAAACTCACTGCGGTCATTGCTACGCATTACACCAACAAAACCTGATTGCTGTAAGCGACCTACATCGTAAACCTCGTTTAATACGTTTTCACCGTATAAGGTTACTTCCAAATCACCATACGGGTTAGTGTAAGAAATGTTAAAACCAACTAACTCACGTGAGTCGATAGTTTCACTTTCGTTGTAAACTGATTGACCTTGCATTTCGCTACGGAAAGAGTAGTTAGCATTAAATGCAAGTGTTGCACCGCTGTCTAAATCCATAAAGTAAGAAGGGGCAACCATTACAGTCCAACGTGGTGTAAGCGCTGGCGAATCGCCTTTACCGATACCTTGAACACCCGCATCTACTTTTGTAATTTCAGAGTCTAAGTAACCTACTGAACTACGGATTGTAAAGTCATCTGTAATTGCAACAGTGGTTTCTAGCTCAACACCTTGAGCTTTAGATTCACCAGCATTTTCAACGATAGTTACAAAGCCACCGCCTGCGGTTGGATCTGAAAACGGTAATGCTAAATCAGTATAATCAGTAACAAATACAGCCAACATCATAGATACATTTTCATGCACTTGGCCTTTTAAGCCCATTTCGTAGTTGATTGCTTTTGTTTCATCAAACGATACAAATTGATCAGGTCCACCAAATGGACGCGGAGGGAAACCGCCTGTTTGGTAACCTTTTTGAATTTGACCATATACGTTCATGTTGTTGCTGATTTGGTAAGATGCATTTACATCCCATGTTACAGCGTCAAATTCAGCGCTGACATATTTACGCTCTGCAAATGTTGGGAAGATAGCGTCTGCATCTTTTTCATCTTTAGAATAACGCAGACCACCACCAATGCTTAAATCATCGGTTAAGTCGTAGCTTGCATTAAAGTAAGCTGCATATGAATTCGTTTCTTGATTAATTTCGAAATCGCCGTAGCCACCAAATGAAGCTGTTACACCATCGTTCAATAAACCATTTGGTGTATTAAACGGGCTAAATACAAATGGGCCTGAGCGCGTAAAGCCATCTTCATTGAAGAAATAAAGACCTGATACAAAGTCCATATTGTCGTAAGTAGCATTTAGTTGGATTTCAAACGAGTACTGATCTGCACCACCTTCCTCAGGAAACTCAGATAAGTTAAGTGGAGATGCATCATCATCAAGGCCACCTTCATATTCAGAAGTACGGTAGCTTGAAATGAATTTTGCTGTGTAAGTATCATCAATTGCCCAATCAGCAGTAAATGATGTACCCCAACCTGAATAAGATGTCGATTCAATACCAGCGACTGTTGTGCCTAAATCATCAGGGTCTGATGGGATCATGTCCTGAGTAAGTAATGGAAAGTCACCATTAAATACATCGTTTGCATCAAGCGGCTCTGTTAGTTCGATTGTGTAAGGCGATTGGCCTGACTCGTTATCAACGCCATCAAGTGAGAAGGTAAACGCAAGGTCACTATTTGCTTGCCATTTAAGGGCTACGCGACCGCTAAACTCTTCTTCTTCACCGATTTCTTTTTCTGGGTTTGCTAAATTAACCGCTTCACCTACTCCATCACGTGTTTTGTATGATGCACTAGCTGACATACTCAGCTCATCGTTTAGTGAATTATTAAAATAAACATCGCCTGCAATGCGTCCACGGCTACCTAATTTGGCAGTAGTAGTAACAATGCCTTCATCACCTGGTTGCTTAGTAATTACATTTACTGCGCCACCCAATGTGTTACGACCATATAAAGTACCTTGTGGTCCACGGAGTACCTCAACACGTTCTACATTTGGTAGGGATAAGTTCGAGCCCATTTGACGACCTAAGTAAACGCCATCTAAGTACACACCTACACCCGGATCAGTTGTAATAATGTGATCTTGCAGACCAATACCACGAATAAATACAGACGCATGCGCTGCATTACCCACACCGTAACGCGTAATGTTTAAGTTAGGAACATATTTACCAATATCTTCAAGGTTACTCATATTGGCTTTATCAATTAGGTTAGCACCAATTGATGTGATAGCGGTTGGAGATTCAAACAGGCTCTCTGTACGTTTACGAGCTGTAACTTCGATTTTTTCAAACGCGTCTTGTTTTGCTGTTGTTTTAGTTTCTTCAGCATTTACTGAGGTAGTTAGTGCAGCAATAATTGCTAGGCTTAACTGTGAGAGTGTGCGTAGTTTCAAAATATTCTCCAAAGGATACCGTAAAATTTAGTTATGCAGCTTACATGGCTAATCAAGCCAATAAGTTTTGGGCATAAAAAAAGATGCTTGATAAGCACCTTTCCTCTGGAGGGGTATTATATGACATATTTGTGAAGAAATGTATAAATTTTTTCATTTAATAAACATAAAAGAAAATATTTAATATAACTCTTGGTGATTATTGAATAATTTTTACAGAAAAGGTGATCTTACTTAATACAAATTCAACTCAAATATAATCCTTTCGCTTTACTGAAACCCACGATTTACAGGCTATGTGAGATTGTTACCAAAATAACATCAATAAAAACAAACAGAAAAAACACATGCGGCTAGCATGATTGATATTAACGTAAAATAGCAATATAGTATTAAAATTGCATCTACGGACAGAGATTATGGATATTAAAAACACTCCTCTACGCGATATTAAATGCTTTAATAGTCCAGACTATACATCACTTTTCTGTGTGGCAGCTAATTACAATATTTTAATGGTTAACTACCAAGCACTTAATGTGATAACCACTTATGAACTTATTAATCAATTTATGCAAAATAAAGGATATAAGAGCTTAGTGATATTTGACGTACCCAAAAATAGCGATGTGTTAGCGTTAAAAGAATGGCCAAATTTAAAGGGACTGTTTTATGAAAGCACCGATGAAGTGCTTTTTCAACAAGGTTTAGAAGCCATTGAAGAAGGTAAACTTTGGTTTCCACGTGATGTCACTGATAGTTGGATGAGGCAAATGCTTGCCACTGAACAACAGACAACTTTGCAATCTAGCAATTTAACCTGCAAAGAAATAAAAGTATTGAATTTGCTTTTTTCAGGTCTTCATTCCACTGCAATTGCAGATACTTTATTTATTAGCGAAGCAACTGTTCGAGTGCACTTACACAAAATTTATCAAAAGATATCCGTCAAGAATAAGCAACAAGCCTTACAGTGGTGCCAAAAAAACCTAAGTAAAGTTAATAATTGAGTGGACTTATTTGAAACCGAATGACATCTGAATACTCACCAGCAGCTTGATCTTTAAAGTCTTCCAACTGGATACTAAGCGGTATGAAAAACTCAGTTTGACCAGAGTAGGAGAAGTTTAAACTTGAAGCTTTTGCTAAGTTAACTTCTTCCCCACCTAACTGTAATGTATAGTTTACCCCGTATTTAGTACTGAAAATAGAATGTATTAAACGGCCTTTATTCTCTGAGCTTATATTTAGCTGAATATCAGTATTCGTTACTATTTGTAAGCTTGGGAACATAGTGTACTTTTCAGTAGGCTTCAACTCCCCCAAATAGACAGTATTAGAGAAAGTGTTATAACCTAACAAAGATAAGCTTGTGCGAGGTTCTATGTTTGTTTCTATTTCTATTTCTTTTTCATCAACAATATGCTTATTGACATCATAAAGTTTCAACTGAAGCCTGTCAGTATAATACCCTGATTTTACGGGGGTCCCAGCAGGGATTACCAAACTGATATCCACCTTGTTATTACTGATCTTAATCTGGTTTATGGTGCTGCTTAGCAACTGATTCTCTAAACGGATTTGATAGTCAATTAATTGAGAGGTACTTTTAAGGTACCCTTGGTTTTGGGAAGAGATACTAAAATACAAGGTACAATCAGTCGTGTTTATTGTATCAACTCGAATTGTTTTCTCGGCATCCACTTGTGATTTTATTTTATAAATAGACAGGTTATCAAACAAGTATTCAATTTCACCAATACTCGCATCACACTGAGCATGCACTCTACTAGCTACAGATAGGAAAAATACACTTATTGTTAAATAGATAATTTTAATGAACATAAATAACCCCTTTTCTTTGTAGTTGCTCTCCATCACTAACTTCTATTAAAAATGTAGTTTTTTCTTTATTTTTTAAAGTTACCCTATAACGGCAAGGAGCAAGTCCAGTTATTGCAAAACGCCCCCGTTTATTAGTGAAAAAGGTATACTCCTTAGTATTTGATTTGTTTAGGCAAATAGCCTTTCCAACCATTAAGGCTAAGGGAGATTCATCTTTACTGCGAAGAGTCGCAATAACAGAAATGTTTGCTGCTGTGCCAATGACTGCCTTATGGCCGGTTTTGTATTTAGGGTAAAAGCTAAGCATGCCAGAACCCATATCGTAACCAGGAGCTAAATTATCAATATCAATAGGAATATTGATATTGTCATATGAGCTTAAATCGTTAAGCAATATGGGTTTGAAGTCGCTATTATCAGCTCTGTATTCATTTTCAACACGCCCTAAGGTAATCACTTTGTTATCTAAACTTTTGTGGGCATTAACTAGAGCAAAACTATCATATATAGGCTTTCCAAATGCCCATACATCATCAGCAAAGGCTACACTAGATGCTAGGCTTACGCGGCTTTGGTGATAAGCAGAGCGAGCTTTTAAATCTTTATAAAAACTTGCATGTTCAAGGTTTGCAGCAAAACGATTAGCATTATATTGCATATTTAAATCAAAAATAGTTTTGTTCAACTCGTTATTCTCTAAACCAGCTCTAAAATTCAAAGCACCGACAAACCGCTGATTACTATCTTGAGTAAATTCTAGTCTCGTTTTATCTCGCCTTGACTGGTGGGATAGTTTAACCCTATGGTGGTTATTAAACTTATAGGTAAGTGATAAACTTACCCCCCACTCCCTCTCACCTTGTAACTCATCCCACTGAGCACCAGCAGTATATCTCCATTGACTGTTTATCAAATCGCCCGAAAAATTAACTCCTAAAGATTTATCAAATTGAACACTGCCATGATCACGTGAGAGATTTGTAAAAAAAGATGCTAGTGTCCTATCGTTAAGATAATAACTATAACTCGCCTGTGCATAATGCTCTCTATAACGGTTGTTAAACGTTTCTTGTCTTCTAAAACCTAACGCTGAAAAGTCTTTTGAACTATATTCATAACCCAGTGTGAGCTCACTTCCTAAATTGCCCATGCTGTAGCTACTGTAAACGGTGCGATACGCGTACCCTTTCTCTACAGCGGAACTAAATACTCCCTCAAAAGCCAGTTGACCCACCTTGGCGGCATAAACTTGTTTAATGCCAATCTGCTGAGCATATTTGTCTCCTTGTACCGTCAACCCGACAGTCCAACTAGGTGTCATTCCATAATCCATGTAGGCACTAAGGAAGGGCTCATCTAGCTCGTACTTGAGCCTATCCCCAGCTTTAGCAGGCACGCCTAAATGAATTTCATATTCAAGCTGACCTTGTGCAAATAGATCTAAGCCTGTTGCAACATCGAAATTCACATAACGTACAACTCCAACTATATCTGTAATTTTGAGAGAAATATTGTTGCTGCCTTCTCTTAAGGGGATGTCATCAAGGGAGTAGATACCTGCCACTAAGTTAAGGCGTTGAATAATACGGCCATCAACATAAACCTCTACACTAGAAGGACTTTGAAGAGTAAAGCTACGTGACGCAGTGGGTCTTATAGGCCTATCTGATAACAGTGAGAAATCATGTGCTATTGAAAAGCCTAATAAACGGGTAGAGCTTTGAAAATAACCACCTGAACTAAAGCTATCACCGAGGGAAAGGCGCATGCCTAAGCTAGGTAAATCATTAATTAGCCTTGTACCTCTTCGCTTCAAATTCGATGAAGCAGGCTGAGATATTTTATTGTATTCAAATTCATTTTCTATTACCCACCCTTGCCAACTAGCGACGATTTCGGAGCGCAATGCGTATTGATCTTGAACTTGCTGCTGCTCCTTATCATTTTGATGAACGTAGCTTGCATATGCGTTAATAAACCCACTAACATTAGCTGGTTCAATAGCTTTTAACCTTTTTCTTTGCTTTTGAACGCTTAAATTCTGCGGACGAGTCAATTCTACAGGAATGACAATTTCTAAACTAAAGTCACTCATATCAAATACAACACTAAAACCTAGCCCCCGTAGTGAATCTATCGATAAAGAGTCATTATTTATAACCTGAAATAATTCATCCTCTTTATCTTCAAGTAAAATCTCGCGAAAATAAGGCTCTAACTCACTCCATTTTAAAAAAAGTGCATCATCTTTATTAACACTAAGTGATACATGCCCTATTGAACTTTTATTTAATTGAGCAGACACAGTTAGCTCAATTGTTCTATTAGATGGGTTTATCTTTGCCAAAGCAGGAAGTGGAGATAAAAACATAACAAAGAGAAGCATGGTTGTAGCTTTCATTGCAGAAGTTCTAAACTTAAGTGCTCTACCTTACCGCGTTCAATGTTTTCAGGGAGCTTAAACTTTATAGTTTGCGTAGCATATGGCGCAAAAAAAACATCATACCCGTTCTCCAGCAGTGCATTTTTTTGAAACGTAGTCTCAACTGATTTATTAGTAGTGACGTTAATTTTATAATCACTCAGACGAGCAGCCCCTTCACCTTCATTTTTAACTTGGGCTATAAGCTCCCCGCTTTCTATTTTAGAAGTCAGTATTTTTAACTTTGGTATGTATGTATCCATGTCTACGTGAACGACTAAATTCACATTCATTAATATTTTAAGCTGCGAGGTACCACTTCCTACATTAGAAGCCAAAGGTTGCTCAATTAAACTGACTTGATAGCTTTTATCCTGCTGCGGGAGATTCTCTGCAATCCATCTGAACTGGATTCGTTGGCCTTGCCCTTCTTGTAAGAATAACGAAGGAGGAAATACCCATAATGGAGAATTTTCCAGCCTTTTTAGGGATGGCCTAGGTGTAGAAAAATCAATTTCATATATTTCAATATCAAAAGCAATTTCTCTAGATAATTGATTGTAAATTAGACTGGAAGGTGTTTTTGAAGGCTTCTCAGGCGAGAATGTGATTACCATAGGTGTTACTTCAAGGGCATCTACCGTTATAATAATATTACTAATTATTATTACTAAGCACCAAGATAGCCTCCGAATACAAAACATTAGAATACAACCTCTAACTCGCTATCAGCAGCTTGAAATTCTTTAGGTATTGAAATTGCGATATTGCCTTTAGAATTAGGAAGTAAAATTTTACCTGAAAGAGCTCTACTCAAATCCATGCCTTCTAAAGTTAATACCTTTCCCTTAGACTTTATATTCCACTGACCTTTAGAAAGACGGACATATTTATTACCTAGGTTTTCTAACGACACACCCCATTGATTTTCAGCTAATTGTTTTTTTTCTTTAATAATTAGTTTAGCTTCAGCATTATCAGGTACAACGTTAAATAAAGTCCTAAAACTAAGTGACATACCAACCCCAGACTGGGCATTATCGTTTAAATCCACTGATACTTGCTCTACAGTAATCCTATAAGACTTAGAGTGGTTAATAATAGGCTCCCCAATATATCGAACGATAACCGATTGACTACTTCCAGGTGGAATAATTGTTGTCATAGGAATAATTAAGAAATCTTCTTCATTTGCTTCTAGAGACTCAACCCCACTATCACTGATACTGATATTAAAAGCTGAAACATCAATAGTTAATGGGTTTTTAGATGGGTTTATAATTCGAAGAGTTTGTTGTGACTGGCTTCCCTGGGAGCTGAGATCGGCCACCATAGGCCTCACTTGAAATGCACTAACAGAAAAAGAAAACAGACAAAATATTAAGACAAATAAAGCGCGCATAGAAATCCCTCCTAAATAAAGGCAGTGCTAAACCACTGCCTTTCTAATTTAACTTTAGTTTGCAGTAACAGTTAGCATTAGAGTATCAGCATAAGTCCCTGCATATACAGGCGTCTGAGTAACTTCTAAGTCAATCATCCCTGTTACACCAGTAGTTGCTAATGTATTACTACCACCGTTGCTTTGAAATGCACTTTGATCGTTCTGTCCATTTTCAGCCGACAGAGTAAAGTCATAAGGACCTGCTGTTAAATGTGCAGTGTATCCCACTCCTCTGTCTTCGTGATCAGCGTTTTGGAGGTGCCCCTCAGAGGTCGTTAAAGTAAGTGTTGCACCATCAACGTCATTACACTTCAAATCAAAATTAACTGTTTTTGTATTTCCCAGAGCTAGAGCTGGAAAATAGTGTGTAGCTGCAATGTTACTTACTTCACATACAGACTCTACTGCACCACCTACATTTAAATTTTCTGCTAGTGCTGAACCTGATGATAGTGCTGCGATTGCTGAAATTACGATTAGTTTATTCATTGTTATATTCCTTATCCATGTGACATATAGTTTGTTATGTTTAATAAATGTGCGTTTAAAGCACGCCACCCGATACTACTGATGGTGTCATTTCTATGCGGATAACATCCTGGTATCTACCTGCATATATCAAGGGCTCATCTAGAGTTAACTGAATCTCAGCAATGCTATCAAATAAGATTTCATCAATATTAAAGCTATATGTCGATTTGATTGCCTGTGCCGATACAGACACACTTTTATTGGCACCTTCCAATGACCAGTTAATATTGTATGGACTTATCTTATTACTTTTCTCATGGCTTAAACCGCCATTAAGAGATTGCATTGATATTCGCATTGGCGAATTACAGTTAATCTCCAGCGCTGTATTAGCAATACCATTAGAAGAGAACTCTAGATTACTATTTTGTGAGGTAAATTCGCACACTGGAGAGATATAACCAACCAATGTAATACTTACTTCATCGTTACTATATGCATTGGATGCAAAGCAACATAATACTAACCATGCTAGCCTCTTCATCACTGTCACTTCCTTTGAACTACCTTGCTAATACAATGGTAATGTTAAGCTAAAATTCAGGTTTAGAAAGTTGTTATTTGATTACTTAACATCTGATATAACTAAATAAATTACATATTAGTTAATCATAATATAAACTTTTTTATATTGTTGGATAGCAGAATATAACGTGCTCATTATTGTGTGCTGCTCGCGAGAGCTTAATTAGCAGTGTTTATTGTGTATAAACTAACTAAACAAGGATGGTGTGAAATATAAACATTGATCTTAATAAATATAGATACTTCCTAAACTGCATATAAACAGTCACTTAAATATTAGAAAATAAAATACTTCTAATGAAATCAGCTGGTTCCATTGAATTATTGGAATTTTTAACAAATGTAAACTGTAAAACAAACTAGCTAAACAAGTTTATTTTAACTAACTTGCTAAATTTATTAGATAAAAACCATTTTGGCTTCTATAATCCTCATGAAATCAACATCTAAATAACAAATAGGAAATACATATGAAAAAGCTATCTGTAGCAGTAGCAATATGTGCTGCACTTGCAACAAGTTATGCAAGTGCTGAGGTTCGTATTAATGGTTTTGCATCTATAGTGGGTGGTAAAAGTCTAGACAGCGATCAAACGCTATACGGGTATGACGATGATATCTCGTTTAAAAATGAAAGTGTATTTGCTGTACAGCTGTCTGCGGACCTTCAGGAAAAATTAAGCGCAACGGCACAGATTGTTGCCCGTGGTGAAAATGACTTTGATGCCGACTTTGAATGGGCTTACTTAACTTATGAATTTAGTGACGAATTACAACTAAGCGCAGGTAAGATGCGCGCCCCGTTTTACAAATATTCTGACTTTTTAGATGTTGGCTATACCTACCGTTGGGTACGTCCACCTCAATCGGTATATAACTTACCATTTTCAACGTATGAAGGCTTGAGTCTATTATATAGCTCACAAATTGGTGATTGGGACTCTAGCCTTCAGGTTATATATGGTAGTTTTGATGACAACATAGCGGTTGTATCGGTGAACGGTGATACAGAACTAAATGACATAGCAGGCCTTAACTGGTCACTTAGCTATGATTGGTTTAGTGCACGTGTAGCCTACTTTGTAGCTGAAACAACAATTGCGATTGAAAATGATACTGATGCGGGTATCGCTCTTAATGGTTTAGAGGCTACGTTACGTAATTCAGGTTTCACTGAACAAGCTGACAGCATAGCAGTGAATGAGGACGACGGTGCTTTTTTCGCCATGGGTTTCTCTATTGACTATAACAATATTTTATTTGACGCCGAGTACACACAGTTTGAGGTTGACGATAGCGCTCTAGCTGAGCAGACTCAATACTACACCTCCTTAGGTTATCGCATGGATGAGTGGCTTGTTCATGTTACATATGAAAACAACGATGATAAGCATGATAGCAACCGCTACGATTCACTAACTGCAGTGCCGCCACTTAACGAAGGGATTAACTCAGCATTAGAAGGCTCAAAAGCTAAGAGTAATGTATACACAATTGGTGCACGTTACGACTTTCACCCTTCAGCTGCATTTAAAATTGATTTTAGTCGCTTAGATGATGACATCACAGACACTGAAACTGATGTAGTAGCCGTTGGCGTAGACTTAGTATTTTAATTGGAGCAGAATATGAAAAAATTAATCCTAGCTAGCGCGCTTTCTATATGCTCTTTCGGTGCTTTCGCTGAAGTGGCTGTAATTGTAAATCCTGGTAATGCGAGTGCTCTTGATGCTGACACTATAAAGAAAATTTATTTAGGAAAAGCTAAATCGTTTGATAACGGTAATAAAGTAAACCCAGCAACTCAAAACGGTACAGCTATTGCCGATGAGTTCAATTCTAAAGTGGTTGGTAAATCAAGTAGCCAATTAAACGCTTATTGGTCAAAACTTGTTTTTACTGGTAAAGGCACACCGCCTGAAAAGTTTGATACTGACCAAGCTGTTATAGACTTTGTAGCCGCTAATGCAGACTCTATCGGTTATATTGATAGCAGCAAAGCCACTGATAAAGTTAAAGTGGTAGCTACTTTTTAAGTGCTATTAATAGGTAATAAAAAAACCACCGAATAGGTGGTTTTTTTATAATTACGCTTTGCTTATTTTACTCAATTTTAAACTTAGCGGTAGCATCTAACAGATTATCTGAAAGGTAATGTAAGTTTTTAGCAACATCCCTAACCGCAGTCAGTGAATCCATTGTGTCTTCGAAAGACACATGCATATTTGTCACGTTTTCTACCACCATTGCAGCAACAGAGGTTTGCTCTTCTGTAGCAGCAGCAATTTGCGAATTCATACCGTTAATCTCTAACATTTGTTCGGCAATTTTTTCTATAGAAATACCGGTCTTTTCAGCCGCTGTTGCGTTATCTGTTGCCATATCTCGCGCCGAAGTCATAGCTGTTACAGATTCGTTAGCAGCATCCGTTAGGGTGCTAAGTAACTCTCGAATTTCGTTAGTCGAATGCGCAGTACGCGATGCAAGCTCTCTAACTTCATCAGCTACAACAGCAAAACCTCGGCCATGCTCACCCGCTCGAGCAGCCTCTATCGCCGCATTTAATGCCAATAGGTTAGTTTGCTCGGCAATAGATGTAATCACATTAAGGATTTGAGATACATTTTTTGTGTCATCTGCTAATTTATTAATAGTTGATGCAGCTTGGTTTATTTCATCACTTAAAGTTCGAGATGCTGTCACAGACATTTGAACCTGCGTTCTACTTTGCTCTACTTCTTTTTCTGCTGTTTGCGCAGCATTTGAAGCACTTGCTGCAGACTGAGAGATATCACCCACGCTTTGCTTCATTTCTTCCATTGATTGCTTAACAACCTCAGCTTCGGTTGTTTGTTTTGTTGTTGCGCGTTCAGCTTGCTCCATCCCCTGCACCAAACGTGTAGAGTTTTCCATTAGCGGCTCACATACGGCAATAACCTCTAAAACCGTTTTTTTAAGGATTGCTATAAATGAATTAAAATTAATAGATACTTGGCCAATTTCATCTTCTGAGTTTACCGTTAAGTTTGTACTCAATGAGCCTTTACCATTGGCTAATAAACTTAAATTGTTAGCAGCATCACTTGCAGAAGAAGCGATACGCTTAGCTATCCATATAGCCATAAATAAAAGTAAAATAAGTGATATTATTGATACTGCTAGCATAAGCGTAAGCGCGTAGTCTGAGCGCTCTTTTGTACTTGCAACCAACTCAAAAAAGCGATCATCCGCTTTTATTTGAGCCGCTTTAAACTTTTCTAGTACATCGTTGTATAGTGCTGTTTTTCTTTGAGCCTGTTGCTGGATTTTACTAAAATCTGCAGTGCCATTCACCATACCATTAGCAATGCTTGAAGATATTTTTTCGTAATTTGCTAATTGATCTTTGGTATCGCTATGAATATACGATGCATTAATTTTCTCAATTTCGATGATATTCGACTCAAGCAATTTATATGTTTGTGCAGCCTTTTCTACTAAGTCCTGTTCACCGAATGTAACAGCTTGAGTGTATAGCTCATCTAACTTTTCTAAAATGCCAACATTTGCGGATGTAAGTTTAACAACTTGGTAGGATGATTTTTCCATTTCATCAAGTGCAATTCTATTATCATTCATAGCGAAGTAATTAATTAAAACAATCACTAAAAATGCAACGACAGCAATACTCGTAATCGCATGTATTTTTTTACTTATGCTGAGATCTTGAAAAGAGAAGCCTGAAGCCATTGTAAATACCTTATTTTATTGTCTAAATCTATTATCGGCTTATTACACATAAGTGTTAACTAAATTTGTAATTTTTCTAGTTTTTTTTACAAATAACGCTAATTTAAAACAACTCATATCCATAGCTGCCAGAAGTAGTACAAAAAGCAAACAAATAAAACTATAGGCATAAAAAACCAGTAACATTGCTGCTACTGGTTTTATAATTTGGTGCGGATGGGGGGACTTGAAAATTCACTCCACCTTCAAATACCTTAATATACATGGGTTATGATACTTCAACTGCGTATTTTAGGGTATATCAGGGTATTAGTATGATCCAAGAGTGATCCACACTGATTTTTAAATTATCATATTTATTAAGTTTAGATAATCATGGATAAATGAAGTAATGACAATCTACACTATTACCTAACGCCGCTCCTAGTTACTTATAGGTCAATTAATATGAGTAACGATAATGAGTACAACAATTGAGTTTTATAAAGCATACTCGCGCCAATCTCGTTCTATGTGGGCAGATAACGCGCGTGTAGTGTTGACGTTCGATGCTGAGTCGAAACAAGGGGTTTATCTACACCTTGGAGGTTTTGGCATTAATGGCTTTTCGATTAGCAAGCAACTTCAAACTCTTTTACCAACATCACTTCAGCAACAATATATCGACGTTGCACACATTGATATTGTGATGCACGTTTTCCATAAGCATATTGAAGGTTATTGTAAAGAACACGTTTTAGAAGCAGCTTTCAAAGAAGTCTTCTTATTGAATCAAGAAGCTTTTTTCTCTAAATCAGCTAAAAGCCAATGGGAGAAGTCATTCCATAGTTTTGTTGAACATAGCGATTAACATCGCATCCACAACGAGCCTAAATTGGCTCGTTTTTTATTAAAAGCTGCAATATCATTTGCCAATATAGCAGCTTTCCCTAATTTAATTATTATTAAATTAACAACATACCAACTTGTTTCTTCAGACCTGTATCCGACTCTTTAGTTAAAAGATCTTCAACACGTTCATGCTTTTCAAGATCTATAAGAGCTTTGTATGCTGCAAGTTTTATAGAGCTTAATTTATGGTATTTAACCCAAGCAACTAACTTTTTCTCGGCACTTTCTCCATTATATAGAACATAAATATCAACTAACTCTTGATGTAATTTTAAGTGCTTCTTCCAAGACATATCCATCATCATAGTGCGATACCCTGGATTAATACCTTTAAAGCTGTGACTTTCAACACTTTTAATCAACTTTTCAAACGTTGGAGATAATTTAGAAAACTTTTGATCTTTCGCAATATTTAATAAATATTCTCTATGTTTTTCTGCAAATTTTGCATCACTCGATGGCAACCAAATTTCCAGTTGTGATGCTAACTCTTGTTCTGTTATATCAGTTAATGCAAATGGCATTAAATTATATATATGATACACACCACCAATAGCTCTTTCTTGAGCAGAATAAGTTTTTTCTCGATCCACTATGGCTAATGCATTTTTGAAGTTCTTCTTACATACATATAACGTTGCTTCATCGACAGCACTATCGCGAGAGCCAAAAGGTAGAAGTGAGCTACCTTTAAAATATGTATATTGTGGGGTTAACTTTGCAAGCTTTTGTGGGTTATTCGCAACAATTTCCTGGTAATTTTTATAAGTATTTAGGTTACATGTTGATAATAAAGCTAAATCGGCTTCTTTTTCTTCAGTAGATTTACAGCCAGTTACAGCTGTTGCTATTAAAGCAGTACAAAGTAAAAACTTAAATTTCATTAATACAATCCTTTTATATTCTTTGGTTTTAACATTCAATCATCAAGCGATAAACGAAGGTTACATAATATGTATTTATGTAACCAAG
This sequence comes from Pseudoalteromonas espejiana DSM 9414, assembly GCF_002221525.1. Classification (NCBI taxonomy): domain Bacteria; kingdom Pseudomonadati; phylum Pseudomonadota; class Gammaproteobacteria; order Alteromonadales; family Pseudoalteromonadaceae; genus Pseudoalteromonas; species Pseudoalteromonas espejiana. The sequence continues at coordinate 1,147,803 of NZ_CP011028.1, read as the reverse complement.
TCAATAACACCAATAAAAACATATTGTTACCCGAACAAAAAACAATCAAACATCTTTTACTCTGCCTTTAAATATTAGTTGATAAACATTTTTATAAAGTTAATGTAAAAAATTCAATAATTACCTATTCGAGAACATATTTATAATTGTACTGGAAATAAACCTGCGGCTATTGCAGCTGCGTCCCATCACATAGTGGTGGCTTACTAAAGCTGGGTCTGCAAACCTCAGCAATATACTGATTAAAAGTGCGGTATGCCCTTTAAATCTCACCATGTACATAGGTGGTCTCACATAGAAAAAAAGACTTAAGAAACACTCAAGGCGCTGATAATAGCGCCTTGAGTGTTTTTACTATTTACTTAATGCAGCCAGAATTTATGATAAAGAATAGAAATCAATTCCTTGTTATAGACATACTTAACATGTTGATCAAAGAATTGCTTATCTAAACCGTTTTCGCCTTTAGCAAATAGTTTGTTATGAACCCGCTCTGTGTCCGTTATGAACCGTCGCTTATGAGAAAAGCATAATATTTTGCTAACGCGGTTTTCAATGGTAATTGCTTGTTCGTAGCGCTTTAATATATCCAACCGATGTGGAATTGTCTTAGCACTTGCCTCAACCTCTATGCCAGTTAAATCATTCCCATCATATACAATGGCATCAAACCGTCGTTTCTTACCTAAATTTTCCTTTTCTTGCTCTTTCTCTGTAATAAAAAAGACATAACTCCCATCTTTAACACCTATTGCCACAATAGCTTGAAGCATAAGATCATGAGTCAATGTTTTAAAATTAAGCGTAGACTTCTTAGTTGTATATTTGAGAGATTGGTTGTGTAATGCCTCTAACATCCTTACCCCTTTGGGCCTGAGTAAAAACACACGCTTGTCTCTGCACGCAAACGTTGCGACTTCAGCAATCACCTCCTCACGTTCATAGCGACGTAATAGCCGATTCACAACTGAACGATCAACACCCCACAATGATTCAAGTACCGCTGGTGAGGTAAACCCAAATCGATAGATCCAATCAAGCAAGCTATACAACTTGGCTTGATGCCTTGCTTGGGTTGATGGCGACTGTATGTAACGTGCGAGAATCCCTCTCTCATTTATTGGTATCATTTCACTCTCCTTGTTTAATAATAATTAGGTTCAAGGCAAGCGAAACACCTTAAGGCAGGACTTGGAGATTGATTACTGTTAGGTAATCAAAGAAAGGCAACCGAACAAAAGTTCGACTTCATCATTTCATGACATAACTGTTTTATTCCTTGCTCTGCTTGACTCGTCAAGCGCCACTGCGCTATTGATTCCATCAATAACATTAAACAGCAACGCGCATCCGTCTGCCCTTCGGTTGCGGAGCAAATCGCTCTAGAGAGACTACGGGGCGAGAACAGAGCAATTTGCTCCGCATCCTCTTTGAGGCTGACTACGATGCGCTTTTTTATTTTTTCAAAATGCTTCCGTATAAAAATCATCTTCGATATTTTCATACTCACGCCTTTAGATGCTTATCTTACGATAAGGCTTTTATAAGCTTAACTCTGCGAGTTACGCACTTCTTCACTTTTCAAGTGATACCTACCTAAAAATACTTTTTGCTCGAAGAGCAAAGAAGTATTTTTAGGTAGGTTCGTAGCAAGCAAAAACATCTTTGACTGAAGTAATTTTTATAACAACGGTTAGTTTGCTCGTTGATTACTTATGTAGAGATTCTTTTCATTAAAACTAGGAATCTAACAAATGAACGAACAACTCGAACTATTTGGCGAAACTATTCAAGCAGGTGTCGGTTATATAAAACACCAGTTAAATACAGTCAAAATAAAAGCTAAGGCAGCATTAGGTTATGGCACCAACAATCCCATTAAGTATAAAGAATTTAAAAACATTAAAGGGATTGATCGCACCCCTCTATTCGGAAAGTATTTCAAGACAGGTGATATTGTGGAGCTAGCAGGGGCACAAGGTGGTGGTAAGTCTTTTTTAACATACAAAATGATCACAGCTATATGTACTAGAGGTCAGTTTTTAGGTGAACACGCACCTCAAGCAAAGAAGGTTCTTTTGCTCGATGGTGAACTACCTGTCGATGACGTCAATCATAGGTTTGACAATATATTAAACGTACTAGATACCGAACAGTTAAGCCAATTTGAAGACAACTTCAGCATTATCAATCGTGAGTTTGCGGGTGGGCTTCTGCCCGACTTATGTAAACTCCAGGAGCACGATCAACTTTTCATAGACATGCTTAAGTTTGATGTTGTTGTGATCGATAGCCTCAAAACCAACACCTTTGGTAGCAATATATCAAGTGCCGATGAAATATCAGGGCTGATCAGATTATTCTTATTATTAAAGGCACATGGGGTTACTGTAATTTATATCAATCATTTCACTAAAGGTGAAGTTGTACTTGGCTCTGTCGATTTTGACATTATCAACGATGTCACTCTGAAGTTTTCTATTGATAAAAAGAAAGGTTGTGGGGTTAGAAAGCTAGAAGTCGTCAAAGGTCGAAGTATGAGTGATGCGGAAAAAGCACCAACCTATTTTACTTTCCACCCCGATGAGCACGGCACACCTTTCCGGCAAATAGCATAAGCTTAAAAAATTTAAAATTTTTGAAGAAATTTCGTGCTGAGCTAACGCAGCGAAGTTTCTTTTTTTACATTAAAAAACCTTTAAAATCAACAGTTAGATATTTTTATAAAAATCAAAGTTAAATTTAAATCATTGTTATATATGTAATTTCCAAAAAAAACGAAACAATTAACCGAAAAAAATATTTTTTATATCATGCCAATGATTCGAACAATAAATGAATGAAAATCATAGAGGCTATATGGAACAAGATACACATACACCCTTCACAATTAATTTAGGCTGGGTTCACCCTCGTGCAATTCAGGCTCTAAAAGGTCTAACTAGAGATCAGCTTGATGGCAGGAGAAAAGCAGGAAAATACATTGAAGGTGTACATTGGGTAAAAGATCCCGTCGGCACAGTAATGTGGCACTTTGAAAACCTGAACAGCTGGATTGAGGGGGAATGAAAATTGTTAAGTATTAACGAAGCTAAAGTTATAGCAAAAAAGTACACTGGTGTCACGATACACGGCAATGCGATACGAATCACATTTATGTATCAAGGGAAACGCTGCCTTGAGACACTGAAAATGTACCTATAAGAAAAACAAACCTGAAAGCAGCATTCAATAAACGAATGGCTATTTGTCATGACGTAGAGCATGGTCGGTTTAACTATATTGAAGCGTTTCCCAATTCTAAAACTGCTTTAGCGTTAATCAAAAATGATGCCTCTAATACAACGATACAATTAAATTTGTACTTAGATAAATTCATCGCAGACTCCAAAGCTAACAACCGACCTAAGACACATCAAAATAACAACTATAGAACGGAGAAGTATATTAGGCCTTTGCTTGGTGAGCGCTGTATGAAAAGCATAAAAGTATCCGAAATAAAAGAGTGGATAAATAAAGATCTAGCACACTTAGCTAACAAAACGATAAGTGAAGTTTTAACTCCATTGAGGACTGCATACCGCTTCGCAATAGAAGATAAACTAATAACCGAAAACCCGATGGATTTTGTAAAGAACCCAAATAAAGAGAAATGTGATGAAGCTGACCCTTACACACAGTCTGAGATAACAAAACTAATGTCCACTGACACTGAGCGAGAGATAGAAAGAGATGCATTAACTTTCGCCATCTGGACAGGCTTACGCCCTTCTGAACTATTAGCTGTTTCACTATGTGATATTGATTTTGAAAAAAGAAAGCTTTATGTCAACCGCGGTGTTGTTAGAGGTGTTCTTGCAAGTACAAAAAACGATGGTAGTTCCCGCTGCATTGACCTTTTAGACGAAGCATTTGATATTCTACTAAACTTAGTAAATAGAACCGACAACTTTAGGTTTTTCAAAGTTAAAGTGCTTCAAGCCAACAACAGGCTGTTTGATGATAAGGATCTACAGTTTATTTTTACTAGCTCTAAATCAAAAAGTTTTTGGACTGATAGCGAGTCCTTCGATAAGATGTTCGTAAAGCCTCACTGTAAAGCAGCAGGAGTGCGCTATCGCCCAATAGGTCAAGCTAGGCATACATATGGTAGCCAACTCATAACAGCTGGTATTCCTCTAAACTGGATTTCTAAGCAAATGGGCCATAGCAGCATTAAGATGTTAGAGAAGCATTATGGTCGTTGGATGGAATCTGAGATGCCAGATATGGCAGCGCAAGTGTCAAGAAAGCTTAAGCAAAAGCAAAAGCAAAAAAGTGATAATGATCCAAGCTAGATCAATTAAAAAGAAGAAAGCCCGTAACTCATTGAGTTACGGGCTTTTTATTTGGTGCGGATGGGGGGACTTGAACCCCCACGCCCGAAAGCACTACCCCCTCAAGGTAGCGTGTCTACCAATTCCACCACATCCGCATTTTTTAAGCTTTCGCTTGGGTGTTAAACTTAGTGATTTATTTGAGGAGTATAAATCGTTTAACGTTAGCTTTACGCTAAATTAGTTTGGTACGTCAGAGCTTTGCTCATTAGTTTGAGTAACTGGTACGTCTTCTTCAGCTGGTGCAACAGTTTCAACTGCTGGCGCTGCTTCAAGGTTTTCCCACTCATCAGTCTTTTTAATTTGACCGGCAGTTAAGTTACCTAACACAATACTTAGAACAAAAAACACGGTTGCTAAGCTAGTTGTTGTTTTAGTCATAAAGTTACCTGCACCTGATGAGCCAAAAACTGTGCCCGAAGCACCGGCGCCAAATGAAGAACCCATGTCTGCGCCTTTACCTTGTTGGATTAAAACCATACCAACTAAAGCTAGAGCAACAACTAAATAAACTACTAATAAAATTTCGTACATCTTATACGGTCCCTTTTGCACTGTTACAGATTGCAGTGAACGAATCTGCTTTTAGACTAGCACCACCTATAAGGCCGCCGTCTATATCTGGTTGTGCAAATAATAATTCGCTATTTTTTTCGTTAACGCTACCACCATATAAGATGGTAAGCCCTTGTGCTAAATCGCTATCTAATGAAGCAATTTTATCACGGATAAATTTATGAACAGTTTGTGCCTGTTCTGGCGATGCAGTCTTACCTGTGCCTATGGCCCAAACGGGCTCGTATGCTATCACAGAATCTTTCAGTGCTGCTACACCTAATTTGTCAATTACCGCATCAATTTGTGCCGCAACTACATATTCGGTTTGTCCACTTTCTTGCTCGCTTTCACTTTCGCCTATACATAAAATAGGTGTTAAACCTACCTGTTGAGCTCTGGCAAATTTTGCGGCTACAGTGTCATTGCTTTCATTATAAATACTACGTCGCTCAGAATGGCCAACAAGTACATACTTAGCACCTAAATCTTTAATAAGCTGTGCGTCAACTTCACCAGTAAATGCACCTGGCGTATTTTCACTTAGGGTTTGAGTGCCTGTGGTAACGCCTGTTTCTATTAATGCAGAAACAAGTGGGAATGGAGGAAATAAAATAACGTCTATATCGTTTGATTTAACATCATTTATAGCATTAGACATTTGCTTAACAAGCTCTAAAGAGCCGTTCATTTTCCAATTACCGGCGACCATTGCCTTACGTATTGCCATTTTCCACTCCACATTAGAAAGCGGGCGAGATATTAACTTTTCTCGCCCAAAGTTACAAGAGGTTATTGTTATCAATCAGTTTATTTGCTCATAGATTCGACAACTGCTGCAATTTTTTGCGCGCTGTCTATGACTATTTTTTCTTGCTCTGCTTCAACCATAACACGAACAACTGGCTCAGTGCCTGATTTACGTAGTAAAACTCGGCCTTTATCACCCAATGTTTGCTCTACTTGGGCTACCGCAGTCTGTACTTCAGTAGCTTGTGTTGGGTCGGTACCTGGCGTGTAGCGTACGTTAATCATTTTCATAGGATACTTTGTAAAACCAGCACCTAAGTCTTGTAGTGTGCGGTTTTGAGCGACCATCGCTGCAAGTACTTGCAAGCTTGAAATTATACCGTCACCCGTAGTAATTAAATCTAGGTTAAGCACGTGCCCTGAGCTCTCACCGCCAATCTTCCAGCCTTTTTGCTGTAACAGTTCCATTACATAACGATCGCCTACTTTACTGCGAGCAAACTCAATACCTTTTGCTTTTAATGCATTTTCAAGGCCCATATTTGACATTACCGTACCGACAACACCACCACCTAGCATATGATCTTCTGCAGCTTGGCAAGCAATGATATAAACCAAGTCATCGCCATCAAATACACGCCCATTGTGATCAACCATCATTACACGGTCACCGTCACCATCGTAAGCAATACCCACATCAGCTTTATGCTCTAAAACTTTACGCTTTAGGGTATCAACATGCGTAGCACCACATTCATGGTTGATATTTACACCATTTGGCTCGCACGCATGCGTTATCACTTGGGCACCAAGCTCGCGCATTACAGAAGGTGCTATGTGATAAGTTGCGCCATTGGCACAATCTAATACTACTTTTAAGCCCTCAAGTGATAAACCTTGTGGGAATTGACTCTTACAAAACTCAATGTAACGCCCATCGGCACTCACTAAGCGAGACGCTTTACCGAGTTTATCTGAAGCAACACACGTCATTGGCTCGTCAAGCATTGCTTCTATTTGAAGCTCTACTGCATCATCAAGTTTTAACCCTTGACCATTAAAAAATTTAATTCCGTTATCGTAATATGGGTTATGCGAGGCACTAATTACAATGCCCGCTTCAGCTCTAAATGTTTGCGCTAAATAAGCCACAGCAGGTGTTGGCATTGGGCCTAGCAATACAACATCTATGCCTGCAGCAATTAAGCCAGCCTCTAATGCGGTTTCAAGCATGTAACCCGAAATACGTGTATCTTTACCAATGATTACTTTTTTAGTGCCGCTGAGCGATAATACTCGCCCTGCAGCCCAGCCTAATTTCATTGCAAACTCAGGGTTAATAGGCGCTGTACCTACTAACCCACGTACCCCATCGGTACCAAAATATTTTCTTTCGCTCATTATAAAGCTCCTTTTTCGCAAGCTTGGAGTACGCCAAGCACATCTGCGGTTTCTTTAACATCGTGTACACGAATTATATTTGCGCCATTTTGCGCAGCAATCAGCGCGCCAGCTAAGCTGCCCGCTAAACGCTCATTTGTATCTCTATTAAGTAAATTACCAATCATAGACTTACGTGATAAACCGGCTAAAAGCGGTAATTCAAATTTATTAAACGCCTTAAACTTAGCTAATATTTCAAAGTTATGCGTTAAGGTTTTTCCAAAGCCAAAGCCAGGATCAAGAATAAGTTGCTCAGCCTTAATGCCTGCTGTTTTACACGCTTTAATACGCTTTTCAAAAAATTGGTTTATTTGTGCAAGTAAGTCGGAGTAGGTTGGCGCGCTTTGCATTGTACGAGGCTGGCCTTGCATGTGCATCAGACACACCGCAACATCAGGATATTTAGCTACTGTACTTAGTGCATCTGGCTCTTGTAAAGCGCGCACATCGTTAACTATATCGGCCCCAGCTAGAATAGCTTGCTCCATGACTTTTGCTTTACTTGTATCAATGGATATAACACAGTCACTTTTGGCCCTAATTGCTTTTATGGCAGGTATTACACGGGCTAACTCATCTTCTAAGCTTACATCGGGCGCACCGGGGCGTGTAGACTCACCACCAATATCTAAAATTGTTGCACCTTCATTTAACATCAGCATCGCTTGCTGAACTGCAAAATCTGTATTTACAAACTTTCCGCCATCAGAAAAAGAATCTGGGGTCACATTTAAAATCCCCATTACAATTGGCTTTTCTAAATTGAGCGCACGCCCACGAGGAAGGTTTATTATATTTGCCATTGCCAACCTTTTCTTTTAATTGTGATTAGTTGATACAAAAAAGCCCCGAAGTACGGGGCTTTTAATACGTTATTTTAACGATTATTCAGCTTTATCATCAAGGTTTGTTTCATCTTTTTTAGATGAATCATCCGGTTTTTGAGTTTCATCAACCGCTTTTTCTTGAGACTCTGCAGATTTTACTGACTTTTCATCTAGGCGGTCATGCGCATCACGTGGTTCACGCACAGGCTGACGAGCCATTAAATCATCAATTTGTTTTGCATCAATTGTTTCGTATTTCATTAACGCATCTTTCATCGCATGAAGTATATCAATGTTTTCTTTTAATATATCTTCAGCGCGTTGATAGTTACGGTCTGAGAATAAGCGCACTTCAGTATCGATTACTTTAGCCGTTTCATCCGACATGCTCATAGCACGGCCACCGCCGCCACCCATGTACATTTCGTTCTGATCTTCAGCATAAAGTAGTGGACCCAATTTTTCGCTTAAGCCCCACTGAGTAACCATTTTGCGTGCAATGTCGGTTGCACGTTCAATATCGTTGCTCGCACCTGTGGTCACTTTGTCTTCGCCGTAAATAAGCGCTTCAGCAATTCGTCCACCGTAAAGGCTTGAAATCATAGATTCTAAAAGCTCTTTCGAATGGCTAACACGGTCTTGCTCAGGTAGATACATGGTTACGCCAAGGGCGCGGCCACGTGGAATAATAGATACCTTATAAACTGGATCGTGCTCTGGCACCATACGACCAACAATAGCATGGCCTGCTTCGTGGTACGCTGTCATTTCTTTTTCTTGCTCGCTCATCACCATGGTCTTGCGCTCTGCACCCATCATGATCTTATCTTTAGCAGCATCAAACTCTGCCATACTTACAACGCGTTTATTACCACGTGCAGCATATAAAGCAGCTTCGTTTACTAAGTTTGCTAAATCAGCACCAGAGAAACCAGGTGTACCACGTGCAATTACTGCAGCTTCAACGTTATCACCTAGCGGTACTTTACGCATATGCACTTTAAGAATTTGCTCACGACCGCGAATATCTGGTAAACCAACCACTACTTGGCGGTCAAAACGACCAGGACGAAGTAACGCAGGATCAAGTACGTCAGGACGGTTAGTCGCCGCTATAACAATAATACCTTCGTTACCTTCAAAACCGTCCATTTCAACCAGCATTTGGTTTAGAGTTTGCTCACGTTCATCATGACCGCCACCCATACCAGCACCACGTTTACGGCCAACAGCATCAATTTCATCAATAAAGATGATACACGGCGCTGCCTTTTTAGCTTGTTCGAACATGTCGCGCACACGCGATGCACCAACACCAACAAACATCTCTACGAAGTCTGAACCCGAGATTGTAAAAAATGGTACTTTTGCTTCACCCGCAACAGCTTTTGCAAGTAAGGTTTTACCTGTACCAGGAGGACCTACCATAAGTACGCCCTTAGGAATGCTACCGCCAAGCTTTTGGAACTTAGATGGGTCACGTAAAAAGTCAACTAACTCTGTTACGTCATCTTTTGCTTCATCACAGCCTGCAACATCTGCAAACGTGGTTTTAACTTGGTCTTCGCTCATTAGGCGCGCTTTACTTTTACCAAACGACATAGCGCCTTTGCCGCCACCGCCTTGCATTTGACGCATGAAGAATATCCACACACCTATTAGCAGTAGCATTGGGAACCAAGAAATAAATATACTCGCTAAAAACGATTGCTCTTCAGGCTGAACACCTTTGACGTTAACATCGTTTTTAAGTAAATCGTTGATTAGGTCTTCGTCGTACATTGGCATTGTGGTTTGAAAACGCTCACCACTGCTTTTAGTACCCGTAATATTACCTGTTCCACGGTCAATAATAACTTCTTGTAAAGAGCCGCTACGCACGTCTTTTACAAATTGAGTGTAACTTGTTTGACGATCAACCTGATCGCCGCCATTAAAGCTCTGAAATACTGACATTAGCACAACTGCAATAACCAGCCAGAGTATTAGATTTTTCGCCATATCGCTCAAGGGGTTAACCTCTTGTATCCAATTAATTTAAATTCAACTAAACGCCAAGCAACTGTACTACAGTTTGTAGCCAGTCGCTACTATATATACTTCCCGAGAACGGGCACGTGAGGCATCAGGTTTGCGTATTTTCACTGCTTTAAAACTATTACGAACGTCTTGCAAGTATTGATCAAAGCCTTCACCTTGAAACACTTTAACAATAAATGCACCATTTTTCTTTAATACTTGATTACACATATCAAGTGCTAACTCTACCAAATACATGCTACCCGCTTGATCTACCGAGTTATTACCACTCATGTTTGGAGCCATGTCAGAGAGTACCACATCAACATTTTTGCCATCAATGCGTTTTAGTAACGCATTGAGAACAGCTTCTTCACGAAAGTCTCCTTGTAAAAAGTCTACGCCCGCTAGTGAGTCCATTGGTAAAATGTCACACGCAACAACTTGGCCTTTATCTGATACTTTTTCAGCTAAGTATTGCGACCAACTACCTGGAGCAGCACCTAAATCAACAACCGTCATACCCGGGCGAAGCAGTTTATCTTTGTTTTGGATTTCATCTAATTTGAAAACCGCTCGAGAACGCCAGCCTTTTTTTTGCGCTTCTTGAACATATTGATCGTCAAAATGTTCTTTCAGCCATCGCTTTGAACTGGCTGAATGTTTTTTATTTGTCATAAATTAACACGCAACTAATTAGTAATATTCTTTAGATGGCGTTAGAATACCCTTAATTCAAGCCATATTCAGCAAAATTTGTATAAACATGACATTATCAAACAAACAAAAGCAGTTTTTAAAAGGCCAGGCGCATAGCCTTAAGCCTGTAGTTTTACTAGGTTCTAACGGTTTAACCGAGGGCGTAGTTGTAGAAATTCAAAGTGCATTAGAAATTCACGAATTAATCAAAGTAAAAGTACCTACTGACGATCGAGAAACAAAAGCACTTATTTTTGATGCTATAGTGCGTGAAACTGGCGCAACTAAGCTTCAAACAATTGGTCACACTGTTGTACTTTATCGCCAAAGTGCAGAGAAAAAGATCCAATTACCACGCGCATAAGTTAATTATGCAGTGAGCTTTTTATTAAAAACCAGCGTTAAGCTTAATGCCGATCAGTTAAGAAATATTTAATGATCCATTGACCGATCTTCTGGCTAGTATATAAAGACTCCTGAATTTATTCAGGAGTCTTTTCTTTTGCAACTCACTACCGCACTTTCTCTTGCCAATGGCTATGCCCCTAACTCAGAAGGCTTAGGTCAACTGAGTGATTTTTTATGCTCTGATTTTATCAAACAATGTGCTGAAACAGCCGGTGTCGCGACTATAAGACGAAGAAGGCTGCCTGTTGAAATGGCTGTTTGGACTGTAATTTGTATGTCACTTTATCGTGAAGACCCACTCTGGAGCATTGTCAGTAAATTGGGTTTAGCATTACCCGGTAAAAAAGAGCTTGTTGCGCCTAGTGCTGTCGTACAAGCAAGACAACGCCTTGGCGCTGGTGCAGTGAAAGAAGTCTTTGAACAAAGTCAAAAAATGTGGAATAAGGATGCTAACCATCCCACATGGTGCGGGTTATCTCTCTTAGGCGTTGATGGCGTTATTTGGCGCACACCTGATACCCAGGAAAATCATCAAGAATTTTCTGCTTGGAAAAACCAGCACGGTGATACGGCCTTTCCTCAAGTTCGTATGGTATGCCTAATGGAGCTGACTAGCCATTTATTATTGGGGAGTGCCTTTGATAGCTGCCGCTCAAGCGAAATGGTACTTGCAGAAGACTTAATCGAAGTAACACCCGATAATTCACTCACGTTATTTGACAGAGGCTTTTATTCTTTGGGCTTACTAAATCGCTGGCATCATGCAGGAAAAAACCGCCATTGGCTCCAACCCATGAGAAAAGGAACCCAGTACGAAGTCGTTCGCTCTTTAGGACGTCAAGACAAACTCATCAAACTAAAAACAACAGCGCAAGCGAGAAAAAAGTTTGCAGACTTACCTATGGACATTGAAGTAAGGCTGGTAACGAAAACAATTAAAGGGAAAGAAGTAAATATTCTGACGTCATTGAGCGACCCAATGCGTTTTCCCAAGGCTGAAATCGTTGACTTATACAGCGACCGATGGGAAATAGAACTTGGCTATCGAGAAATGAAACAAACCTTATTAAATAGTCACTTCACGTTACGCAGTAAAAAGCCAGATATGATAGCGCAAGAGCTATGGGGCATAATGCTTAGCTATAACTTACTCAGGTATCAGATGGTAAAAATGGCGCAGAAAAAGCCGGGACTTTATGCCAAGCACCTGAGTTTTACGACGTGCGCAATCAGTATTATTAACTTAATTCACACGATGTTTATAGAGAATGCGGGACGTATCCCAAAATCTATTGAGCAACTACAAGCACAAGTTGAACATCATATTTTACCGATAAAACGAGAGAGAGCGTATCCAAGGTGTGTGAAACCAAAGCCCAGTAAGTATTCCAATAAAAAACGCCAGTCAGTTGTTAACTGACTGGCATTAAGCGTTAAGCTGGTTTTTTGTTATCAACGCTTTAATTTTTACCACTTCGCTTAATTAATTACGCTACTTTGAGGCTGTAAAAGTTTTGCTCTGGCAAAGCGAAATAACCTTTAAGTGCGCTTATATTTTAGCAATCGATTTAAAAACTCTGTTGTTAACTCATTAATTACACCCGTTTCTGCATTTAGTATTAAGCTAAAGCCTACATTTAAATGCGGTATAACCACTAAGTCACTTCGATAACCTTGCACCCAGCCACTATGGTAATACAGCGTTTCATTATCGTAGTTATACACTCGCCAACCTAGGCCGTAGTAAGCTTGCGCTAAATGTTTTTTCCATACACGTCGGTAACGCTCTTTTTTTGTATGAGTGTAAGGGCGCGTTTGTGTAGCCAACGCATTTAAAGACAACACATCTAAATTTTGCCCAAGCTGCGCTTTTAACCATTTAGCCATATCAGTAGCACTGGCGTTTACCCCCGCTGCTGGGCCTACTTTATAATAATTTTTTTTAAGCTTTGCGGTATACCAACGTTTTTTACCGCGCACGTGAGGCAATGCATAGTTTTTATCATGCACCATAGCCTCATAACCTAAGCTGGTATCATGCATTTTTAAAGGAGTAAAAATTCCCTCTTGTAGCCACTGCGCATATTTTTTATTAGTGCTGCTAAAAATTACATCGTCAATAAGGCTAAACATCACGTTTTGGTAACCGTAGCACTGCCCGGGTTCGCAAATGGGCTTAACTGTTAAAAGTTTCTCTACAATACCGGGGTAATCCATGCGCGACTCTATTAAGTTGTCGTAAGCGTTTGGAACCAACCCACTGGAATGACTCAATAAATGAAAAACTTTTAAATTATCTTTATAAACTGTGCCTTTAAACGCAGGGATGTAATCGCTAACAGGTTTAAATAAATCAACTTGTCCTTCACTGGCAAGTTTTGCAGTTAAAGAGCCCGCAAATGTTTTAGATACAGAAGCCAATCTAAAGCGTGTGTGGCTATTAACTTTTAAACCACTCCGCGCTTTGGTGCGGCCCATAGTATGAATATAATCAGCATTATCAATACTTACAATTGATAGCGCAGCCCCAGGAATGCCTTTACTAATTAATTTTTTTTCAGCGTAGCGTCCATACTTTTTAACGAATCCATCCCAATTTGGATCTGCTTTAGCTATTGCCTTCAATGGCAATAAACATAGGCTAAAAGCAATTAATACATACACATAATTATTGAGATACTTCATTCGTTACAAATTTATTCTTTTTTAACTACATCTAGGTGCATAATATCATGAAGTTTTGATAGGACTAACGTACAATGTTGTGATTATTGACTTTTTAAGTGGATGTTAAGTATTTATGCGTTGTTTAGTTGTATCACTTTTTATTTTATTATCAGCAGGTTGTGCAGTTATAAAACAACCAGCAGAGCCGTTGGCGTTACCATTAAAGCCAACTTTAAAGAGCCAAACTTATCAGCTTGAATACAAAACTGAGCATGCATCGCCAAAGGTTAAGTCTGTGCAATTACCAGCACATAAAGTTATGCGTAACCAAACAGTGCGAATTACCACTGACAAAGCAAGCGTAACTGATACCTTACTAAAGCAAATAACTCAGGCACTAAGCGACAAAAGCTTAAAAGTAACTGATAGCAAAAATAGTGACTACACACTGGCTATTCACCAATTAGAACTAGCATTAACTGATGATACTAAATATGTGTTAACGCAACCTGAAAACCCATATCCGCTATTTGCACAAGTGGCGCAGCAATACCCGTCACAACAATGTGCAACAATTTCAGCACAAGTGAGTATGCGCTTAACTCACAGAGCCTCTGGTGATGTTGTATGGTTTGCAAAATCTTCAATAGATAGTGCAAGTTTTCATCGTGAGCCATTACTATTTAGTTTTGCTCAGGAGCAAATAATTACAAATGAGTTAGAAGTTGCAACATTTGTACATCAACAAAATACCGAACAAGCACGTATAGCTCGTGCAGGCAAAGAGGTTACTGTTCCGCCGTTTAAAACTATTACTAAATTAAGTAGCTTAACTAAATTACAAGGCCCATGCACACGTACAGAAGTAAGTGCCTTAACCCCTATGATGCAATATTACTTAAGCAGTATCTTAATTGATAAAATAAAAGTGCAATAAAGTAAAAAACTACATTTTTTTACAGATTCAAGGATTCACTTACCAATATAATACGTTTAATAACAAATAATAATTAGGTCCCCAGGGATGAAAAACGCTTTCTTACAGCATATTTTTATTAATAGTGTATTGCTTTGCGCCTGCCTTTTGAGCTGTAAAAGCTTTGCAAGCAACCGATACTATGCTGATAACACGTTAGAGCCAACTCAAGGTTTTGCTTGGGATTGGAGCGCGGGGGCCGGTTATTATGTGGAAGACTCCTACCTAGTTGGCCTTGACTCTTACGATGATGGCATTGAGCTTGATTTAAGCTTGGCCATTTCCTACGAAAACTTTTATCTCGACTTTGATCACAACCAATTAAGTGGCGGCCTCGTTGTAGGCTATAGCTTAATCGATAAGTTTGATTGGGGCTTAGATATACTTGGTACCAATACGCAAGCCGGTTTTGATGAAAAAGGACTTGGTATTTATAACCGCGGCGTAATTGAAGAGCTTGCCGGTATAAAATCCCGTAACTACGATTTTGACGCAGGCCTGAGGTTAACCCGACGCTTTGAAAATTCGCAAATATCATTTGAATTTTTACATGATGTAACCGGCACACACAATGGCTGGGTATTTAATACCTTTTTTAGCCACATTTTACCATGGCGTAATTGGGAATTTAGATCGGGTGTGGGCATAAGTGCTTACTCAGGCAGTTTTACCGACTATTATTTTGGAATAGATAGCGATGAAGCCACTAGCAATCGGCCAGTTTATACACCCAACGGCAGTACCAGCATTATGTTTGAGTTTCATGCAGAGTACCCTATTTCTCAAGATTGGGTATTTTTATCTGGCTGGTTAACGACGTGGTTTTCAAAAGAAATAGACGACAGCCCAATTATTTCTCAAGGGTATCAACATAAAGCCAAGGTAGGCCTACGATATGTATTTTAGATGGATCTGTTTATTATTGGTCTTCCCCACAATTACATCTGCTAAAGCAGCAGACAAAGCAGCGCCGCTTGTAGCACTGCCCGATACCTGTGTGGCATTGCGTGAAGGGCGCAATTGCTATGCTGATGTAACACTCACTTGGCATCTTCCGACAATGGGCAACTACTGCCTCAGAGATGCTACATCAAAGTACATTATGCAGTGTTGGTTAAAACAACAAAATGGTATGTTTGAATACACGTTTGACTCTCAGCAAAGTATTTCTTTTGAGCTATTTGATAGTAATACAGCTCAGGTCATGGGCAGCACAGAAGTGAAGCTACAGTGGGTTTACCAAAACAGACAAAAAAAACGCCGCTGGCGCTTATTCTGATCAGCATTGAGGAAAATTTATGGATAATTACGGCACTATTTTACTGGTTGAAGACGATGCTTCGTTAGCCCAATGGGTTGCAGAATATTTAACAGAGCAAGGCTACACCACGCATGTTTGCCACCGTGGCGATGAGGTTATTAGCCAGGTTAAAAATTTAAACCCTAGTATTGTTTTGCTCGATATTATGCTACCCGGACAAGATGGTATAAGTGTATGCAGAGAGCTACGTAGTTTTTACACCGCGCCTATTATTATGCTTACTGCCCGCGATGAAGAAATGGACGAGGTCATAGGCTTAGAAGTAGGCGCCAGCGATTATATAATGAAGCCTGTGCGCCCTCGTGCTCTACTTGCACGTATTAAAGCCGCTCTTCGTCAAACCAGCGAACCAACAAAAGCCTCTATAAACCAAATTGTGATCTCTGTAGGGGCGCTTAGCATTAATACCGAGTCAAGAAACGTTACCCTTAACAATCAAGATATTGCAATTTCAAGCGCAGAATATTTGCTCTTACATTACCTTGCAAGTAATGCGGGGCAAGTAGTATCGCGTGATGCGGTATTTAAAGCCACTAAAGGGCGCGAGTACGATGGACTTGATAGGAGCGTTGATGTGCTTATTTCAGCCCTGAGAAAGAAGTTTCATGATGACCCGCAAAACCCTGAAAAAATAAAAACTATATGGGGGCGCGGTTACTTACTTGTTGCCACTGCGTGGGAATAATTAGAGTGGCACCTTAAATGAAAAAGTTTTACATATCATTATTAGGCAGCGCCCTACTTTCTATTGTGGTGCTTGGCTGGCTTATTGATGCATTTAGCCAGCAAACGCAAACACCACACGATGAATTTAGTCTGCAAAGCCAAATGATCAACGGTTTTAGTAAGCATTTAGGCAGTGTTGCGACCTCAGAGCGGGCAAATTATGTAAAACAATTAGCAAATGACTTTAATGTAAAGCTTGATTACAAGCCCAACGAGACACTTGCCCTGCCTCCCTCTTTAATTTTGCAAATGCACACCCAAAGCGGCCTTATTTTAGAAGATCAGCAAGGCTTTTATATGCTCTACAGTAATGAAGTGCTATCGCCTTATCATCTTACTATGCGTTTAGAAAAAGGGCTTGAAACCGACCAGCGAAACGACATAATTTTAACGCTGCTATTTTATGCTGGGTTATGTATTTTTATGGGCTTTATTATTGCCCCTTTAGCTAAAAGACTCACTGTTTTAAACGAAGCTGCTAAAAAGTTTGCCGCAGGAAATGTACAAGCACGTATTAAAGTTTCACATTTTACATATATTAAAGATGTTGAACTTACCTTTAACCGCATGGCAAGCCAAATAGAAAAATTAGTCGCCGAAAATAAATTAATGGCTTCGAGTCTTTCGCACGATATTAGAACCCCAATAGCCTGTTTACGGTTCGGTTTAGATGCCGCATTAGACACCTCAGATGAGAAAAAAGTTAAGCAATATTTATCCAGAATGGAAAATGACTTAGATCACATGGAGTCTATGCTTAAAAGCTATTTGGCATTTGCCACCCTTGAGAAAAATGCAAATCAGCTAACCTATTCGCAAACTAATTTATCTCACTACCTTGAAGATTTACTCGCACAACTTGCACCTAAAATTGAAACCAGCAAACTTAAAATACAATTAAACAGTAGTAACGATTTAGTTTGTGCCGATTTACATTGGCTCGCACGCGCCATTACAAACTTAATTGGCAACGCCTGCGACTTTGCCAAGGCGCACATTTATGTCAGTGCAAAACGAGATGAGCATTATTTATATATAACCGTAGAAGACGACGGACCCGGTATTTCCCCTGAAAACTTTAATAACGTATTTAGCCCGTTTTTTAGAGAAGAGAGCCACCGTAACCGTGCTGACAAAAGTTATGGTTTAGGCTTAGCCATTGTTGCTAAGGTAGCTGATTGGCACCACGGTAATGTAAGTGTGAGTAAAAGCAGCCAATTAGGCGGTGCGTGTTTTACCTTAAAAATAGGTCAACATCATGACTCGTAAAAATTTATTTACACAACTGTAATTAACATTTATTACACAAAATCAACTCCTTATTCTAAACCTGTTGATAACATTAATTAAATGCGCTGTTTATTAGACATTCACCACTGTAATAATTGTGCCAAATTGG
Organism: Pseudoalteromonas espejiana DSM 9414; assembly: GCF_002221525.1. Taxonomy (NCBI): domain Bacteria; kingdom Pseudomonadati; phylum Pseudomonadota; class Gammaproteobacteria; order Alteromonadales; family Pseudoalteromonadaceae; genus Pseudoalteromonas; species Pseudoalteromonas espejiana. The sequence goes on along the minus strand of NZ_CP011028.1, from coordinate 1,129,637 downwards.
CAAATAAGCCCTTTTTATTTATTTACAATTCCAGTAGATTGTCAGCGCCGTCACAAAATAGAGAAGTACAATAATATGAGCGCAGTTAGAGGCGAGTTTAGCTCTCGCTTTGGATTTATAATGGCCGCCGCAGGCTCTGCAGTAGGTTTAGGTAATATTTGGGGTTTCCCTACGCAAACAGCCAGTAATGGTGGTGCAGCCTTTTTAGTCGCTTATTTAGTACTTGCGTTCTTTTTGGCCTACCCAGCACTTATGGCCGAGCTTATTATTGGCCGCCACGGCCAGGCTAATGCTGTTTCATCGTTAACTAAAATAACAACGCAGCCTTGGCAAAAACGCTTTGCGTTTATTGTCGGGTTTGGTGGAATTTTGTGTGCGGGGTTTATTTTAAGCTTTTACGCTATTGTAGCTGGCTGGATGCTAAGTGCTACCGCAGAACCTATCACTACGTTAGTGGGCGCAAATGAGGCTTCTGCATGGTTAAGTGAGCAGTCACTAACCCGAAACATTATAGTCACTGTTATCTTTATAATATTGACGGTTGCGATCATTAGTCGCGGTGTTGAAAATGGTATCGAAAAGTGGTCTAAACGCCTTATGCCTGCACTTTTGGGGATTTTATTTGCCCTTATTGCATATGTGATGACACAAGATGGCGCAATGGAAGGTTTAAAAGCGTATTTAGTCCCTGATTTTTCATCTATTTTTGATGCTAAATTATTAGTAAGTGCACTAGGGCAAGCCTTTTTCTCACTATCACTTGGTACAAGTGTGATGATTATTTATGGCTCTTATATTAGTAAAAAAGAAAACCTAGTATCGCTTGGCGCATACGTAACACTTATTGATGTGTTTATTGCGTTTGTAGCTGGCCTATTAATAATACCTGCTATGTACGTTGCACAGGCACAAGGGGTAGAAATATTCTCTGCAACAACAGGTAAACTTCTCTCTGAAGACACATTAGTATTTCAAGTGCTGCCAGCTTTGTTTGAAGGTATGGGTTCGGCGGGCTTATTCATTGGCTTTGCTTTTTTTGCTCTAATGAGTATTGCTGCGTTAACCTCGTCTATTTCAATGCTAGAGGCGCCCGTATCGTACACGGTAGAGCGCTTTGCTATGAGCCGAAAACAAGCTACTTGGCTTATTGGTGCACTTATAAGTGCCGTGAGCATTACTATAGTATGTAACTTAGGCAGTTTGTTTGGTTTAGTGATCACTTTAACAACAAAAGTTGCACAGCCGCTAATAGGCTTAATGTGTTGTATTTTTGTTGGTTGGATTTGGTACCGAGGCTCATTATTAAAGACTATTCAACAAGGTAACCCAGAAGTACACAACACACTATTTTGGAAAGTGTGGCCTGTTTACACTAAATTTGTATGCCCTGTCGCTATTGGTGCAGTATTTTTACATTCAGTTTTAAGTTAGGGCTTACAGCACTATCTTTATTAAAAAGCCCACTATAGTGGGCTTTTTAATGGCTAAAATCTGCAGCTAATAAACTAAGATATTTTAGTTAAAAATACTTTTAACTCATTATATTTAACACCATATCCTGATGTGGAATACCGTCTTCAAGGTACTGTTCATCTATCTCCTCAAAGCCAAATGAGCGATAGAAATCAAGTAAATAGGTTTGTGCCCCAATATAAATATTGCGCTTTGGCCAGTTGCTTTTACAACACTCAATAGCAAGATTTAACAACGTGGTAGCCACCCCTTTACCGCGCTCAGAGTTATTTACAAGCACACGCCCTATTGCGCTATATTGCTCATTTTTTTCATAACAACGCGCATAAGCGTTAAGTTGCTTATTTGTAACTGCATATATGTGCTGCGTACTGCTAGCAATGTCTACATCATCAAGCTCAGGGTAAGGGCACGTTTGTTCAACAACAAATACGTCTACTCGGCCACGCATAATAGTAAATAAAGTATGGATATCGAGCGCGTTAAATTGCTCACACTTAAACTGCATATAAAATCCTTAAACAAAAAACCCAGCCTTAGCTGGGTTTATTAAACAGCACTTTAGCTTAAGCAAATAAGCGCTCTAACTGATCGCATAACTGCGATAAGTTAACATGGTCGTGCTCTATGGTTAAATCTACATAGCCATCGCCTCTAAAGGCTCTATCAAGCTCAATTAAAACATGTGTTTTATGCGCCTCTGGTACAAACGACAATTCAATTTCTTGAATACCAAACAAGCTTCGGCTATTAGGTTTATATTCAAGTTCTTGATAACAGCCAGACACAGATTGAAATGTACTAGCGCGTAAGTGCCCTTTTTCAACATCCGCTTTTTGTAAGCTAAAGCCGAGCTTATCCATTGCCTGCATACACGTTTTAACAGCTTCATTAGGATAAATATGCAAGTGGTCTTTATCTGTTGGGTCTAACGCTAAATCAATATCTAAACCAGTTTCTAACCATACATGTGATTGATTATACCCTGCGTTAATTTCGGTAATAGGCGTTTCAGAATGAAGGCGTGCTTCAAAAGGAATACTTTTTACTTCGCCAGGTTCAATAGTGCCAATGTCAGTAATGCGCCATTGATCAATAACATGATTTGTAAAATACTCACCGTCTTCGCCATCAACTTTAACGCGTGTCATTAAAAACAAATCTAGCCCAGAAATTTCTTGTGCTACATCGCCTGCGGTTATAACTATATTGGCATTAAAAAGCTGCCCAGGTTGAAGGTGCTCAGTTTCTAAGATTGTATCAACTTTTGCAGCGCCAATACCTACAGACGCTAAAATCTTTTTAAACATATTATTCTCCTAAGCGGCGCTATATGTATTTAGCCCACTTAATCTCCTTTGTTAAGGCATCTTAACCATATTTAAAAGCGCTTGTCAGTGAAAAAATGTTATTTACATGCTATTTACGAATATTTTAATGCCTTATGCGCATTTTTTATACGTAACTGAGTAAGTAATTGATTAAACTGCGCACAGAAACCCGCTATATTTATTTTCATTGGTATAAAATTTTCGCTACACTGCTAGCCCCAAAGACGTGATATTAAGAATTATGGAACTGATTTATTTTGCTGCCGCGTTCGTTTGTGGTTTTGGTGTATATCAATTAAAACTACCTCCTCTCATTGGCTTTTTATTGGCTGGCTTTGCATTAAATTTAGCGGGTTATAAAAGTACCGAGCTACTCGATACAATTGCTGCTTTAGGTGTCACATTGTTACTGTTTAGTATTGGCTTAAAGCTAAAAGTTAAAAGCTTAGTTAAACCACAAGTATGGGCACCAGCCACCCTGCACATTATTGTAAGTAGCGCTATTTTTAGTGGGTTTATGTTACTGCTAGGCATATTTGCAGTGCCTTTATTTATCGACTTAAGTTGGCAAAGTGCCTTGCTGGTCGGTTTTGCGCTTAGCTTTTCAAGCACCGTATTTGCAGTAAAAGTACTAGAAGAGCGAGGCGAAATGGCAAGCCTACACGGTAAAATAGCCATTGGTATTTTAGTAATGCAGGATATTTTTGCCGTAATATTTTTAGCCATTAGCACAGGTAAAGTACCTAACATTTGGGCACTTGCTCTAATTATTGCGCTACCGTTAGTGCGACCGTTAATGTATGGCGTGCTTAATCGCTCAAAACATGGTGAGCTACTGCCATTATTTGGTTTTTTCTTTGCGTTAGTAGCAGGCTACAATGCGTTTGAATTTGCTGGCTTAAAAGGCGACTTAGGCGCACTCATAATGGGAATGATGTTCGCACCACATAAAAAAGCGGGTGAACTTTCTAAGTCACTGCTTAACGTAAAAGATATTTTACTGGTCGGTTTTTTCTTAAGTATTGGCCTAAATGCAGAGCTTACTGCTAATTCCTTAATTGTGGCTCTTATACTTATTTTTGTATTGCCTATTAAAACCTTACTTTATTATGCCTTTACTAATGCCTTTAAACTCAGAGCCCGCACCTCGTTGCTAACTGCTTTTAGCCTTGCTAATTTTAGTGAGTTTGGGCTTATAGTATGTGCGGTTGCAGCCTCAACGGGTATGATCACCTCTGAGTGGCTAGCAGTAATGGCCATTGCTGTATCTATTACCTTTGTTATTGCATCGCCACTAAATAAGCGCTCTAACGAGCTTTATGTAAAGGTAGAGCGTTGGTTATTAAAGTTTGAAAGTAAAACACGCCTTGCAGAAGAGCTGCCGGTTAATTTAAACGACACAAAAATTGTTATCTTTGGTATGGGCCGAATCGGCACCGGCGCGTATGAAACGATTAATGCCACTCACCCTAATGTTGTCGCCGGAATAGATATAAAGCCAGAGGTGGTTGAAAAACACATTAAACGTGACCGAAAGGTACTGCTAGCTGATGCAACAGACCCCGACTTTTGGCAACGTGTAAACCACTCACACGTGGAAATGGTCATGCTGGCAATGCCAAAACATATGCAAAATATTTTTGCTTTAGAGCAATTGCAAGCATCAGGTTACAGCGGGCAAGTAACCGCCATTGCAAATTACCCTGACCAACAAAAAGAGCTTGAAAACATGGGCGTCAATTCTACTTATAACTTTTACTTAGAAGCAGGTAGCGGTTTTGCTGAGCACGTAAAGCAAGAGCTATTTAATAAATAGTCACTTTTAACTAAATTAAAAATACAAACAAGTAAAAAAGCCTTATTTTTAGTAAGGCTTTTTTATGAGTTTTTAAATAAAAAGCCACTTTATTTACATTCCTTTACATTACTACTCTCTATCTTAATAAAAAACAGATAAACTACCCCTGTTGATTAAATAAACGCCTTCGCACCCACACTACATAATTAGACTCCAGCTAATTACTGTTAGGTAAGCTTTTATTTATCAACATAAATTAATTTAATCAGAGGGCCTACTCCCTCGTTCAATAGGCTGTTTCTTGCCCGTCACAGCCTATTTTATTTTCTGCGCTCAAAACAGCACATCAAACTCACATTATTTAATGCACTTAATGTGTTTAAACATTACTATTGCAGCTATAGCCTTCACTTTACATTTTTAATATTTATGGATACTAAAGAGCTAAAGCTTGCGATTAATACCACAATGCCGTTTGGAAAATATGCAGGTAGACCACTACTTTTGTTGCCTGAGCCCTATTTAGTGTGGTTTAAACAACAGGGATTCCCTGAAACAAAGCTTGGGGCGCAACTAGCAATGATGTACGAGGTTAAATTAAATGGGCTTGAGCAAATGCTAATGCCACTGCTTGAAAAAACTAAAAATAATTGAGAACTTTTTTAGATATAGCAGGTCTACTCTTTTGCTACTTGTTGATTTTGGTTTTTAACCGCAAAAAGCGCCTTAGGCGCTTTTTTTATGCCTGTTACTTTTTATACCAATCCGCGTAATTAAGTGGTCAATTTTGAGGATTGGTATTGGGTAGCTTTATAATAAACTTTGCTCCACCTAAGGCTGATTCTGTAATTGAGCACTGCCCCTTATGCCAAGAGACAATTTTTGACACAATGGCAAGCCCTAAGCCAAAGCCCCCAGTACTTTTATCACGGCTTTTATCAAGGCGGGTAAAGGGTTTAAATACCATTTCTCTATCGCTTTTAGAAATACCACTTCCGTCATCTTCAACTACAAAGTAAATAGCTTCATCATCAACACTTAAAGTAACACTCACCTTAGAATTAGCATACTTTGCTGCATTACCAATAATATTTTGCATTACCCGCGCTATAAAATGTGCGTCACACTTATATGTTAAACATGCGGGTAAATCAGCTTTAAACTCTATGCCTTTAGCAAAATTTAACTTTTCAATCACTGAGTGAGTAAGTGCTGATAGGTCGCAATTAGAAGGCGCCAAGCTAGGCTGCTGTGAATCAAGCCTTGCGTATTCAAGCATTTCACAAACCAGCGCTTCAAGCTCGCTTATATCTGCTTGCATATTAGTTAAGTAATTTTGACCTTTATCTGATTCTGCAGTCTCTTGTAGCATTACTAAGGCAAACTTTAGCCTTGCAAGAGGCGTTCTAAATTCGTGAGACACCGAAGACGTTAGCTCTTGCTGTGCAGTGAGTAGATGCTCTATACGCTGTTGCATCACATTTAAGGTATCGGTGACCGGTAAAAAAAACGATTTAGAAGGAGTGTTTAAATTAAAATCTTGCGAGCCATCTACAGCTTCACAGGCACTACGTAGCTTAGAAAAATCTCGCCATAGTAAAAAGCTCCAAAGCCCCACAGGTAAGCCTACAATTAACAACAACAGTAAGTAAGGAATAACCGAGCTTGTAGGTGCTTTTATTACCCCTACTGGGCCTATTTGTAAAAGCTTGCTATCGCCTAGCTCTACATACCAGACTATCCGCTGTTTTTTGTCATACAGGTAAAGGTAATGGTTTTTATCAAGCAAAGCTTGCTGCTTAAGAGGTAAAATAAGATCGCGGCGGGCAATGATATGGCTTTCAAAACTGTGTTTTAATTTATCAAGCCCATCGGGGGTTTGTGACAATAACCAAAGTGATTGGCCAAATTCATCGTCTAGCAACACTTGTTGTTGCGACTCTTCATAAGGCCACAGCTGTTCTATAACACCACTAACAATAAATAAAGAAACAATGATATAAACATATAAACTTATGAATAGTTTGCCCATTAATCCTTATTTACCTTCATATATTATTTTTCCCACGCATCAGATACAAACAAGTAACCTTGCCCCCACACGGTTTTAATTCGGTAAGGCTTATCGCTGTTATCACCTAGCTTTTTACGAATACGCGAAACACGTACATCCACAGTACGGTCAAGCCCGTCGTATTGACGTCCAATCATATGCTGATGCACATGTTCTCGGCTTAGCACTTCGCCTGCATTTGAAGCCAGTAGCCACAGTAATTCAAACTCATGAGATGTAAGTACAATTTCAGTTTCATTTAATTTAACAATTCGGCTGGTTTTATCAATCACTAAATCACCAAACTGAATCTCTTCACTTGCTTTAACTACAGGCTGTCCTCTGCGTAGTAATGCGTTTACACGGGCAAGTAACACTCGCGGCTCTGCAGGTTTTACAACGTAATCATCTGCACCAAGCTCTAAGCCAATTACTTGGTCAAAGTCTTCACCTTTTGCAGTAAGCATTAAAATCGGCAATGAAAATTTATCGCGCACTTGTCGGCACACGCTAAAACCGTCTTTGCCAGGTAGCATAACGTCTAAAATCATTAAATCAGCAGCGTTATTCTCAAGATAACTAAATACATCATCACCACGGCTTAATACATCTACTTCTAAGCCATTATGTTCAAGATAATCTTTTGTTAGTTGTTGTAAACCTAGGTCATCTTCAACAAGTAAAATTTTTGGCATGAGTTGCTCCTAAATTAAAAATAGCTCCATGGAGAGCGAAGCCTGCGCCTACTTTTTTTAGCATCAGCACTTTGCACTTCAATGTGTGTTTTAGCAATTAACACACCGGTATGAGGATTGATTAAGGAGTATATGGTCTCTACCTGAACACGCGCTTTATATTCAAACTCACCAAAGGCCTGCTCCTGCCAACACTTAATAAGTTTATTTTGTTGGTATAAACACACATCACTGGGCGCTTCTAATTGCCAATTAAATTTTAAGTCGAGATCGCAAAACTCTTGCAGTTCTGAGACTACGCACACTTTGGGAGACACGTTTAAATACGCATTTTGCGCAACAACGGGGGGGCTAAACAGAAAAACTGAAAGCACAATCAACATTAAATACTTCATATCAAAAAGTATGATCGAATCCTATAAAAGCAGTCATTGAATAATTACGTTCAAAAAGCGGACTGCCATCCATAGCCGAATAGTCGTAATATGCTACATGAAAACGAAGACTGTTGGCCTCACTCAACGGCCAACTGGCGTCGATTTTAGCATAAGGTTGCCAGCTACTACCAACCTCTATTTTACCTAATACTGTTTCTTGTGCTTTTAACCCGTAATAGTAGTTGTTTAATTCGGCTGATTTATAGTTAATACCAAGTGTTGGTTTTAACTTTAGCTGGCCAATTTGGCTGTGGTATTGCCATTGAAAAGCCCCTTTTAAGCCGTTATAAACACTGCTTACATCGTGTAAAAGTTGCGCAGATAAAACATTATTTTTCTCAACATAGTGATAAGTAATACCCGCATCGAGTGCTAAGCTGCGATTGTCTATAGCGTTTATATTTATATGGCTTGGCTGGGGGTTTTGTTCTGTAGAAAAAGAATGACTAGTCGTTGCAGGAAGTACGAATATATTTTTAGGGTGCCCATCAATAAAAAACCGCGCTTCAGCATTTAGCTCAGAAACAACATTAAAGTGATGCTTTTTAGTTTGCGATAATGTGTAACCTAATCGACCATTGTCAAAAAACCAACGTTCGCCGTAAAAGGCAAGCTGAGGAATAATAGGAAGAGGTAAGTTTTTCGCTCCGCGCAATGGATTGGTAATAACACCTACACCCGCACTTACATTAATGTGCCACTGTTTAATAGTAATATGCTGCTGCGAATATTTTTGCTCACTATGCGCTTGTGAGGTAACACCTTGAAATGATAAAAAGCATATCACTAAGCAAATATAATTAATTAACGAGGAGCGATGCATCAGCCTAATCAAATTGAGTAAAAATTATTAAGTTACTCATACTAGCAAGCTAAAATTAATTGTGCGCCACCTGGTTACAATCATTCACAATTTTTATACGTTAACATTACATTTAAATGTCAGGTGCAATTTCTATACGATTACGACCGTGTGTTTTAGCAATATACAAAGCCCTGTCTGCTCGCTCTATTAACACAGCGCCTTTAGTAAATGGACGTAATATAGCTAAGCCAAAACTGGCCGAAATAGCACGTTTTGAGTTTATATCATCCTTTTTACGAACAGCTAAAGAGGCAATATCTAAACGGATTTTGTCAGCAAACTTCATAATATCGTTAATGCTGGTGAAGTACCCTGTTATGCAAAATTCCTCACCACCATATCGATACACATTAAGTGTATCGGTCATATTTTGTGACACCTTCTTTGCTACAAGCTTAAGAACTTCATCACCTTTTTGGTGGCCAAAGTCATCGTTGAAGCGTTTAAAGTGATCAATATCAAACATAATCAATACGGCCAGTACCCCTTCATCAGCCTGCTCTGAATAAGTTTGGCAAAATAGCTGTATGTCATCGTCAAATTTTCTACGATTAAAAAAGCCAGTCAGTGGGTCGGTATCGGCTGCCTCTTTAGAAAGATTAAGTGCTTCTTTCAAATCTTTAATTTCGTTATAGGCTACAGCAAGCTTAGTTTGAAATTCTCGCGCATAGTCTTGCATAGCGACGGACTCATCAGTCAAGCGCTCAACACAGCCTAATATTTCGTTAAATGAGTTAACATTAGCTAAGTTAGCGAGCTCATTTTGTGAGTCCACTAACGAGGTTGTAAAACTTTTAGAATGGCCAAGGGTAATACTAATGTCTTGCTGTACTTGCTCCATAGTACCGTGAAAGCGATCAGCCATTTCTTGAAAAAACACTAAATCATCTTCACTTAGGTGCTTGTCAAAAATCTCTTTCGCCTTATTTTGTGTACATGTTTGTTGCTGAGCAATAACATCGTCAAGTTCAGCATTTAGTGCAGGTTTACTGCCTTGAACGTAACAATACCAAATAGCGTAATTGATGGGTGTTACCGGCATTCGGTATTTTACCATCATCGGAATCGCTTTTTTTAAACATTGAGCAGAATGAGCAAGTGATACAGCATGATCCATAATTATATTAACTCTTAAGCGTCATTATTTTTATTATCAAGTTTTCATGTTAAGTAATAGTAAACCCATACGCAACTGTTATTCATACTATTTACTGAATAACATTAACACTAAAAACATTAAATAACATTTGCGCCTAAAGTTTGTGCAATATTCCATAATGCACTGATTGCAGGGTCATTAAGTTCCTTTTTTAACACAGCTAAACCAATATCAAAGCCTTCAGGTTGATGATCGTTACACGTTAAAATTTGCACTTTGTCTTGAAGTGGACTGTTATCTAGCACTATTTTAGGAACCATCGCTACGCCTAAACCTAAGCTCACCATTGATACCATCGCTTCGTGGCCTGCAACCTGAGCATAAATTTTTCCATGGACATTATTTTTACGCCACCACTGTTCTAGCCTCTGGCGAGAAAAACCCTGCTCGGGAACAATAAACTCAAGCTCTGACCATTCTATTTGATCTGTGTTTTTTGTTATTTTTTCACTAATTGGGCACTGAATCTTTGGGCCTATTAGCACTAATGGTGAGTGGCCAATATTTACAAATGCTATTTGCGCAGGCAATTTGCTCGGCCTTGCTGCAATCGCCATGGATTCATGAGCATCAAGCACACGATTTATCGCCAAAGCAGGATCACCTGTATTTAAAGTGATTTCTATGTGCTGATGCTGTGCACGCAATTGTTCTAATATTTGGTGTAAAAAACTATAGGAAGCCGTTACAGAGCAATAAATACTGACATTGCCATATATATGCTGAGTGGGGTCTTTCACATTAGCTTTAAAACGTTGCCAATTGGCAAGTGTTGAGGTCGCATAATCAATAAACGACTCCCCTTCTTTGGTTAATTTTACACTGCGATTATCGCGCACAAACAAGGCAACCCCCACTTCGTCTTCAAGCTGTTTAATGTTTCGGCTCAATGTAGGTGCACTTATATGGCACAGCTCACTTGCTCGCGCAAAATGAAGGGTTTTAGCCAACGCTAAAAAATAATTTAAATGCTTATGATCCACAGCACACTCTCACGTTTCATTTTTTGAAATACTTTAGTGCAAATATATCATTTTACGCAAGTGAAGTTTTTTTTTATGGTGTGCTTAAGCAAAGCAAATAGGCTTTGCATCTAACAAACACGAATTATAGGACACTAACATGGCGAATTATTTTAACACCTTACCTTTACGCGAGCAGTTAGCGCAGTTAGCTCAATGTGAGTTTATGGACCCGAGTGAATTTACCGACGGTGTAGATGCGCTTAAAGGTAAAAAGCTAGTTATTGTTGGTTGTGGCGCACAAGGCCTTAACCAAGGTTTAAACTTACGTGACTCAGGCCTAGATGTATCTTATACACTTCGTCAATCAGCAATTGATGAACGTCGCCAATCATTTTTAAATGCATCTGAAAACGGCTTTACTGTAGGCACTTACGAAGAGCTAATTCCAACTGCAGACGTAGTATTAAACCTAACACCTGACAAACAACATACTGCGGTAGTAACTGCAATTATGCCATTAATGAAACAAGGCTCTACCCTTGCTTACTCACATGGTTTTAATATTGTTGAAGAAGGCATGCAAGTACGTGAAGACATTACCGTAATTATGGTTGCACCTAAATGCCCTGGTTCTGAAGTACGTGAAGAATACAAACGTGGCTTTGGTGTTCCAACACTTATTGCGGTTCACCCAGAAAACGATCCACAAGGTCATGGCTTAGCACAAGCTAAAGCCTATGCAGCCGGTACTGGTGGTCATCGTGCGGGCGTTCTTAAATCATCATTTATTGCTGAAGTTAAATCAGACCTAATGGGTGAGCAAACAATTCTTTGTGGCATGTTACAAACTGGTTCGATTTTATGTTTTGATAAAATGATCGAAAAAGGCGTAGATGCTGGTTACGCATCTAAACTAATTCAGTACGGCTGGGAAGTCATTACCGAAGCACTTAAATACGGCGGCGTAACTAATATGCTTGACCGCTTATCAAACCCTGCAAAAGTAAAAGCGTTTGAATTAAGTGAAGAACTAAAAGTAATTATGCGTCCACTTTACAACAAGCACCAAGATGACATCATCGATGGTACATTCTCGCGTGTAATGATGGAAGATTGGGCAAACGACGATGCTAACTTACTTAAATGGCGCAGTGAAACCGCAGAAACTAACTTTGAAAAAACACCTGCAGGCGATGTAGAAATCTCTGAGCAAGAATTTTTTGATAACGGTATCTTAATGGTAGCTATGGTAAAAGCAGGTGTTGAACTTGCATTTGAAACCATGACAGCTGCGGGCATTATTGATGAGTCGGCTTATTACGAGTCTTTACACGAAACACCGCTAATTGCTAACACAATTGCACGTAAAAAATTATTCGAAATGAACCGTACTATTTCTGATACCGCAGAATACGGCTGTTACTTATACAACCATGCATGTTTACCACTACTTGCTGATTTTATGAAAAACATCGACACCGATGTAATTGGTAAAGGCTTAAACGAGCAAAGTAACCAAGTAGATAACCAAACGCTAATTCAAATTAATACGGCTTTACGTGAACACCCAGTAGAAATTATTGGTGCTAAATTACGTGGCTACATGTCAGCTATGAAGAAAATTGTATAACTAGTTTCGCTTGTTAGAAACCAAGCCCACACGCATATGCTGTGGGCTTTTTCGTGTTGGTAATAAACTTTTAATATAGAATAAGTAGGATTACCTGTTACGTGTATTGCAATGATTAGCGCTTAATTAATAATGTGCTAACATGGCTGTCTATATAGTTGTAAAGTAAATAAATATGACGATAAAAAACCTTACCATCACGCAAAAAATCACCATTTTAGGCAGTACAATTGCAATATGTGTTGCTGCACTAATTGGTTTAACGTCTTTGTATAGCTCTGAAGATATTATAGAACGACGTATGATTGAATCAGAACTGCCTAGTAAATTACAAAGTATTAGTAATCAAATTGGCGGCGAAATAAATGAGCTATTAGGTGCTGCGCAGCAATTATCATCAAATGAATTTATTTTACAATGGGCACGTTCTAATAACCCAGACGACACCCTGTTACTTAAAGAGTTGAACCGCGTAGCATCACAATTTGATTTAGCTACAGCGTCTTGGGCAAACCGCGATACGGCCCAATACTGGAACCAACATGGCTTTTTACGTGTTTTAAAAAACGATGCAGCCGATGGGTGGTTTTTTGCTTTTACGCAATCTAATAACCCCTACTCTATTAGTATTTATCAAGAATCGCCTACTGATGTAAAAATGTTTGTAAATCATCAACAAACTAATGGCTTGGGTTTAGCTGGCCTTGCAAAAAGCATTACTGATATGCAAAAGCTGTTGCAGCAATTTAAAATTGAACAAACAGGATTTGTTTTTATTGCAGATAAAAGCGGGCTTATCCAATTACATAAAGACGTAAATAAAGTCGCTAAAACAAATATAGATACGCTTTATGGCAGCAATACGCATACCCAATTACTTAATACGCGTAATTTTGCCCTAAAAGAAATAAATATAAATAATGAAGCCGTACTTGTGGCTGCAATGCCTATAAAAAATACCGATTTATATGTACTTGCTCAGGTACCTAAAAGTGAAGTGTTTGCCAGTGTAAGTACGCTCGAGTGGCAAATATTTACTTTTACGCTTGTTATCGCATTAATTGCAAGCGCGCTTAGCTACCTACTGGCGCGTTCATTGGCTTCACCGCTTTCTGACATGGCTGAGCTATTTTCTCGCTTAGGCTCTGGTGATGCTAATTTAGCGTATCGCTTACCAGAATCAAATCAACCCGAACTTAATAATTTAAGTAATGGGTTTAATCAATTTATAAATAAAATTGAAATTGCAATTAAGCAAGTCGCTAACGAAAGCAGAGACATACGCCAAAGCTCAGATCATGTTTTTGAGCAAGCTAAAAACAACTCACAATCCATTGATAACCAAAAAGAGCAAACTATTTCGGTAGCAGCGGCCATTAATGAAATGGGCGCAACAGTTCAAGAAATAGCGCAAAGTGCGGCTAATGCGGCCAAACTAACACAAAGCAGCCAAGAAAATACCAGCCAAAGTCATAAACAGGTACTGCAAAGCCAGGCCACCATTTCAGCATTGGCAACCGATATTGATGGTATTACCGAACAAGTAACGCTGCTTTCTAAAAAAACAGTCGATATAGCTAGCATTGTTGACTCAATACGTGGGATCTCCGAGCAAACTAATTTATTAGCTTTAAATGCGGCAATAGAATCTGCGCGTGCCGGTGAGCATGGACGAGGCTTTGCAGTGGTTGCCGATGAAGTACGCGCCCTTGCCAATCGTACGTCGCAATCTACCACTGAGATTCAATCAATGATTGAGGAATTAACAAACATATCTGACGATGTAGTTAATGACATAGGCCAGTCAAAGCAAAAAGCACAGCAAAGTGTTGGCGCTATGCAAAGCTCTGTAGAACTACTTGATGCAATCAGTGAAACAGCGAATCAAATAAACGATATGGCAACCTTAATTGCCACTGCAACAGAGCAACAAAGTAATGTAGTTGCTGATGTAGGACGCAACATTGAGCAAATAAGTGAAATTAGCGACCAAGCAATGAGCGAGCAAATAAACACCGAACAGGCCATTCGCGATTTAGCAAATAGTGCACAAACGCTAGATGACTTAGTTGCTACCTTTGAAAGACAACGTTAAACACGTTTTGTAACACTTAAATAAGCAACCTTCACATATTGCACCTACACTTATAGGTGCAATATGTTGGAGGTGGTTTATGAACATATTTTGTTATAACACATTTTTACTTAGTTGCTGCTTATACTTAAGTGGATGTAGCTCTTCTATTAGTGGGCCCCCGCCGCTTTATCTTGCAAATTCTCCCGCATTTAACCTTATCGAAGTAGAAACCGAGCAAGCTATATTTAAGCTCGATAAAAACCTAACATCTCAACTCGATGCTCACTTAACCAGTAAACGCAGTGCACACTATGTGGCGAATAGTATTTTGCGTTTTTTGCTTAAAAATGGCGACAGCTCACTAACCTACCAAAGCGGTGCAACACTCACTGCCTCACAAACTTATGCAAACCTTAATGCTAATTGCTTGTCGTTATCAATTTTGGCATACAGTTTGGCCGACTATTTAGGGATTAAAGCACGCTTTCAAAAAGTGCACATACCTGAATACTGGGCAATAAATAAAGGGGTTAACTTGTTAACTGGGCATATTAATTTATCGATAGATAACGAACTAATGCAAAACATACCCGCCACTATGGTTTATCAACGCGATAAATACCTCACCATAGATTTTGACCCCAACATTAGAAAGCAGCGCTTTAAAACCAGCTTGTTGAGTAAAGAAGTAGTCACCGCCATGTTTTATAACAACAAAGGCGCGCTCGCTTTGGTAAACAAGCAATACAACTTAGCTTTTAGTTACTTTAGTGCTGCGGTTAAAGTGGCGCCGTCATTTAGTGGTGGCTGGGGGAATTTAGGTATTGTATTTAGGCAGCTTAATTATTTGAATGAAGCAGAACTTGCTTATAATTACGCTATTGCACTTGATAAAAACAACCATACCGCATTAGGTAATTTAGCTGTACTTTACACCCTAAGCGACAGGCAGCAAAAAGGGCAGCAAATTTTAAAACAATTAGATACTAAGCGCCGCTTAAACCCGTATTATCACGTATCATTAGGCAATAGCGAACTTGCACTTAAAAACTACACTTTAGCACTTAAACATTTTAAAACGGCTTACAATCTCGACTCACATTTACACGAGAGTCATTTTGGTTTAGCTCGCGCCTATTATTTAACCGGTAATATCACTCTTGCAAAAAAACACATGCAACTAGCGGGTTTAAAAGCTGAATTTAGTCACGACAAAGCTCGTTATAAAAATAAACTTTCGGTATTAAAAAATGCAACGGCTTGGCTTAGTCGTGATTAAAAGATTTTACGTAGTGCTCTTTTTTTGCTCTATTGAGCTTTTTAATTTGGCACTCTAATTTACTGGCTTCACTTTTTGAGCCCACTACTTGTTGATGAACCAGTACCAATGGGCCTTTTCCTTTTAAGTTTTTTGCCCCTTTACCTGCTTGATGAGTGGCCAGTCGCTTTTCAACATTTGTAGTAATACCGGTGTACCAATGCCCTAATCGTGTTTGCACTATATATAAATACCACGTAGATGGTTTTTTTAGCGCTTTGTTAACGTTCGTACTTAAACTTTTTTGCGTATGTGTGGTCAAAACTTTACCTTAACCCTTAAACAATTTCTTAAAAGGGTTTTACCTTCAGTGACTAATCGGTATCATGCAGAATATAAAAAATAAGGATCACAACTAACAATGCAGTCGTTAAAAACTTTTTCTCTTTGGCTTATCGTTGCTTTAACATTTAGCTCATTAGCGGGCTGTTCTAGCTGGGTTTACAGAATAAACATCCCACAGGGTAACTTTTTAGAGCAATCTGATGTAGATAAGCTTCGTGTAAACATGACCCGAGAGCAAGTTATTTATGTATTAGGGCGCCCAATTGCTGAAGATGCATTTGATAAAAGCACATGGCGCTACGTTTACAGCTTTAATAAAGGCCGTAGTAATGAGCAACATAAAGAGTTGGTGATTAAATTTGAAAACGAGCAACTTATTGCCGTTTCAGGTGATTATGACCAACCAGAAAACTTTGATACACCTCTTGAGCAATAATTAGCTCAACAGCCATAAAAAAGGTGAGCAATGCTCACCTTTTTTATGGCTGTTTAACTGGCTTTATAAAGGACGACCGCCAGTAATTTTATTGGCACGGCCTTCTTCTTTTGCTTTTTCTGCTCTTTTTCTCCGTGCATCTTTAGGGTCAGCAATCAGCGGGCGATAAATTTCAATTCTGTCGCCATCTTTTAATTCATAGTTTGCTTTAACAGTTCTATTCCACACCCCTAAAGTAAGTGCAGTTGGGTCTATTTCTGGGCATTTTTCAATAATGCCTGATTGTATAACCGCTTGCTCTGCCGTTGTGCCTTGTGGCACATCAACCGATAACGTTGTTGCCGTTGTAGGCAAAGCAAATACAATCTCTACCTTAATCATAATCGGGCTCCATACACTTCTTTTGCACGTTGCGTAAAAGCACTTACCATGTTTTTAGCTACATCGTTAAAAATTTTACCAAAGGCTAATTCTATAAGCTTGCTTGAAAACTCAAATTCAAGCTTGAGCTCAACTTTACAGGCTTTTTTATCCAGCGCCTGAAAATGCCAACGCCCCTTAAGGGTTTTAAATGGGCCATCAACAAGCTTAAGCTGAACTGTTTGCTCATCAATAAAGGTGTTTTCGGTGGTAAACCACTTTTTTATACCGGCCTTGGATATTTCTAAACTCGCGGTCATGTTATTATTATGCTGCGAAACGATTTTAGAGTCTGAACAATTTGGTAAAAACTGCGGATACGCTTCTACATCATTAACTAGGTCAAACATCTCTTTAGTGCTGTACATAACCAGCGCACTTTTTTCTATTTGTGGCATACTCACTCCCAACTGTGTGGGCGAATTTTAGCAAGCTTTGCGCGTTTCCCCAAATTTTCATGGTCTTAAGTTCACCTGATTATTTTAAAGGCACATATAAAAAATCGATGTAAAACATCTCTCAATACGTATATTATAGGGCACTATGGCTAAGAACAAATCATCAAAATCGAATAGTAATACCATCGCGCTAAACAAAAAAGCGCGTCATGAGTATTTTTTACACGACAAGTTTGAAGCAGGTGTTGAACTACAAGGCTGGGAAGTAAAAAGTATCCGAGCTGGTAAGGTAAATATCTCAGAAACTTACATTCATCTTAAAAACGGCGAAGCATTTTTACTCGGCAGTCAAATTCAGCCTTTAAATAGCGCCTCGACCCACGTTATATGCGATCCTATGCGCTATCGTAAGCTACTATTAAGCCGAAGAGAGCTTGATAGACTTGTTGGTGCAACTGAACGAGACGGCTTTTCACTTGTTGCCACTGCCATGTATTGGAAAAAATGTTGGGTGAAACTTGAGTTTCATTTGGCTAAAGGTAAAAAAATGCATGACAAACGTGAAGACGGAAAAAATAAAGATTGGTCTCGCGAAAAAGAACGCCTCATGAAACACAAAGTATAAACATAGCGCCTAACTTAGTTAGGCGTTTTTTTTACCCTTTTTGGGCCGGTCAAAATAAAAACAAACTGTTCATTTAAAACTCACCTTTATACAAATAACCAGCCCACTGCTAAATAAATAAATTATTACACTTAATTTATTTTGTTAATTTCTTTTATTACTAGGTCATTTTATTACGCAATATTTATAGCTTAAAGCGTGTAATTTAGCCTTGTCTATCCCTTTTCATTGTTTCTATAACCGAACAATTTTCACGCAATACAATACAAAAACTCATACTAAAATCGCAAAGAGGATTGATTGACAACACTTAAGTTACATGATATTAATGTCATCGCTTGTTAAGCAACTAAATTTATAACATATCAACAAGGACTTAAGGATGAAGCAATCAATTGCATTTACACCTAGCATTATTGCAGGTGCTACAATCGCACTTTCAGCAGGTTTTACAACAACAGCATATGCTGCTGAAGAAGCAAAAAAAGTAGAACGCATTGAAGTAACAGGTTCGCGTATTAAACGCACAGATATCGAAGGGCCTTCGCCAGTACAATCTATTGGCAGAGCAGATATCGAAAACATGGGTTACGATAACCTTCAACAACTCCTCGAAAGAATGCCTGTAGCAGGTAGCGGTACTTTCTCAACACGTGGTAACAACCAAGATTCAACTGCAAATGGATCAGCTGCGGTAAGCTTACGTGGTTTAGGTGCCGATGCTACGTTAGTACTAATTAATGGCCGCCGTGTAGCAATAAGTGCCTTTGCCGAAGGCATTACTAATTCGTTTGTCGATATTAATAGCATTCCGGTATCGGCTATTGAGCGTATTGATATTTTAAAAGATGGCGCATCAGCTATTTATGGCTCAGATGCGGTAGCGGGTGTAGTAAACGTTATCTTGAAAAAAGATATTGATGGCGTTGAATTAAACTTAGGTTACGGCGGCACCGACGGCCCTAACTACGAAGAAACAACAGCAAGTTTAGTTTGGGGTACTACCAGCGAAAAAAGTAGTGCTTCAATTATTATTGATTACTTTAAAAACACCTCACTTTCTTCAGATGAAATGGGCAGCTTAGGAACGGCTAACCAATCGCCATATGGCGGCATGGATTTACGCTCATCACGTGGCTTCCCTGGTTATTTTTCCGTTGATGGCATAAAAACTATTGATCCTGCTTGCCCAGCTGATAGCGCAACTGAAAATGGTAGCTGTTTATTTGATTACGGCCCATTTGGCTATATTGCCCCTGAATCTGAACGTGTAGGTGCTATTTCTCAATTTGAATACAATTTTGATAACGGCATTACCGGCTTTTTAGAAATTGCTGTACAGCATAATACATCGGTTGCCGCCGGTGCCCCTACTCCATTAGATGAAGATGCGGGTTTAACAGTACCAGGAAGTCATCCAAATAACCCATTCGGTCAAGATATTGAAATTGGCCGTTACCGTACGGTTGATGCCGGCGCTCGCCAATGGGATATAGAATCAGATACGCTTCGTTTTGTAGCTGGTCTTAGAGGCGAAATTAGTGAGTGGAGCTGGGAAGCTGCGGTTCAAAAAGGCCGTAGTAAATCAATGCAAACAGGTGATAGAACACAAGGCTGGGTGCGTACCGACTTCTTACAACAAGAAATTGATGCGGGCAATTACAACCCATTTGGTGGCACTTATAATGACCCAGAAGTAATTGACAGAATTACCACAAGCCTTGTACGTCGTGGTGAGTCACATATGACCTCATTTGACGCTAACATCTCTGGTGAAGCATTTAACTTTGGCGATGACGTTGTAATGATGGCCGCTGGTATTGAATACCGCGAAGAAGATGTAACAGATACACCGGACGATCAATTCCAACGTGGTCTAATTTTTGGTACTGAGTCAGTATCAGCTGCAGCTGATCGTGAGCAATATGCGGCTTACGTAGAATTTTCAATTCCACTTGCTGAAAACCTAGAGCTTCAATTAGCGGGTCGCTACGATGACTACAGCGACTTTGGTAATACAACGAACCCTAAAGTGGCTTTACGCTGGGCACCAACCGATGAAATTACGGTGCGTGGTTCGTGGGCGCAAGGCTTTAGAGCACCATCGCTTGCGCAAGTAGGTTTAGGTCCGTCTCAAGAGAGCCAATTTTTTGTAGATACATATCGCTGTGAAGCCACTGGTCTTGATTGTGATGCACTTGATTACAATATTGAATTTGCAGGTAATCCAGATTTAGAAGCTGAAGAGTCAGAATCGTGGAATGTTGGTTTTATTTGGGCACCTACTGCTGAGTTTGGCTTAAGTGTAGATGTGTGGAGTATCACGCAAGATAATAAAATTGATGAGCAAGAGTTTGGCCCAATTTATAACTCTGAGTGTAACAACCAAAGCAGCACAGTGTGTGTTCGTTTAGCACCTTCTGGTAGCGACAGCTTAGGCACAATTCAAAAAGTATTTAGCACATTTGAAAACGTATCTTCGCAAGAGGTATCGGGTATTGATTTATCAGCAAACTACAATCATTCACTTGATGACCTAGGTTTGCTTAAATTTAACCTAGAATGGGCTTATCAAGATAAGTTTGAAAAAGATGGCCGTGATTACACAGGTGAATATGGTTACCCGGAGCACCGCTGGATTTTCTCTACTAACTGGGAAATTGGCCAATTTAATACCAATGTAAATATAAGCTATGTAGGTGAGTTTGAAGATACACCAGATATTGATTTTGACGGTAACTTAGACTTTGATAGCAATACATCACGTATGGTTGATTCGCAAGCACTGGTAGATTTACAAACATCTTACCGTGTAAGTGAGGCAACTAAAGTATCGCTTGGTGTAAATAACTTATTTGACGAAGAGCCACCATTTGCCATTGGTGATGGCGATGCTGACCTTTACGGCTATGCATCGGGTGTACATAACCCACGTGGTCGTTACTTTTACACAAAAGTAACCTTCTCGTTTTAATTAACCAAGGCCCGTTTTAGGATGGGCTATGATAAAAACAAAAAAAACCGCCAATTGGCGGTTTTTTTTATTAAAAACGTAGGGCTAAATTATAGCTCGCCTTCGTTTTCAGATAGGAATTTAGCAACACCTTCAGGGCTTGCGTCCATACCTTTTTTACCTTCTTCCCAACCAGCAGGACACACTTCACCGTTTTCGCTGTGAAAAGCTAGTGCGTCAACCATACGGATCATTTCGTCGATGTTACGACCAAGTGGTAAGTCGTTCACTACTTGGTGACGTACGTTACCTTCTTCATCGATTAGGAAAGAACCACGAAATGCCACGCCAGCTTCTGGGTGCTCAACGTCGTATGCTTTACAGATTTCGTGCTTAACGTCTGCAACTAGTGCGTATTGTACTTTACCAATACCGCCATCTGCTACAGCAGTGTTACGCCATGCGTTATGTGAGAATTGTGAATCGATAGAAACACCAATTACTTCTACGCCACGCTTTTGGAATTCTTCGTAACGCTTATCAAATGCGATAAGTTCAGAAGGACATACAAACGTGAAATCTAGTGGGTAAAAGAAGATTACTGCTTTTTTACCTTTAATTGTTTCATGAAGGTTATAGCTATCTACAATTTCACCATTACCTAGTACTGCTGCAGCGGTAAAGTCTGGTGCCTGGCGGCCTACTAATACACCCATTTTATTCTCCAAATATTTTGAGTTTGTTGTCGATTGCTTTCGCAACGCTGATACTTATATGGGCGCTAAAAACTAAAAAACAATAGCGCCAACACATAATTACGTGGCATTTTAAATTTATTACATTAAAAAGAACAATCGTATTTAGCGATGTGAGTAATCGAAAATACCGAATAGATATTAAATGTTTATTACCGGCACAAAAAAACCTGCAAATGCAGGTTTTTATTAATGGCTAGTCCATTATATCTGAAGGCATATCGCCTTTAATGTTTTGCCAAATTTCACCGGTTTGGTGACCGAACTTACGCATCATTGAAATAGCACCATCGTGCTCTCTGTTTTGTGCAAGTACGGTTAAATCTTTATAAAATTGACGCGCTAATTGGCGAGTGCCCGCATCAGAGAAGTAATGGCAACCAATTTTAAAGTAAAAACCTCTAAATCCATTAAGAATTAGAACGTAAATACGGTTGTTACCCGCCACGGCTAGCTCGTGGTGTACTTTATAATCGTAATCAGCGAATGCTTGAGCTGTGTCTTCTAGTTCATCGCTTTGCGCTAAAATTTCAATAACACGTTCTGGGTTTAGCTTTATTGCCGCACGTGTGTAAATAGCACTAATGTTAGTGCGTGCAGATAATAGCTGATCAGTAAGCTCTGGCATTTTGTCTTCATCAAGGCGAGCAAGGGTTTCAAGTATATTTAAACCCGATGTTTCCCAAAAGTTATTTACTCTTGTCGGTTTGCCATGTTGAATAGTTAACCAGCCGTCGCGTGCTAAACGTTGTAGCACTTCACGTAAGGTTGTTCTGGTTACACCAATTAACTCAGAAAGCTCACGCTCGGCAGGTAGGATTGAACCTGGAGGGAAGTCGCCATTCCAGATAGATTCAACTATATACTCTTCAGCAAATCCTGCTGGGCTTTTAGCTTTAAAAATTCTCATTCAATTCCCACTCGAATTAATCACAACTCATCGTTTTATACGAACAACTGACAGATTGTACCAGATGAAACTCAACTAACAAGTAAACTCGTTGATATTAGTAACAACGCATACCTATAAATATAACTTTCATAAATATTTAAATTTAAGGCGCTCAATTACAGCAAAACCACGTAACATTCATGTTAGGTACATCAGTATTGCGTGCATTCATTGTATACATAACAATCAAAACGATATAAGTAGCTAAACTTGATATTACAAACACACTATTCTTGTACTTTTACTTAATGACACACGCAGAAACTAATACCTCCCCCTTTGGGCATCACCATGTTTGAGCATTAATACTCATTAGTTTCGACTCGAAAAAAGTGACTTCGGTAGCTTTTTTTTCCTTTTTGTTGCCGCTTACTTTATCCTAGTACATAATTTAACGTCTTATTTAAATGCGGATTTTTTATGAACTGGCTAGCACACCTTCCTACTCAACGTACGCCATGGCTATTATTTACTGGCATTGTGTTTTTATTAGAAGTTACCGCACTGTTTTTTCAATACCAAATGGGCCTAGCGCCGTGCATTATGTGTATTTATCAACGCACAGCCGTATTAGGTTTATTAGGCGCAGGTGTGATTGGCGCTGCAAAACCGCAAAGTAAAATTGCACGCCCTGTTGCTTATTTAGTGTGGGGAGTATCCAGTGTTTGGGGTTACCTAATTGCCCGCGAACATATTGATATGCAAACAACCACAGACCCATTTGCTTTTAGTTGCGAGTTTGAACCTAACTTCCCTGCTTTTATGCCTCTTCATGAGTGGGTCCCAAGCTTTTTTCAAGCAACGGGTGATTGTGGCAATATTGATTGGCAGTTCGTCGGTTTAAGTATGCCTGCATGGATGGAGATAATTTTTGCTTTATTTACTGTTACATTGTTTGTAATAGTAACTACGCGTTTATTAATTAAAAAGTCTATTTAGTATGTTTACATTTTTTACTAGCCAACTACCAGAACTTAAGCACTTAAAGGTTAGGCAAAGACAAGCTGTAATAGCCATTGCGTTAAGTATGTTACCCCCTACCGATCGCGTGTTATTACGAATAATAAAGCTTTTACTGCTTAGTCCTTTATTTTTAATATTCACTGTTTTTACAGGGTGGACGTTAATTCCCTTTTTAATCATTGGCGGCCTTTGCTATCCGCTTTTAACAACACCTATTGAAATAAACTTTGCTAAAAAGTATTTGCCTGAGGCAATTAAACAATATTCACAGGGCGCGTAGCGCCCTGCATTTTATAAAGATACTTTGTCTGCTAGTTTTGCCACTAACTTTTCTCCTATGCCTTTTACATTTGCTAAATCACTCACATCAGTAAAATCACCATTATTAGTTCTGTAATCAACAATTGCTTGGGCTTTTTTCTTACCAATGCCTGGTAGTTTTGCGAGCATATCGGTATCAGCATCATTAATACTTATTGTTGGTGCTTGTGGCATTTCTACAGATGGCTTTTCAAGAGGTGGGTTAGCGTGAGTAAAAGCACTAAAGCTTAAAAAGCTAATAATAAGTAGAGATAGTAAAGTTTTCATTTGGTTTTTCCTTATTGTTGTTTATACCAAAGCCTGTTAACCAATTAACAATTTGGTACTAAAACATTTCTTATTTGAGTTTTACTTAGGAAATATTTATAAATAAGGAACAGCCAAAATCACTTAAATTATTCCCAAGTGCATTATCACTTAACTCCGAAATCCTAAAATGCAGCTGGTACTACTAGTGATTGCTTAACTAAAGTAAAGTTACGCTTTTTTGTCAAATTTAAGACAAGCTAAAAAGTAGCGCTAATTACTTGCAAATTAAAGCTCAAACCTTTACTGTATATAAAAACAGTAACCTACGGGTTAGTAACCACATTACCACGCAATCAAGCAGGAGAGATCATGGCTGTTGTTGTTAAATATGTTGTAGAACGAAACGGAGTTGAGCGAATGACGTTTACTACTAAAAAAGAAGCGGATGCCTATGACAAAATGCTCGATATAGCAGAATCGCTTGAGGTAATGCTGGAAAAAGTAGATGTACCATTGAGCGAACAACAAGTTGAATCATTAGCACTTGAAATTGCAAAAAGTAAAGATGATTTCATGGCAGTACTAAAAGGGGCAAAAGAGCCCACTGCAAAAGCGCCTGCTAAGGCTAAAAAAGCCGATAACGTAGCGCCCATTAAAGACACAGACGAGCAGCAAGCTGGCTAAGCGCCAACTAATTTAAATAAGGGTTGCTATAAATAGCAGCCCTTTTTTATTAATTTTTGAACAGTTACAAATTTTTTCTGGCTTTTTAAACTGAAATTGATACATTAATCCGGTTAATAGCGAGTGTTTATGTGCCATGTCAGTATTTATTAAGTCTTTTTATCAAAAATTTTTCCCAGCCCGTCAGCTGCTTATACGCCAAAATGGTGAAGTTAAGCATGTTATTTTGGCGCCTTGGTTTCAGGTTAGCGTAGTACTGCTTGTTTTAGCCACTATTACTTGGGTGGGTATTTCTAGTTTTCGCGTATATAGCCAAACTAATAAAATTACCGACATAGAACAAAGCCAAATTGATAAACAACATGTATGGCAAAAACAAGTTTCGCAGCAAAAAGCGCTTCACGCAAAGCAATTAGAGCAACTTGCTGTACTTGAGCAAAAGCAAGCGTTACTTCAAGGCATGATAGAGTCACTACCGGCTTCAATCAGCAAAGACACTATAAAGCTTGAAGAGCAACTTGATTCACCAATTAATGAAGACAAAGGCGAGTTTCATGAGCCACTTGTTGATGAAAACCCAAAAAATAAACACGCTGCATTAATTACCCCAACCACATTTGCTGCTCGCTATGAGCGTTTAAATAAGTTTTACGAGCAAAATTTTGCTCTTATAGATGAGCAAATCAATGTGCGCCATAATGCTATTTTAGCCATGCTTAAAGGTGCAGGACTTGAGTCGGCATTAGAGCAGCACCTAGCACTAGGCACGCAAACAGCCGCACAAGGTGGCCCATTAGACGTATTTGATGAAACAAAAATCCCGAGTCAATTTTTAGCTATTGCCGATAAGCTTTTAGTGCTTAATAACCTTGAAAGCTTTTTAACTGAGCTGCCAAACTCACTCCCCCTACCCGCCGCTAAATATTATATTTCTAGCAATTTTGGCTTGCGTAAAGACCCAATGAATAACCGCCGTGCTTTTCACAAAGGTGTTGATTTAGCAGGTTGGCATAAAACCGAAATATTTGCCCCTGCCGATGCTGTTGTACTTCGCGCTGGTAGAAATGGTGGCTATGGTAACTTTATAGAGCTTGAGCACAAAAATGGCTTAGTTACCCGCTTTGGCCACTTAAACAAAATAAAAGTTAAAAAAGGCCAAGCAATAGCAAAAAACGACGTAATTGGTTTAATGGGCAGTACTGGCAGAAGTACAAGTACCCACTTACACTATGAAGTGTTACTCGATGGCAAACATGTCAATCCTCTAAAAATAACAAAGGCGCTTTCTCGTGTTCGGTAAAAAAAAGCAAACAAGTAATCAAACTACTTTAAAAAAAGTAAACCATACACCGTCTATTATTTCTGAAGATGTACGCCTAACAGGCACTCTTACAAGCCAAGGCGAAGTACAGCTAGATGGGCGCATTGATGGCGATATAAAAGCGGAGCATTTAGTTATTGGCTCTTCTGGTATTGTTGAAGGCGTAGTTGAAGCTAAAAGCGTGGTGGTGAAAGGAAAAATTATTGGTTCGCTAAACGCCAGCGAAGTAACAATACAAAGCAGTGCACATGTGCACGGAGATGTATTCCACGATACCCTAAGTATTGATGCTGGTGCTATTATTGAAGGCAGTTTAAAACAGCGTTTTGAAAAAGAAGAAGCGGAGCTTATTAGCGAAGAGTTAAAACCTGCCAAAGAAGTAAAAGCGCTTTTAGATGATTCTGATAGCGACTTGTCGTTTGTAAATAAACAAGCCGCTGATAAAACAAATTAACCTTACTTTTTCTCAGTAATATACATTGTGATATCTGCAGTGAACACTAGCTCATTGCGGGTATTATAAAGCTTAACTGGCACAACCAAATCTTCCTTATCTACCCACTGATGAGGCAAATCAATTTCAGCAATAGCTGTTACATCAGTATCTACTTTTGCCAAATATTGCACCGTCATGCCCTTTGGGATCCAACGATGGGTTTTTACAGGTACAGTTGCATCAACCATCACACCCGCACAAAGCTCTGCTAGATTACACTGTGCAATAGCATGAATAGTGCCTATGTGGTTATGCACACTACGGCGGTTTTTTACTACAGCGCTACAGTGGCCTTCTCGTAAATCCAGTACATAGGGTTTCATTGAGCCAAAGTAAGGCGCTTTAAAGCACACCGCTTTACTAAATAACCAATTACCAAATGGTAGGCTCTTAAATTTTAGCCACGTTTTTAAAAGTGCGGATTTATTACTCATTGTTATGTTCCATCTTGTGTTTATGATCTCAAATTAACACATCAGACCAGTTAAAAAAAGCGCAATTCGCGGCTCTGTTAACCCTAATGTCATTAAATATTTATCACAATGGTGCATAGCCAGCCCTTAAGTCCTTTCTTTTTTATAAGCGGGCACCTAAAATAGCCAGCAAAAGGAGACCTAATGCAAACACAGCCCGCTAAACCTAACTTAATTTTATTACTCATCTTAGCGTTACTCGTTATATTTTGCCCAATGGCAATTGATATTTATCTTCCTGCTTTTCCAACTATTGCAGAACAATTTAACGTAACTGAGCAACAGGTTCAGCAAACGGTCGCAATTTTTATGCTTACCGTAGGTTTAGGGCAACTCATTGCTGGGCCGCTTGCCGATAAGTTTGGCCGAAAACCAGTAGCTGTTGTAGGTGTTAGCCTTTATGCGGGGTCTGCATTATTAGCTTACTTTGCCCCCTCTTTTGAAGTGCTCATGATTGCTCGGGCACTACAAGGCTTAGGTGCCTGTGCCACGTTTGTGGTTGCTTTTGCCATTGTGCGCGATAAATATGGTGCACAACGAAGCGGGCAAATGATCACCTATTTAAATGGTATAGTGTGTTTTATCCCTGCGCTTGCACCTATTTTAGGCGCTTGGTTAACCGTGCAGTTTGGCTGGCGAATGAACTTTTTATTTTTAACGGGCTTTGCACTGGTTGGGTTAGTTATAACTTTGTTTTTATTTAGAGAAACCCGCCCTGCCGATAGCCATTACCAAGGCCATATTCTAGATTTGCGCCGCTTTACGCCAATTCTAAAAACGCCAATATTTTTATTTAACAGCTTATTATGCATGGTCGCTATGTCGGCTATTTTGGTTTATGTCACATTAGCGCCTGGTTGGATTATCACCCACTTAGGCGGTACTGTGGCCGACTTTACCTTTTGGTTTACGCTTAATGCCGTGCTAAGCATCGTCGCCAGTTTTATTACTCCTATATACATTAAACGTAATAGCCAAAAGGCCTTGCGTGTAGGTGTAAGCATACTGGTATTTTCTGGTGTATTAATGCTTGCACTTAGCCATATACAAAGCGCGCTTGCACTTATGTTACCTATATTAATTGCTGCGCTTGGTTTTGCGTTAAGTTTAGGTTCTGCTGCTGGTATGGCGTTGTCACGTTTTCCAAAACAGGCAGGTACAGCCTCTGCACTAATTGGTGCTATGCAAATGAGCGGAGCAAGTGTTTTAGTGTTTTTAACTCAGTATTTAGGGTTAAGTACACCGTGGCTAATTGCCTTTCACTTATTAATACTTGCGCCATTGTGGCTCATTTTAATGAGCAAAAAAGGCCATATATTACATCCGGCTAATTCATGATTAACCCAGATTTTTTAGCTTCATTTTTATTGGCTAGTTTTTTAATGGCCGTAGCGCCTGGACCATCAAATGCGTTTTTAATGGCGCAAACTTTTGCCAATGGAAGAGCGGCAGGTATGCAAAGCGCATTAGGCTTTGCACTTGGTGGAGTAGTTCATACCTTTTTTGCAGTAATTGGTTTAAGCGCCGTGCTTAAAGCCTCTCCTACCGCGTATAGCGCGGTGCAGTATGTTGGCGCTGCCTATTTATGTTATTTAGGTATAATGATGATTAAAAGCACCTTTACGGGCGCTTTAACAACCACTGATTGTACAAGCGAAGAGAAACCGCACGTTAGTACCAGTAAAAAGTCTAATGTTATGTTTCAGGCTATGATGACTGAAGTTTTAAACCCTAAAGTGGCGTTATTTTTTATTGCTTTTATTCCTCAGTTTGTAGATCCGAGCCTATCATCAGCAACATTTCAATTAGCTTTTTTTGGTTTACTCTACCCTATTTTTGCTTTCCCTATTGACTGCACGTATATTTATTTTGGCGATAAAATAGCGCAGTTTTTCAAAAAGCACCCTAATAGCCAACTTTGGATAGACAGAGTAACTGGCGTGGTATTTATTGCGCTTGCCATAAATTTATTATACTAATTACAATAAATTGGTATGACTTAACTAAATAAGATGCAGCATGGAACAAAAAAAACAATCGCTACCCGCAAATAAAAACATTGCTTTAGTTGCCCACGATGGAAAAAAAGCCGCCTTAAAACTATGGTGCGAAAAGCACAAAAATGCACTTAGCAAGCACACGCTTTATGGCACAGGTACTACGGGGCATTTAATTGAAAAAACCACAGGGCTTGAAGTAATCCAATTGCTGAGCGGCCCAATGGGTGGCGACCAACAACTAGGTGCTAAAATTGCTGAACACGAAATTCACGTATTGGTCTTTTTTTGGGATCCGCTAGCATCGCAGCCGCATGACCCAGATGTAAAAGCATTGCTGCGCTTAGCTGCGGTGTGGAATATTCCTGTTGCCTGTAATGAAGTAAGTGCCGATATGTTATTAAGCTCTCCACTTATGGATACCGAACTTGAACGTACTTTGCCAGATTACGAAAAATACCTCGCAACCCGACAAATCAGTCTTTAACTATTTTTTAAGTTACTTATAAAGCATGCTGGCCCATTTTGTTAGGCCAGCAGTTACACTACCAAAGTGATCGCCGTTAAGCATTTTTATATCACCTAAATGCTCACTTAACGCAGCTTTTATAAGAGGTGACTGCGCACTCCCCCCTGTTAAATAAATAACATCTGGCGTTGTTGCTGCATCATTAATTGCTTGCTTCGCCAGTGTAACTATTTGATCAATACTGCTTTGCACTGCCAATGCTAAATCACTTACTGATAAGTTTTTGCTAAGGTCATTATCTAAAAAACTTAAATCACAATCAAAACTGCTTGCTGATGAAAGCGCAATTTTGGCAGCCTCACCTTGCTGTACAAGTTGATGCCCCTGCTTGTTTTGTTGTAAATGCATTAAACGTTTATAAAGTGCTGGCGCACTTACATCACGCAGTTGAGCGCTTAGCTCACGGTAATGGCTTTCACTGTAAAATTGGCTTTGTAAATTTACATCATTAATTTTACACGCTTGCCAAAATGGCTGATTCGGTAGCGGTAAACCCGACTTAAAGGTACTGCCTAAACCAAGTAATGGCATTAAACCATGAAAGCTCAGTGCTATATCTAAATCGTTTCCGCCAACGCGTTTACCACTGTGTGCTAAAAAATCGTTATCGCGCTCACTGTTACCTCTAAAGCTTGGCCCCATTTGTACAAACGAGCAATCGCTAGTACCACCGCCAATATCTATAACCAATACTTTTTGGTCGTCCACCAAGCTACTTTCATAATCAATACCCGCAGCAAGTGGCTCATATAAAAATTCCACATCTTTGAAGCCTGCACGTTTAGCTGCACGCTCTAAAATACCTACAGCTTGCTGGTTTGACTCTTCACCGCCAACAGCCTGAAAGTTTACTGGGCGGCCAATCACGGTTTGGGTAAGTGCTTTATTAAGAGATAACTCCGCTCGCTGTTTTATTTTTAAAATCATTGCGGTCGCAATATCTTCAAAAAAGTTGATTTGACCTTGCTTTAAACCAGTCGCACCAAAAAACGATTTAGGTGATTTAACAAAGTAACCTTCTTCAGGAAACTGTACATATTCGCTAATGGCTTCACGGCCAATAAAAAGCGTTTCATCCGAAGGCTGTAAATCAAGATCAGATTTAATACGAGGAAGTGTATTTAATAATGCTTTGCGCTGTGTTAAAAAGTCGTGCTCATGAGCTGTGCCATGTAAATGCTTGGCAACAAAATCAACAACTAAAGCACTATGGTGTGTGTATAGCGTAGAGGGTAAGTAATGTTTTCCTTGCTCAAGTGGTACTAATTGAACCTGTCCTTCGTCCATAATACCCATTGCGCAATTAGAACTACCGTAATCAAAACCTGCAAACATACTTCACCACACATAACCAAAAAGGCCGCGCAATTTAGCATACTTTGCCAAAATTATAAATGTTATAAAGGCTCCCTTACTCTTAAAAAGCTGGCAAAACGTGGCAAACCATTTTTTGTTAGGCCATGGTAGCGGTACGTTATCGTACTGCCTATAGCCGGAGGGGTTTGGCGTTGAGCATCACTAAAACCGGTGCCTATTTTAAATGTTTGGCCACTCGCTGTTTTTACTTTTAACGCACCTAACATACCTGTGTATTTACCTTTACCTGGTAGGTGCTCTATTACAAGGGCTTCTGCGTCTAAATAGGGCTTTAATTTTAGTAGCGTATTATTCCGCCCACTTTTATGAACAGCGCTTGCAAGGTGCAACATAACCCCTTCAGCACCTTGCTTTGTTATGTCTTTAAAATAATGAGTTAATAACTGAGTATTTTCAAAACGATGCTGTTTAACAGCTTTAATGTGCGCTGTATTTAGGCCTGCGACTAAATCAGTATAGCTTTTATAACGAGCGCTAAAAGGAAGGGTAGGATCTGGCATATCAAATACTTGATACACAACGCTCTGCCAGTCGTGGTTATTAGGTATTTTGGTTCTTACGATACCGCTGACTAGTGCAAATTTATTTCGTGCTATCCACAGCTCTCCATCAAGCCATATTGGCGGAAGCGGTGTTGTAAACCATGCTGGCGCATTTATGGCATTCCCTTTACGAGTAATTAGTTTATCGCCAGTCCATATTGCTCTTACACCGTCAAACTTTTCACTGACTAAGTAATCTTCAATATTGCCATGTTTAGACTCGTCATATACTTTTGCTAAAAGTACATCTGGCTGCACCGCATAAATAGCGTGTGTAAACACGACACTTAATAAAATTAAAAGGCACTTTATAAAAGCCATTACTGCATCCCTGCAAAGTAAATTAGGCTTAAACTATAGTTGAGTTTGCACCCACTGCCAAAACTCACCTAAATTTTCCATGCGATAAGTCGCTTTGCTAAAGTCATGATCAACCGTATGGTGATTTGCAATCGCAACAACATGAAGGTGTGCATTATTTGCAGCACATACACCGGTAAAGGTATCTTCAACAGCAATCGCATGTTCTGGCGCTACATCAATATGTTTAAGCGCTAAAAGGTAAGGATCCCCTGCTGGCTTTGGGTTAGTTACATCATCTTTAGTAACCACAGTATCAAATAGCGCATAAAAGCCCAGCCCATTTAATATAGGCATAGCTTCGCTGCGCGCACTGCCTGTAACCAATGCCATTTTTAAACCGCTTTTTTTAACGGCTTTCAATGTTTGCTCTGCAAAAGGCATTACTGCAGGTAAATTAGTTTTTACGTATTCACCAAATAAACGGTACTTTTCGTCTGCCAAAAACTGTGCACTTACTGATAAGTTGTTTTCATTTTTAATATCAATAGCGGCCTCAAGCGTTGGTCGCCCTGAAAATCGCTGGCAAAACTCTACTTCGTTATAACTCACCCCAAAAGGGTCTAACAGCTGGCTCCAACACACAAAATGCATGCTTTCTGAATCAACTAATGTGCCATCCATATCAAATAATACTGCGTTTAAGCTCATCCTCACTCCTTAAATTTTAGCGTTAAAAAAGGCGCCTAAGCGCCTTAATTTTTTATGCTGTTAAGCCTGCAGGCGGCTCAGCAAATGCTTCCTCGCCAGTTTCAACGTCAACCAGCTCATAACCTCGTGCTTTACGAACAACTTTAAGTACAGGTTTTTCTAAAGCCGTTTTTAGACGATCAGCATCAGCGGCTAATTCATCAAGTGTGGTACCAAATGGAGCTGCCCCCGTTTCAGACCAATTAGTCACTTTACCGTTTAAGTTGTACTCTACTTCGTGTATTTGATATTGCGCGGCTTCATCTTTTGTTGCTTCACAAAAAATTACACGGTAGTTCCAAAATCCAGCCATTTGTTCATCTCATTCAATTTAATTAACGCTACTTTACCAGCTTTATAAAAACATAAAAGCCTGCACAAGGCAGGCTTTTAAAATTAATCTAATTTAAGTTAGTTTTAGAAAAAGTTAACTTTAAATTCTGCACCAATGTAACGCTCTTCATTAACAATACCCGTATTGTTATTGAAATCTACTGCGCCAATTGCTTGCTGTTCATCAAATAAGTTACGAACAAATGCAGATACTTGGTACTCGTAGTCGCCTTCAGCCCACTCATAACCTGCACGTAAACCTACTTCTGTTAATGCTTTACCTTCAAACTCTACTGAATCGTAAAGGAACATGTTAATTTCGCTGCGGTATGAAATATCACCTAGCGCAAAGAAGTTACCATCTTCAAGCTCTTTGTTGTAACGAAGCGTAAAGTTAGAAATCCACTCTGGCGCATGTGGCAGGCTGTTACCGTCAAGAAATACTTTACCGTCCACTACAGGGTCTGTAATATTTAACGTTGAACGGCTAGGAGCTGCAATACTTAGGTTATTATCTTTGATCTCAGTTTTATTGTAGCTTAAATTAAATGTTGCATTAAACTCATCGCTTAATACCCACTCAGTGTCTAGCTCAAAACCATAGCCAGTTGTCTTATCTGCATTAACTAGGCGGTTAAAGTTAGCACCACCACCTACAGCTGTTAACTGTTGATCATCCATTGTGAAATAAAATACAGTTGCATTTACGCGGCCTTGCCCGTCTAGCACATCTGATTTAATACCGGTTTCGTAAGAAGTAATTGTTTCTGACTCTGCCGTAGTTGCTTCACTACCAAATAAAACACGACCTTGTATACTCGGTGCACGGAAGCTGTTAGCTATGCGGCCGTATAAGTTAACATCATCGTTTAGTTTATAGTTTGCAGATAAATCCCAGCTAACATGATCATCACTTACATTAAGATCAACTGGTGGTATTGGAGAACCAATTAACCGATTAGCAGAGAAATCTTTATCATCGTCGGAGTAACGAAGGCCTACGGTTACCTTTAACTCATCTGTAAAGGTGTAATCTGCTGAGCCAAATACAGCCCATGCTGTTGTGTCTTGTTGCTGGCGAACAAACCCATTTAAAACACCATTATTTGAAGTGTCATAACTAAAGTTTTCGATTGTTAGTTCTTCGTCAAAGTAAAAAAGACCAACTTGGTAGTTAAAATCGCCACTAAAGTTACTAGCAAGGCGTAGCTCTTGAGTTAACTGATCGTGTTCTGGAATACCATCCGCACTTTCATTAGAGAATGGGATGGTTCCAGGCCCCATAGCAACAGACTCACCATCTATTGAATAGCCGCCGTAACCGCCATCAATATCGGCACGTGAGTATATTTCTGCACTTTCCCAACCTGAAATAGAGGTAATAGTGTACTCATCGCTAATATCCCACTCAAGCTTTAAGCTTGCGCCTTCAGACTCTACTTGTTGTGTTGAACGTGAAGCAGCATCTTGATAAACAACATCGTGTTCGTAGTTGTCTACTAAATCATTAGAGCCTGCTTCAATAACGTTTGCACGAAACGCAATTGGTGAGCCGTCTAAATCACGTGTGTGGTAGTTTAGTAGTGCAGTAAAGTCATCGTCTTCGTATAAAAACTGAATACGCGCTGCTTTTTCTGTGTAGCCGCCCTGCTCGTCTTTCGCTTCAAAACCTGGCGCTTGGTTATCAATGTAATCGTCTTTGTCTTGCCATAGTAGTGAAACACGTGCAGATAAACGATCTGTTAGTGCGCCACCTACAGCACCTTCTGTATCTACAGCGCCACGGCTACCGTAAGAAACAGCACCGTAACCTTCAAATTCTTGACTTGGTTTAGCAGTATCAAATTTAACTAGGCCAGCCGGCGTGTTACGGCCAAACAGTGTACCTTGAGGGCCACGTAATACTTCTACGCGCTCAACATCAAATACTGGGAAACCTTTTAAAATAGCATTTTCTTGAACAACTTCATCAACAACTAATGATACAGGCTGTGAAGCATTAAGATCGAAATCGGTATTACCCAGACCACGAACATAAAAACGAGGGAAAGAACGTCCAAACGAAGATTCGATTGAAAGACTTGGAATTTTCGCACTCATAAAGCGAACATCCATACCAGCTGAACTGTAAGCATCAAGGTTATCGCCTTGTAATGCAGATACAGCAACAGGAACTTCTTGGGCATTTTCTACACGTTTACGAGCAGTAACTTGAATAACTTCTAATTGGTTATTTTTTTTTGCAGTTTCTTCTTCAGCAGCAAGAGTAGAAACAGAGGTACCAGCTGCAGATAATAAAGCAGCATTAATTATGGTCGCTATTGCAGTTTTTTTGATTGCTTTCATGTCGGGTATAAACCTTTTGTATGCACTCTTGTTCAACGGTTTTTTGTGTTGCGCAATGTATTCATTGCGGGCTCGTACAATTTTTCGCGTCTTGCTTTATGGCGCGCGGACCTCATCACCGAGAGTACAAAAACGGAGTAATGAGGCTGAACGAACGATGAAGATTATATCATTGTATTACAAATTTACTGCATAAATATGTACAAAAAAGTAAACTTTTTTGCAACATTTAACCGCACTTTCACGCTTTTTTATCTACATTTAGATGCAAAAGACTAATAATGCGGACATATGTCCTTTCATTCAAACTGCAAGTTAAAGTAGCCATAAATCATTAATTTACATAAAAACCTGTATTAGAAACAATCAATTTTATGCTGCTTATATAATGATGATTTAACTATTTCGCTTAAAGGCAATTTCACCATCTATATGAATATCGCGCTGTGGGAATGCAATAACTACATCGTGCTTTTCAAAAACCGCATAAATGCTAAAGCGAATGTCGCTGCGTACCTTTCTAAGCATGGTTTCAGACTCAGCACAAACCCAAAAAATGGCGTTAAACACTAAAGAGCTATCGGCAAAGTCATCAAACATTACCGACGATGTTGGGTTAGCTAAAATAGCGTCATGTTCATCAAGCACCTGTTGAATGAGTTTTTTAACAAGCACAACATCTGAACCATAGGCAACACCTACGCTTACCGAGGAACGTGCATTCCCATCTATAAGCGTCCAGTTTGTAACGGTGTTTTCTAAAAGTTGGGAGTTAGGTATAAGCATATGTACGCCATCGTTTCGGCGAATACGTGTAGAACGTGTATTAATCGTTTCAACAACGCCTTTTGCATTACCTACCTCTAAAAAGTCACCAATGCGAATTGGGCGCTCCCACATGAGTATCCAACCGCTGATAAAGTTATTAATAATATTTTGTGCGCCAAAACCTACACCAATAGCAATCGCACCCGATACAAAAGCAAATGCCGTAAGCGGTATGCTGAGTACTTCAAGCGATGTAAAAATTAAAATAGCGATACTTAAAATAAAGTAAATACGAGTAAATAAATGCACTGCGTCTTGGCTTATTTTTTTAGCCAGTAATGTTTTTTTAATTAGCTTGCCAATGCGCGTTACTACAAACCACATGGCAAACAATATAAGTGGCACTTGAATTACTTTTGCTACTGTAATATCCACATCGTTATAAGTGAATATTACAAAAGCTAAGTATTGATTAATTTGCTCTAGAGTCATAAGTGTTCCCAATATCTTTTTTGTTTGTTATTTGTTCACTAAAACTAAGTGTGGTTCAGTTTTCGCTAAGCTTAGCACGGCATAATATAACTAAAACGCCAAGTTAATAAGTTCAATGCTATATATTGCATTATTTATTAACTCTTTATTGCACCGAGTGCTATATAAATAGTGTACAAGCACTGGAGAATACATATGTCACAACTTACATTAAATCAAAGACTCGCTACTTTGCAGCCGCAGGTAGATTTAAATCTGTTTGAAAGCAGCTTAGATTACCGTAATAAAATTTTGTGCCTTCTTGCCGAGCAAGAGCAAACATTGGCCACCATTAATAAAGAATTTGGACAACAATCTACGAGCTTTGGATCTGAAAAAAAGTTCGTTCTTGGTTATAACTAACCCCTTCTAAAACACACACAATACTATTTTAAGTAGCCTTGCGCGCATTTTTAAGGCTACTTTTACCCACTTTTAACGCAACCATTAACTAATTTGCGTTTAAATCCCGCTTAATACCGATAAACTTTATTGTATAAACGCCAAAATTTGATAAGTTAACTGGGTTTTCGACTCGAAAAGCCTATTTCGGCTCATCTTTTTATGGAGTTATTATGCGTAAAACACTGATCGCCACTACTATTGCTAGTGCCCTAATCCTATCTGCTTGTTCTTCTAACGAACCTCAAGACATGGCAAAAGAGAGCGCAGCACAAGTGCAAGACATGAACGCAAACAATGTATTATTCAAACCAAGCCCATTACAATACATGGCGCCAGAGTTTGATAAGTTTGGTACAAAAGACTACGAAGCAGGCTTTGATGCTGGTATTGCTCAGCACACTGCACAAGTACAAGCTATTGCTAACAACCCTGCACCTGCAACATTTGAAAATACACTTGTTGAAATGGAAATGTCTGGCGAGCTATTAAATCGCGTATCTGCTGCTTTTTATAATCTATCAGGTTTAATTTCAGATGATGAATACCAGCGTATAAGTAAAAAAATGGCGCCAGTATTATCAGCTCACTCTGATGACATTTACCTAAATGGTGCTTTATTTAAGCGCGTACAAACAATTTACGACAACAAAGACTCGCTTAACGCTGAAGATCAACGTCTTGTTGATTTTTACTACAAGCAATTTGTTAAAGCTGGCGCTAAATTAAGCGACGCTGAAAAAGCAAAAATGCGTGGTATTAATGCACAACTTGCAGAGCTTTCTACTGCGTTTTCTCAAAACATTTTAAAATCGTTTAAAGAAGATGTAATTGTAGTTACTGATAAATCTAAGCTTGCGGGTCTTTCTGAAGGTGAAATTGCAGGCCTTGCAGCTGCGGCTAAAAAAGCAGGCAAAGACGGCTACATGATCACGTTAGTGAACACAACACAGCAGCCAATTTTATCAAGCCTTGAAAACCGCGAACTTCGTGAGCAAATTTTTACTGCATCAGCTAATCGTGCAGCCGAGACCAACGGTCCAATTATTATTGAAGAAACAAACTTACGCGCTCAAAAAGCAGAACTACTCGGCTTTAAAGATTGGGCATCGTATGTAATGACTTCGCGTATGGCACAGACAACTGACAACGTGTACGGCATTTTAGATGACCTAGCACCAAAAGCAGTTGAAAAAGCTAAAATTGAAGCCGCTTCAATTCAAAAAGTGATTAACGATTCTGGTGAAAGCTTTGAGCTTAAACCATGGGATTGGGCTTTTTACGCAGAAAAAGTACGTGCTGAAAAATACGACCTAGATCCTGCGCTAGTTAAGCCATACTTTGAAATGAACTCTGTAATTCACGATGGTTTATTCTTTGCAATGAATAAACTTTACGGTATTACCTTTAAAGAGCGCAAAGACCTTCCGGTTTATCACGAAGATGTAACAGCCTACGAAGTATTTAACGCTGACGGCAGTGCAATTGGTTTATTTTACATGGACCCATACGCACGTGAAGGGAAGCGTGGCGGCGCATGGATGAGTGCATACGTGAGCCAAAGTGGCTTAAAAGGCACTAAACCTGTAATTTACAACGCACAAAATATTCCAAAACCGGCAGCAGGCGAGCCAACGCTAATGACCTTTGACGAAGTGTCTACTATGTTCCATGAGTTTGGTCATGCGGCGCACGGTTTATTCTCAGACGTTAAATACCCAAGCCTAGCGGGTACTGCTACAGCACGTGACTTTGTTGAGTTTCCATCGCAAGCACACGAAGATTGGATGATTGAGCCTACGGTACTTGCTAACTACGCTAAGCACTACAAAACAGGTGAGCCAATTCCACAGGCATTACTTGATAAAGTACTCGCTTCGCAAAAATTCAACCAAGGTTTTGGTACCACTGAATATTTAGCCGCTGCTTTACTTGATATGGAATGGCACTCGTTTGGTTCAGATAAAAAAATCAGCGATGTACAAACGTTTGAAAGCGATGCGCTAAAAGCACACGGTATTGATTACTACCCTGTACCGCCGCGTTATAAATCAAACTACTTTAGCCATACTTTTGCCGGTGGTTACTCTGCGGGTTACTACGCCTACCTTTGGACTGAAGTATTTGCAGCCGATGCATTTGCGCACATGGAAAATAACGGTGGTTTAACGCGTGAAAACGGCGACAACTTCCGTAAAGAAATCCTATCTAAAGGTAATAGCCGCGACTTAATGCAAAGCTACATTGAGTTTAGAGGCCAAAAACCAACCACAGACGCACTACTTAAGCGCCGTGGTTTAGTTGAGTAAATAATTTAGTTTATTAAGCTCACTTTTTATAAAAGCCCGCTTGCGGGCTTTTATTGTTTATACCCTCACCCATAACAGATAAACTTAGCGCAATATTTTTTAAAAGATGATGGTTATGCAGTACTTATTTGCAGTCACTTTGCTTTGGGCGTTTTCGTTTAGTTTAATTGGTGTGTATTTAGCAGGCCAAGTTGACGCATGGTTTAGCGTTTTAATACGTATAGCGTTGGCAACACTTATTTTTTTACCTTTTTTAAAACTCAAAAACACCCCAAAACCCGTTGCGCTTAAACTTATGCTAATAGGCGCGGTGCAGCTAGGCGTAATGTACAGCTTTTACTATCATTCGTTTTTATATTTAACCGTGCCAGAAGTACTGCTATTTACAGTAATGACGCCGCTTTACATTACACTTTTAAACGATGGCTTAAACAAACACTTTAACCCCCGCTTTTTTATAGTCGCCTTAATAGCCGTGCTAGGCGCTGTGGCTATTCGCTGGGAAAACCTAAATAGTAACTTCATTATGGGGTTGTTACTCGTTCAAGGCGC
Source organism: Pseudoalteromonas espejiana DSM 9414 (assembly GCF_002221525.1). Lineage (NCBI taxonomy): Bacteria > Pseudomonadati > Pseudomonadota > Gammaproteobacteria > Alteromonadales > Pseudoalteromonadaceae > Pseudoalteromonas > Pseudoalteromonas espejiana. The sequence continues at coordinate 1,089,769 of NZ_CP011028.1, read as the reverse complement.
TAACCTTAGCTTTGCAACCGGGCAAGTTACTTACAAGCGCTTAATGGCAAATAATAAACTTGATGATAAAACCGTATTTGGCTGGTTTTTTATAGGCGCGCTTATTGTGGCTACAATGTGTTATGCGTTATTTGGTAATTCAAATAAATTACCAAGCACTTCTACTCAATGGGGCATACTTATTTACTTAGGCGTTATTGCATCGGGCCTTGGTTACTTTTTATGGAATAAAGGGGCAACCAAAGTAAACGTTGGTGCATTAGCGGTAATGAATAACTTGCTGATCCCAGCCGGAATTATAGTTAACGTACTCATTTGGAATAAAGATGCCGACATTATAAGGTTATCTATTGGTGGGGCTATTATGTTGGCAGCACTGATAATTAATCAAATCGGTACAAATAAACAGAACGTCACATCAGTGTAGCTAATTTGTCATTAAATCTGGTTAGGGTTGAGGAAAATAAAGTTAAGGATAAAACATGAAACATCTCACCCTAATAATGAGCTCTTTAGCACTTGCGCTTCTAAGCGGTTGCGATGACGATGTAAAAGTAGTCGAAAACGACGTTGTTGTTACCAACACCACCGTCGAAGTGGTTGAAGTGCCTACCCCTGTTATTGTTGAAGTGGCAAAAGGCGATACGCCAGACATTCAATTAGGGACTCGCGCCGATTACCTTATTAATGATATGGCACAGAGCGATTTAAAAACTAAATTAGAATCGTGTAAAGACGGCCCCTTTTATAAAACCGACTTTTCTATTGGGCATCGCGGTGCCCCTATGCAATACCCAGAGCATACTAAAGAGTCTTATACTGCTGCCGCGCGAATGGGCGCGGGTGTTATTGAATGTGATGTAACATTTACCAACGACAAAGAGCTGGTGTGTCGCCATTCACAATGCGATTTACACACCACCACTAATATTTTAGCTATTGATGAACTTGCAGCTAAATGCAGTATACCTTTTACCCCAGCCGACTCATCAAGTGGCACGCCGGCTTCAGCTAAATGCTGTACCAGTGATATAAGTTTAGCTGAGTTTTTAACGCTTGAAGGCAAGATGGATGGGGCTAATCCACAAGCCACTACAGTCGCTGAATACATGCAAGGCACGCCCAACTGGCGCACAGATTTATACGCCACAAGCGGCACTTTAATGACTCATAAGCAAAGTCTTGAATTGTTTAAAGCGCTTGATGTAAAAATGACCCCGGAGCTTAAATCGCCTCAGGTAAGTATGCCTTTTGATGGCATGACGCAGCAGCAATATGCGCAAAAAATGCTTGATGAGTACACCCAATTAGATGTACCAAGTAATCGTGTTTATCCGCAATCATTTAATCTAGATGATGTTAAATACTGGATAAACAACAACCCCGACTTTGCTAATCAAAGTGTTTATTTAGATGGGCGCGACAGCGAAGCGGGATTTGATCCAAGTAACCCAGATACGTGGCAGCCAAGTATGGAAGAACTGGTTACCGATGGCGTTAAAATTTTAGCGCCCCCTATTTGGATGATGTTAAGTATCGATAACAATAGTGATATTTTGCCTTCTCAATATGCAATTGATGCAAAAGCCGCAGGCCTTGAACTTATAGCATGGAGCCTTGAGCGCTCAGGACCGCTTAACGAAGGCGGTGGTTATTACTATCAATCAATAGCGGATGTAATAGATAACGATGGCGATATGATGACAGTTGTTGATGTACTAGCACAAGATGTGGGCGTTATGGCTATATTTTCTGACTGGCCAGCAACGGTAAGTTATTACGCTAGTTGTAATAAAATGCCAGCAAGCATTTAAAAAACCAGTATCAGTAGTCGTTTATTTTTTTGCGCTCAGTTACCATAACCTTATTAATTATTTAACTGAGCGCTTTATGATAATCCAACACCATAATACCGACCTAAATACATCCACTGGTTTAATGCGAACCACTGTTTACCGCCCACAAGCACAGGGCCAATACCCCGCTATTATTTTTTACTCAGAAATTTTTCAGCAAACAGCACCCATTGCTCGCAGCGCCGCTATTTTAGCAAGCCATGGTTTTGTTGTATTAGTACCTGAGGTATTTCATGAGCTAAACCCTATCGGCACTGTACTTGCCTACGACGATGCAGGTAAAGATAAAGGCAACGCCGATAAGTGGGAAAAGCCACTTGAACACCACGACAGCGACACTCAAGCGCTTATCGACTTTGTAAAACAGCAAAATTACTGTACAGGTACGCTAGGGGCTATGGGTGTATGTATTGGTGGGCATTTAGCCTACAGAGCCGCGTTAAACCCACACATAAAAGCCGCATTTTGCTTATACGCAACCGATATTCATAGTGATACCTTGCCTGCTCAAGCGGGTAATAACTCGTTTGAACGCATGGCCGATATTCAAGGCGAAATACACTTTATTTGGGGTAAACAAGACCCACATGTACCAAAGGAAGGCCGTAGTAAAATTTATCAGCAATGTGTAGCTACGGATATTAACTACCAATGGCAAGAAGTAAACGCGCAGCATGCCTTTATGCGTGATGAGGGCGAGCGCTACGACGGTGCACTTGCAATCACTATGTACCAGCAAGCTGTTGCGTTATTTAGCCGCACGCTTTAACACAAAGCCTTTTAAATGTTTTTCAGCATACCCAGCGCGGTGTGCTGTTTTACAAAATACGCTTTTAAGTAATCAATAAACAGCCTAAGCTTTTTAGAGCCAGCTGCCCCTGGCGGAAACACACCATAAAGCTCTATATCTTTACTCTTATAGTCATCAAGTATTATTTCTAGCAGCCCAGCTTGTACTTTAGGCCAAGCGTCATAAAGCGGAATACGGCCAAGCCCGTGCCCTGCTTCAACAAATGCCGTACGCGCTGCGGCATTGTTAGTGCTTAAGCCGCCTTGCATTGTAATGTCGTGTTTTTTTCCCTCCTTTTGAAGGGTTAATGTTTTACTGCCCAGTTGATAAACGACCCATTTATGCTCAGCTAACGCCTGTGGAGTTTTAGGCTTACCAAAATATTCAAAATAATCTGCTGAGCCACATATGCAGGTACTCATAGTGGTTAATTTAGTTGCTTGTAAGTTAGAGTCACTTAACGCAACACCACGTATGGCAAAGTCAAAGCCATTTTTAATAATATCGACCACGTCATCGCTAAGCTGTAAGTCTATATCAATTTTAGGGTATTGGCGTTTAAACGTATTAATCGCGGGCACTATTAATTGCATACCAACATTAACTGGGCAGCTAATTTTTAATAAGCCCTGCGGTTCACTTTTAATATTTTCTATTTGCTGATTTGCCGCATTGGCTTGCTCTGTAATCACTCTACAGCGCTCGTAATAAGCGATACCGGCTTCGGTTAGCGTCATTGTGCGGGTTGAACGGTTAAGTAAAGTTACTTCTAACTGTGTTTCGAGTTTTTTTAAATGATAACTTGCCACAGCGCGCGTTAAACCTAACTGTTTAGCTGCGGCTGTTAAACTGCCTTGCTCTACAATTTGTGCAAACACCACCATACTTTTAAGTTGCTCAAACGATACTTTCATAACAAAACCCACTTATTGCTCATTCAACGCCTACATTGTATCAATTATTAAACCAATAAAGTTAAATTTATCATCGTTGTTTAAAGCCTTTTAAGTGCATATAGTATTTACAACGCTTTGGTGAAAACCAAACATTAATTAATTTACTCAATAATCGAAGGAATATTGTTATGGCTAAAAAAATACTTATGGTACTTACGTCACATTCAGAGCTTGGTAACACAGGTGAAAAAACAGGTTTTTGGGTAGAAGAATTTGCAGCCCCTTACTACGCATTTGTAGATGCAGGCGCAGACGTAACACTTGCTTCACCTGCGGGCGGTCAACCACCTATAGACCCTACAAGCACACTTGCTGATTTTGAAACAGAGGCAACTAAGCGCTACGATGCAGACAGCGCAGCACAAACTTTAATGGCAAATACTAAAGTGCTTAGTGAAGTAAATGCGAGCGACTTTGACGCGGTATTTTACCCAGGTGGCCACGGCCCGCTATGGGATTTAGTAGATAACACAGATTCAATTTCTCTTATCGAAGACTTTGTAAAATCGCAAAAGCCTGTTGCTGCGGTATGTCACGCTAGTGCAGCCTTTTTAAATGTTAAAGATTCAGACGGCAATGCCTTAGTTGCAGGTAAAAAAGTAACAGGCTTTACTAATTCAGAAGAAGCCGCAGTGCAACTTACTGACGTAGTACCATTTTTAGTTGAGGATGAGCTAATCAAAAAAGGTGGCGATTATCAAAAAACTGATGATTGGGGTGTGTTAGCACTTGAAGATGGCTTAGTAATTACAGGTCAAAACCCAGCAAGCTCAGAACAAGCAGCTAAAAAGTTACTTACAAAACTAGGTTAAAGCATAACAAAGAGCGGTATTAAGTACCGCTCTTGTACTTTGCAGCACTGGTATTAAATTGCTTTGAATCCCCCCTTTCAACTCCTATACTGGGACAAAATAATTCCTTTAGGATATTTAAATGCCCGTTAACCCTTCATCGTCTTCACCTATTACTAGCACACGCTTTGCCATATTCAGCGTTGTATTTATTTGCTTAATATTACAAGTCATTAATAGCCTACCGGGCATTACGTTAAACGGTTTAGGTATATACCCACGCAGCGTTCAAGGTTTAATGGGTATTTTATGCGCGCCGTTTTTACATGGTAGCTGGTGGCATTTTGCAAGCAACATGTTGCCGTTTGCGGTGTTAAGCTGGCTAATTTGCCAATACAGCGTAAAACGTTTTTACACTGTATTTATTTTTACCGCACTGGTTGGTGGTCTTTTAGTTTGGGCCTTTGGCAGAAGTTCTCTGCATGTGGGTTTAAGTGGAGTAATTTACGGCCTGTGGGGCTTTATACTGTGCTATGGCGTAGTTAGGCGCTCGTTTAAATCTATTATTATTGCAGTTGTTGTGGCGGTGCTTTATAGCGGGTTTATTTGGGGTGTATTACCACAGCGCTTTCATGTCTCGTTTGAAAGCCATTTGTTTGGGGCTTTAAGCGGATTCTTTTTAGGTTACAAGCTTGCAAAATCAGATAGGCTAAAAGGTAAGTAATAGCTCTTTAATTACGCTTTTTTGCCCTTACTTATTATTTATCAGTAAAATTTTATTTCATCAATTGAGGTTTTTATGAGCAACGATAACGAATACACGCCAGCAAAAGTGTGGACGTGGGAAAGTGAAAGTGGCGGAAAGTTTGCCAATATTAACCGCCCTATTGCAGGCGCAACTCATGATAAAACCTTAACCATTGGCGAGCATCCGTTTCAGCTTTATTCTTTAGCTACGCCTAATGGTCAAAAGGCCACAATTATGTTTGAAGAGCTTCTTGAGCTTGGCCTAACCGATGCAGAATACGACGCCTATTTAATAAATATTGGCGAAGGCGATCAGTTTGGTTCTGACTTTGTTGATATTAATCCTAATTCAAAAATTCCAGCATTAATGGATCATTCAACAACGCCCCCTACCCGTATTTTTGAATCAGGTTCAATACTGCAATACCTTGCAGAAAAGTTTGATGTGCTTATACCAAACGATTTACAAGCTAAAACGCAGTGTCGTAACTGGTTATTTTGGCAAATGGGATCTGCCCCCTATTTAGGCGGCGGATTTGGCCACTTTTATAGCTATGCACCGAGTAAAATGCAATACCCAATAGACCGTTTTACGATGGAAGTTAAGCGTCAACTTGATGTATTAAACCGCCACTTAAGTGAAAACGAATACATGGCGGGCGATGAATACTCAATTGCCGATATTGCAATTTGGCCATGGTATGGCTCACTGGTGCTGGGCGAGTTGTACGATGCAGCCGAATTTTTAGATGTGGCTTCGTATACTCACGTTATGCGCTGGGCCAATCAAGTATCGCAGCGCCCTGCTGTTAAACGCGGACGCCGTGTAAACCGTACTTGGGGGCCTGGAGAAGAGCAACTTGCTGAGCGCCACAGCGCCAACGACTTCTAACATACCATGCCCATAACAACACACTGTGTTATGGGCATTTTTTATTTAATATTCTGCATTTTCTCTTTCCTTAAACTATATTTATTTTGTATTTATATAAAATGTAATTTGCTTAACGCGTATTACTTTTAATAAGGCTTTAGTGAGTGCAATATAAAAATTTAAATAATGATGAACGTAGAGAAGCCGTAAAACTTTTATACTCCAATGCCTTATCTGGTATTGGTGTGTCGGCTATTGTTAGCTTTGTACTTGTATTTGCATTTGATTTAACGGATGAGAAAACAAACCAAGAAAAAATAATATGGCTGTTCTTTATGCTAATTTTGCTAGCAGGACGACTAACCGATGTTATTTTATTTAACTACACAAAAGGTGATGATCAACCTTTTAATGCAAATAGCTTTTTAAAACGCTTTTCGATTGGTTGTATAGCCACGGCTGTATCTTGGTGCTGCTATGCATTATGGTTTCATAAAAGCTCATCAACCGTAGAAATAACCACAACCATTGCTATTTTATCTGCGTTTGCTGGTGGGTCAGCCAATTTGTTATCTGGCAGTCGGTTTACCTCTGTTTGTTACAGCTTTATTTTATTAACCCCTTATTCTTTAATCCTCACTTTATCTGATGATAACTACAATTATGTGCTTGGTTTTTTGGGGCTAACCTTTGCTGCAATTATGATTGCCTCATCGTATAAATCGGCTACATTTACGCAAAGTGCCATAAAATTACGAAACCAAAACCGTGAGCTACTTAACGAAATGGAAAGTAAAGTAGAAGCACGTACCGAAGAAATTTACCGCTTATCTAATACCGATCCGCTTACTAGCCTGTTAAACAGAACCGCATTTTTAAAGGTTGCAAACAGGCAATTAGCTAATCACCCTAACGAAAAGCTAGCGCTACTTTTTGTTGATCTTGATGGCTTTAAACAAATAAATGACTCAATGGGCCATAAAGTCGGCGACCAGGTATTAAAAGAGATAGCCGAGCGGCTCACAAAAGTGTGCACTCGTCATTTGTTTAAGTGCCGTTGGGGTGGTGACGAGTTTTTAATTTTAACTACCTATGAAGATCAGCAGGATTTATTTAGTTTTGCTAAAAAAGTTATTTCAAACATCAGTGCTGAACATGAAAGGTATAAATATCAAAGTTGGGTGTCGGCAACCATAGGTATTGCATTATTTCCTGAGCACGAAATCAATTTAAGCTCATTGATTCGTTCAGCAGACTTAGCTATGTATCATCAAAAACGCATAGCAAAGGGCTCTGTAAACATTTATAACAACGAGCTAAAACGCCAACAAGAGCGCGAGCAGTTACTTAGTAAGCGCTTAGCGACTGCAATTAAAGACAACGGCCTTAGATTAGTGTTTCAACCTATAGTTGATAGTCAAACCGCTAAAGTAACTTCTTTTGAGTCTCTTTTACGCTGGCAACTCAATGGCGAAAGTATATTTCCGGATGAATTTATTGCTATAGCCGAGCAATATAATTTAATAACCGAGCTGGGATTGTGGGTCATTGAACAAGCATGCTCTCAGGCAAGTAAGTTTAACAACTTACAACCTGCAATCGCTATAAGTGTAAATGTGTCGGTAATACAGCTACAAGATCCTGACTTTGTATCTAAGGTAGTAAAAATAGTTAACGAGTATGGAGTGCAACCTAAAAATTTACACTTAGAGATCACCGAATCTGTTTTTGCTGAAGATAAACTTACATTTTTAGCCGCTGTTAAGGCACTACAAAAACAAGGGTTTTGTATTTCTATTGATGATTTTGGAACAGGTTACTCGTCTCTTTCGAGTATGTTAGACATAGGCGTAGATATTGTAAAAATAGATAAAAGCTTTATTCAAAATATGGATAAGCGAGGCTTAAGTATTATTCATGCCATAGTACAAATGGCATCGTCGCTTGATTTTATGGTTGTCGCCGAAGGCGTAGAAACGCTTGAGCAAGCTAACATGCTAAAAGAAATTGGGGTTTCTCATTTGCAAGGTTACTATTTTTCAAAACCCATGGAGCAAACATTTATAGACTCATACCTAAATGAGCAAAATAAACTGTGCAGCTAATATGAGCCTATTATATAGCTGCTTTAGTAATACATAATCTTACAATTATTTACACCAGGGTAAACTTTATTAGCGTAATCTTATTACATCCAAGCACTGTATTTAATTAAAAATAAAGTGCTGCTAACGCTATTAAAAGGACCTAACATGCTTAAGCCACTTTGTTATTCACTCGCTTTAATACTTGCACCAATGACCGCAGTTGCACAAACAATGGTTATTAAAACAACCGATGAATTAATCACTACCGACTCCCCCACTTTATTTGCTTATAATAAAGAGACAAAGCAACTAGAGATAATTAATTTACTTACCTCAAAGAGCAGTGAGCTAACTTTACCTAAAAATGCCTTTGGTTTTGATGTAGCCACTATTGCAAATACAGCAGATAAACAGGCGCTAGTGTTAACTGATAACGGTGTTTATAAAAGTACATCAAAAGAAGCTGAGCTTTTATTTAATTACAGCTCAGTGATCAGCCAATTAAAAGTCGATAAATTTGAAAAAATAAGTTTTGTTTTTGATGCCAATAACGACGGCCTAAGCGATATTTTAATTCCTGATTTAGCTAGCAGTACCTTGTATATGCAAAATAATGAGGGGAAATTTATTCCTCATACCTTTGAGCAAGCAGCTCAATACGAAGGCCGTTTTTCTAAAAAAGGCTTAACCCTTGAAGTAAATATAAATAATAAGCCAGTCATTATTGATGTTAATAAAGATGGCCTAAACGACTTAGTGTTTGCAAGCAACTTTGGCGCTGATGTTTTACTTGCCAATGATAAAGGTTATGCCGATACCTTAACCTCAATTAAGCTTAACATTGAGCTAGGCGAGCTAAGCAATGGTGAAACCCGTAAAATAAAACAGCTAATTGATGTAAATAACGATGGCTTTTTAGACTTTACCACCAGGCAATTTAAGCCTGCACAAGGTATGGATTCACTCGATATAAAAATTGCGCATACTTTGTATTTAGGAAATGAAAGCGGCTTTAGCACAACCCCTATCAACTTATTTGAAACAGAGGGCCCGAGCGAGTTATTGCTAAAAACAGACTTTAATAACGATGGCTTAATTGATTTACAAAAAATGGATTTAGATATTGGTTTAGGCACTATTGCATCAATGGCTATGGGCGGTGGTAGCACAGATGTTGATGTAGAAATGAATTTATATAAACAGCAAAGTGATGGTTCGTTTGCCAATAAATCGAGTATTGAGCTTGATTTAGAAATGGAAATTGGCATGAATGGTAATGATTCTGCGCCTGCGCTTTATTTAGGAGACATTAACGGCGATAGCCAAATAGATGCGGTGTACAAGTACAGCAAAAAAACACTGTATATTTATTATGGAGAACAAGACTCTTTACTTAATAAAAAGCGTAAGAAATTAAAATTAACCTTACCTAAAAACAATAAAGATATTTTGCTGGTTGATATAAACCAAGACGGTAAAAAAGACTTTGTATTTAAATTTACAGAAAAAGACGGCACCAGCAAAATTAAAACCCAGCTAAATTAAATTTTTAAAAGCGACTAAAAAAGCTCGGCAATGTTAAATACATTATACCAATTCGCTTAATTAAGTTATTTATTTTGAGGCAGGAAAACCTTGTTGATAGTAAGGCAAAAATTTTGCTATTTAGTTGTTCTAAATGAGAAATTTTTAACGCAACTAGCATCAGGTTTAACCCCTCAAAATGATAAAGTATTTTTGCGGGTTGGTATTAGCCGAGCTTTGGACTTAAGACCTAAGGATAAACAGTCAGCTTTACCTCAAGTTATAACACCTAAGCTGTTACATTTAGCAGTGAATCGCCTTCACTTAAACCAAATTTTTCTTGTACTGAAGACAATATAGAGTCTTTATCTTCGTCAGATAGCTGGCTTGAATACTCAGTTAATAACTCATCTAAATAACTTACTACTTCGTCAGTATCAACAGACTCTAATGAGTTTTGTGGCGGTGGCGGCGGGCGTTGCCCTTCTGGTCGTCCTGCATCACCAATACTTTTAGCATCAAACTCAAGCTCGCTCATTAAATCGGCAAGTTCTTTTGTCGGCGAAATACCTTGTTCTTCAAACGCGGCTTGAATACTTTGCGCGTCTTCGGTACTTAAGTTTTCTGCATCAAACTCAGCAAGTGTTTCTTTTACAAAGTCAGTTTGCTCAGTAGTTAAAGCACTTACTTGATTACTTTGTTGAGTCATAAAGCTCGATGAGCTGCCAATACTGTTGATCATATTTATCTCCTTTAACGTGCGCGACGTGGTGGCTTGTGTTCACTTAATTCTTGTTCGCTAATTTCACCATTTCCATCAGTGTCTATTTCATCAAAAATAGTTTGTGCATCGCCATGTGGTGGCGCACTTTCGCTAAATTCTGCCAGGCTTATCACACCATCACCGTCTGCATCAATGCTCGAAAAATCTGGTTTGGCCGGTGGGTTATCACCGCCTCTAGCAGCTACATTGGCTGAAAAAGCCACTGATAATAATGCAGCTACTGCAAAGGTAGATAAATGCTTCATCGTGGTCACCTTGGGTTAAATATCAATAAAGGGTATGGTTATAAATTACCTTTAAAAAACGCAAACAATGTGCAAACAATAAGGAAATAAAAATAAATGTAGTTTTTAGTATGTTATTTTTACCTTAGCTATAATTTCGGTTATTGTGCACAGTATTGAAACAGCTAGCGTATACTGTTATTTCCTGTTACAAATACTAAAGGACTCATTAAATTACATGTTTAACCTTCCAATTTTTCTAGTAGTACAACTGTGAAAATACCTAAACGCCTACAACCTCTTGTTGATGATGGTTTAATCGACGAAGTGATCAGCCGCTTGATGAGCGGTAAAGAAGCCGATGTATTTGTAGTACGAAGCGGTGGCGAAATACGCTGTGCAAAAGTTTATAAAGACGCTGTAAAGCGAAGCTTTAAAAAAGCAGCCCAATATCAAGAGGGGCGCAAAGTACGGGGTGGGCGACAAGCTCGTGCAATGGGTAAACGCTCAAGCTATGGCCGTCAATTAGAAGAAGAAATTTGGCAAAATGCTGAAGTAGACGCCCTTTCACGTCTATCGCGCGCAGGCGTAAGAGTCCCCGACACCTACTACTGTATTGATGGCGTACTGCTAATGGAGCTTGTATGCGATGAAGATGGCGATGTAGCCCCACAGTTAGGCCATGTAACGCTTACCCAAGAGCAAGCTATAGAGCAGTATAAAATGATGATTCACTACATTAAGCTTATGCTCTGCACGGGTATTATTCATGGTGATTTGTCTGAATTTAATGTACTTGTAGATAATAACGGCCCAGTCATTATTGACCTGCCTCAAGCAGTTAACGCTGCAGCTAACAACAGTGCCCAAGCTATGTTTACCCGCGATGTAAATAATATGCGCCGCTATTATGGTGAATTTGCGCCAAGCCTATTAAAAACGCAATACGCAAAAGAAATGTGGGCGTTATTTGAAGAGGCTAGTCTAACGCCAAATACAACCTTAAGCGGTGAGTTTGAGGACAGCACCGAAGCTGCTGACGTAGATGCCGTGCTAGATGAAATTCAAGCGGCCGAATATGAAGAGTTCGACCGTTTAGAGCGTATTAAAAATGCTGACGAAGAATAGAAATACCTCAAAACTCACCTATTGAGGATGTACAAAGCGATACCCCACCCCATAAACCGACTGAATAACACTGTCGGTTTGGGTTACTTCATCGAGCTTTTTGCGTAACTTTTTAATGTGGCTGTCGATAGTACGATGACTCACAATACGTTGGTCTGCATACATAGTATCCATTAAGCTATCACGTGAATAAATCCTGTTAGGGTTTGAATACAAAGGCTTAAACAGTTGAAACTCAAAGTTGGTCAACTCAATGCTACTGGTTTTATATTTTACACTGTAAGTACTTTCATCAAGCGTCATCACATTATTTACCGGCTCTTTAGTATTATTAATTCGCCTTAAAATAGCTTTTACTCGCGCCACTAGCTCTGCATAGCTAAAGGGTTTGCAAATGTAGTCATCGGCACCAAGCTCAAGCCCAAGTAGTCGGTCTATTTCTTCTACCTTCGCTGATACCATAATAATGGGCACATTAGAGAACTTTCTTATTGCTTTACACAGCTCTATACCACTTTGGCCTGGCAACATAATATCCAATAAAATAACACTTGGTCGATTACTCTCAAGCCAGCCAATCACTTCATCTCCATGATGAATGAGGTGCGTTGTATAATGGTGGCTTGTTAAAAAGTCGCTCATTAAGTTTGCTAATTTTATTTCATCTTCAACAATGAGTATTTGCTCACTCATAGGTATCCTCTACTGTGTAAATAAGGGGAGTTTTATAACGATTGCAAGGCCGCCAATACTTGCCTTTTCAGCGGTTATCTCGCCACTATGGCCTTTAACTATATGCTGACAAATAGATAAACCTAACCCCGATCCACCCTCTTGGCGATTACGAGAGCTATCTACCCGATACAAATATTCAAATAAGTGAGATAAATGCGTTTGTTCAACCCCAATGCCGTTATCTTCAATTATTAGTTCTAAATATGCGTGGCCTTTAATATTTATATTTGTGGCTGTAAGTGAAATAGTTGAACATTGCGCATAATGCACTGCATTCATAAGTATGTTATCGAGCAATTGTAATACACGTGTTTTATCTGCGTTTATAGTCGAGTTATTTGCGCTATTTAACAGGTAAAACTTAATATTGTGTTGCTCAAAAATAACATGATATTTTTGTTCAATAGAATTAAGTAAAAAGCCTATATCGGTTGGTTGCATGGTGTAATGCATCCCTCCTAGCTCCGCACTATTGAGCATATGCAAATCATCAATCAAACGCTTTAAATGCAGCGCTTCGTCGTTAGCCGAACTGATATTGCTATGAGTTGGTTCACGTATACCTAAAAGCATGGCTTCAAGCTCGCCAAGTAAAATACTCATTGGCGTTCTAAGTTCGTGCGAAATATTAGCTAGCCAACGTTTACGCACTTGCTCGTCTTTGGCAAGCGTAAAGGCAAGCGTATTAAAGTCTTCACTAAGCTGGCCTAATTCGTCTTTTCGCTCAAGCGAAAGCTTTGTACTGTATTGACCCTTAGTAAGCTTGTGCATGCCGTTTGCAATTTGTTTAACTGGGCCAACTAAATGCCTTGAGAGTAAAAAAGATAACAGCAAAGTAAGTAGCCCAGCAGTAAGTGCTATAAGCCAGAGGTAATTAGTTTGCTGCTTTAAAAAATCAAGCTCATAGCCATCGGCTAAGCTCTGCCTTTTTGATACGCCAAGGTAGGCGATTGTCTTACCGTTTAATTCTATTGGGGTTTTAATGTATTTTAAGTCATCAAACAGCTTACCAAAAATACGTTGCTGGTTTTCATCAAGTAAAACATAGTGCGCAGCATGCTCAGGCGGTGGGCGACGCTCTCTTTGCCCAAAGCCCCGCGGGGGGCCAAATCTATCGTCATTTCGCATAAACGGCCTTTGCGGCACGCCGCGAGTAGCGGGTAAAAATTGGCTGTCACGCAATTGAGCATTTACCAACATTAAAAACTGCTCATCACCACCCACTATTTTTTCCCACGAAGGTGTACGCGCATATTCTTTTGATAATTTAACTGCCAGTGGCTCTAACGCTTTTACCTCTTTAGCATTTACAAAATCAATAATGCCTTGGCCAATACTGTACTGAATAAGCACAACTAACCCCGCAATAATGCTAAAGGTAAAGCTAAATAATATTAAAAAAAGTTTATTATGAATTTTCATTTATATACGTATAGACCTTACGATAAAAGTATAAGCGCTTTTATTTTGCTGCATATTTATTATTACTAAAGATAGTTATATAAAAGCAGGAGCGCTTTAAGAGTAGCGTGTAGTACTCCTTTTAATAACAACGTATAAATTTAACAAGTAAAAGTGCAAACAATGTGCATTATTTAAAGATTAAGATCAAAAAAGGCGACCTAGGTCGCCTTTATCATTAATTGTTTTTTAAGTGTTTATCAAAAAAGTCTAAAAACGCCTGTAATGTTTTAATCCTATGAGGCTGATAAGAAAGATAATGATCTCCATCTTCAAGCTCAATGTAGGTTACATCTTTGTTTTCATCATCTAATTCATCTTCCATTTCTCGGCTGTGATAAATAGGTACTACGCTGTCGTCGCTGCCATGAATAAGTAAAATTGGTTTGTTAATTGATTTTGCAAAGTTAACAGGAGAATTAGCCTCTAGTTTATCGCTATCGGTACCAAATTGCTTTCTTACTATGTCTTTATTGGTAAAGTGGCGAGCTTTACTCACAATATGCTCAAGGTCGGTCACACCTGCAAAACTGGCTGCACATTTAAATGTTTCAGGGTGCTTAATTACAGCCATTAATGCCGCATAACCGCCGTAGCTCGCCCCACCAATACATATATTATTAGGTTGAGCTATGCCTTGCTCAATTAACCAATTGGCGCCATCTTGCAAATCATCTTGCATGGCTAATCCAAAACCTTGTATTGATTGCATTAAAAACTCATAACCATAGCCACTTGAGCCCCTAAAGTTAGGCTGCAGTACTGCATAACCATTATATGCAAGTAGTGCTGTCCAATAGTCAAAGCCTGAATAATCACGCGCCATTGGCCCGCCATGCGGGAAAATTATTGTGGGTAGCTTATCGCCTTCTTCATAACCAACAGGAAGTGTTAAATAACCTTCAATGGTTAGTCCATCTCGTGCTTTGTAACTAATGTGCTCTTTACCACGGTAAACCGTTTCGTTTATTTGCGGGTAAACATCAGCAAAAACCGTTACGTCGCCTCGTTTTCTGTCCCCTAGCATGTAGGTGCCCGATGTTTCGTCTGAACTAATATAAAGTACATACTTTTGCTGATCGGCACTGGTACTCACTATACTCATTTCGTATTTG
This sequence comes from Pseudoalteromonas espejiana DSM 9414, assembly GCF_002221525.1. Classification (NCBI taxonomy): domain Bacteria; kingdom Pseudomonadati; phylum Pseudomonadota; class Gammaproteobacteria; order Alteromonadales; family Pseudoalteromonadaceae; genus Pseudoalteromonas; species Pseudoalteromonas espejiana. The sequence goes on along the minus strand of NZ_CP011028.1, from coordinate 1,074,697 downwards.
TCTTTAGGTAACGACTTACGTAATGAGCGATGAAGCCTATCGAGGTCTTCATCCCAATATTGAATGCCATCATCTAAATGTGAATGTGTAAAACCAGCCACTTCACCGGTTTTTTTGGAGTAGAAAATATCTCCATCTACATCGTAATTGTCATCGCTGTAAATTAACTCACGCTTTTTAGTGGTTAAATCGAGCTTAAATAGTGCATCACGCCCCTCATGAAGTGCAGTGATATATAAATAATTAGGATCTTTATCAAAGCCTAAAATAGAAATACTTTGCTCACTAAATACCTCGTAACTAAAAAGTGTGCCCCATGACTCTTTTTGTTCGTTGTAAAGCTCGTAAGTAAATTGCGTATCGTCCATTTTTTTAGCAATACGCACTCTGCCCTGCCTATCAGCAAACCAGTTTGTTACATCACTGCGAGCACGCTGAATTTGCTTTTTACGCAAGGTGGTTAAATCTAACTCATACACGGCCGGAGTATTGGCAACTTTAAAATCGCCTTGCACTAATATTTTATTTTCTTGTTCAGGTAAAAAGCTCACTATTCTATCTGAAAACTGTGGCTGAGTTTCATCACGCGTGGCATTCGCTTTAAATGCTAATTTAATACCTTTATCATTACTTAAATTATACGAATACATTAAGGTTGAGGCGTACTTAACACCACCAAATTGGTACTTAATATACCTTGCGCCTAATAACAAAACATCGTTGTTTGCCCAGCTAAACCAGTCAAAAAATACAGTGTGGTTATCCGATTTAATAATAGGCTTGCCTTTACCTGTGGTAAGGCTTTGAACCATTAAAACTAAATCGCCGTTTAGGTTTCTTACATAGGCAATATTATTACCATCGGGGGAGAGCTTTACTTGGCTAATGCTTTTTAATCCTGCAAATACCTCTATAGTCAATTTTTTATCTTGTGCAGCAAAAACATTAAAACTAAATAAGGTAAGTAACAACGTAAAATAAAATTTAGACATCCAACATCCATTTGATTTTTTATAGGTAACACTTTATTGGTTAACAACAAGTATTTTAAGTTAATGTTTTATTTTACAATTGTGGACGTTTTAGTACAAATTTATCTTTAGTGGAGCTAAAGTAATCGCCGCCCATTTTACCTACTGTGTTTAAACGGGTTGGGTCAATGTAGCCATTAACTAATACATCATCGTTAATATAAATTCCCACCACGTTAAGTAGCATTACTTTACCGCCACCGGGTTCGTCACTTATAGTAATAATGTCTCTTAGCGTACATTCGTACCTTACTTTAGCCGCTGCAGCACTAGGGGCTGATACCTGCTTACTTGCCGTTTTATCAATATTAGCGGCGTCAAACTCACTCGTTTGTGCACAGTAATTAGCGCAGCTTTGATTCATTTGCTCAACTAGCTCTTCGCTTACAATATTAACCACACAGTTTTTAGTTGCTTGTAAATTAGTGAGCGTATCTTTATTGGCTTTATCTCGAGGGTTTACTTGAGTAACACTTAGTACTGGTGGATTACAGCTTGCCACAGTAAAAAAAGAGTATGGCGCAATATTGGCCACTCCTTCCTCACTTAATGTACTTACCCATGCTATAGGACGCGGACTAATGCCGCCTACTAAATACGAGTAAACATTGTGGTGTGTATTTTGAGTTAAATCTAAAAACATAATTTCCCTTTATTAGGCAGCTGCAAATCTTAAAACCAGTTTATTACGTACAGTATTTCATATCAGCTGCCATTTTTTAAAATATGCGTGAAAAAATAAACATAGTGTGGTTTAAACGCGATTTACGCTTATCAGATCACCTTCCACTAAAACATGCCTTTAATAGCGATATACCAACGCTGCTTATTTATAACTTTGAGCCGCTCATGCTTGAGGATGCGCATTATAACGAGCGGCATTGGCGCTTTGTTTATCAATCAATCACACAAATAAACAGCCAATTAGAGCGCTTTAACGCCACACTTTATATTTTTAGCCAAGACATGCTTACTCTTTTAAATGCGCTCAATAAAACATATCAAATAATAAACTTATACAGCCATCAAGAAATTGGCTTAAATAATACCTTTGAGCGAGATAAAGCCGTTACCACGTGGTGTAAAGAGCAACAGGTACACTGGCAAGAATCAAAAACGGGCGCTGTTATTCGTGGCAAAAAAAATCGAAGTAATTGGAACGAACGCTGGCAAAAAACAATGCAGGCTCCTGTTGCTATTCCTAATTGGAAAAATATAAAAACCATTACACTTAATAACTACCAAACACCCAAATTGCCCAACAGCTACACGCAAAGCGATGACAACTTTCAAATAGGTGGGCCATTACACGCCCATAGTGTATTACACAGTTTTTTTGTAGAGCGCGGCAAGGGGTATCAAAAAGGAATATCTAGCCCAAGTTTAAGCCGTACTCATTGCTCTAGGCTCTCACCCTATTTAGCATGGGGTAATATTAGCCTTAAACAGGTGTACCAAATGGCTATTGATGAATACCATTCAAAACACCCTGATAAAAAAGGCTGGAAACGCCCGCTCGCTGCTTTTGTATCGCGATTGCATTGGCATTGCCACTTTATGCAAAAGTTTGAAAGTGAATGCACTATGGAGTTTAAAGCATTAAATCCAGGCTACCATGAGTTTCCCTACAGAGATGACGCTAATGTAAAAAGCGATATTGAGCGCTGGGCACAAGGCCAAACGGGTATTCCTATTATTGATGCCTGTATGCGCTGCTTAAAAGCAACGGGTTATATTAATTTTAGAATGCGCGCTATGTTAGTCAGCTTTGTAACACATCATTTAAATATAAGTTGGCAGCAGGCAAGTTTTCCACTGGCAAATTACTTTTTAGATTTTGAACCTGGAATTCACTACCCGCAAATACAAATGCAGGCATCGGTAACGGGTATTAATACCATTAGGCATTACAACCCGATTAAGCAGTCTGAAGATCAAGACCCAACCGGCGCCTTTATAAAAAAGTGGTGCCCCGAACTTGAAAAACTGCCAATAGAATATTTACACGAGCCTTGGCAACAAACACCAATGGAAGCATTATTTAACGACTTTAAATTAGGAGAAGATTACCCAGAACCCATGCTCAATTTAACCGATGCTTCAAAGCAAGCTCGCGAACGCTTGTGGCAATACCGCGAGCGAGCAGACGTTAAGCGTGCTATTCCTAATATATTAAAAAGACACGTAGGGCTTACTCGCACAATACAACAAAAAGCAAAGAGTGCTAAACATGGCGCATAAAAAGTTACATCTACCACAAAAAATATGCCCTGTTTGTAATAAGCCATTTGTATGGCGTAAAAAATGGCAACGTGATTGGGATAACGTTATTTACTGCTCAGAGCGCTGCAAGCGAAATAAAAATTAAACCATAAAGGTTTAAACTACTTTAACCCTATAGGTATCAAAGCCTGTGCCCTAACGCCCTATTTTGAGTAAAACAAATCTCAGCTCCAAAAAGCCAATAAGTTCTAACTGGCGTTTATATTGCACTGTTAACTGTAACTCGGCTTTTAGCGCTTATTTTAAGTGTTTTATGTAAATAACGCTTAATGAGCCTGAAAAGCTTACACGCAAAGCAAGGAGAAGACGATGACGATTAAAAAAACGGCAAGTTCAACGTGGTCTGGTGATATTAAAACAGGCAAAGGCAGTATTTCTACGCAAAGTGGCGCACTTAATAAACAACCGTATGGCTTTAATACCCGCTTTGAAGATGAGCCAGGGTCAAACCCTGAGGAGCTAGTAGGTGCGGCGCACAGTGCCTGTTTTAGCATGGCGCTGTCGCTTGCATTAGGTGACGCAGGTTTTACAGCCGATAAAATTGATACCAAAGCAACAGTAAGCCTTGATGAAGTAGATGATGGCTTTGCAGTGACGCATATTGCTCTTGAAGTAGATGCACGTATTAAAGATATTGCTAATGAGCAATTTCAGGCATTGTGTGAGCAAACTAAAAAAGGCTGCCCTATTTCAAAGCTGCTTAATACCGAAATCTCACTTAACGCGACACTTGAGAGCGCTTCATAAACCGCTAATACTTAAACCCTAAAATTAAGAAGCTTAAGCCAAGTAAGTTATTACTTGGCTTAACATTCATTACCCACACCTTTTTGAACTGGTTAAATCCAACAAATCTTTAAGCAGCGCAATCCCCATACCCAACGCAGGCCAAACTACCCATAGATTATTTGGCGATGTAATTAAATTAATTGCTGTAAAAAATACTAATACAGCTGCGTAGCGTTTTAGGTTTTCAAAAAATGTTGATGTATTCATGTTTACTCTCCTCTTAAAATGTAAGGTTATTATTGCCTTAATTTTTAAGCTTTGGAGGTGTTATTTGTCATTAGTTGATATGACATTAGTCAGGTTATTACATTTTACTGAACTACTTAATGAGAGCTCTTAAGTTTCGTTTATTCTTACATTTACTTATATAAACATACAGTTACTTACAATTAATTGGATGTGTTTTCACTTATTTTAAATATAATACCCTTTCTGGGTACAACTAATTAACTTTATAAGAAAGGATACTTATGCGATTTTTAATGCCACTCTCTTTGCTTGCACTTAGCTGTGCAGCGTCAGTAAACGCTGAACAATCAGCGTCAAAGCAATGGTTTAATACAATTAACTACGCAAAAATTGATTCACGCTATTACAGCGATAATGTGTACGGATTATCTACTCATTATTACTTTGAAGAGCAACAAAGCTCGGGAGTGTGGGATGATTATGGCTACCTAGATACAGATAGTAATATAGGTTTAAATTACTTTAATTCAGATGGTAATAGTAGAAAAGGAATTTTTGGAGAAGGCTTTTACGGTAATGCTTTTGCAACCCTAGAGCTGCCTAATATTGGCGATACCGATACCTATTCACTTGGCATAGGTTACTTATTTGCAGATTCGTTAAAAGTATCTGCACGTATGCTAGATTACGAATATGGTGATACAGTTTATTTATTTAAAGCTCAATATAATCATCAAATTAATGACACCGACTACATTGGTTTTACTATTGAGACCGATGATGAAATAGAGTCGTGGGACTTATCATCACGTTACTTTGCTCACCTTTACGATGAAAGCTACTTTACTGTAAATATTGACTACCTAGATGCTGGTGATGACCCTTTCTTTAACGTGCTGGCAAATTATTACTTTAATAAACATGTAGCAGTGGGCATTGGCTTGAGCGACTCAGATTTAGTTGTTGAGGGTAAATACTTTATTAACGATAGCTACTATTTCAGCGCTAATTACACTGATAAAAATAGCTATGATATATACAACCTTAGTTTTGTAGCCCAGTTTTAAAAAATACAAAAAAGCCGCCTTGCTGAAGTCACTTCAGCAAGGCGGCTTTTATATTAAAAAATCTTTAGCTTACATATTTCCTAGCTCAATCATCATCGCGGTATACATGCGTAAATTAAGCTCCAATTGCTCAAGCGTAATAAATTCATGCTCTGAGTGGCCTGTATAACGTTTACCCGGCATTGAAGGGCCAAACGATACAGCATTATCAAATAATTTTGCGTTAGTGCCTCCGCCAATTGATACAAAGTCAGCTTGTTCGTCACCTGTAAAATGTTTAAAAATATCGAGCAGCTTTTGTGCGTGCGGTGCATTGTCTAACAGCATAGGTGTACCAATAATGGTTTCTACTTTAGTAAGCGTGACGCTATTTGCAGTTTCCCACCCATTGATAGCGCTATTAATTTGTTGTTTAAGTACGCTTTCATCTTTACCTACTGGGCGGCGGGCGTTAATGGCCAATGTTAGTGCATTACCATCGCGTTCAATTACAGTAGGGGCTACGCTCATTGGGCCCATAAATTTATGTTCGTAGGCAATATCACCAAATTGCTTACCATGAATATCTAAGCCAATTAACTGGTTTACAAATTTTATAAGCTGGCCATCGCTATTATTTTCAAGTGCGGCGTTTTTGAATAACTCACTCAAGTGTGCAATAGCATTAACGCCCGACTCTGGCTCTGATGAGTGCGCAGACATGCCTTTAACAGTTATTTTTAAGCCTTCACCTTGCTCTTCAAAATTAAACTCAACTGCACTAAGCGTTTTAGCTTTAGCTTTTAATGAGTCGATTAAGCTCGCGCTTGCATTATGAAGTATTAAGCTTGCATCTTCTGGTATTTGGCTTTTAAACGCCCCACCTGCAACGTCACTTACATAGACGCCAGTTTGATTTGAAGTAGCGTTAAAGGTTGGTGCAATTAAGCTCCAGCCTTTTTCGGCAACAACCACAGGGTATGATGCATCAATGGTTACTGCATACTTTGGTTGCTGGTAAGTTTTCATAAACTCAGTAAGTGGGCCCCAGTCAGACTCCTCGGCAAGGTAAATCATCAGCTCTATGCGGTTATCAAGCTTTATGCCTTTATCTTTAATCGCTTTCATAGCATAAAGCGCAGTGGCTATGGCGCCTTTGTCGTCTTCGGTACCGCGCCCTACTAATTTGCCAGGCTCTGAGGTATCAATAATAAATGGGCTTTGCTGCCACTTACTCGCATTAGCTGGCTGTACATCGCCATGTGTTACTACTGTTACTTTGTCTGCTTGTTTACCCATACCAATAAGCACGGTATAGCCTAGGTCTTGGTAATCAAGCCCAAGCTCTGCGGCTTTCATTTTTAATACAGATTTAAAGTTAATAAAGTCTGGATTTTTTGGAGCGGGTATTGAGCCTTTATTTACTGTAGGAAAAGCCACTAAGTTAGTTAGCGTATGTACTTGCGCATTTTGGTAGGTGTTTACAGCGTAATCGGCAACACTATCAATATTTTTATGTAATTGCGCATGCGTATTAAAGGCAAATAAAGCACTGCAAAGCAAAACTAACTTTTTCAAAACGTATCCCGTTGTATGACTAAATAAAGGCCAAATTATAGCGCTGTAGCATAATATTAAATAGCGCTTTGCGATAGGATTACAATGATCGTGCTTTAAATTTATATGGCGGCTTTTATCGCATTGGTTGTATAATGCGCGACCTAAATTTATCAGAGTATTAGTACTAATGAACCGCCGTAAAAAAATCGTCACTAAATTTCAGAAAAAAGATAAACGTGCTAATGCTAAATTACATAAAAGTAATAAACCAGCGTATGTATCTAAAGCCGAGCGCGAAAAGTTAGCTTTAGAAGCAGAGCAATCTCCTTGTGCCGACGATGAGCAAGATACAACTACTGATTAATAATTAGCGTTAAACCACAACACAATGGTGGCTTAACTGTTCAATAATTATTATATGTGTCTAAAAAGCATAACTTGCGCTTATATTAAATGAGCGCCCCTGCCCCGCTAATTGGGTAAATCCCGCGCTGTTATTTTGCTTTAGTGCAGCAATGCTTACTCCCCCTAATGGCAACTCGTAAAACTCATCAAATAAGTTAGTTACCTCTGTACTTAGCGTTAATGCATTAAAGGTGGCTTTAGAGCTTAAATTCACTAAATTATAGCTGTGCGTTTGGTTTTCAAGGCGGTTAAAGTCAACGCGTGATTTTGTATCTACCCACTCCCACGACAGCGTATTTTCAAATAATCCTAGTTGCTGGCTTAATGTTAGCTTTGTATGCAATGGCTTAATTTGATATAGCGGTTGGTTAGTGTCGTCGCGCTTACCACGGGTACTTGTAATATTTGCTGTTACTACCCATTCGCCAAACGGTTTAGATTGATAAAGCGACTTACTTACATCGATTTTGGCACCATATAATGTGGCGTCAACATTACTAAACTGCAAAATATTACGAGATGTGTTTGCTAAGCCGTAACTATTAAAACTACGTACAATATTTGCATCAATGTAGTTGTTTACATCGGTGTACCACATATTAGCACTTACACGCCAAGTATCATCTTTAGCTGTTTTTGTATACGTTGCACTAATGGTATTTGCAGTTTCTACATCAAGCTCTGGGTTACCAATATAACCATTTGCATCGCCGTACCAGCCAATCATAGTGGTGGCCATATTACTTACACCCCAGCTGTAGCGCTCATATAAGTTGGGTGCGCGATTTTTGCGAGCAAGGCCTAATTGCAGCTCGTCATATAGTGTAATTTGGTAATTAGCTAATAAATTAGCATCAACAATGGTGTCGGTTTTATTTCTATCGGCATTATTAAAGTCATTTGCCGCCATCCCATTATTGGCAGTGGTCATTGCGCTCATACTGCCCATATCCATCATACTCATGCCATCGTTATAGGCCTGTACTTCATCAACTTGCGTGTTAACACGCTCAACCCTTACTCCAGTGTTTAGCCATAGTTTTTTATTAATTTGGCTTTCATATTCTGCAAATAAGGCAATGCGCTCACGCTTACCATTATTAATATTTACATAGTCATTTGGCCCCATCATGGCTGAGCCTTCAATAGCCGGCCACCAATCATCAATGCGGTAGTGATAGTATTCTTGACCAAGCAATAGTGAGCTATTTTTATCAAGCGTAATACGCCATTTAAGCTGGGTGCTTATATCTTGCGAGTCTGTCTTCATGGGCATCATGCCGGTTTTTTCTTTACTAAAAAAACCCATTTCGTGTTTCACGCTATGCCAATTTACTTGCCCTTGTAGCTCGCTGTTTTCAAAACTGCGCTTATATTGGGCAATAGCGCCGTAACTGGTGATATCAGTCATATCCATGTACTGATTCGCAAACCCTTGATACGGTATTTTTTGGTGTGTGAGCTTTATAACTAATTGCTGCTTTTCATCGCGTATGGCGCCTGTAAGGCTGTGATTTTGAGCTTGGTATAATGTATCAAGTACTACATTCCCATTTCCATCCTCGTAACTGTTGGCATCACTAAACGATCCTTGATAATTAAAACTCAATGTATCACTTGCTAAACGTGCTCCTACGCCTAGCTTTGTGCCGTTATCAATACTACTGTATTTTGCCGATACATAGCCCGAGTGCCAGCCCAATTCACTACTTTGACTGTACTGAGGCGAAATAGAATTAACGCTTATTACACCGGCAATATTATCGCCACCTGCGCTTATTGGTGAAACTCCAGCAACCACCTTGTAAGACATTATCTGATTTGCTGATATGTAAGAAAGAGGCGGGTTCATATGATTAGCGCACGCTGCTGTTACATCTGCGCCATCAACAAGTACTTTTACCCTATCGCCCATTAAACCATTTAAAATAGGCAAGTTAGAAACCCCGCCCGCAGCAGAAAAATCAACACCTAAATTACTAAGTAATGACTCTGACGAGCCAAGTGATACATGTTTATTTTGCGCATGCCCGTGCACTTCAATCACTTCTAAGTTGTTATCATCAGCAAGTATTGTAGGCGATAAAAAGCTGCTAATTAGTAGCGCTAAAGGAGAGAGTAAATAGGTAGGTTGAATGCTTTTTTTATGAGTCATTTATAATTTATGCCACTGTTATGTATGGCATAAATTATATAATGTGAAAGCGCTATTAAAGCGCGACATAATGTCGCACTTTAATAACTTATAAGTCAAAAATGTCTTGTGTTACACATTAAGCTTAGACACCGTTGCTGATACTGTATCTGCCCCTCGCTCTATTTCCTGAATTACTTCAGAAAATTTAGCAATAAGTGCTCGGCCTTGTTCCGATGAATCTGACACCGACGTTATTTGCTTAGAAATATCGTTAGTTAACTCTTGGTTATTTTTTACAACGGTGGCAATTTCGTTGGTAGAACTGCTTGTACTTGCTGCAAGTTGCCTTACTTCATCGGCTACAACAGCAAAACCCCTGCCGTATTCACCCGCTCTGGCGGCTTCAATCGCAGCATTGAGCGCTAACAAATTGGTTTGATCTGCAATACTACTAATAGTCGACACTATAGAGCCAATAACTGCCGATTGTTCATTAAGGTTTTTAATTAAATCTACCGATTTAAGTACTTGGCTAACAATTGCATCAGAGTTTGTAATAGCCTCATGTAATATTTCAGAGCCTCTTTTTGCAGTTTGCGCACTTGAAACAGCCGATTCGTAGGCTATTTGTGCCGCATCACTTACCGCTTCATTATCCTTTATTCGTTCGGTAATATTTGAGGCAAACTTAACTATTTTTATTACTTGGCCTTTATTATTTAAAATAGGGTTATATGTTGCTTCTAACCAAATTTCCGAGCCATCTGAGGTTATACGTTTAAACTTGCCCGACTTAAACTCACCTTCACTTAGCTCATTCCAAAACCGTGGATTTTTTTGATAAAACGCCTCAGTACAAAACATTTTATGGTGCTGGCCGGTGATCTCTGCAAGGCTATATCCCATTGTTGATAAAAAGTTTTTATTGGCTTTAATAATAGTGCCATCGGGGTTAAATTCTATAGTTGCCAATGCTTTATCAAGCGCCTCAGTGAGAGCCTCTTGGGATTTTCGCTGTACATAACTTGCTGTAATATCAGATGCTATTTTAATAACCTTGGTTACTACACCATTTATTTCAACAGGAAAATACGTTGCTTCAAGCCAGAGCTTATCGCCATTAGCTTTAAACCTTAAAAAGTTACCACTTTTAGATTTTGCAGCTTGCAATGATTGCCAAAACTGGCTGTACTCATTCGAATTAGTATATTCTGGGTCGCAAAACATACGATGATGTTTTCCTATAACGTCTTCTTTTTTGTAGCCTATTGTGTCTAAAAAAAGTTGATTAGCGTCTAAAACCTTTCCCTCTGGTGTAAATTCAATATAAGCAACGTGTCTGTGAATAGCAGACAAAATTGACTTATTTTGAATGAGTTGAAGTTCCAATTCTTCAACTTTTGCATTGTTTTTACTTATACCGAACATGTATTAAACCTTAAGGAAAGTAATATTAGGGTGACAGTAGCAAACAAATATAAAACTTATATGTAAGCGGGTAATAAATGTAAGCACCTTGTAAATATAGGTGTTTATTACATTTTAGGCGAGCAAATATTGACCAGCTAATTAACTGCTTTATAAAAACTTTTTTAATTTTAATGCTATAGCTGTTACTTTTTATTAGTTAACAAGAATAAAACAAGCCAAAAATACTAATTTTATACATGACGCAGTACACTTTTTAACTTAAAATACCTTCCTCACTGACACACTCCACACCCTTATATAAGTTATTCTCCACGCGTTTATTTGTGGCGACCCACTATTTTTTAAAAATTATTGTTAAAGGATCTTCTATGAGTGCAGATGTAGCGTCGGCATCTAATCAATTAAACAGAACAGCTATTTTATTAGTGTTAGCACTTGGTACATTTATTTTGGGGTTATCGGAATTTTCGATGATGCCTATGCTTCCGCTGATCAGCGAAACATTTGGCAGTACGCCCTCGCAAAGTGGCTATGCTATTAGCGCTTATGCAATTGGTGTTGTTATTGGCGCCCCTATTTTAATGCTTACTACAGCGAATATGCGTAAGCGCAAAGCACTATTAATATTTTTAAGTTTAATGTGTATATCTAATAGTTTGAGCGCATTAGCTACATCGCTTGAGCAACTGGTTGTCTTTAGGTTTTTAAGCGGCCTGCCTCATGGTGCTTATTTTGGTGCTGCCATTTTATTGGCCTCCGATATAGCACCGCAAGGTAAACGCGCAAGCTTTATGTCGAAGGTATTTATGGGGCTTACTGTAGCCACTATCGTGGGCGTACCTATTGTGACTTTAGTTGGCCAAAACCTTAGTTGGCGCTACTGTTTAGCCGGTGCTGGGGTCATTGCCTTTATTGCTTTTATATGTGTTTATAAAGTAGTACCCAATATTGATAACGCTAAGCCATCTAACTTATTAAATGAGTTTGGTGTACTTAAAAACAAACTTGTATGGTCTATTTTAGGGATTGTAATTATTGGCTTTGGCGGCGTATTTTGTATTTATACCTACATTGCAGATACAATTTTAGATGTTACAAAAACCGCGCCTTATACTATTTCTATTGCTATGGTGATGTTTGGTATTGGCTCTACACTGGGTAACTATGTGCTCGGAAAAGCGGCCGATAAATCGGCAATTAAAACCACGGGCTTTGCCCTTATATGCACTATTGTTTTTGCTTTTGCCTATGTAACAGCCAGCCATAATATTTGGATGCTTTACGCCGTTATATTTTTCATAGGCTGTAGCGTGGGTTTAGCCACATTAATTCAATCATTATTAATGGACGTATCGCCAGATGGCCACGCTATGATTGGTGCTTTAGTGCAATGTGCATTTAATGTTGCCAATGCCATAGGCCCGTGGGTTGGCGGTATCGCTATTGTGCAGGGGGCAGCACCTAATCAAACCGGTTATGTTGCTGCTGGGCTATTTGTTGGTGGATTTATTATGTGGTTATTAAGCTACTTACAAATGAGTAAAAAGCAGCCTGTAGCACAAACATGCTAAAACCAGTTGTATAAAAAGAGCCGCTCATTAGCGGCTCTTTTTATAGTTACACGTTATGCACTGAGCGATTCCATATCAATCACAAATCGATAACGCACATCCGATTTTTCCATACGTTCGTAGGCTGTGTTAATTTCGTCTATGTTGATCATTTCGCACTCTGGTAATACGTTATTCTCGCCACAAAAATCAAGCATTTGCTGTGTTTCGGCTATGCCACCAATGAGCGACCCAGCCACTTGACGACGGCCCATTAATAGCGGCACTGTGTTTAGCTCTTCAACTGGGCCAACTTGGCCTACAATTACCAATGCGCCATCAATATCGAGTAAAGGGGTATAAATTGAAAGGTCATGCTTAACTGGTACGGTATCAATAATGACATCAAAGGCCGATTGCGACTTTTTCATTTCGTCATCGTTTGTTGATACTAAATAATGCTGTGCACCTAGCTCTACCGCATCATCTTTTTTAGATTCGCTACGCCCTATTACCGTAACCGTGGCGCCCATAGCAACGGCATTTTTAACAGCCATATGCCCTAAACCACCTAGGCCTACAACAGCAACACGGCTGCCTTTTTTAACGCCCCACTTATGCAGTGGAGAATACGTCGTAATACCTGCACATAACAAAGGGGCCACGCGCGAAAGCTCTAAATTTTGTGGTACAGACAGCACAAATTCTTCGCGTACAACCACATGTTTAGAATAACCACCTTGGGTCATATCGCCGGTTTCTCTATCTTTACCTGCGTAAGTGCCAACCATGCCCTCGCGGCAAAATTGTTCTTCGTTGTTATCACACTGATCGCAGCTTTGGCATGAGTCAACCATACAGCCTACAGCTACGGTGTCGCCCTGCTTGTATTTTTTAACGTTGCTACCCACCGCTTTTACCTTACCTACAATTTCATGCCCTGGTACAAGCGGGTAGCGGCTTGTGCCCCAGTCATTTCGAACGGCGTGTAAATCTGAGTGGCATACACCACAGTATAATATTTCAATTTCTACATCGTTATTGCGTAAATCACGGCGCTCAAAAGCAAATTCGGTTAATTCGGCCCCTTCGCTTTTTGCTGCATATCCTACTGTTTTCATAATAACTCCATAGTTTGTAAAAATAATAATCGCACTCAGTATTGCGCAGTGGCAGTGAATACAAACTGACGCAAATTTTATCTATAAAAAAGCCCAACTAAGTTGGGCTTTTAAAAGTAATTAGGTGCTTTTAGCGTTATTTTTCAAGCAGTGTATTAATTTCGTTTATTAATGCGTTAATACGCTCTGCGTTTTTACCTAAATCGCTGCGACCAACGCGAGATTTACTGCGTATGTCTACAAAGCGCTGGCTACCTTCATCGTTTATACGTACCACTACATCATCTTTAAAACCAAACCAAGTTGTTGTATCGGTGGCTTCTACTATGCCGGTAGCTGCATTTACATTAACTAGTTCAAACCCTAAGTTGGTAATGGCTTGTTCAGTAGCTGCTAGCAGGTCTGTTTTTGATTGTGCATAGCTTAGCGTTTTAAGTTCTGGATAAGCTTTACGTTGCTGAGTAGCAATTTCTTCACCTGCATATTCAACGGGGTTTGAAGCATCTGCGCGAAGTGGTGCAATAGCAACAAACTTTGGCGGGTTAACTAAATCGGTCGAAATATCATGAATCGCTGGTACGCTTTTAGCTTTGCTCATCATACTTAACGGCATAGCAATCGCGATTGCAGCAAATACAAGTGCCATTAATGCACTGCCAAGTGTTACGGTTTTTCGCATAAAGATGACTTGCACAATAAGTAAAACTAAAGCTGCGCCACCAGCGTACACGCCAAACTTAAACCCCGAAAAGGCAACACCTAGCTCAACCACCCCATATTTATACAAAGGCCCAGGCAGTACTACCAATAAAAAAGCGATAAAACTTACTAAGCTCACTAAAATTTTCATTATTATGATTCCTTTATTATGTGTGGTCTTTAATTTTAAATAGGTAAAACGAGTACACTATACTGCCAATCACTTTGTTTAGATTACTATTAGCGACTAATTACACAAAAAAGTCTAATGTTGCGCTATTAAAGTTACTTAAATTAGGAAAAATATCAACAAGCTCTGAGCTTGGTACACCAAACCACTGCGCTAGAGTTGCAAAGTATTGCTCGTTAGCTATTTGCGGTATTAAACGGCCACCTCCTGTATCGTATGGCCCATCTAATTGCTGAGTTAGCGGCTCACCATAAATATTACGCCCTTTTACAGCGCCACCCATTACTATTTGATTGCCCGCCCAGCCGTGGTCTGTACCATCTCCGTTTGAGGTTAGCGTACGGCCAAAGTCTGACATAGTAAACGTGGTTACTTTATCGCTCATACCAAGCTCATTCATTGCGCTATTAAATTCGCTTAAACCATTAGCTAATGCATTTAATAGCGCAGGGTGCGTTGTTAGTTGGTTATCGTGAGTATCAAACCCACCCATCGATACAAAAAACACTTGGCGCTGAGTACTCAACGATGACTGAACACTAATTGTTTTGGCTACAGCCGATAGTTGCTCACTCAGGCTAGTATCGCTAAATGAGGTAATAAGCGCGGGAGCTTGTTCAAGCGCGTTATTCATACTTTGGGTATTATTAATTGCGCTATTGAGTCCATTAGCATAAGCGTTACCTAATACGTGATTAGTGCTACCCAGCAAACGATTCATTATGTTAGTTACATGCTCTGTACGCGGTTGATAGCCGCCAAAGGCATTAATAGAACTTATACCGCTTTTATTAAACGCAAATGCATTAGTGCTAGTGCCTGTTTGCCATAAATTTGTACCATCAAGTGAAATATTAGCGGCAAATTCATCTCGCACTGCTAAGCGCTCTAATAAACGAGCACCCCAGCCACTATTTATTGAGGCTTTTTCGCGGCCATACATCCACGATGCTTGTTGATCATTATGCGAAAATAAATGCTTAGGCAAAGGCACCGCGTTATTTTTATAATCATTTAATGTAGTTGGCGCTAGCAATGTGCCCACACCACTTACAAAGGCAAGGTTTTGAGATTCAAATACATTTTGTAAAGGCATGAGTGAGGGGTGAATCCCCACGCCACCTGCAAATTGCGAGCTAACACTGAGATCTAAAGGATTTGCCACAGCAAGGTTTTGTCTGCTTTGCTCGTATAAGCTACGCTGCTCTCCCTCAAGGGGTAATAACATGTTAAGCGAGTCGTTACCGCCGTACAAAAACACACATACTAAGGCCTTATAATCTCCCAATTCTTGCGCGTTTGCAGCACCGGTTAAAGCCTGTAACTGCAAACTTGTTAATGCCGCAGCTGACACACTGCCTTTTAAACATAATGACAAAAACTGTCTTCTATTAATGCTCATTATGCGCTCCTAATACTGCACGTTAAATTCAGGTGAAATCGCAATCATGTATAACAAGTACGAAACCCTTACTCGGTATTGGTCTTCGTTAAAATAGGCATCTAAATCAAGTAGCGCTTGTTTGGTTTCATTACTCATGTTGCCTGCAAAATACAAGGTGTTGTACTGTTCTATTAGTGCATTTATGCCATTTTGCGCCAAATAGTCCATATCGGTTTGTACATACACGTAAATGCCCGCTGGGTTTAAATCGGAGTGTGCTTCTGCCGTGCTCCACACTAAGCTTGCAAATAGCGCATTCATTGTGCCTATTAGGGTTGCATCGTTAGCAATTTGCAGCTCAGGTGCTACTAAGTTTTCACTGCGTAAATCAGCATTTTGGTAATCGGGTCTAAAAAAGTTAAACACAGAGGCCGATTGCATTGGTCCTTGCCCGTAACTATCTACTAAGTTCCACGTTTTATAGTAGCCCTTCAACGAGCGAGCATTAAGGTTGCGCCAAAACTGCACTGTTTTTAATAGTGGCTCTTTAATTTTACCTTGGTAACTTAAAACGCTGCCAAAATGGCGTGCTTCGTCATCTAAATAAATAGCTTTAACCACACTTGCTAAATCACCGCGCACACCTGCGCCATTATCATTAAACACACTAGCTACACGCTCTACATACTGTGGCGTTGGGTTAGAGGTAATTAGCCGCTGAATTAGCTGCTTAGAAATAAATGGAGCTACATTGTCGTGATTAAATAAATTATCGAGAGCAATTTTTAGCGACTCTTCAGGCCCGTAGCCCGGTGGGATAACTTCATTGTTTAACAGTGCTTTTTGTTCACTAGAATGGTATTCGCTAAATGCTTGCATAGGACTTAAATAATCGCGACTTTTACGCTTAAAGGTCTCACTGCCCGCAAATGTCCAACCGGTAAAAACTCGAGCAAACCCTTCTATTTGTGTTTGCCCATACGTAGCTATGGTATTGCCACTGGCATCAAGCTTGGCGCTACCATCTAGGTTTAACTCTTCAAGCCCTATAGTAAATAGCTGCATTACCTCTCGGGCGTAGTTTTCATCGGGGCGAATATTCAGCGCTTCATCGGCTTTTTCGTTACCTAAATGGCTTAGGTACGTGCCCATAATGGGCGAAAGCGTAATATCTTCAAGCAAGTCTCTAAAATTACCAAATGCGTGTGTGAGCAATAAATCGTAGTAGGTTATCATTCCTTCAGGCTGAGCACGTAAGTCGCTATTTTCATCCGAGACAACCAGTATTTCGCTAAGCGCAAATGCGACTCGCTGACGAAGCTGATCGTCACTTTGTAATACCGCTTTCCACCATGCATCTATGCGGCTTATATACTTAAAGTCGTCGTCATCATCAAGCGTTACTAAATAGTCATGGTGGTAGTTAATTGGCAGCGCTATTTGCTTATCAAGCCACTGTTGCTCACTTAATCCTTTTGCACTTTGTATTTCACTAAGTGTAGGCCCCATAGTGGCTTGATGAAGCAACCTAGCAGCACTATGTTCTTCTAAACTATTACGCGCCGTAAAATAAACAGTTTGGCTACTTGTTGCACCTTCATTGTCGGTGGCTGTAACACTAAACGCGTACTCTATTGGTTTATAACTCAGTGCCGGTGCAATTGTTATAGTGGCGCTTAAAGCCTCTATAGGTTCGCTCAATATGGTAGTACCTGCAGTTTGCTGCCAAACCACACTAGTAATAGTGCCATCTTTGTCATTGGCAGTTGCGTTTAACTCAATGGTTTGGCCTTTGGCTATTTCGGTAGGAATATTAGCAACTGATAAAATTGGGATTTTATTTCCGTTAATGGTTGGCGTATCATCTGAGCCTGAGCCGCCACAAGCACTAAGAATTAAGGCAGAACTTGCGAATAAAGCTGATTTATAATGCATTTTAAATTGTCGTTTAAGTAAGGGTGTTAGCGTATAGCAATTTATAGGTAAATATTGAAACACAAAATTTACATTTATACCTTTTATTTTTTGTAACCAAATTATGAACGCCCAATTAATATAAACCTTATTATTAAGGGCCTGAGAGCTTTTATGAAAACAGAAATTAGTTATCGTTTTGCAACTTCACAAATCGCCAACCGCTTTTTACACGAACTTAAAGATTGGCCTGTGAATCAGGTTAAAACCCGCCTTTTTAATGGCGGCGACAGTGTAAAGGTAAGTTATGACTACGATGAGAGTGGGTTTGATTACACACTTGCTGAACTTGATGATTTAGCTCAGCAGCACGGTGGCAAAGAGGTATAAATCCCCCTCTTTAGCCATGGCTGTTATTTATGTTCGTGCATAATTGGAATAATACAACGCATAAGGGTGCCTTTATTTAATTCGCTTTCAATTTCAATAACCCCACCGTGCTCTTTTAAAACGCTATACACAATTGCCATGCCCATACCTGTGCCATCGCCTACTGGCTTGGTTGTATAAAAGGGCTCAAATATATGGTTAACCGTCGCTTCATCCATACCGCAGCCATTGTCTTGGACTTCTATGTATATTTTATCGTTTTGGGCGAAAAGGTTAACGGTAATTTCATTCTCTGTGCCTGATACCAAATCGCAGGCATACTTAGCATTTAGTAATAAATTTACAAACACCTGATTAAGCGCCGAGAGGTTACAATATGTCATTGGCAGCTCGTTGCAGTGAATGCTTACCGTACTCGTTTTTAATTGGTTTGCTAAAAGTTTAACAGCGCCATCTAGCGTCTCTTTAATACTCGCCATTGCCATAGCACTACTTTGAGGGCGCGCAAAATTAAGTAAGTTATTTACTATTGAAGCAATCCGATTTAACCCTTCATGCGTGTCATCTAGTAGCTCGTCTATATCATCTAACATAAAGTTAAAGTCACTTTGCTGATCAAGCGTTACTAACTGCGTATGTGCTTCATCAGCCGAAATAGTTTTATCAGCATACTGTTTTGCCACTTTCAAAAGCATTAGTAACACTGGCTTTATAAACTTAATGCTTTCTAAGTTGCTAGTCACATATGCCAGCGGGTTATTTATTTCGTGAGCAACCCCCGCCGCAAGCGTCCCCAAGGTGGCCATTTTATCGGTTTGCATTACTGTAGCTTGTTGGTTTTTTAGTATTGCTAGTTTTTCTTCTAACGCTTGGTTAGCTTGAAATAACGCACGCGTTTTATCCTCTAGCAGCACCTCTAACTGATCTCTTGCCGACTTTTCTCTGAAATAAGCTTGTTTGTAATTATAGGTATCTTCACTCATTTACAGCACCGTAATTTACCTCTATAACACATTCGTCGCAGCCATCGTGCATACACGCTTTATGATTTAACGATACGTTAATACCGTAATGCGCAGCTGCACCGTAAATCAGGCCCTCTGCACACATACATAACTGCCTTTTAGAGTGGTAATGCATAACAATTTTTCCCGCTTGTTTATGCTCACATCGAATGCTCGGTAAATTTGGTTCTTGGTACAACTTGGCAACTTCAATATGAATAACTTCATCGATGCCCATAATAAGCTCAGCAAAGCTATCAAAACCTTCAACAATCACTGGGTGGTGCCTTTGTAAATGAGAAAATAAATATTCTCCAAATGCTTTTAATACCTGTGGCATAGTCATATCAAGTGCGGTGGCTACATCTTGCGCCAAGCCAACTAACTCCTCATCGGGATAGCTTTGCGCCGAAATATACACACGACCATCGGGGGCATTTTTACTAAGTAAATTATCCCATGCAGCCATGCCACATTTTTCAATTACTAACGCCTCAAGACCTCTAAAAATAATACCTTTCATTGGTTGTCCCCCTTTTAATTGTAGCTTTGCCACCACAGCTGTATTTCTTCCAAACTGATACTGCCATCAAGCAAAGCATGTTCAGTGTGCTCAAAGTCAAACGAGTTAAAACAATAAGCATGCTCCACTACACTATGAATAAAACTCAGTGAAATAGTATTATGATCAATGGGTTCATTAAGCATCTGCGCACGCACAATTGTCTCTTCAAAGCCCCACAGAGCTAATAAATAAGCGCTTAATGTATACTCAGGTACGCTTTTAACATCACTATTTTTTTCATTCGCAAGACTTGCAAGTTCACCAATAACGCTTAAGAGTCCGGTAGCATATGCAAGCAATTGTTCCTGCCTAGATAACCCCAAAAACTGAGCTAAAGATTTAGCCATATGCGCTTTTTTGTCGCTTTTTTTTATCACTTTAGTAAGCGTTTTTTGGTTAGCGCTACTTGGTATTTGCGCCGACAATTCACTAAACACCACTATGGCTCTTAAACTTATGAGTCCAATTCTAATAATTGCATCTTTAATATTAGTGGTTTGAGTATCAAAGCCCATGTAAGCCGAATTTGCTACTTGTAGTAATTTACTCGAAAGCAAAGGATCGTTAACTATATTTTGCTCTAATATATTTATACTAGGGTCTGTTTTATTGAGCTCTGATAGTAAGTTTTGTGTTACCGCACTCAAAAATGGCAAACCGTTTAGCTGACCTAGTTTTTTGCGGTTGTTAAGATTTATTGGCAAAGACCTTAAAAGCTCTGCACTATTAACAGCCTGTGTTAGGTGGGATTGTGTAAAAGGCTTAACAAGATGAAAATGTATTGTGTTATTTATTTGTAGTTCGTAGTTATGAGCTAAGTCACTGGTGAATAAACATCTCAGTGCTGTGGGGTGTAGCAATCTAATTTGCGGAAGTACTTTTAAACCTGAAATAGCTGACTGAGCAGAGTCGCAAAATACAATATCAAAAGTGTTGGTTTTATTTAAATAACTTTCAAGCTGTTCAACGGTCTCTACACAGGTAATTTCAGCGTTATTGCATAACCTTTTTAATGTTTTAGATAACGCTCTTAGCATTAACGCATCGTCATCAACCAGCAAAACGTTTAAGTTTTCTTTTTGCATCCACTATACCGCTTGGAATGTATTAGTTTATTCACAAAGTTTAGTATAAATTTACTATTTGGCATGCGCAGGGCAACATAATTATAGCTACCCTTAATTAGGTTCTAGGCAAGTTGTTATTGGTGATATTTACGGATCATCGCCACTTTACCGTTTTCAACCTCTATTACTTCCATCATTACTGAGGTGTACTCTATTTGCTGTTTGCTTTGTGGGTGAATGCCTTTAGCGTGGTTTTTATAACGAATCGCAAAACCGCTATCGTTAAAAGTAAAGGTATTGAGTAGCTCACTTTCATAGTGGGTGTGCGCGCCTAAATAAAAGCTCATACCTTTACGCATTAATTCTTTGCCATCAGCTGTGCGAGAGTCATCTACTTGATACGGTATGTGCTGGCTGCCTACATCGTCTGTTAACAATGCAAGGTAAGCCTCAAGCTCTTTAGTACCGGCGTTAGGGGCCTGCGTGGCAGTCATTGTTTTGTAGTAGTGCTGTGCAAACGCTTTTAAATCAAATGTGTTTTCGCCACGTGCTACAAAGCTTGTAACAAATAATAGTAATAAAACTAAATGCTTCATTATTCTTCCTTGTGTGCGTTTATTTAATTGTTTTACAAGGTTTATGATTGCACATCATGATTAAATAACAAACAATTAAAATTGATTTCGTCTTTTTAAAACCTGCTTCGTCTTATAGGTAAATCTATAAACATGAAGGTAATGAAAATGATTAAAATTGTAAGCTTTAAAATTTGTCCATTTGTACAACGAGTAACCGCAGCATTAGAGGCTAAAAATGTACCCTATGAAATTGAGTACATTGATTTAAAAAATAAGCCACAGTGGTTTTTGGAAATATCTCCAAATGCTCAAGTCCCTGTACTAATCACTGAAAAAGATACGGTTTTGTTTGAGTCAGATGCAATTATTGAATATATCGACGATGAGTTTTCACCACTTGAAACCTCACTTTCTAATGAAGTTAGAGCTCTAGATCGTGCATGGAGCTACTTAGCGACCAAGCACTATTTAGCTCAGTGCTCAACCATGAGCAGTAAAGACGAAGCCACGTTTAAAAAGCGCAGTTTAAAGTTAGAAAAGGCATTTAAAACCATCGAGCAACAATTAGCGGCCAATACTGTGTTTTTTAAATCAGATACATTAAGTAAAGTTGATATTGCTTGGCTACCGCTTTTACATCGCGCCGCCATAATAAAAGCACATAGTGGCTACGATTTTTTGTGTGGTTTACCCAAAGCACAAGCGTGGCAGCAAAACGTACTCAATAGCGACCTAGTTGAGAAAACAATAAGTGACGATTTTACTAAACGTTTTAGCCAGTTTTATTTAACTAATACATTTTTAGCCAATAATAAAGATGTGCAAAGCAGTCTATGTAGCACTAACAGCTGCTGTAATTAAGTAACTGTAAAGCGGTGTTTACTCATCGCTTTACTACTTGGAGGTTTACTTTGGATATAAAAATAATTTGGAGCCAATATCAAGCGAGCTTAAAAGCGTTTTTGCACAGTAAAATAGCTAACCCCAGTGATGTTGATGATTTAATGCAAGACATACTCATTAAAACCCATCAGCATTTATATGCGGTTAAAGAGCCAAGCAAAATTAAATCGTGGATATTTCAAATAGCGAACAATACAGTTATCGACTTTTACAGAAAAAGCCATGCATCACAAAATGTAGAAGTCGGCTCATTATGGTACGAGCAAGAACAAACCCAAGTAATTACAGAGCTCGCTGGGTGTGTTAAGCCTTTTATAAATGCACTTCCCCAGGATGAGGCCGCACTTTTAACCGCGATTGAAATAGAAGGTATTTCACAAAAAGAGTATGCTCAAAGCCATGATATTAATTACTCAACACTCAAATCGAGAGTAATTAAAAGCCGTAAAAAGCTGCACCAAATCTTTAATCATTGTTGTAGCTTTAATATAGACTCGCAGGGTAACTTACTCGACGTGACACCTAAAAACAATACGTGCTTAAAGTGCTAAGTTAAACCTACATTTTGCTTTTTACTCTATTGGTTGCAACGCTATTGGCTGGGTCGTCTGGCCAAAAATGCTTAGGGTAACGCCCCTTCATTTCTTTTTGTACATCGCGATAACTAGTAGCCCAAAAGTGTGCAAGATCTTGTGTAAGCTGTAGTGAGCGCTTACCTGGCGATAGTAATTCCATAAGCAGTGGCAATTTACCATTAGCAAGCATAGGCGTACTGGTTAAACCATACACTTCTTGCATGCGCACGCTTAACTTTGCGGGGCCATCTAGCTGGTAATTAATTTTTATATTTGAGCTACTCGGTACCGTTAATCTAAGTGGTAATAACGCTTTTAACGCTGTTTGCTGCGGCCAGTCAAAACAATTTTGCAGCGCTTCAAAGTAGTTTAACTTTTTAAGCTGATCGAGTGTTTTTATATCTTGTAAATACACGCCTAACCAATCATCAGCCGTTTCTATAAGGTGTTGTTCGCTAATCGTTGGGAATTTATCAGGCATAAACTGACTAGCTAAACTCATGCGTATTAATAATTGCTGTGCATCGCGCTGTTCATTAAATAATGCAAAACCATGCTTAGTAAATAAATTAAGCCACGCTTTGGCGCGCTCGCTTTTATCAAGCTTTTGTTTACTCGGTTGGCTTGTAAGCGTAATAGCGCCGAGCTTTACTTCGTCTTGATGAATAAAGCGCGCAGTTTTTTCATCAAATTCACAGCGGGTGAGCGAAGTAAATAAGTGCGGTAAGTAATCTTGTAGCTCAAATGGGCTAAGCGCTGTCGCTGCAAATATACGAGCGCCTTTATGGCCGCCCATGGTAGCAATGGCAAGGTAGTCATCGTTGTGCCAGTAATCGGTGTTTAAATCAGCGCCCGCCCCATTGGCAAGTAAATAGCCATTACCGCGTTTTTTTGCAATGCGGTCGGGGTAAGCTAATGCCACTAGCAAACCTAAATACTCTGTGTTTAGCTCGCTGTTACTGTCGGTTACTTTTAAACGGCTTTGCCAGTATTTTAACTGCTGTTTAAATACTGGGTGTGGCCTTTGCTGCTGGTTATGAAGCGCTAAGCTTAGCTCGTTGGCGCTGTTTATTCTGCTCTCAAGCAGCGCCACTAAATAAAGTGCTAAGCGATAAATACCAGGGAGCTCTGCCTCAAGCGCATATGCTTTTAAAAGCATATGCGCTAAGCGAATATCCGCCCCAAAACCCAGCATGTTGCTGCCCAACTTGGTTAGCTTGCCTTTGCCATCGATGGCTTCAAGCATAGTCAGTAAGCTCATTGCTTGTGTGCATTGCTGCGTTGTTGGCGTATCAAGCAAGGTGAGCTCGCTAATATTTGCGCCCCACTGTTTTGCCTCCAACATAAGTTGGCTTATGTCTGAGGTGAGTATTTCGGGGTTATCGTGGCTATTGCGTCGCTCAAAGGTTTGCTTTGAGCCAAGCCTGTACACCACACCCGGTTCTATTCGCCCTGCACGCCCTGCTCGCTGCACGGCAGAAGAGCGCGATATACTTTGTGTTGTAAGCTCCGTTACGCCTGTTTTTAAGTTATAGCTCGCCGCGCGGCGTTTACCGCTATCAATAACAATGCGAATGCCTTCAATAGTTAAGCTGGTTTCGGCTACATTGGTGGTAAGCACAACTTTGCGCATGCCTTCAGGCGCAGGAGCAATCGCCGCCTGCTGGTTGGCTTTATCTTGCTCGCCAAATAACGTGGCAACTAGGCAGTTACTTGGCAAATCATTTAGGGCCTGTTGTACGCGTAATATTTCAAATTGACCAGGCAAAAACACCAGTGCACTGCCGCTTTGCTCGTTAAGTGCTTGTTTTATTAAAGAGGGAATAGCATCAAGCCAGCGGCTTTCATCTTTTATGGGTATGTATACTTCGTCTATGGGGTAACTTCGCCCACTTGATTGAATAACGGGGCAATCAAAAAATTGCGTATAGCGCTCGGTATCAAGGGTCGCTGACATAAGGAGTATGGTTAAATCGTCACGCAGTGCACTTTGGGTCTCTAGAGCAAAGGCCAGTGAGGTATCGGCTGCAATCGAGCGTTCATGAAACTCATCAAATATCAGTAAATCAATATCGCTAAGTTCTGGATCGTTTTGTAGCATGCGAGTAAGCATGCCCTCTGTGACTATTTCAAGGCGCGTATTGTTACTTACTTTACTCTCACCGCGCACCCGCAGGCCAACACTTTGCCCCACATTTTCGTTTTGGCACTGCGCTAGGTAATTGGCAATATTACGTGCAGCTAAGCGGCGCGGCTCCAGCATTACAATACGTTTAAAATGGCCGTCGCGCATAAGCTGTAGCGGCAACCATGTTGATTTACCTGCACCAGGCGGTGCTTGTAATAACGTTATAGGGTTACTTTGTAATGTAGTTACGAGTTGTTGATATATGTTTTGAACCGGCAGCACTGCTATTTACCCAAAATTGCTTTGTATGCATTGTAACAAAAACCAAAAATAAACGCGCCGCTAAAGCTCTGTGGTTATAAAGGGCATCACAATCAGAAATAATTACAGACCGCTCTGTACATTTTTTAAGGACATGCGCGCTATATTAATTGCTACTGCGCCAATGAAAACATAACACCATGATTATAAATACAAAATTTAAATTTAACTTATTGGTACACGCCTTGCTCCTTTTATAGTGAACGTTAATTAAATCTAAGTAAGGAGAAACTTATGAACAGC
Source organism: Pseudoalteromonas espejiana DSM 9414 (assembly GCF_002221525.1). Taxonomy (NCBI): domain Bacteria; kingdom Pseudomonadati; phylum Pseudomonadota; class Gammaproteobacteria; order Alteromonadales; family Pseudoalteromonadaceae; genus Pseudoalteromonas; species Pseudoalteromonas espejiana. The sequence continues at coordinate 1,049,194 of NZ_CP011028.1, read as the reverse complement.
GATCGTATGAAAGGTAATTGGAACGAACTTAAAGGTAAGGCGCAACAAAAATGGGGCGATCTTACTGACGACGATTTAGACAAAATTGAAGGTAGCCGTACAGAGCTAGTGGGTAAAATCCAGCAGCAGTACGGTAAATCTAAAGAAGAAGCAGAGCGTGAAGTAGATGAGTTTGAAAAAACTCACTAATCGCTAATTTCTAAAAAAACCGCCATTTGGCGGTTTTTTTGTTTAACGGCTAAAAAAGAACGTTTATTTATGCTTTTAATTGGTTACCTATAGGCAATTGCCTAATACGCTTACCACAAGCGGCAAAAATGGCGTTACACAATGCAGGGGCGTAAACCGGTGTTGCGGGCTCGCCTACGCCTGCTGGTGGCGCATCGCTTTGTATTATTTCGACCTCTACCTCTAAAGGTGAGTCGCTCATACGGGGTACGCGGTAATCATGAAAATTACTTTGCTGTACTCGGCCTTTATCAAAAGTAATACCATCGCTTATTGCGGTTGTAATACCGTAAATAGAACCACCTTGCGTTTGGTTTTTAACGGTATCGGTGTTTACAACCGTACCTGCATCAATAGCTACCCACGATTTAATCACGTTTAAATCGCCAGCATCTGAAACTTCTACCTCAACTACCGTTGCCACATACGTTAAAAAGCTGCGGTGTGCTGCAATACCTAACCCGCGCCCTTTTGGAAGCTTTCGGCCCCATTTACTTATATCAGCTACTTTTTCAATAACATGACGTAACTTGCCAATATCTAATGGGTAAACGTCTTTATCGCCGCCATAGTTATCGTACGTCGCATTTTGCTCGGTTACATCCAATATGCGATCAGGGCCTATGGTTTCGAGTAAATAGTCTTTTTGGTCGCGCCCTGCTTTGTGCGCCGCTTCAGCAATAAATGACTGAATAGCAAAAGCATGGAAAATATTTGATACCGAGCGCATCCAACCCACTCTAGCTTTAGCGGGTGCTTCGCCATTTTCTAGCTTTAAATTAGGTGAGTTTATAGGGTTATCAGTAAAGCCTAAGCGCAGCTCAAAGCCTGCAGGCGACGTTGCCCCTTCTTGAAACGTAGATACAATTGGCGAAAACGCCGTACGATGTAAATAAGCTTCTATGTTACCTTTTTCATCTAATGACGCTTCAATATGTTGAGCCGATACCGCATGATAAAAACTGTGCTGAATATCATCCTCTCGCGTCCATTGAACGCGTATGGGTTTACCTACTTTCATTGAAATGTAGGCGGCTTCTGCCGAAAAATCAGGTTTTGATTTACGCCCAAAACCGCCACCTAACATGGTGACATGCACGTTAATTTGGCTCTCTTGCATACCAAGTAACGCAGCTACGGTTTTCATATCAGCTTGTGGATTTTGTGTTGCAGCCCAAATATCAACGCGGTCTTTATAATACATCGCCGTAGCACAAGGTGGTTCCATTGGTGCTTGAGCTAGGTGCGGCGCATAGTAGTCAGCTACTAACTTATTGCTCGATTTAGCCAATATGTTGGTGGTATCGCCTATTTCGCGCACATGCGCTTGCGGCTCATTCACTGTTTGCAATAGCGACTTTTTAAAGTTCTCTGAATTATAATCGCCGTTTTTACCATCATCCCACACTACTTTTAGTGCTTTACGCGCCTGCCATGCAGCCCACGTATTTTTAGCAACAATAGCAATGCCGCCTTTTGGCTGAAATTGCGGTGCGCCTTTTGGAACAGGCATTTCAATAACATCAACTACGCCATTAATTGCTTTAGCGGCGCTGGCATCAAACGATTTAACCACACCACCTACTACCGGCGGGCGCTCAATAATAGCCACCAGCGCTTTTGGTTCGCGTACATCGGCAGCAAATGTGGCTTTACCGGTTACTAAATCGGTTAAATCTATGTGCGCCATACCTGTATTTATATAACGCCATTCTTTACGTTTTTTAAGTGTTAGCTTGTCAGGCTCTGGTGGGGTAATACCAAGCGCTAGGTCTATTAAGTCTTTATAGGCCAGCGTTTTACCCGAGCTGTGGGTAACCACGTGCTGATTAGCTGTACAGGTTTGAGGCTCAACTTTCCAATATTTAGCGGCAGCATGCTGCATCATATAACGTACGCTTGCGCCCATTTCGCGCAGGCGCTGCATGTTGTAGCGAATACTGCGCGAGCCATCGGTGTTTTGATCCCCGTATTTAGGGTCGCCCTTACCTTGAATAACAACTACTTTATCCCACGCAGCTTCCATTTCGTCTGCCACAATTTGAGCTATGGCTGTTCGAATTTGTTGGCCCATTTCAGAGCGGTGGCAGGTTATTTCAACCATGCCATCGGGGCGCAGTGCTATAAATAAGTTGGCACGTTTTGCTTGCTCAGAGGGTTGCTCTAACACGCCAGCAAACGCTCTTGGCGCACTGCCTACAAAATAAGTGCCTAATACCAATGCGCCTATTGCGCTGGTTTTTAAAAATTGGCGGCGGTTTAGGTCAAAGTATGTATTGTTGTTTTTCATACTTCTTCCCCTTGTTCATTTGGGTCAAAATATTCAACGCCCGCAATGGTTTTAGCCGCCGACTTAATCGCTTTATGAATACGCGGATACGTGCCACAACGGCAAATATTGCCCGACATGTTACTCACTATTTCATCATCAGTTGGATTGGGGTTAGCGGCTAATAAGCTTGCCGCTTGCATTATTTGCCCGCACTGACAAAACCCACACTGCGGCACTTTATGCTCAACCCACGCTTTTTGCACGGGGTGGTCGCCTTGCTCGCTTAACCCTTCAATAGAGGTAATATTACGCCCTACTACAGCCGATACCGGTAATACACACGAGCGCTGCGCTACGCCATCAATATGTATGGTGCACGCACCACACTGCGCCATACCACAGCCAAATTTAGGCCCGGTTAAATTTAATTCATCTCGAAGATACCAAAGCACCGGCGTTGACGGATCGCCTGTAAACTCATGTTTATTACCATTAACGGTAAGCGTGATCATATTTAACTCCTTGGCAAAGCGCTTTAAAGGAATTCCTTGTTGCGCGAGAACGGTTTGAATACTTGCTACTTTTTTAGCCTACCACTTAGGATTGGTTTATTGAAATTTTTATCGCCGAACCGCCAATTTATAGCTGTTATTAGATGACAGCTTTATTGGGTGTAAATAAGAAGGGTTTGTTGACTCTACTCAGCACTTATAACTCGCTCTTTTAATAACTGCTCATCATCTTTATATACTTCAAGCCAACCAGGTGGCGATGTATCGCAGCCAATTACAGTAACGTGTAATATGTAACTATAACGCCCATTTTTAAACGTATAGTGATGATTCCCGCCACTACCCTCAAAGGTAATATCACCGTTTAATAAAACCATATCTGGCTTATCGCTAATCTTTTTATCAATATCCCACACCACATAACGGTAATTTCTATCACCTAAATCATCAACGCGAATATGGTAGTTAGCCGTTTTCCAATCGAGTACTGGCTCTTCAAAAGTATTAATACTTGAATGGAGTGATTGCTTGTCTTGTTCAATTAAGCGTTTAGCAAATGCCTGCTCTTTGGCTGTGTGGCTATTTATACCGATAATTTTACCATCGGTATCTACCCACATCACGCCGCTATTTAGCATAATGCCACGCCAACCTACGCTATCCCAATCTGTATTAACATTAGAGCTGCCAATAACGGCAACAAGTTCCTCGTCAAACACTTCATCAAAGCGGTTAATAAATTCAGCTTCATTTTTAATGTCAGGCAATGGGTATTGCCTTTTTAGAGGGTAGCGAATATGCGCAGCAATCTCAGTTTTATCCTGCGTTTTAAAAGCAACAATAACAGGTAAAACACTCTCGTGATACTTCTGCTCAAGCGCAAATGTGTTCGATGTGAAAAATATAGATAGGCAAAGTAATAAATAGTTTAGATACTTCATTAATAGACCTTTAGATTTTATCATTTTCACTCTTATTTTTTTGTCTCCAGCTTTTATTTTTCAATCCACTTTTATGAGGCCACTTTAAAAGCTTTTTATATATTTCATAATCAAAAACTTCATCCATACCTTTTCCACCTTCAAAATAAAACTCCTCGTCTTCAATTCTTGTAATGATTCGAATTAATTCATCATTAATTATTGAAATGAGCTGTTTTGCATCTTTTTGTTTAATTTGCCATGGAGTAGAGATTTTACTATCAATATCAATCTTTCCCTTAATTCTAGGTAAACCAACATAAACTGAGTTTTGTTTTTTACTTTCCAGTTCCCGGCTTTGAATAACTGAAATAAAGTTTGGGGAATAATCCTCAACTTCCCTTGCAACAAAGTTCCACTGCTTCTTTGGATGACCGTATAAACCTTTTAACCAATCTAGCTCTTCAGCAGCATTTGGGTAGCCTTCATTCGTTTCAGATGACCATATATAATGATCAACCCAATGGGCTTTTGAGAACTCTTCTAAAGCTAATATAGAGAGTTGTAGTGCACTTGGATAAGATCCGTTATTGTAAAGTAGCACCGAGTCGAAATGTAAGCGGATAGTGTTTCTCAAAGACTCCACTGCAATTTTATTTAATTTATACTTAGATATACCATCTTCTTTTTTCACTGAAGCTCCATTCAAAAAATCCAATTAATTAGTATAAATTTAATAGTCACACTAACTTATCTATATGCAAACAACTACTTGATATTAAATAAAGTAGATATATCGATTACTAATCGTTAATACCAATAGTAGTTAATCCTAATCTGAAAACAAAAACGAGCCTAATTAGGCTCGTTTTGTTTTACTGATAGCTAAAAACTGACCGCTACTCTTCTAATCAGGATCATACCCCAAGTTAGGCGATAGCCATCTTTCTGCCTCTGCGAGCGTCATATTAGTTCGCTTGGCGTAGTCTTCTACCTGATCCTTTTGCACTGCAGCTACTGCGTAGTATTTTGCCTCTGGGTGTGAGAAATACCAGCCAGAAACAGCTGCTCCTGGCCACATGGCGTATGAGCTAGTGAGCTGCATGCCAATGCGTTTTTCGGTATCGAGTAACTGCCAAATTTTCTTTTTCTCGGTGTGCTCTGGGCATGCTGGGTAACCTGGCGCTGGGCGAATGCCTTGGTAGTTTTCGCGAATTAGCTCATCGTTACCGAGGTTTTCATCGGGTGCATATCCCCAGTACTCTTTACGCACTTGTTCGTGTAGGTATTCGGCAAAGGCTTCTGCGAGCCTATCGGCAACCGCTTTCACCATTATTTTATTGTAGTCGTCTTGCTGTGCATCGAACGCGTCGGCTAAGTCGTCTTCTTCTAAACCGCCCGTTACGGCAAACGCGCCAAAGTAATCAGGTGTACCTTTTGGCGCAATGTAGTCAGCCAAACAATAGTTAGCAAAGTCGGTTTTTTCGGTTTGCTGGCGTAAATGGCAAGAGGTGTTTAACAGCTCTTTGCGGGTTTCGTCGGTGTAAATTTCTATGTCATCGCCCACGCGGTTTGCAGGGAATAAACCGATTACACCCAATGGCTGTAAACTGCCTGCTTTTTCGAGGTCGTCGAGCATGTCGTTAGCGTCTTTAAATAAGCTTTGTGCTTGTTCGCCAACGACTTCGTCATCCATTATGCGCGGGTATTTACCAGCGATTGACCACGTCATAAAGTATGGGGTCCAATCTATATATTTACGCAACGTGGCGATTGATACATTTTTAAACTCGGTCACGCCCAGCTTTTTAGGCACAGGTGGCGTGTAGTTATCCCAATCAAGCTGTGCTGCGTTGTCACGGGCACGCTGTATGGTAACCGGTTTTGAACGTGGCTTTTTGCGCGCTTGTTGTTCGCGCACTTTTACGTACTCGGCTTTAGTTTTTTCTAAAAAGGCTGGTTTTAGCTCTTTAGATAACAAGCTCGATACTACGCCCACTGCACGGCTGGCGTTATTTACGTACACGACGCCTTTGTCGTACTGTGGCTCAATTTTAACTGCAGTATGCGCTTTAGAGGTCGTTGCGCCGCCAATCATAAGGGGTAATTCAAAGCCTCGGCGGGTCATTTCTTTGGCTACGTGTACCATTTCATCTAGCGATGGGGTAATTAAACCCGAAAGGCCGATTATGTCGGCTTTTTCGTCGATAGCTGTTTGCAGTATTTTTTCGGCAGGTACCATTACGCCTAAGTCGATTACTTCGTAGTTATTACATTGCAGTACTACGCCTACAATGTTTTTACCTATGTCGTGCACGTCGCCTTTTACGGTGGCCATAACCACTTTACCGTTAGTGGCGCCTTCTTCTTTTTCGGCTTCTATGTATGGGTCTAGGTAGGCCACTGCACGCTTCATTACACGGGCTGATTTAACAACTTGCGGTAAAAACATTTTTCCTGCGCCAAATAAATCCCCTACCACGTTCATGCCATCCATTAATGGCCCTTCAATTACGTGAATAGGTTTATCGGCAGCTGCGCGGCACTCTTCGGTGTCTTCATCTATAAAGGTGGTTATGCCTTTAACAAGCGCGTGTTCTAGGCGTTTTTCAACAGGCCATGTGCGCCACTCTAAATCTTCTACTCGCTCGGCTTGTGCCATGCCTGAAAACTTAGGGGCTATTTCTACAAGGCGCTCACCTGCACCGGGGTCGGTGTTAAGGATTACGTCTTCTACGGCTTTGCGAAGTTCTTCGGGGATGTCGTCATAAACAGCAAGCTGGCCTGCATTTACAATACCCATATCCATACCCGCTTTTATCGCGTGGTATAAAAACACTGAATGAATGGCTTCGCGTACAGGGTTATTGCCCCTAAACGAAAACGATACATTAGACACCCCGCCCGACACTTTACAGTGTGGTAAGTTTTGTTTAATGCGGCGTGTGCCTTCAATAAATTCTACTGCGTAGTTGTCGTGCTCTTCTATACCGGTGGCTACGGCAAATATATTAGGGTCGAATATAATATCTTCCGGCGGGAAGCCAATATCGTCTACTAATATTTTGTAGCTGCGCGCACATATTTCGTATTTTCTATCTGCGGTGTCGGCTTGGCCGTCGGTGTCAAACGCCATAACAACAGCAGCTGCACCAAAGCGTTTAATAATTTTAGCTTGGCGTTTAAACGGCTCTTCGCCCTCTTTAAGCGATATTGAGTTAACAATAGCCTTGCCTTGAATACACTTTAAGCCTGCTTCTATTACTTCCCATTTAGAGGAGTCGACCATAATAGGCACTTTCGAAATATCAGGCTCTGAGGCAATTAAGTTTAAAAACTTAACCATGGCCGCTTTTGAGTCCAACATGGCTTCGTCCATGTTTATATCAATAACTTGGGCGCCATTTTCTACTTGTTCGCGGGCAACGGTAAGCGCTGCTTCATAGTCTTCTTCCATGATTAAACGTTTAAACATGGCTGAGCCGGTTACATTGGTACGCTCGCCAACATTGGTAAATACTGCAATTTGCTGTGTCATGTTGGCTCCTAGTTTAAGTTACAGGCTTCAAGGCCTGATAAACGCATGCGTACATCAAGCTCTGGTAATGGGCGAGGTTTAACGCCTTCAAGCCCTTTAGCAAACGCACGAATATGCTCAGGCGTTGTACCGCAGCAGCCACCCACAATATTTATAAAGCCCGATTTGCCCCAATCTATAATCTCGGCGGCCATCTCAGGTGCTTCTAGGTCGTACTCACCAAATTCGTTAGGTAAACCGGCATTAGGATGTACTGAGGTAAAGGTTTCGCATACGCGCGAAAGCTCTTCTACGTATTGGCGAAGTAAGTCTGGCCCTAGGGCGCAGTTAAGGCCAATTGAAATAGGCTTAATATGGCGAATAGAGTTATAAAATGCTTCGGTTGTTTGCCCCGAAAGCGTACGCCCTGAGGCATCGGTAATTGTGCCCGAGATCATTACAGGTAATGTGCGCCCTGCTTGCTCAAACGCTTCTTCTACTGCGAATGAGGCTGCTTTTGCATTTAGGGTGTCGAATATGGTTTCGATAAGTATTAAATCAGCGCCGCCTTTCATTAATGCAAGAGTAGACTCAACATAGGCAGTAACTAGCTTATCAAACGTTACGTTACGGTAACCTGGATCGTTTACATCTGGCGAGATAGAACAGGTTTTAGATGTTGGCCCTAACACACCGGCTACATAGCGTGGTTTTTCTGGATTTTTAGCGGTGAACTCGTCACATATTGCGCGCGCGAGTTTTGCCGACTCTAAGTTTACCTCACGGCTTATGCTTGCCATGTCGTAATCTTCCATCGAAATGGTGGTTGAGTTAAAAGTATTGGTTTCAATAATATCTGCACCTGCAGCTAAAAAGCTGCGGTGTATATCGGCAATTAACTCGGGTTTGGTAAGACTTAATAAATCGTTATTGCCTTTTATTAGCACGTGCCAGTCTTTAAAGCGCTCACCGCGGTAGTCTTCTTCTTCAAGCTTGTGAGTTTGGATCATGGTGCCCATTGCACCATCTAAAATTAAAATACGCTGTTTTAGCGCAGCGCTTAATTCGCTTTGCTTATTTTTGTTTGGCACGTTATTCGGCATAGTTGTTAGTCCTCACATCTTGGCTAACTAAATTAATATCATAAGGTGTAGTTTGGTACACGTAGTAATTTAACCAGTTCGAAAACAGTAAAAACGCATGGCTTTGCCACGTTTTTGACGGCTTTTTACTTGCATCGTTATCTGGAAAATAGTTTTCGGGTTTTGGTGCATCTGGGCTTTTTTGTAAATCGCGTTCGTACTCTGCTTTTAATGTGTCGGCATCGTATTCTGGGTGGCCGGTTATAAACACTTGGCTACCCGACTTATTTTTCATTAAGTAAGCGCCTACTTTTTCAGAACCTGCCAATACCACTATATCGTCGCAGGCATTAATTTTATTTATATCAATGTGGCCATAACGTGAGTGCGGCACTAAAAAGGTGTCGTCGAAGCCACGAGTTAATGCACCGTGATCAAAATAACACTGGTGGGTAAACACGCCACATAGTTTATCTTCTTTCAAATCACGCTTTAAATTGTAACGATGATACAGCGCTGCATGCGCCGCCCAGCACGAAAACAACGTAGAGGTAACGTGCTGCTCTGCCCAATCAATAATCACTTTTAGCTCGTCCCAGTAGGCTACATCGTCGTATTCTAGGTGTGCTAGTGGTGCACCAGTTACTAATAAGGCATCGTAGTTATTGTCTTTTACTTCTGAAAAATAACGGTAAAAAGTATCTAGGTGTTCTTCTGAGTTACTACTGCTGCGGTGCGTATCTAAGCGCAATAACTCTACATTTACTTGCAAAGGCGAATTTGCAAGCAAACGAATAAACTGTACTTCGGTTTCTACTTTATTGGGCATTAAATTTAAAATAGCCAAACGCATTGGACGTATTTCTTGCGTTTTTGCACGACTTTTTGGCATTACAAACACGTTTTCTTCGCGTAAACGGGCAATAGCCGGTAGTTCGTCTTTAACTGTAATTGGCATCTTTTAAGCTCCTGCTCATAAAAACCGAGAATTAATACGCTCTCATTATGAACAGAATGCCAAAAATATCAACCTCTAGATGTATAGATGTCTAAATGAAATTTATTCATGATTTCATACTTCATTTACTAAGATGCATTAGTGCTTTAAAACCTGCCATTCGTTGACTGTTTAACCCCTCAACAACTACAATACAACATTGAAATTTTTATTATTATTTGAAGGCTTTCCTCCATGGTTTTACCTGATAAGTTTATTTTCTCGATGAGTCGAGTATCTAAAGTTGTGCCACCTAAGCGCACAATTTTAAAAGATATTTCGTTGCACTTTTTCCCGGGTGCTAAAATTGGTGTGCTTGGTTTAAATGGCTCTGGTAAATCGTCATTACTGCGTATTATGGCGGGTGTTGATGAAGAGTTTGAAGGTGAAGCCCGCCCTCAACCAGGTACTAAAATTGGTTACTTACCGCAAGAACCAGTGCTGGACGAAAGTAAAACAGTTCGCGAAATTGTTGAAGAAGCCGTTGGCGAAGTTAAGCACGCCCTTAACCGCCTTGACGAAGTGTACAACGAGTATGCAATGGAAGACGCTGACTTTGACGCACTTGCTAAAGAACAAGGTGAGCTTGAAGCAATCATTCAAGCGCACGATGGCCACAACATCGATAATGTTTTAGAGCGCGCTGCTGATGCACTTCGCCTACCAGAATGGGATGCTAAAATTGAGCACCTTTCAGGTGGTGAGCGTCGCCGTGTTGCTATTTGTCGATTGTTACTTGAAAAGCCGGATATGCTTATTCTCGATGAGCCTACTAACCACTTAGATGCTGAGTCGGTTGCATGGCTTGAGCGCTTCTTGCATGATTACGAAGGCACAGTTGTGGCAGTAACGCATGACCGTTATTTCCTTGATAATGTAGCTGGCTGGATATTAGAGCTTGACCGTGGTGAAGGTATTCCGTGGGAAGGTAACTACTCTTCTTGGCTTGAACAAAAAGATGCACGTTTACAACAAGAGCAAAAATCTGAAAAAGCACGCCAAAAATCAATTGCGCAAGAACTTGAGTGGGTACGTTCAAACCCTAAAGGCCGCCAAGCTAAGTCTAAAGCACGTATGGCGCAGTTTAGTGAGCTACAACAATCAGATTACCAAAAGCGTAACGAAACTAACGAGTTGTTTATTCCACCTGGTCCGCGTTTAGGCGACCAAGTACTTGAAGTTAGCAATATTCGTAAGAGCTTTGGCGATCGCGTACTTATTGACGATTTAAGCTTTAGTATGCCAAAAGGCGCTATTGTGGGCATTATTGGTGCCAATGGTGCAGGTAAATCTACACTGTTTAAAATGCTAAGCGGTGAAGAGCAGCCAGACAGCGGTAATATTAGTATTGGTGAAACAGTAGAATTAGCAACTGTTGATCAGTTCCGTGGCAACATGGACGAAAGCAAAACTGTTTTCCAAGAAATATCTGACGGTCAGGACGTGCTAAAAATTGGTAACTTTGAGTTCCCAAGCCGTGCATACGTTAGCCGTTTTAACTTTAAAGGTAACGACCAGCAAAAGTTTGTAAAAGACTTATCGGGTGGTGAGCGTAACCGTTTACACCTTGCTAAGCTTTTAAAAGCGGGCGGTAACGTGGTGCTACTGGATGAGCCAACCAATGACCTAGACGTTGAAACACTACGCGCGCTTGAGAACGCTATTTTAGAGTTCCCAGGCTGTGTAATGTGTATATCGCATGACCGTTGGTTCCTTGACCGTATTGCAACGCATATTTTAGATTACCGCGACGAAGGGCAAATTAACTTTTTCGATGGTAACTACACTGAATACGAAGAGTGGCTTAAAAAGACCTTAGGCGCAGAAGCTGCACAACCTAAGCGTATTAAGTACAAAAAAATTGGTTAATCGGTAACGATATTACAAGCCCTGCATTTATGCGGGGCTTTTTTATGTCACTTTTTGAGCCGAGTGGCTTATTTCCCGCTATGCTTTATTTATACATAACAATAAAGGCAAATCATTTTATGGAAAATCGTCGTCAGTTCTCGCGTATTCTTTTTTCAACTTCTGCTCAACTAGAGTTAGCAGGGAGCACTTATCCGTGTAAGTTGTTAGATGTATCATTACACGGAGCACTTATTACTAAATGCGATGCTTTCAACGGCACTAAAAATAGCGACGCAACACTACGCTTTACTTTGCCGCAAAGCGAGATAGAAATAAAAATGGACGTGCTTATTTGCCATATAGAACAAAAGCACATTGGCCTAAAATGCCACCACATCGATATAAATAGCATTACCTATTTAAAGCGATTGGTGGAGCTTAATTTAGCTGATGACGAATTACTGCACCGAGAGCTTGCTTCATTAATTGAAGACCCACAATAGACTCGGTTAGCTAAGTTTATTACCATAGCGCAAACTTCGTTATTAATACGGTTATGCGCTTAAATCCTCATTTACCTTTGGTATATCATTCTAATTACTCATTTAACTTTGATCCTAAACATCGTTTTGTAATGAGTAAATTTGCGCAATTATACAAACACGTAGCAGAGCTAGGCTTAATTGGCAGTAACCTCATAGCGCCTGCACTTGGCACCCCAGAGCCACTAGAGCTTGTACACTGCGAAAACTACATTCACGATTTATGGCATAACCGCCTAGATGAAAAAGCCATGCGCCGCATTGGCCTACCTTGGTCGCAACCGCTAATGAACCGTACATTCACCGCACCACAAGGTACTTTGCAAACTGCACGCTTAGCGTTAGAGCATGGTTTAGCGTGCCATTTAGCAGGCGGTACTCACCATGCTCATAGCGATTTTGGCTCAGGTTTTTGTATGGTTAACGACTTAGCCTTTACCGCACAAACGTTAATACAAAGCGGTGAAGTGACCAACGTGCTCATTTTTGATTTAGACGTACACCAAGGCGATGGCACAGCTGCAATGCTTGCGCATCAGCCGTATGCATATACCTGCTCTATACACTGCGAAAAAAACTTCCCGTTTAGAAAATCCCCTAGTGATTTAGATATTGGCCTTGCTAATAATATGCAAGACGCAGAATACTTAGGCATTGTTGACGACACCTTGCAGTTTTTATTAAAAGAGTTAAACCCCGATTTAGTACTTTACGATGCAGGTGTAGATATTTGGCAAGACGATGGCTTAGGTAAACTAGATATAAGCTGGGAGGGTATTAAAAAGCGTGACCATTTAGTATTTAAGCGCTGCCTTGAACACAATACCCCAGTAGCCAGTGTTATTGGCGGTGGTTACGACAGAAACCACGAACGTTTAGCACAGCGCCACGGTATTGTTATTGAACAAGCTGCCCGTTTTTAATGAAATAAAATAACGTAATTTACGTTCTTATTAACTATACACTCAACATTAAAAATAATAAGAACAAACCATGAAAAAGCTAATTACCGCAATTACATTAATTTTATTAGGCTTTATAAGCTCTGCAAAGCAAGCCGCTGATGATAACTCATTGCCTAAACTTCCAGCGTTAACGTTAAACATGGCTGATGGCTCAACCATTAACACGCCAGATTTATTAGGCCAACCTTACGTTTTGCATTTTTGGGCTACGTGGTGTCCGTATTGTAAAAAGCTGCAACCAGCACTTGAGAAAATAAAACATAAAGGCTTAAAAGTCATCGCACTAAGCTTTAAAGAAGACGACGATGCCAACCCCGCTAAAGCAATAAGTGATAGAGGCTACACATTTACAACAGCTATTAAAGCCGATGCCTTAGCAAAACAGTTAGGCATAAAAGGCACACCCACTACACTATTTATTAATAAAACTGGCCGTGTAATTTATTTAACCAACACTTCAGACCCTGAAGACGAAAACCTTCACTTATATGCTCGCGCTTTATTACACGAAGTGAACAACTAATTGCGTAAATATATCTTATTTAGCAAATAGGCGTACTTAGCTTAATATTAAATCGCCAGCTTACTGCGCTATATACTACAATTTAAGCTTATAAATTAATTGAGGTTATTATGCGTTTATTACTTACTTTGCTGATCATTACTATAAGCGGATACGCTCTTGCTGAGGAAGAGGCAGCAGAATTGCCACCACTTAACCCTAAATACAATGCTGAGCACGCTATGGCTTTAGTTAACAAAGGTTCGGGGATTTATGCACTTAATTTACCAAGCTATAAACTGCCGCATGATGTGCAAGTGGTTTATAGAATCAAAAACCCAAACGTTGCTTTTTTAGAGTTTGTGCGCAACGCTGAGCTTATAACCTTAAAGCCTCAACCTTTTAATATTCAACGTTTAATGCGCGGTGAAGAAATAACAATTACCGCAGATGTATTTGAAGGCGATTACAGAAAAGATGGCTCTTTAATTTATTCAAATATTGCAATAGAAATGAGTAAACAGCTTTATGCGCGTCAATTAAAAGACTTAACAGAGCCAACTCAATGGCAAGAATACGACATGATTGATTTAGGCAGCACGGAACGTATTTATATTCATAAGATTGAGCGAGCCCCTAGTTATAATCACTTAATTTTTGTTGATTTAGTGAATGCGTGCATGCAAAAATTTAGGTCGTTTAAGCTTATTCCTACACAAAATGAGCTTACTTATAAATTTATAAACTGCGGTACATTAAAGCCATTATTTTATGATGCTCAGAGCTTTAAAAAGTAAGGCTCATAAACGAAAAAAGGCTCTTTCGAGCCTTTGGATTAACTTTGGAAAGGTAAATTAATTAAGCTATATAAGTGCAAATAGCTGTGGTGCTGCACTGTGGTAGTCAACTGCCATGGCAATACTGAGTGCTGTAATATTAACAATTGAAAAAGCAAACACTTGGCGAGCCCAGCCTGTTAAATCAATATTACGACGGTAACCACGAAGTGCCATTAACAGCCACCAAAAGCTGGTAATACACGCCACTGCCATAAACGCTGCACCCGTGTAGCCACTTATTGGTAATAGCATGACGACTAAAGCGTACACAGCAATATAAAGTACAATATGGCGCTTGGCTTTATCTATGCCTTGTGCAACGGGTAGTACAGGAATACCTGCTGCTTGGTAATCTTTAAAGCGAAAAATAGCAATGGCATATGAGTGCGGCATTTGCCACAAGCTAAACATAACCAGCAGTATTAATGCGCCCATATCAAACTGCCCTGTTACGGCGCAGTAACCAACAACAGGCGGGACTGCACCAGAAAGGCTGCCTACAAATGTGCCATAAATAGAGTTGCGTTTCATGTAGAGGCTATAAACCCCTACATAAATTACATAGCCAAACGCTGCAAAAAATACTGCGGCTTGAGTGGTGTAAGCAATGAGTAAACCAAAACCTACAACACCCAACAAAACACCGTGACTCAGTGCAGCAAAGGCCGACATTTCGCCTGTTACTGTAACCCGCGTACGAGTACGTGCCATGGCTACATCTATATCTCTATCAATAACATTGTTGATAGCACAGCCTGATGCAACCACAAGCGACAAGCCAATTAAAGTAGCAATCATTAACCAAGGATCTACATCGCCTCGTGAGGCAAGTAAAAACCCACCTGCAACGCTAATAAGATTACCCATAATAATGCCAGGCTTAGTCACTGATAAATAACGACGAAACATTTTAAACTCCTAGTACATCATCATTGCGTTAGATTCGTAAATAATCCAAACAGATAGCCCGACAACCATTACGATGATCAGGGCACTGAATAAGAATGAGAACGTACTTGCACGGCCATCTTCTGTCGTAAAATTAAGATGTAAAAAGTATTTCAAATGCACCCAAATTTGTACAATAGCTAAAGTAACAATGCTCCAAAGCGTAGTTACTTTAGAAAAGTCGCCTTCCATTACCATGTAAAACGGTATGGCGGTTAAAATTATTGATAGTATAAAGCCTATTAAGTAAGTTTTAACGCTGCCATGAGATTCATCATGGTGCTCACTTTGCATTTGCTTTAACGCATGTGTTTCGCTGTGGCTCATTACATTGCTCCCATTAAATAAACAACGGTAAATACACAAATCCAAACAATGTCTAAGAAGTGCCAAAATAGGCTTAGGCAGCTTAAACGCGTTACGGTTGGTTTACCTAAACCACGTTTAGCCACTTCTATCATCATAATTGTCATCCAAATTAAACCCGCCGTTACATGTAAACCATGTAGGCCAACTAACGAGAAAAACGACGTTAAAAAGGCACTTTGTTGTGGGCCATTACCATGCACAATTAAGTGATGAAACTCGTATATTTCCATGCCGATAAATGCAGCACCTAAACAAAAGGTAATAAATAACCAAGTAAGTGTTAATGCCTTTTTTTGCCCTTGGGCAGCAATCATGGCAAAGCCAAAGGTAATACTACTAATAAGTAGCGCAGCGGTTTCTACTGCAACAAAGTCGAGTTCAAAAATATCTTTACCCGATACACCACCGGCAGTGTTCATAAATAGCACTGCGTAGGTGGCAAAAAATGAGGCAAATAATAGACAATCGGTCATTAGGTATAACCAAAAGCCAAATATTGTATCGCCCGAGGTATCGTGATGATCATGCGCGTGGGCATGATCATCGTGCGATACAGAGTCTAAATTTGCAGATTCTAGATTTGCAGAAAGTGTACTCACGCGTTTAGCTCCTTATTTCCACTTGAATTATACGCAGCTTCAGTGCGTGCAATTTCATCTGGCTGTATGTAGTAATCAACATCATTGCTGTAACAACGCTTAATAAATATGGCAATACCACCCACTAGCCCTACTACAGCTAACCACCAAATGTGCCAGATCATGGCAAAACAAAATGCCGTTAGGCTGGCTGCCATCAATACACCCGCAGAGGTATTTTTAGGCATATGAATTGGGCTATAACTTGCTTTTGTTTGATAAGCTTGGCCTTTTTCTTTCGCTTCGGTCCATGCATCAATGTCATCAACGTGAGGAATAGTTGCAAAGTTATACACTTGTGGAGGTGAGCTAGTTGCCCATTCTAGTGTATGGCCGTTCCACGGATCGCCAGTTGTATCGTCAAGTGCTTCACGGTCTCTAAAGCTTACAAATAGTTGAATTGCTTGGCTGATAATACCAAACATAATAATTACAGCACCGCCTGCGGCAATGTATAACCACATGTTCCAATCTGGGTTATTGGTGTGGTTTAAACGACGTGTCATACCTAAGAAACCAAGTACATACAACGGCATAAAGGCGACGAAGAAACCGATAATCCAACACCAAAATGATGCTTTACCCCATTTTTCGTTAAGCTTAAAGCCCATTGCTTTAGGGAACCAAAATACAAAACCAGCAAGGTAGCCAAATACTGCGCCACCAATAATAGTGTTATGAAAATGCGCAATTAAGAATAAGCTGTTATGCAATACGTAATCGGCACCCGGAATTGCAAGTAATACACCGGTCATACCGCCTACAGTAAAGGTAATCATAAAACCAAGCGTCCAAAGCACCGGAACACTAATACGTAAACGGCCTCGGTAAATGGTAAATAACCAGTTAAATAACTTAACCCCAGTTGGTACGGCAATAACCATGGTCATTACCCCAAAGAACGCATTAACGTTTGCACTGGACCCCATGGTGAAAAAGTGATGTAGCCAAACAATAAAACCTAAAATTGAAATAGCGCCGCTGGCATAAACCATCGACTTGTAACCAAATAAACGCTTACCAGCAAACGTTGAGATAATTTCAGAAAAAATACCAAAAGCAGGTAGTACTAAAATATAGACCTCAGGATGACCCCAAGCCCAAAACAGGTTGATATACATCATGGCGTTGCCGCCCGCAGCATTGGTAAAAAAGTGAAAATCAAGGTAACGGTCAAGCGTAAGCATGGCCAGCACAGCAGTTAAAATTGGGAAAGAAGCCGCAATTAAGATATTTGCCCACGTACATGCCCATGTAAAAATTGGCATTTTCATTAGGGTCATACCTGGTGCACGCATTTTAAATACAGTTACTAAGAAGTTTACTGCTGTTAAAAGCGTACCGAGTCCGGATATTTGTAGCGCCCAGATATAATAATCGACCCCCACCCCAGGGCTAAAGGTCAGCTCCGAAAGCGGCGGATACGCCACCCAACCTGTTTTTGCAAACTCACCAAATACAAGTGACATATTAATTAAAATGGCGCCACTGGCTGTAAACCAAAAACTTAAATTATTTAAAAAGGGAAATGCAACATCACGTGCGCCAACTTGCAGTGGCAACACAATGTTCATTAAACCAATCATAAATGGCATTGCCATAAATATGATCATAATTACGCCATGAGCAGTAAATATTTGGTCGTAATGCTCTGGAGGCAAATAGCCGGGCGCACCACTGGTAGCAAGTGCTAACTGCGCTCGCATCATTATGGCATCAGAAAAACCACGAAACAGCATTATTAACGCTAAAAGAATATACATCACGCCTAAGCGCTTGTGATCAACAGAAGTGATCCAATCGCGCCAAAGCACGCCCCATTTTTTATACTTTGTAATAAGCCCGGCAATAATAAGCCCAGCTATCGCAATAACCGACATCGTGAACACAAGAATTGGCTCATGAAACGGAATTGCGTCGAGTGAAAGGTTACCTAAAAACGACATTATTATTCCTCGCCTTGGCTGTGAGATGAAGGCATTGATTGCTCAGCCATTTCATGATGCTTTTTGCTCATTTGCCCATGTTCGCCCATTGCATGGTGCTTTTTGTTCATATCGCCATGCGCCTGCATATACTTCATAACAATGGTATGAAATAAGCCGTCATCAACTTTACCGTAATAAGCAACTGGGTTATTTTCGCTTGCTTTTGCAAGCTCGACATAATTTGCATGAGTTAGGTTATTAGCATTAGCTTTAACGCTGGTTACCCACTTATCAAAATCTGCTTGGGTAGGAGTAGCAATGGCATTGAATTTCATACCCGTAAAACCTGCGCCACTGTAATTGGCCGAAAACCCTTTAAAAGTACCCGGTTCATTTGCAATTAAGTGAAGCTTGGTTTCCATACCAGCCATTGAGTATATTTGGCTGCCAAGCTGAGGAATGAAAAACGAGTTCATTGTACTTTCTGACGTGATTTTATACTCAACAGGTACATTAGCTGGGAATACCAATTCGTTTACCGTAGCAATACCTTGCTCTGGGTAAATAAATAACCATTTCCAATTTAATGACACTACTTCAACAGTTAGATGCTCACCTTTACCTTCAATCGGTTTGTAAGGGTCTAACTCTTGGGTAGATTCCCAGGTAATAACACCTAAAATAATCACAATAACAATAGGAACAGCCCAAACTGCGGCTTCAATTTTATTTGAATGAGCCCATTTTGGCGCATAAATTTCTTGGTTTTGAGTATCTCTGTATTTCCAAGCGAAATACAAAGTCATCACAATAACGGGAACGACTACAAGCAACATAAGCACGGTTGCGATGATGATTAAATTTTTCTCATCAATGCCTATTTGCCCTTTTGGATCGAGTATCCCGCCTTTACAGCCTGACAACGCCAGCACTGTACTAGCTAAAGCAATATTACAAAGGTTACGAATTAACAAGGGAGTATCCTACAAACCTAGAGTTTTAATTTGCTGCTTAAATAAAAACCAAAGCAACGATTTTTCAATAAAAACCCAAGTTAACTAGAATTAAATTATAAAAATAAGGGGGCTATTCAAAAGTTAAAGCTCATGCCAATTATGACCTAGCAACAAACCCAGCTTTCTAAACGCATTTATATAACGTAATAAAAGTTAACTTGGGTGAGTGTTGGTTGGCTGAATGTGTTTAAAAACACGGAGCTACTTTGTATACGCTAACCTTAATTATTTACAGCAAGAACAAATAATTAAAACCAGCAACAAGATGCAGCCTTACAGACAACCTGTAAAGCTAGGTGGAGCACGACAACCATGTGAAGAGCTCACAGGTTGCTGAACTTTAGCCTCGCTAAAAGCAAAGGCTGCTTTACGGAGGATTATTCCTGCACGACGCGCTGGAATAATATGGAACAATAACCAGCAAAGGCCAATTAGTAACTGACTAGATATGATTGGATGAGCTAAAAACTGCGCAATATTTAATAATAATGGTTCTACAATAGAGCCATTACTAAAAAGCGCTTCAAGCTGAAAGGCATCCTCAAGTGCACCGCTTACCAACATTACTGTATTAAACACTAATAACGTTATAGCTACACACACACCCTTGCCTGCTTTATTCAAGCGCACATACGTTTGCGGCTCGCCAGAGGCAAGTTCCGTATTTGTATGTTGCAAAGACAGTGTGTTCAAAGACATTAACCTACTAAAAAGACTATAACGAAATTAGAGTTATATAGTTTGCAATGGAAAAACTTAAAAGACATTGCTGTTGTAAGCCCTAAAACCCGGTGCTAAATACAATCAAATCCGCCTAGCACAAATTGAACTAGTGAAAATTGATCCGTATCAACCAAACTTTCAAAACTTACTGAAAGTTCGAACGTGAGTATAACAAAGAGAGTATTCGGTTCAACTAAAAAACATAATTTTTGAGTTAAGCTTTAGAAGCTATTTTGTTAATAAAAAATAACATAATAAAAATATAGACTTAGCATACATATATTTAATATTTAAGAAACTTGAGGATTAGAGATAAGGATATTAATGAGGTTAAAAAATAAAGCCGTACATACAAAAACAGCCCAAATCCAGTCACCACCGAACTTGAGCCGCCTTTCACACTGACAACATCTTCACACACAATATAAAGATTCTTGGTTTACACTGCATGGCAATTGTAAGGAATAAAAACAACTCAAAACCAGTCACCACCGACCTTGAGTTGCCTTTCACACTGACAACATCTTCACACACAATATAAAGATTTTTGGTTTACACTGCGCGGCAATTGTAAGGAATAAAAACAACTCAAAACCAGTCACCACCGACCTTGAGTTGCCTTTCACACTGACAACATCTTCACACACAATATAAAGATTTTTGGTTTACACTGCGCGGCAATTGTAAGGAATAAAAACAACTCAAAACCAGTCACCACCGACCTTGAGTTACCTTTCACACTGACAACATCTTCACACACAATATAAAGATTCTTGGTTTACAATGCGCGGCAATTGTAAGGAATAAAAACAACTCAAAACCGGTCACCACCGACCTTGAGTTGCCTTTCACACTGACAACATCTTCACACACAATATAAAGATTCTGTTTGTTAGCTGCGCTAACTAATTTAGGCCTAAGCCATAAACATGTGCGTTGTAAGAAAATAAAACAGCTCTCGGTTGGTCACCACCAAAGTTGAGCTGCTTTTACACTGACAACATCTTTACACACACATTTATAAAGATTCTTTCAGCGAGACTACTTGCCTCAAGCTTGTCACTAGAGCCTTGCTCTGTGTCTATGGTTAAACTTTAGAGTGTTAGCTCCAATTTGACAAACGAGAAAAATAAACCTAATAGGTGAAAAAAACTAAACTATAGACCTTAGTCTAATACATTAAGCTTGCGTTTATTTAAAACAGAAGTTGTTCAGTAAACATACGGGCACAAAAAAAGCGCCTTTAGGCGCTTTTTATAGTTAAGCAAAATGCTTAAATTATTTGATTTTCTTTCCACGCTTGCTCTTTAGCCATACGCTTTTTGCGTTTGTCGCACGGATCATCACAATCACAGGCTTTATCAATACCTACCGAGCCTAAACCACCACAGCTACTAGCCATAGATTTTCTTTGCACGATCATACCAACAGCCATAGCTATTACGATTAAAATTAGTAAGCCAAAAGTAAGAAGAAAAAGTGACATTGCTTAGCCCCTATTGATCAGCAATAAATTATGCTCAAATATATTTGAGCGACTGCTAAATTATACACCTAAATACAGCTCAGATGCGAGAAAAGTCTCTTTCAAAAAATCGGTTGATATACGCTTTTAACCTATACCAACGCTTTAAAACGCAACCGTATTATAAATAAGGTTTAAACGCCGTGCTTGAATAAGTCACTATTCCATCATCAGATTTAGCCATTAAGTATACAGGTAAATTATGCTCTTCGGCATATGCCTTAGCCTTTTGCATACCCATTACTGTTAATGCCGTTGCTAGGCCATCTGCAGTCATTGCACTTGGGTGCAATACCGTAACTGAAACTAAGTCATGCTTAATCGGCATGCCCGTTACAGGGTCTATTAAATGGGTGTATGTTTCACCATCCATTTTATAAAAAATACGGTAGTCGCCTGAGGTAGCAATACCATTTGTATTTGGTGCTAATACGCGATGTACTTTTCGCTCACCGGCAGGTGCATCTGGCTGCTCTATTGCGATTTTCCAATCTTGGCTATTCGGTTTTTCACCGCCAATACGCAGCTCACCGCCAATCTCGACCATGTAATTACTAATATTATGGCGCTCTAACAACTGCGCTACTTTATCAATACCATAACCTTTAGCCGTTGCAGAAAACGACAGCTCTAAACCATCTACAGTCTTAGCGAGCCCCTGCTCATTAAGTATTAATTTATCAACGCCAATTTTTTCTATCATTGCCGCTAGTGCTGCATCGCTTGGGCGCCTTGTTGGTTTTTTATCTGGGCCAAAACCCCATAAATCAATTAATGGCCCCATGGTCACATCGAGGGTTTTAGTTGATTTACCTAAACGAATAGACTCACTCACCACTGCCCTAAAGTCTTCAGTAATAGGCATTACTTGGTTAGCTGGTAACTTATTAAAGGTATTAATTTCTGAGTCTTCAATATAGGTCGACATAGACTGATTAACAGCTTTCAGCTCATTATCTATTTGCTGCTGTAGCTTTACTTGGTCAACGCTTTCATCGTTCGAAAAATATTTAATGTGATAGGTAGTGCCCATGGTTCTACCTTCTAAAAACACTTCTTGAGGCGTTTTATCACCGCCACAACCAGAGATTAGTAGCATTGCAGTTAATAAAAAAACACTCAAAGTACCCTGGGTACTGCTTACTCTGTTCATTAAATTAGCCCATGTTTAAAATATAAATAAAAAAGCCTCGTAACACTAAGTGCTACGAGGCTGGTATTTTAACCAAAACTAAGTTGTTTTGGTATGGGTGTTAGCCACCGAAGTCATCTAGTAAGATGTTTTCGTCTTCTACACCTAGGTCTTTAAGCATGCCGATAACAGCCGCGTTCATCATTGGAGGACCACACATGTAGAACTCACAATCTTCAGGCGCTTCATGATCTTTTAAGTAGTTTTCATAAAGTACGTTATGGATAAAGCCTGTGTAACCTTCCCAGTTATCTTCTGGTTGTGGATCAGACAATGCTGTATGCCATACAAAGTTATCGTTTTCAGCTGCTAAGCCGTCGAAATCTTCTACATAGAACATTTCACGCTCAGAACGTGCACCATACCAGAAACTAATCTTACGCTTAGAGTTTAAACGCTTAAGTTGGTCAAAGATATGTGAACGCATTGGTGCCATACCTGCACCACCACCTACGAATACCATTTCTGCGTCGGTGTCTTTAGCGAAGAACTCACCAAATGGACCAGAAATAGTTACCTTGTCGCCTTTAGTTAGTGACCAAATGTACGAAGACATTTTACCACATGGTAGGCTTAGGTTTCTTGGCGGCGGCGTAGCAATACGCACGTTAAGCATGATAATGCCTTCTTCTTCTGGGTAGTTAGCCATTGAGTAAGCACGAATTGTTTCGTCGTCTACTTTTGACTCCAGGTCGAAGAAACCAAAGTGATTCCAGTCGCCACGATACTCTTCAGGAATTTCAAATTCAGAGTATTTAACGTGGTGAGCAGGCGCTTCTATTTGGATGTAACCACCCGCACGGAAAGGTACTGACTCGCCATCTGGAATTTGTAGCTTAAGCTCTTTAATGAACGTTGCTTTGTTATCGTTAGAGATAACTTCACAATCCCATTTTTTAACACCGAAAATTGACTCTTCAAGTTCAATTTCCATGTCGTTTTTAACATTTACCTGACACGCTAAACGACAGCCTTCACGGGCTTCACCTTTAGAAATGTGGTCAAGTTCAGTTGGTAAGATATCGCCACCACCTTCTTTAATGTGAACACGACACTGGCCACAAGAGCCACCGCCACCACATGCAGAAGATACGAAAATACCTGACTCAGATAGCGCGCCTAAAAGCTTACTACCTGCTGATGTTTTAATGGCTTTGTCTGGGTCGCCATTAATACCGATGATGATGTCACCGCTCGCAACTAACTTAGATTTAGCACCAATGATCACTAAAACTAGTAGTACAACGATAGCGATGAAAACACCAACGCCTAAGAAAATCTGATAATCCATGATTTATCCTCGCTACCTTTACAGTGAAATACCAGAAAATGACATAAAGCCAAGACCCATTAAACCAACAGTGATGAAGGTAATACCTAAACCACGTAGGCCGTCTGGCACGTCTGAATATTTCATTTTCTCACGGATACCTGCAAGTAATGTAATTGCAAGCGCCCAACCAACACCAGCGCCAATACCATAAACAACAGACTCGCCGAAGTTATAGTTACGCTCAACCATGAATGATACCGCACCAAATATTGCACAGTTAACTGTGATAAGTGGTAAGAAGATACCTAATGCGTTGTATAGTGCAGGGAAAAACTTATCTAATGCCATTTCCAAAATTTGCACAAGTGCTGCAATAACACCGATGAAAGTTAAGAAACGTAAAAAGCTAAGGTCTGCATCTGGGTAACCTAACCAAGCTAGTGAGCCTGGTGCAAGTACCGCATGGTAAACCAAGTTGTTAACCGGTACTGAAATACCTAATACAACTATAACCGCTATACCTAGGCCAATTGACGTAGTTACTTTTTTAGATACTGCTAAGAAAGTACACATACCTAGGAAGAAAGCTAAAGCTAAGTTTTCAATAAAAACCGCTTTTACAAATAAACTAATATAATGTTCCACTGCTTGCCCCTTACGCTTTAGCTTCTACTTGGTCTTTCTTATAAGTACGAAGTACCCATATGAATAAACCAATGATGAAGAATGCACTCGGTGGTAAAATCAATAGACCCATAGGCTGATACCAACCACCATCTTGTACTAATGGGATAATATCAACACCGAATAGTGTTCCCTTACCGAATAGTTCACGAATAAAACCAACAGTAAGTAATACCACTGAGTAGCCTAGACCATTACCAATACCATCTAAAAATGACATAAGTGGTGGCGACTTCATTGCGTAAGCTTCAGCACGACCCATTACAATACAGTTAGTAATAATTAGACCAACGAATACAGAAAGCTCTTTTGCAGTAGCGTAAGAGAATGCTTGTAATACTTGGTCAACAACGATTACCAATGATGCAATAATTGTCATTTGTACGATGATACGTACAGATGATGGGATCTGGTTACGAATAAGCGAGATAAAGAAGCTCGAAAATGCAGTTACTAATGTCAATGCGATTGACATGATTAACGCATTTTTTAAGCTAGACGTTACCGCTAACGCAGAACAAATACCAAGTACTTGAAGTGCGATTGGGTTGTTAGCTAAAACCGGACCAAATAGGACCGCCTTCATTTCTTTAGTATCAGCCATTATTTCAATGCTCCTTTACGTACTTTTGCAAGGAAAGGGCCAAAGCCATTTTCACCAGTCCAAAAGTCAACTGCATTGTCAACACCGTTAGACGTTAATGTAGCACCTGAAAGACCATCGATCTTATGCTCATCACCGCCTGCAGTACCTTTAACAATTTGAATTGGCAGTTCTTTGCCTTCCCATGTTGCAGTCCACTGTGGGTTTTGAATTTCGCCGCCAAGACCAGGAGTTTCATTATGCTTGTAAAAGATAATACCTTTAACAGTTTCACCATCGCTTTCAAGCGAGATAAAACCATACATTAAGCCCCATAAGCCGTAGCCTTGGATAGGAAGAATGATTGCATCAACTGAACCATCTTCTTTTTTAGAGATATACACCGGCGACTCTTTAGTCACACGTTGAATACCAGCAATGTCTGTTACACCTTTCTCTTTAAGAGAAACGCTTAATTCAGCATCATATTTGCTTTTTTCAAAATCGAAGATTGTTGGGTCTGTATCTACAAACTCACCCGTAGTCATGTTTACCACACGTGCTTCGATTCTAGCGTCAAATGTTTCTAACACATTTTCAACTTTATCGATGCCCGCAGCAGCTAAGATATTGCTTTGAATATCTTTGTTTTTATTAGCTTGCTGTAAAGGACGAAGCTGTACAGAAGCAAACGATACAATAATTGCACACACTAAACATAGTGCTACAACAACCGTTAACGTTTTGCCGATTGATTCGTTATTACTAGACATTACGTGCCAACCTCCGCTTGATATTAGCTTGCACTACAAAGTGATCGAACAATGGAGCAAACAAGTTAGCAAATAAGATTGCTAGCATCATGCCTTCTGGGAAAGCAGGGTTTACAACACGGATCATTACTACCATAAAGCCAATAAGCGCGCCGTATACGAACTTACCTTTATTGGTAAATGCAGCTGATACAGGGTCAGTAGCCATAAAGAACATACCAAACGCAAAACCACCTAGTACTAAATGCCAATGCCAAGGCATTGCAAATACAGGGTTGTTCTCAGAGCCAACAGCGTTTAATAAGAATGCTGTTGCTACCATACCTAGGAATACACCTAGCACGATGCGCCAAGAAGCGATGCGAACGTAAATTAAGAATAAGCCACCAATAAGCACAGCAAGAGTAGATGTTTCACCTACCGAACCTTGAATGAAACCGTAAAACGCATTCCACCATAGCTCCATGTTGCTGTAATCAAGAGTGCCTACAAACGCTTGACCTAGCATAGTTGCACCAGAGAACGAATCTACTGCTGTCCATACTGTGTCACCTGAAATTTGTGCAGGGTATGCGAAGAATAAAAACGCACGGCCCGCTAATGCAGGGTTTAAGAAGTTACGGCCTGTACCACCAAAGATTTCTTTAGCGATTACAACACCAAATGTAATACCTAGCGCAACTTGCCATAAAGGAATTGTTGCAGGCAGTATTAGTGCAAATAAAACAGAGGTTACGAAGAAACCTTCGTTAACTTCATGCTTACGCACAGAAGCAAATAACACTTCCCAAAATCCACCTACTGCAAACGTAACAGCGTAAATTGGTAAGAAGAAACATGCCCCGTAGAACATTTTAGCGCCCCAGCCCGACTCAGCAGTTAATTCACCGCCGACTAACTGGAACAAATCAACCTGCCAAGAGTTTGCTAGCTCAAAACCTTGTGCTAAAGCACCTGCGGCCTGATGACCAATGTTGAACATACCAAAAAACATAGCTGGGAACGTCGCCATCCACACTAAAATCATCATGCGTTTTAGGTCGATGTTATCGCGAACGTGAGTTGCGCCTTTATTTACGTAACCTGGTGTGTAAAAAATAGTCGCGGCTGCTTCATACAGGGCGTACCATTTTTCGTGTTTACCACCTGGTTCAAAATGCGGCTCAATGTCTTCTAAAAATTTCTTTAAACCCATCTTAGCCTTCCTTCTCGATCGTTGTTAAGCAATCGCGCAGGATAGAACCATACTCGTATTTGCCCGGACAAACGAAGGTACATAACGCTAAATCTTCTTCATCAAGTTCAAGCGCGCCTAATGAAATTGCACTGTCTAAATCACGTGAAATTAAGTCACGTAATAATAGCGTAGGCAAAATATCTAACGGCATTACGCGCTCGTAGCTACCAATTGGTACCATTGCACGTTTTGAACCACCTGTAGACGTTGTCATTTTAAATAAACGACTTGGTGCAAGGTGAGAAAGGAATGTACGCGTTACAGAGAATTTATCACTACCTGGTGCAATCCAACCAAACAGTTCTTTTTCGCGACCTTCAAGTAAAACAGATACTTGAACGTGGTAACGACCTAAGAATGCATGAGGACCTGAAGAAATAGCACCAGATAATACAGAACCAGAAATAACACGGTTATCACCGTCTTCTAATTCGCCTGCTACTAATTCATCTAATGAAGCACCTAGTTGTGTTTTCACTAAACGTGGGTTTTTAACGCGAGGACCTGCAAGCGAAATAACACGGTCTGTGTTGATTTCACCAGTAAGGAATAAGTGACCATACGCAATAACGTCTTGGTAACCAATATGCCAAACTTGTTTGCTAACAGATACAGCATCAAGGTGATGAATATGAGTACCAACTAAGCCTGCTGGATGCACACCACCAAACTCATGTACTTCTACTTGAGCAATAGATGAGCTAGGAACTTGGCTGCCAGCTTGCTTACATACAAATACTTTGCCATCGGTCAAACGCGAAACAACAGCTAAACCGGCTTCAAATGCAGCTGCATTTTCGCCAATAATTACCGCAGGATCTGCAGCAAGAGGATTAGTGTCGGTAGCGGTTACAAAAATAGAGCTAGGATTTGCATCCAAAGCAGCTATTTTGCTAAATGGGCGAGCACGAAGTGCTGTCCATTGACCAGACTGAACAAGTACTTCTTTGGCTTTATCACGCGATAAGCTAGCAAGCTCATCTGCACTGAAAGAGTCAAAGGTGATTTGCTCACTGCCGTTTACTTCAATAACAACAGATTGCAGCACACGTTTAGCACCACGATTAATTTCTTTTACTGTACCAGAAGCTGGTGCAGTAAATAGGACGCCTGGGTTCTTTTTGTCTTCAAAAAGTACCTGGCCTTTTTTGACTTGGTCATCCACACGAACATGCATGGTTGGACGCATACCGATAAACTCTTCACCTAGCACAGCTACACGTTTGATGGCAGAACCATCATGAATAACTTGCTGAGGCGCGCCCTCTATGGGTAAATCCAGACCTTTTTTTATGTTGATCATACGCACTTGCATTAATTAACGGAAAGAAACTGAAAAATCGTATCAACCACGTCGCCATTTGAGTTATCCAAGTTATATCAAGGTACAAAAGAACAACTTGCTAGGAATATCAAACAAGCAACGCAGTAAAACTCCTCACATATTGCTTCGATTTTAACATCATTATGTACGACTATGCGAGTGTATTTATGAAAATTATACGACAGAAACGCTTATTTAGTTTTGTTAAGTGTTTTAAATAAAAATCAAGGTAGACCAAAGTGGTAGCCTAAGCACCTATCTACCCGTCAATATTTAAATTCCTTAAAGCAAAAAAGCCGCATAAGCGACTTTTTTAATACTGAATATAATTAATCAATCATATTAGCAATCGGTTTAACTGCATCTACGTCTTGACTGTAATCAACACCGTCAATACCAAAACCAAATAGGCGTAAAAATTCATTATGGTAGCCTACGTAATCAGTAAGCTCATCAATAGAGCTTGTATCAACCTTATCCCATACTGCTTGAACACGCGCTTGTACATCGTCCTCTAGTTCTTTGTAGTTTTGGAATAAGTGGCCGCCTTCATCAAAACGCGGTGTTTCGCCGTAAAGGTTTTCGCTAAATAAAGCATGAATTTGCTCAATGGTGCCTTCGTATGTGCCATCGGCTTTCATTACTTTAAATAAAGCAGAGATATATAATGGCATAATCGGAATAGCAGAGCTTGCTTGCGTTACTACAGCGTTAAGTGACGAAACATAAGCTTGGCCATTTAAATCACTTGTTGACGCTTTAATTGCAGCCGTTGCGCGGTCTAAATCTTCTTTTGCTTTACCAATAGTTGCATGCCCGTAGATTGGCCACGTTAACTCTTTACCAATATAAGTATAAGCAGTCGTTTTAAAGTTCTCGGCAAGTACATCGGCTTCTTTTAAAGCATCAATCCACATTTCCCAATCTTCACCGCCCATTACTTTAATGGTGTTATCTATGTCGTCTTGGTTAGCTGCTTCTACTGTAACTTCGTCAATTTCGCGCTTTGACGTATTTAAGTTTTTAGTTGTAACGGCGTTGCCAATTGGTTTAAGTGTTGATGAGTATACTTCGCCTGTATTTGGATCAGTACGACGAGGTGACGCTAGGCTATATATAATACAATCAACTTTACCTAGGTCGGCTTTAATTGTTTCAATGGCTTTTTGCTTAATTTCGTTAGAGAACGCATCGCCATTAATATTTTTTGACCAAAGCCCTGCTTCATCAGCTGCATTTTGAAATGCTGCCGTGTTGTACCAACCTGCTGAACCCGTTTTGCGTTCAGTACCCTCTTTTTCAAAGAAAATACCTAATGTTTTAGCACCGCCACCAAATGCAGCCGTAATACGAGAAGCCAAGCCGTAGCCTGTTGAAGCACCAATTACTAATACATTTTTAGGCGCATCTTTTAGCTCGCCTTGTTCTTTTACATAGTTAATTTGCTCTTGAACATGCTCAGCACAGCCTACTGGGTGTGCGTTAGTACAAATAAATCCACGAATTTTAGGCTTAATGACCATTGATCATCCTATATCTTTTGCAATAAAAATTAGCGCTAGTTTAAAGGCTAATACTAAAAACACTGATCTGATCAGTTAAACACCGATCAAATACCCCTATTTATATTAATTAAGCTTTGAGCCGCCTAGGCAATCAGGTGAATCTGGCGCTTCGCCGCCTTGTTCTGTAAATTCATCAGGCGTGTAAGTATGAATAGCTAGTGCATGTATATGATTTGCTAATTCATCTTTTAATACTTCGTTAATTTGACGATGGCGCTGCAGCAAACGCTTACCAGAAAACTCCTCACTCACTACAATCACTTTAAAATGCGACTCAGTACCAGCGCTATGCATATGGCTTTCGTTAATCACGTTTAAATGCTTGCAGGCAATCGCACTACTAAGCTTGTCTTGAATTTGTTGTTGCATTGACATTAAAACACCATATTTGCTAATTAATTTATGGCCTTACTATAACAAGTTAACTTCGCTAACTAAATTGCTTTTGCTTAATGTGTTCAATAAATCGGTAAGTTAAGCTAATGCGTGGGTGCGCAAGGGTTGTTTGCTTTGGTATTGCGTGTTGATAGTCGCGCTGACTATGACCACTCATTACTAAGCAACTACCACTTTGTAATTTTAAATCGGTTACTTTGTTTGTGGCTTTTTGTTTTAATTTTAATACTCGCTCTGCACCAAGCGATATGCACACAATAGTAGGCTCTGGGCCAAGTTCTATTTCGTCATCGCTATGCCAGCCCATGGTGTCGTTACCATCACGGTAATAATTAACTAATAACGAATTAAGCGGCTTGTTTAAATGTCGCTCTAAACGTTTTCGCATAGCTAAAAGCACATCATCCCACGGTTCTACTATTTGTTTACTATGCGAGTAGCCATACTCAATATTTAAGTCACTTATAAAGCACTGCAAACGCGGAATTGGGCCTGTTTTGCCATAAACAGTCACATCGGGTTGCTGCCAGTTAAGGTTTCTTTGTAAATAATAAAACAAATCGAGGCTTTTTTGCGCACTAAGCGCCCTACTTTGATAAGAAAAGCCGTTTGGTAACTGTTGGGGGTTGGCGTTTTGCCGTTGCATGTTAGAATTTACCTACATTAGATTACTGATCAACAAACCATTATGACGACGCAAGCCCAGCTAGGCGATAAAACATTTACTCTTGAACGTTTCCCTTTGGATCAAAAAAACCGCAGTTTACAAGCGTGGGATTCGGCCGATGAGTACCTTATCAATTATGTTAACGAACATCATCCTGATTGTCGCTCTTTGCTAATTTTAAACGACAGCTTTGGTGCCCTTGCCTGTTATTTCAGTGAATTAACGGTTTGTTCAGTTAACGATTCTTATATTAGCCACCAAGCTGCGGCCTACAACTTAAAAGAAAATAAACTATCAACTGCGCAATTTACACAGCTAGATAGCTTATCGGCCTTGCCAGAAAACGTTGATTTAGTACTAGTAAAAATACCGCGTAATGTTGGCTTTTTACAGTTTCAGCTTAGTGAGCTAAGCGAAGTACTCGCACCTGGTACACCGGTTATTGCCGCAGGTAAAACTAAAGAAATTCATAATTCGACCATAAAAGCGTTTGAGCAATTTATTGGTGAAACCAAAACAAGTTTAGCTGTTAAAAAGTCACGCCTAATTTTAAGCACAGCCAAAGGCGGTTATAAAGAAGCTAACTTCCCTGTAAGTTGGGAACTTGAAGGCACTGAATTTAATATTACCAATCATGCCAATGTGTTTTCGCGTGATTCTTTAGATATAGGTGCGCGCTTCTTTTTTAATTACTTACCGCAAACTCCAAAAGCAAAAAGCATTATTGATTTAGGGTGTGGTAACGGCGTGGTGGGTTTAATGACGCTATCACGTTGCCCTAACGCATCGGTTACGTTTGTTGATGAGTCTTATATGGCTGTTGAGTCTGCGCGTTTAAATGTAGAGCTTAACCAAGCTGACAGATTTGATGATTGCCAATTCATTGAAAATGACTGTTTAACAGG
Source organism: Pseudoalteromonas espejiana DSM 9414 (assembly GCF_002221525.1). Classification (NCBI taxonomy): domain Bacteria; kingdom Pseudomonadati; phylum Pseudomonadota; class Gammaproteobacteria; order Alteromonadales; family Pseudoalteromonadaceae; genus Pseudoalteromonas; species Pseudoalteromonas espejiana. The sequence continues at coordinate 1,017,221 of NZ_CP011028.1, read as the reverse complement.
TTTTGATAGAGAAAGTGTTGATATGGTGCTGTGTAACCCGCCATTTCACCAAGCTCAAGCAGTAACTGACCATATTGCATGGCAAATGTTTAAACAAGCTAAAGACACACTCAAAGAAGGCGGCGAACTTAGAATAATAGGTAACCGTCATTTAGATTATCACGATAAATTAAACCGTATGTTTGGTAACTGTAAGTTATTAGGTTCGAACAAAAAATTTGTAGTGCTAAGCGCAACTAAAAACAGTGGGATGCTTTAAATGAAATTAACTAAAATTATTTTAGCGTGTTGCTCAATGCTGGTATTTAGCGCATGTAGCAACCAGCCAAACCAAGTGATATTAAACCCGGTTTATAAAAGTGGCCAAATTAGTGTTATATCGGGCAGTTTAAGTACCAGTGTGATTGATTTGCGAGGTGACAGCGCCACCCTTAAGCTTGTTGAATCAGACAAAACTAAAACCTTTGCCAGCCAGGGGATTGTCACTTCAGTTAAAAGCGCATTAGACAGTGCACTTAACCGTAACGGAGCCAGTATTTCTAATCTTGCGACTACCCGTTTTGAGCTTGATATTCATGCCTTGCAAGCAGTTGTAACTGAAAAATTAATGAGCCATACCAGCGAAGCACAGATTGAACTTGGTGTGCGTGTTATTCGCTCAACCACTAACTTTAGTAAAGTGTATCGCGGCAGTGCTAATTTAGAAGGCCCGTTTAGCCACGAAAGAGCTAAAGTAGAAGGTCAGCTCAATAAGTTGACGGAGCAAATTATAACCCGCATTGTATCTGACCCTGAATTAATTGAATTTTTAGAAGGTTAATAATGAAACGATTTTTTTTAATCTGCATCGGCCTACTGTTTAGTGTAAGCACACTTGCCGCTCAAGAAGGCCGTTTTGTACAAAAAGACAATATTTTTCCGCGTGTAGAAATAGTAACGTCACTAGGTAGTATAGTAGTTGAACTTGATCGCTCTAGAGCACCAATAACCGTAAATAACTTTTTAACCTACGTAATGGATAAAAGCTACCAAGGGAGTGTTTTTCATCGTGTTGAACGTGATGTTGAAAACGACCGCGATTTTGTAATTCAAGGTGGTGGCTACGATAAAGACTTTGACGGGCTTCACGAAAACGACCCTATATTTAACGAAAGCGGCAACGGTATGAAAAACGATATGTATAGCATAGCTATGGCGTATCAAGACCGCGAGCCTCACTCTGGTACACGCCAATTCTTTTTTAATATGGATGACAACGATCATTTAAACCCAGGCAGAGACTGGGGATTTGCTGTGTTTGGCAACGTCATGGAAGGCTACGAAACCCTTGATAAAATTATGGCTGTTGAAACCGGCTATAATGAAAAAATTGGCTACGATTTCGTGCCTAAAACACCCGTTGTTATTCTAAACGTTAAAGTACTTGAGCAAATTCCACTATAAATACCTGAGGTGCAACTAAGTTGCACCCAACGCCAATGAAGGCCCTATGAGCAAAACCCTCTCAGTTAGCGAATACTTTTCTTATTTTAAAGATAAACGCTTGATCAATATTTTTATATTTGGAATGAGTAGCGGTTTTCCGTGGGTGTTAATTGGCTCAGTTATGTCGGCCTGGTTAAAAGATGAAGGCTTGAGCCGCAGTATGATCGGCTTATTCGGCATTGTATTTGGCGCCTACAGTATTAACTTTTTGTGGTCGCCGCTTATTGACCGTACCAAACTCCCCTTTTTATACAAATTTTTAGGCCAGCGCCGTAGCTGGATATTATTTTGCCAAAGCTTTATGTTTATTGGCACGTTACTTTTGGCTGGGCTTGATTTAAAAGCCAATTTGGCGATTGCTGCCGCATTATGTTTATTAATTGCTGTGGCATCAGCAACACAAGATATAGCAATCGATGCTTTTAGAATAGATACCCTAAACGAAAATGAGTCTCACAAGGCAACCGCTGCTGCTGCAATGGCAACTTCAGGTTGGTGGACGGGTTACGCGTTATTAGGGGCAATTCCATTTTACATGGCCGATATTCCCTCTTTAGATTGGCCACAAGTGTATTACTTTTTAGCCGCTGTTATGTTGCTATTAATGAGCGGCGTATTATTCGCCAAAGAGCCTAAATCAAACCGAGAAGCCGTACACGCAGAGCTTGAACGTGTGTACATAGAAAAGCTCGCCAGTATAAAACAAACCCCGTTTACTAAAGTTATTGCATGGCTTGGCGTTACGGTGGTTGACCCTTTTAAAACCTTTTTTGCTAAAAATGGCGTTAAAACAGCCCTCGCGCTACTTGCGTTTATATTTTTATTTAAGATTGGCGAAGCCTTTTTAGGGCGTATGTCTATTGTGTTTTATAAAGAAATTGGCTTTAGCAATAGTGACATAGCAACGTTTTCAAAAGTAGGCACTGCCGTACTCACCATTGCTTTTACCTTTGTAGGCAGTTTATTTAATCAAAAGTACGGCATTGTGAAAGGCTTATTTATTAGCGGCGTTGCAATGGCGGCTTCTAATTTAGCGTTTTCGGCTATAGCGCTTGTAGGGCCAAATTTAGGGTTGTATGCCTTTGCCATTGTGATTGATGGCTTTACACAAGCTTGGTCGTTAGTGGCTATGGTTGCGTTTATATCTATGTTGTGCGACCGCGCATTTAGTGCAACACATTATGCGCTATTAGCTTCACTTGGAAATTTAGGGCGTACGTTGCTCTCTAGTTACAGTGGTGTGGTAATTGATGATTGGCTAATGGGGAATTGGGCATTATTTTTTGTGTTAACGGCATTAATGGTAATACCTTCGCTGGTGTTTTTATATTTGATTAGGCATAAGCTGTATCAGCTTGAACAAAATTATCATCAAAATAGGTAATGCATCCCTGCATTAACGATGATTGCTTAGGCTATTCAAGTGCCCCTTATAACACCCTAAGCAATACATTATTAATCCGCTTTAAGTAAGCCTAATGCTTCGTGCGGATCAACTTCAAGTGCATTACAGTAACGTACAAACTCAATTACATCTAAGCGGCGTTCTTGATTTTCAATCTTGCCGATAAACGAGTGAGGTGTTCCTAGCACTTGTGCCAGGCTACGCATTGTATGACCCTTTTCATGGCGCTTAGTTTTAAGCCATTTAGTTAGCTTTGCATTTTCTTCAGAAGAAACAGTTTTGCCCATCATTTTACATCTCCTACTAGATGATATGACATACCCGTTAGAGCAGTAGTCACATAATGATTGGAGGCATATAAGCAGGTACCCAGTACATTATTCAATAGCAAGCTATTACTTAAATAAGTAAAGGTATTGCTACTTATTAAACCTACCAATCTATTTAGTGCTAACCCGCAAAATAGGATATAGGTTTGTTTTTATTAAGAATGAAATTTTGCCCGTCTCACTCTTGGATACATTATATACTATTAACAGTTAGGTTAAATAATTAATTACATACTTTGCATAAATTCACACTAACACTAACCTTTACTTATACTGAATATTTGAGTTAACGTACCAAAATTATTAAGTTTTTTTATAATAATTTATTTGTAAGATAAATGCACTTTGTTACAAATTAACGTGCTAATAGCCTTACTGTATTGATGTTTAAACAACAGTATGTGCTCAAATAGTGTCAAAAGTAACGTTTCACCCTAAATAAGGGACTAGAGAGGAAGTATGTTCAGAGTCTTATTTTTGTTACCAATTGTACTGTGCTTTTTATGGTTTATGTTTTTGCGCCACTATGGCGTACCTGTAAAACAAGGTAAAAAAGGGTTTATTTATATACTTGCATTTTCAGCTTTTGTACTCGGTTTTTTTGTACTTATAATGCAACTCACCGAGTATAGTCCTACTGAATTTTAGACATTAAAAAAGCCGCAAAACGCGGCTTTAATATAAAAGCGTAATATAAGTTAAACGCTAAAGCTTGCGCCACAACCACAGGTTGTTGTTGCGTTGGGGTTAGATACAAAAAAGCGTGCGCCTTCTAACCCTTCAGTGTAATCCACTTCGCCGTCAACCAAGTATTGAATACTCATCGGGTCAATAACCAGCGTTACACCATTTTTTACAATTTCTAAATCGCCAGGATTTGCTTTTTCATCAAAAGTAAAACCATATTGAAAACCAGAACAACCGCCACCGGTTACGTAAACACGCAGTTTTAGCTCTGGATTTTCTTCTTCGTCGATTAACTGTTTAACACGAACAGCAGCTGCATCGCTGAACTTAATTGGTAATTCTTCAGACATTTTAAAACCCTCAATATCGCAATGGCGTGATTATCTAATACCCGAGTGTTTTAATCAAGTATAGTAAAGCAAGTCTTAATTATATCATTTTCATGAGCCAGCTACATGCTTTGTCTAAGCTCTTTCAATTAAGATGACTTATCGCATACTTTGTTAATATAAGTTATTAAAATTGCAAAATCACAAGGACTTAGCTTAACACTTTTGATAAACTGCTCGCTGAAAAAATGTGGCGGAGAATACAGCATGTGGCTTGAGCAACTCAGGCGTCGATTAGCAAAACCAAAAACCTCTGTGCAATTATGCTTGTTAGGCGTAAGTGCTGGTTTAATTGCTGCATTTTTTATTATTTTATTTCGTTTAACTATTCTGTTTTTTCAAAGTTTATTTTTAGAAACTCCTGATAACTTTACTACTTTACCCACTCTAGAACGCGTATTAATGCCGCTTATTGCCGCGTTACTTATTGCCACTTTTGCCGCATTTACTGGCTTTAAACACTACCGATTAGGTATTCCGTTTGTTATTCATCGTATTAAACGCCATTACGGGCAAATGCCTTTATATAACACGGTAAATCAATTTGTTGGTGGCGCGCTTGCACTTATTAGTGGTTTTTCGGTTGGCCGCGAAGGGCCATCAGTTCATATGGGGGCTACTGGCGCGAGTATACTAGCCGATAAACTTCATTTACCCCATAACGCTATGCGTACACTAAGCGGCTGTGGTGTTGCTGCAGGTATTGCTGCCTCATTTAACACCCCGCTTGCCGCCGTTATTTTTGTAATGGAAGTGGTGCTGCGCGAATATAAAGTACATATCTTTGTGCCAATTATGCTGGCGGCCCTCACTGGTGCATTGGCTACTCAGTTTGTATTTGGCGAAGGCTCTGAGCTAGCACTTATTAGCATTACTGCGCTTAGTGGCTGGCATTACCCTTATTTAATTTTATGTGGCATGGCATTAGGCGCCATTGCGTACAGCTTTAATCAAAACTTAATGTTAATTATAAAAACATTTAAACCTTTAAGCATGTTTCCGCGTTTACTGATTGCAGGTTGTATTGCCAGCATAATTGCTTATGCGGTACCTCAAGCTATGGGCTCAGGTATGAGCGCAATTACTATTGCGGTCGAATCGCCAGAAAACGCGCAATTACTTACTACTATTTTGATTGCCAAGTTACTGGCAACTTTATTTGCAATTGGCTTAGGTATACCCGGTGGGTTAATAGGTCCAGTAATTGGGCTTGGGGTTTTAACGGGTACTTTAATGGCCTTTTTTGCACAGTTTATAAGCCCAGGTGCTGATATAGCCGGAACATATGGCGTACTGGGCATGGCAGGGTTACTTGCTGCAACATTGCATGCACCATTAGCGGCTTTAACCACAGTAATGGAGCTTACCTCGTCGCCTGAGATTATTGTACCGGCCATGTTGGTCATCACCACAGCTTATGTAACTGCGCTACAAGTGTTTGGCAATCGCTCTATATTTTTACAGCAATTAGACTTTCAAGGGTTGCCCTATCATGTATCCCCTGCCACCGAAGCTCTGCAAAAAGTAGGCATAATGGATGATATGGATGAAGACTTTAAGCTGCTTTATTCCGATGATAAAGAGCAAATAAAAAACACCTTAGATGCCATGGATAGCCAAACACCACTAATAGTATTTGATGAAGAAAACGGCTACCGTCTTGCAGAGTACGACTTAACATTAATGTCGGGCGAGACCATAAATATAAACTACATTAGCTTACAGGGTATTAGCAGCCAATCGACCCTTGCTGATGCCTTTGATATTTTAAAAGATAAACGCAGCGGCGCACTATACGTGTATAACTTGTTAGATAACCAACAAATAATGGGGTTACTTCGCTGGGATCAAATAAATAATATTTTAACTATTCGTAACAGCCTACTTTAGGATCATTATGAGCGCTTTATTAATTTATAAAACACTACACATTTTTTTTATGATTGCTTGGTTTGCCGGTATTTTTTACTTACCTCGGCTTTTTGTGTACCACGCAATGAGCGAAGAAAAAGCCTGTAACTCTATGCTTAAAGTAATGGAGCGCCGGTTACTCTTTTTTGTAACGCCATTTGCCATTTTAACAGCCGTTTTTGGTGTACTCACCATTGTAGAATATGGCCGTGAGTGGTTTAGATACAGTATGTGGCTGCACTATAAGCTAGTTCTCGTAATCATATTATATATTTACCATGGTTACTGCTTTAAATTACTTAGCGACTTTAAACACGATAGAAACACTAAAACAGACCGTTTTTATCGTATTTTTAACGAGCTGCCAGTAATTGCACTACTAATTATTGTTGCGCTTGCGGTAATAAAACCTAATTTATAAGCGTTTCGGTGCATGTTAAACTGCGCTGCAATTTACAATTCTTGTTATAACACGCGCGATTGCGTGCCCCATTTTTTGGATTATCGCGCCCTTTTGATTGATTAGGAATAACCCCATGTTAAGTTTCCAAGGTGAGCATATACTGTCGGTAAATCAACTAGACAGAGACTGCATTGAACGTATTTTTGCAGTAGCAAAAAAAATGGAGCCTTATGCTAAAAAGCAAAAGCAAACAACAGTGCTTGAAGGCGCTATTTTAGCGAATTTGTTTTTTGAACCAAGTACGCGTACGCGCGTAAGTTTTGGCACCGCCTTTAATTTACTTGGTGGTGGTGTACGCGAAACAACCGGCATGCAAAGCTCAGCACTTGCAAAAGGGGAGTCGCTTTACGACACCGCTCGTGTTATTTCAGCGTACGCTGATGCTGTCGCTATGCGCCACCCAGATGCAGGCTCTGTTAGCGAATTTGCAGACGGTTGTACTGTACCAGTAATAAATGGTGGTGATGGGCCAAACGAGCACCCTACTCAAGCCTTGCTCGACCTACTAACCATTGAGCGTGAGCTAAATCGCTTTGATCAAAATATTGATGGCATGCATATAGCCCTTGTAGGCGATTTAAAATATGGCCGCACTGTGCACTCTTTATCTAAATTATTGTGCCATTACAAAAACGTGAAGTTTTCTATGGTGGCACCTGATGGCCTGCAAATGCCAGATTACATTTTAGACTCAGTAGAAAACGCAGGCCATAAAATACAGCTAGTAAACAAAATGGAAGGCAATTTAGCTGCCGATATTGTTTATCAAACACGTATTCAAGAAGAGCGTTTTCCTTCACAAGAAGAAGCAAATAAATACCGTGGTGGTTTTAGAATAAGCCAATCTATTTATAATGCGCACTGTAAGCCAAACTCAGTACTGATGCACCCACTGCCACGTGATAGCCGTTTAGAAGCTAACGAGCTTGATAACGATTTAAATAGTAACGACAATTTAGCAATATTCCGCCAAGTACAAAATGGCGTATTAATTCGTATGGCACTGTTTGCTTTAACGCTCGGCGTAGAAAACAAAGTCGAGCAATATGAAGTAGACGTACCTTGGTTTAGCCGCAAACGCGACAGCTAAACATTTTTACCAAGCGACAATTTATAGGATTTTTCATGACAATTAGCCAAGATTTATTTAATCGTGCACAAACTTCAATTCCTGGTGGCGTAAATTCACCTGTACGTGCATTTAACGGTGTAGGTGGCACGCCACTATTTATCACTAAAGCCGAAGGTGCCTTTACTTTTGATGCCGATGGTAACCGTTATATCGATTATGTAGGTTCGTGGGGCCCTATGATCATGGGTCATAACCACCCAGCTATAAAACAAGCTGTTCACGAAGCTGTAGAAAACGGCTTAAGCTATGGCGCCCCTACCGAAGCTGAAATTTTAATGGCTGAAAAAGTAAAAGAGCTTGTTCCGTCAATCGAAAAAGTACGCATGGTTAGCTCGGGTACTGAAGCCACTATGAGTGCAATTCGTTTAGCGCGTGGTTTTACTAATCGTGACAAAATCCTAAAATTTGAAGGTTGTTACCACGGCCATGCTGACTCGTTATTAGTAAAAGCGGGTTCAGGTGCTTTAACAATGGGCGTACCAAACTCTCCTGGTATTCCTGAGGACTTTGCTAAGCACACGCTTACAGTATCGTTTAATAACCTTGATGAAGTAAAAGCTATATTCGAAAAATACGCAGACGAAATTGCCTGTGTTATTGTTGAGCCAGTAGCAGGTAACATGAACTGTATTCCACCTGTTGAAGGCTTTTTAGAAGGCCTACGCGCAGTATGTGATGAATATAAGTCAGTGCTTATTTTTGACGAAGTTATGACGGGCTTTCGTGTTGCATTAGGTGGCGCGCAAGCGTATTACAACATAAAACCTGACTTAACATGTTTAGGTAAAGTCATTGGCGGCGGCATGCCTGTAGGCGCATTTGGCGGTAAAACCGAAATAATGGATTACATTGCGCCGGTAGGCCCTGTTTACCAAGCAGGTACGCTTTCTGGTAACCCAATTGCAATGGCTGCAGGTTTAAAATCACTTGAGCTATTAAGTGAGCCTGGCTTACACGATAAGCTTGAAGCAATTTCTAAAGCAATTTGTGAAGGCTTTGAAGCTGGCGCTAAAAAAGCAGGTATACCTTTAACAACTAACTATGCTGGCGGCATGTATGGCTTTTTCTTCACTGATGCTGAAAAAGTGACAACTTACCAACAAGCAACAGAATGTGATTTAGAACGCTTTAAGCGCTTTTTTCACCTAATGCTTGAAGAAGGCGTATACCTAGCACCTTCTGCATTTGAAGCAGGCTTTGTGTGCGCTGCGCATACAGAGCAAGAAGTTAAAGCTACAATAGAAGCTGCTGAGCGCGCTTTTGCAAAACTATAAATAGCTCAAATAACCTGCGTTAATAGTTTGTTTATAACGTGTGTTATTAAAACTAAAGATTGAAAAAAGCCCGAAAGGGCTTTTTTTATTTGTAAACTCTTATAATTGAATGATACTTAAGCTTAATACGGTCTAGTTTATTAGACTCATTTTAAAATATAAGAGAAACCTATGTCGGGATTAAGACGCTTTGCTGCCCCTGCTATATCACTTATGGCAAATCTAAAATACAAAACAAAAATTAGCTTAGTGTTTGGTATATTATTACTCCCGCTCGCTTTGAGTTTATTTTTTTTAGTATCCTTACTAAGTGAAAGCATAAACGTTTCTAAAATGCAGCAACAAGGCTTAAAAGGTTACAGAGCAATACTCGCCAACCAAATGCAAGGTCAGACTGATAAGAATATACAAGTAGCACGCTCGTTAGGCTTTGCTGTAAAAAATGACCAAGCAGACGAAGTGTTAGAGCTGATTTCAATTGAATCTAATTTAGCATTAGATAACCAACTAGCCAGCGCTTATGTTAATCGTTCATTAGTATCCCCTATTCCTGCGCTTATAATGCAAATAAATTTAACCGCGCAAAGCGCAAATACAGTATTACAAAACAATCGTTTTACTCCCGATACTTTTATTTCACTTTCTAATTTAAGTAAATCGCTGCCGTTATATGAAAGCCAATTAAATAAATCTCTAAAAGTAGCCCTTGATGCTGACTCATCGGTAAAAAAAGCATTAAACCCAGCACTTACACAACTTCATGCAGCGGTTGATGCATTTAAAACTGCAATTGATAAAAAGCTTCTCGAACCAGACGATATACAACTCACGCAAGGTGATTTTTCTCAACTTACCAATTCAGTGCACACTAGTATCAGCAATTTGATTAATAAAAGTATTCCTACGCTTGAGAATTTAATTGCTAGCAAACACACAGCACAATTATGGACTCGAAATACTGTATTGGCCGCCTCAGTGCTTAGTTTATTATTTGCTTTTTACCTGATGGTTGGCTTTTACTTTGCAGTAGTTGATACCATAAATCAGTTTGCCAATGCAGCCCAAAAAGCCGCAAGCGGTAATTTAAATGCAACAATAGATTCAACCACCAATGATGAGATGGGAATTATCGCTGCGCGCTACAACGCACTGCTTAATGCGTTTTCAGTGCTTTTAGATAGTGTTAAGGCAAGTACTGCCGAGCTATGTGGCGCTACTAGCTCACTTTCACAGGCAAGTAGCCAAACAAGTAACGATGTTGAAAAGCAGCAAATACGCGTAAACGCGATTCACGATGCACTCAGTAATATGGAGCAAAGTGCGCTAAGTGTTGAAGACTCGGCAAACCTAGCAATGGTAACAGCACAAGATGCCGCACAACATGTAAAACAAGGCTCTAACAACACGATGGAACTTGCAAAATACATGCAAGACCTACAAGTTGAGTTTACCGAAAGCCAACAAGCTTTAAATAGACTTGCTCAAGACAGCCAAGAAATTAGTAAAGTAAGCAAAGGCATTAGCGAAATAGCCGATCAAACTAACTTATTAGCTCTAAACGCAGCAATAGAAGCCGCACGCGCTGGTGAACATGGCCGCGGTTTTGCCGTAGTCGCTGATGAAGTAAGAACCCTTGCACAGCGTACACAAACACAAACCCAAGAAATTCACCAAATTATTAGCTCGCTACAACAAGCCTCTGATGATACACAGCAAAAAATGCGATCAAGTGTCCAGAAGATGGAACAATCGGTAAAAGCCGCTTCTCAAACAAACGACGTTTTACAAAGTGCAGAGCAAAGCATGGGCGATATAAAACACCAAGGCGAAGAAATAGCGCTTCGCGTAAAAGAACAATCTAACGCAACCACACAAGCATTAAGTGATTCGCAAGAAGTGAGTAACCTAGCAGATCAAACTCTTCTCTCTGCGCAATCTACACTACAAGATGCACAGCAACTTAGTCAGCTCTCTGATGACTTGACTAAATCAATGCAGTTTTTTAAGTCTTAATCTAAAAAACGCTTAATAAAACAAAGCCGCTCAACAGCGGCTTTATATTTTATATAGCGTAATACGCTAGCGTATGCATTGCGGCCTTGGTTCAAACTCGCTAGCTCTAAGCGGTAGCTGAATAACCTTGCCGCAGCCCGGAGGGGCTTGCAAGCCTGTTTGCTCATTCACAAACGCCCATCTAATTGATGGTGGGCGGGTATCGGCAATAGCTTCAGGGTTAAGCGGTTTTAAGTAACGAATGTACGCTTCAAGGGCCCCTACGCTACCCGTTAGCCCGGTACTTTTATTGTCATCCCGGCCAAGCCAAGCAACTGTTACGGTGTTTTGATCAAACCCTGCAAACCAGCTATCACGCAAATCATTACTGGTACCTGTTTTGCCTGCTAATTGAATTGACGGAAAATGTAAATTCAATCGTTTGGCTGTACCGTCTTTTGTTACACGCTTCATAGCGTATTTAGTCATATAAACCGCATCACTTGCAAAGCGAGGCTCAGATTTAACCTTATGTTTGTACAGCACACTGCCCACTGAGTCAGTAAGCGCTGAAATAGCAGTAAGCTCTCTGTATTGACCATCAGCAGCTATAGTGGTGTAAAGCTGCGCTACTTCAAAACTCGACATTTCAACAGCACCAAGTAGCAACGATGGGTATTCATCTATACGCCCTTTAGCACCTAAGCCTTTAAGTGTGTTGGCAACTTTATCTACGCCTACATCTAAACCTAAATTAACGGCTGGAATATTAATACTATTACTAAATGCTTTATATAGAGGCAATGTACCCCGGTATTGGTGATCAAAATTTTCTGGCTGCCACACTTTACCTTGCTCATTAGTTACTTGTACTGGTGAGTCATCAAGCTGAGTAGCTAAATTATAATGAGGCAGCTGCAATGCTGTTAAGTAGACAGCAGGCTTTACTAATGAGCCAATATTGCGCTTAGTATCAAGTACGCGATTAAAGCCCGAGTAACGCACGTCGCGCCCTGAGACTAACGCAGATACACCGCCTTTTTCTACATTCACCGAGATCATAGCCGCTTCAAGCTCTTTAGTATTTGGGCGTTTTTCTAAATACGGTAAGCTTTTTTGAATCGACTCTTCCATGGCCGTTTGCTTTTGCAAATCAAAATAAGTGAACACACGCACACCGGCATCAAGGGTTTGCTGATCGGGTAATAGTTGTTTTAACTCACGGTTTACAAGCTCTAAAAAGCCAGGGTATGACTTTTGCAGATTTGCTTTCATTGGCGCGATATCAATTGGGCGCTTGAGCGATGCACGGTACTCTTTAGTACTCAAAAGCTTGTTTTCAACCATTAAGCGCAGCACTAAATCACGGCGCTCCATAGTTCGCTCTTTATAACGGCGAGGGTTATAATAAGACGGCCCTTTTACCATAGCCACCAGCAGTGCAATTTGATCGTACTCAAGCTCATCAACTGGTTTAGAAAAGTAAAACTCTGCGGCAAGGCCCATGCCGTGCACACCTTGGTTATACGATTGCCCTAAATAAACCTCGTTTAAATAGGCTTCTAAAATCTGATCTTTTGAATAACGGTAATCTAAAATAAGCGCAATAAATGCTTCATTTATTTTGCGAACTAAAGAACGTTCACGTGTAAGGTATATATTTTTTGCAAGCTGCTGAGTTAAGGTACTGCCACCTTGCACGGTGCGCCCTGCTTTAATATTTGAATAAAGCGCACGTAAAATAGAAAATACCGACACACCATGATGCTGATAAAAATCACGATCTTCTACCACTAATAACGTATCTTTTAGCATTGGCGGAAATTTATCGAGCGGTACAAACTCTCTATCTTGTTTTGAATCATTACCTATACGCGCTATTTGTACAGGCTCTAAGCGAGCACTATTAAGGCGCCGTCCAAATTTGTCTTTAATGGTTGCTACTTTTTGTCCGGCAAAACGAAGTTCTATAACATGTGCTTGTTCTAGGCCATCGTAAAACTCAAAGTCGCGACGATAAATTTTTATACTATCGGCTGTTTTTACAAACTGCCCAGTGCGGCTTAGCCTATTAACTGATGTGTAATTGAGACGTTCAAGCTCCCATAAAACTTCTTGGCTAGATAAAAACTGCCCTGGGTAAAACTCCATAGAACGCGCATACACTTGAGCAGGTAACTGCCATTTATTACCTTCAAATATACGTGTTGTTTTTGAGTCTAAATAAATAAAGTACATCGCCATAGCAATAAATGCAGCTAAGCTTAACTTCCAAAAAACAGACCAGGTTTTTCTTTTGAACGAGCGTTTTGCAGCCGTATTAGATGTTTTTTTAGTGGTTTTTGATTTAGCTTTACGTGGCGTACTTGCTGCTTTAGTTGCACGCTTAGAAGTGGTTTTGCTACTGGGTGTTTTTTTGTTATCGGCCATTTAAGTGTAATTTATTCCAAAGGTTTATTTTACGAGTGAGAGCTTAACATAGACGATATATGCTAACACCCGAAAAATTAACCCACCCTAAATGAAAAAAGCCCTACCTAGGTAGGGCTTTGTGAACACAATGATTTAAAATTTTGAATTAGTTACTGCGAACAGAAACAAACTCAGGGTAAGCATCAACACCACAGTCGTGTTGGTCCATACCGCTTAACTCTTCTTCTTCTGTTACACGAATACCCATAGTTTGCTTTAAAATAGCCCATACAATGAATGAAGCTACAAAAACAAAGGCTAAGATTGTCACTAAACCAATAAGCTGAGTTACAAAGTTTGCATCGCCGTTAGATACTGGCACTAACATAATACCTAGCGCGCCACATACACCGTGAACTGAGATAGCACCCACTGGGTCATCAATTTTTGCTTTATCAAGCGCTACAATGCTAAACACAACCAGTGAACCACCTAAAATACCTAGTAAACAAGCCATTAATGGTGATGGTGAAAGTGGGTCTGCAGTAATAACAACTAAACCTGCTAATGCGCCATTTAGTACCATAGTTAAGTCAGCTTTACCCCATAACACTTTACATACAAACAGTGCAGCAATTGCACCCATTGCAGCAGCAGCGTTGGTATTAAGTAAAATTTGACCTACAGCAGTTGCATTTTCTTTGTCTGAAAGAAGTAATTGTGAACCACCGTTAAAACCAAACCAACCCATCCATAAAATAAACGTACCTAATGTAGCAAGAGGTAAGTTAGAACCTGGAATTGGGTAAATCTCACCGTTTTTACCGTATTTACCTTTACGAGCACCTAACAGTATTACACCCGCTAAAGCAGCTGCAGCACCAGCACCATGAACGATTGCAGAGCCTGCAAAGTCAACAAAGCCCATTTCTGATAAGAAGCCACCGCCCCATGTCCAGTAACCTTCCATTGGGTAAATAAAGCCAGTTAAAACAACTGCAAATGCTAAGAAAGCAAATAACTTCATACGTTCAGCAACCGCACCCGATACAATCGACATAGCCGTTGCAACAAATACTACTTGGAAGAAAAAGTCAGATTCTAATGAATGGTCAGCATCGGCCGCTTGCGTGCCAATTAATGCGCCAATTGAAGGGATAATGCCACCTTCGCCGTTGTCTACATACATAATGTTGTAGCCAACTAATAAAAACATGGTACATGCGATAGAGTACAGCGCCACGTTTTTAGTTAGAATTTCAGTCGTGTTTTTAGAGCGAACTAAACCCGCTTCTAACATGGCAAAACCTGCTGCCATCCACATTACTAATATTCCCGACACCAAAAAGTAAAAGGTATCGAGTGAAAATTTGAGTTCTACAATTGTATTTTCCATTAATCAGCCCCCTTAAATTGCTTCTTCATCAAGTTCGCCCGTACGGATACGAACAATTTGATCTAAGTCGTACACGAAAATTTTACCGTCACCAATTTTACCTGTTGAGGCAATTTTAGTGATTGCTTCAACAACGCGTTGGCAATTTTCAGTACGAGTAGCAATTTCAAGTTTGATTTTAGGAATAAAATCTACCTGGTACTCTGCTCCACGATACAGCTCTGTATGGCCTCGTTGACGTCCAAAACCTTTAACATCAACTACGGTCATCCCTTCAATACCTAAATCAGCGAGTGCTTCACGCACATCATCTAATTTAAATGGTTTTATGATTGCACTAATCATTTTCATAGTGGCCCCCTCGGACGCTTTATTGTTATCCTGTTGGCTTTTATAATCCAACCTTTGTGCCACTATTAAAAAACCATAAATATCATCACGTTAAGGTTAAAACTTAAGTTTAGGACAAAAAAAACGCACCATTAAGGTGCGCTTTTTTAACAACTCAGCTACATTGGTGCACCATTTAGGACGACTCAATATAAGGGAGTAAATCAAACTAACTTTTACTACTTAAACAACACAGTTACGACCTTTGTTTTTAGCTTCGTAAAGCGCAGCATCTGCAACGCGCATTGCTTGTGTTAAATCGGTGTTTTGAAAGTCAGCTACACCAATACTGATTGTAATAGAGTGCGGTTTTTCATCTATTATAAACTCATATTTAGCGAGTTTTTTTCTGAATCCCTCTAAATACTCACGTCCTCGAGCGGTGTCTATATCATCTAAAATGATAGCAAACTCTTCACCGCCTACTCGCGCCACTGTAAATTTTGAAAAGGTTGTTTTTATTAACGTTGCAACTTGCTTTAATGCCTGATCGCCGGCCTCATGACCAAGCGTATCGTTAATACTTTTAAAAAAATCGATATCAAGTAATGCCAAGGTATTGTGCTGCTGTTTTTTTAACAGTTGCTCTGCATATTGATAAAAGTAACGACGATTATACATACCCGTTAAATAATCTCTGTAGGCACTTTCTTTTATATCGGCAATCAGTGACAGCTGCTCCATAGTTTGCATAACCCGACAATGGAACTCTTCATTCATAAATGGCTTAGTTAAAAAATCATTCGCGCCATATTTTATAAAGCGCGCCGATAAACCATGCTTACCAGCACCTGATAAACCAATAATAGCTAAATCATCACGGCCTCTAAAATTACGCACTGCTTTAACTAGTTCAAAACCATCCATTAACGGCATTGCATAGTCAGTCATCAGTAACTTTATATTAGGATTATTTTTAATGATTTCGAGTGCTTGCTGGCCGTCTTGTGCATCTGTTACATCAAACAGCTGCTTTTCGAGCATTTGTTTCATTAATGAACGGCTTAACTTAGAGTCATCAGCTACCAATGCTTTACAGCCTTCGTTACGCAGCAATTGCGCCACCAACTTAATAGCGTAATGATAAGAATCTCGATTATCTTTAATCACGTAATCTATAACGCCAAGCTCTAGCATTTGCTGGCGCTTGTACTCATCAATTTTAGAAGTTAATACAACTGTGGGAATAGCGTTTGATAGTGTAAATTTTGCCACTTCACCGTTTGGGGCATCAGGCAATGTTAAATCAACCAAAGCAAGTGAATAGTTATGTTTTTCAACGTATTGTTGGCACTCACTTAATGACCAAGCAAAATCAACTTCAACATCTAAATATTGAGCTGATAAGTGGCGTAGCACCTGTTGTACTACCTTACTGTCTTCAACCACTAATACTCTTTGCATAAACATCTCTTTAATACTTATTTTTATGTGTTAAAACTTGCTTACACAGGCAAGTTAAGAAAAACATCCAATAAAGACTTTGTTTATATGACCCAGTAATTAGGGGGGTTCCATTTAATTGAGTGCAAACGTTGTATTTAATTTAAATACAACGTTTGGCAAATATACTTGATTTTAATCTTGAGCTAAATGACTAGTTACAAAATATCTTTAAAAGGCCCAAGTAAATATTTTATACCTTTAATTAAACTCAACCAGTATTATCGACCATTAATCTCAATACTTTTGTTATTTTTGTCTTTTTTATTTTAAATAGCAGCTTAACAATAATAAGGAACGATAATGAAGCTTGCTCACCTAACTCGTTTTACCTTAGCGCTAGCAGTAATACTACTAAGCAATACAGCACAAGCAAATAACCAACGTAAAATAGATGTTGATAGCAGTGTAGTTACGCAGCATAAAGCTAAAATTAATGGCGAACGATTTAATTACACTGTAAAAACTGGCACACAGCCTGTGTGGGATGACAAAGGCGATGCAATTGCCACACTGCAATACACCTACTACACACGTGATAAAGTAGATGACAGAACTACTCGCCCTTTACTTATCTCGTTTAATGGCGGACCTGGCTCTGCTTCTGTGTGGATGCACTTAGCTTACACAGGCCCACGCGTTTTAAAAATTGATGACGAAGGCTACCCTGTTCAACCCTATGGCGTAAAAGACAACCCTTACTCAGTGCTTGATGTAGCCGATATAGTTTACGTTAACCCAGTTAATACAGGTTATTCACGCGTACTCGAAAATAGCAAAGGCGAAATGCTTTCTAAAGCAAAGCAAAAAGAGCTGTTTTTTGGTGTTAATGCTGATATTAAATACCTTGCAGAGTGGTTAAATACCTTTGTAAATAGAAATGAGCGCTGGCGCTCTCCTAAGTATTTAATTGGCGAAAGCTACGGGACCACACGTGTATCAGGCCTTGCGCACGAACTACAAAACAGCCAGTGGATGTACATTAATGGTGTGGTGTTAGTTTCGCCAACTGATATTGGTATTAAGCGAGATGGTCCAATAAAGGCAGCAAACCGCTTGCCTTACTTTGCTGCAACGGCTTGGTATCACAAAGCACTAAACGACACGTTGCAAGCAAAAGATTTAGATGAACTGCTGCCAGAAGTTGAACAGTTTACAATTAACGAGCTTATTCCTGCGCTTGCCAAAGGTGGCTTTATTAAAGCTGAAGAAAAACGCCGTATTATTAAAAAAATGGCTGAATATGCGGGTTTATCTGAGCAGTTTATTGAGCAAAACAACTTAGATGTTCCAACTCAGTTTTTTTGGAAAGAACTACTTCGTAAACGTGGCCAAACAGTAGGTCGTTTAGACTCGCGTTACTTAGGAATAGATAAACGCGATGCCGGTGAGTCCCCTGACTATTGGGCTGAACTTACCTCTTGGTTGCACTCGTTTACTCCTGCGATTAACTACTATTTACGTGAAGAGCTCAACTACAAAACCGACGTAAAATATAACCTATTTGGTAACGTTCATCCTTGGGACAGAAGTAAAAATAACACCGGCGAAAACTTGCGTTTAGCTATGGCACAAAACCCATATTTAAAGGTAATGATTCAAGCGGGTTATTATGATGGGGCAACAAACTACTTTGACGCTAAGTATACGCTATGGCAGCTAGACCCAAGTGGCAAAATGAAAAACCGTTTAAGCTTTAAAGGTTACCGAAGTGGCCACATGACGTACCTACGCCATGACGATCTTAAAAGTTCAAATAACGACTTACGCGATTTTATAATTAACGCATTGCCAGCCAAAGGGCAAGCCGCTAAATATTAAATCTCGATAATGCGCTATTGCTTTAGTAATGGCGCATTATTCTTGTTGCTCATACTGGTTACAATATATTTTTAGCTGAGCGAGCACCTCGTTAAAAGTCATTTCTAATTCAAAAAATAATGTTTCATCTAATTTTTTTTGCTCTGCTAAGCTTTCTATCTTTTGGCAAATATCACTTAGCTTTAGTGCCGCTACCGATTTTGCTGATGACTTTAAGCCATGGGCCTGAAATGCTAAATCTGTGTAATTAGCGCTATGAGTAAAAGCTTCAATTAATTTAACCTGCTCGCACGCTGTTTGTAAAAATGCATTAAAAACTAAACAGTGTGTTTGAGGTTCATTTCCTAACATTGAACAAAGTAAAGGCATGTCTAATTGGGTAAATGTACAACTGGTTTGCTCTTTAACTTCAATCTGATTCTTTTCAGTGTTAGTTATGCCCTTAGCATGCTCCATTAGTAATGACTTTAAGCTTTCAAGCTCTACAGGCTTAGTTATAAACCCATTCATACCGCAAGCGTAGCAAGCTTCAATATTATCTTTCATAATATTAGCAGTAACAGCAATAATAATAAGTTCGTCGTACTTTTTGCTACTACGAATTTTTTTTGCCAACTCTAATCCATTTAACAATGGCATCTGTATATCGCTAAGCAACATATCAAAATGATTACTTTGCAGTATTTGCCATGCTTGCGCTCCATTATTGGCAAACGTTGAATCGACCCCAAGCATAGTAAGCTGTTGTTTTAGTACTTGCTGGTTAGTAAGCTGATCCTCTGCCACCAGCACTTTGATTAAAGGTAATGCTTGCTTATTTATGGTCGTTGCTTCAACGCCAGTAGGGCTTATATGCTCTGCTACTACTGCGTCTTTTGTAAAGCTATTAAAGCTGACTTTAAAGCAAGACCCATTGTCTATTTTAGAGCTTACTTTCAGCTCACCTTGCATTCGCTCTATCAACTCTTTGGTGATCACTAAACCGATACCCGTACCATGAGTTTTACTCGTCTCAGCTCCCAGCCTATCAAAGGGTTTAAATAGTCGTAAAATATCATCTTGAGAAAACCCACACCCGGTATCTTCAATATCAATATTACAACGAGTATCACTATCCACCTTACAGCGAATATCGATTTTTCCGCGTACTTTGTTATATTTAATAGCATTTGAAAGTAGGTTAAGTAGTACTTGTTTAAATCGGCGCTTATCTACATATAAATACACCCCTTCTAACGAATCAATGTCATGTGTATGCAATGAAACTAACTCTACCCTAGCAAGCTCAGACACCAGCTCAATACAATTTACCAACATCTCTTTTACGGGGGCGTGTTCAAAATTAAATTGCAAATTGCCCGATTCAATAGAGGTTAAATCTAATACGTCGTTAATTAATAAAAGCAGATGCTCGCCAGCTTGATAAATACTTTGAGCATTTTCTTTTTGGATCTCAGAAGCATTGCTATCGTATTGATAAAGCTGAGCTAGGCCTAAAATTGCGTTTAAAGGCGTCCTTAACTCATGACTCATATTTGCCATAAAGTCTGACTTAGCTTTACTTGCAGATTCAGCTTGAATTCTTAATGCGTTTACTTTTTGATGACTATTAGCCACCTCACTCGCCATTTTATTGAAAGAGTTAGTCACACTGCCTATCTCATTTTTTTGCTGCACACTCACCCGACAATCAAAATTACCCTTGGCAAGCTTAGAAAACGCAATTTCTAATGAGCGCAAAGGGGTTGTAATTCTGTAGTCGACCAACCAAGCAAGTGCAATAAAAAAGATTACAAGTATAAAAAATTGGATATAAATTAAGGTGTAGTGAAGTTTAGCGGCTTCATTTACTTCTGTTTCAAAATTTACAACTAATGTGATTTCAGCCAGCGGCTTATCTAAAAACTCAACGCGTTCTTTTAATGTTACATCGCCAGCCACGCTTTCTCTTAGCCATTCATTTAAAGGGTATAACTGGTTTTGTGTTGCGGTGTCTACCACTCGAATTGCCTTCCAATTAGGCTGTATTTCAAGCTGTGAGTCTATTTGTTCGTAAAGCTCAGCATATTGGCGAGTTAACAAAGGGGTAGTAATAGAGGTAGACAGCTGCTGTAGCGAACGCTGCGCCGCTTTAGAGAGGCCATCATTAACCCAACGAGCTTGCTCTGGCAGCGCATAAAAAACAAATAAACAAATTAATAAAAAGCCAAACACCATAACAGCAATAAAGCTTTGCACCCTAAGGCTACGCCACCAGTTAATTTTCAACATAAAACGAGCGTAACCCCCATTGTGTTAATGACTGATAGTCGGCAAGACTCGCTTTACTCGGCTCCACTATAGGGATCCCTGCTAATAAGTGCTTTTGCTGAGGGTTTTGCCCTATTTCAATAATAGCGCTTTGTATTTGCGCCTGTATTTTTGAGTTAACTCGTGGGTGTCCAACAATTGGGTGACGGCTCACTTTTCGCGTTTTATAAATTACTTTAAGCTTATTTTGTAAGTTTTTTGGCTGCTGATTTAAAGTGCCTAATACGCCGCCGCCCGCGGGGGTAGAATTAAGTGCAACATTTAAATAAACCGATGAGTGTGTTTGTACATATATAGGTTTAATTGTTAACCCATAAAGTAAAGCTAACTCTGCACGCATTAATAGGGATGCGCCTAAAGCATTAGGTGCAGGAAAAGCAATTTCAGCCCCCTCTAGTTGCTCTAAGGTGTTTATATTGCTGTTTTTGTTTACTACTAATACACCTTGTAAATGCCGGGCAGCATCTTTAACAATAGGTATATAGCCTTGCTTATCGTGAGCTATAACACTATGCCAAGGGTTCATGTAAGCAAAGTCATAATCTCCTTGGGCAAAACCTTGTTCAAAAACAGGTATCGACTCCACGGTCACCAGCTTTAACTTAATGCCGGTTTTTTCAGTTATTTTACTAAGCAACGGCTGCCACAACGTATTTAGTTTTTGAGGCTCATATTGCGGTACCACACCAAAACTAAACGTTTGAGCAAGTATTCCTGAACTGTTTAATAAAAAAAGTAAAACAACAACATACTTCATATTAGCCTTACCTATTTAGGTTTATGACTACAAGCATAGTTAATGAGTGACTAACACTCCATTTTAATTATTACTAAGTTTTATATTTTAAAGAATGTAATTAAAAGATAAGTATTTAAAGGGTAGGTTTATAAGTGAGGGAGTTATTTAATCAGGTGCTTGTTAAATCAAGCACCTGATTAATGAATTATTGCCAGTACGGTTCTATATCAAATGAGGCTAAGCGACTTTGCTCCATGGCGCTAACTAAAAAGTCAGATTTTTGATCAAGCCAGCTTTGAATTTTAGCAAGTTGCTCATCTTCTTGGCCACCACAAAGCTGCTTTAAATACTCTAAAGTGCTTAACTCGTACATACCATGTGAAATATCAAGCCAAGGCAATCTAAACTCTAAGCGCTCTTCTTTATCAAACAGCGCGCCTAAGCAGTTACCGCTTAGTAGGCTATTTTCAAGCTGAGTACGTAAACTTAGGTAGTCTTTGGCGGTTAAGGTTTGCTCTTTTGGCAGTAGCTTATCTAGGTTTTGCCAATCTTTATTAAATAGGCGTTTACCTATTTTAGCCACCGGTTGCTCTGCGGCTTGTAATTGAGTTTGCCCCCAAAACTTTCGCCATTGTTTATCTACTAACCAAGTAGTCAGCGAAAGTAGCAAACGGTTGTATCGCGCACTTTGAAACAATGCATTAATATCATCAATACTTGGCTGCAGCTCTTTTAAATCGTTAATAACTTGAGCCAGTGCAGGGGCTGCGTTTATTTTTTTATAAAAAGCATGGCGTTTAGAGGTATAAGTTTTTAATTGAATCGCATTTTCTACCCATGCAAGTTCGCTTAATAACCATTTAAGCTCTGTTCTTAATTGCTCAGTGCTTTCTTTAGAAACAATGTCATCAAACAGCCAAAAATTATGCCTTATTAAACTTATGCCATCGGTCACGCGTTTAAGCGTTTTTAAACTCGGTTTGTCAAAATAGCATTGCTCATGTTTTTGCACAAAACGAATACCAAAGTTCATTGCAGCAATAAGTGCTTGTTCTTGTGTGGCATGTTTATTTAATTTTACAAACCCAATAGATTTACTCGGTTTTAAAGGTGTTTCATCGGCTAAGCGGTAACCACGTGCTGCCTTTGAATATAAACCAAGGCGAATACAGTTTTGGCTTACTAATTTATCTGCCAAAGCAAATAACTCGCTTCTGCTTCCCTCAACAAGCTCTATTTCAAGCTCGCTAATAATATCTACTTTGCCCGAGGCCGCTACTTCACCTTTATCAAGTACAACTTCTATTTTGGCGCCATTTTGAGTTTCTATTAGCCATGTGCGGCGAATAAAGTTGGTACTAAAAATAGGGTATAGATTGTCGCTAATTGCGTTTACTTGCATGCCATGCGGCCAAATAGAGGCGTTAAATGCTAATAAGTCTGGGCGGCTTGATTCTATAGGAAGATTATATTCAGGGCGCTGATGTAACCCGCCTACTACTTCGCCAGCAAGTTTGATTGTTTGTTCGCATTTACTGTCTGCGCAGCGGGTTCTAAAACCTATATCAAGTGCTCTTAGCTCTCGACTTGGTGTATCGTAATAAGCATTTTGTAAACTACGAGAAGGCTTATTAATAACGGTTTTAGCAAATTGAGTGATGAGCGAGGGGATCAGCGGAACAACGGCATCTGATACCAAAAACTTCAGTTCTATCTCAGTATCCATTAGGGTTGAGGATTACCTTTAAAATAAATAAGTGGTCAAAATAAACAAAGCCGCTTCATTTTGCAAATTTTTTAGCCTTTTTGGCTGAGTAACGAGCGCATCGGGTTACAATATCAGCCTTGCTATTGGCGCGTTTAATCCATACTATCTCACTACTTATGTGAAAATCTTAATCACAACCACAACGGACACGGAAAGACTAACAAGGTAGATAAATGCTAAAACACTGTTTACTAGGGCTACTTTTAACAGCCACCACGTTTATAAGCCAAGCACAAGAAGCTCAAACAGCCAATTCAACAGATGCAAACTCCGCTTATATCATCGACAACTTATATACTTTTATGCGCTCAGGCGCTGGCAAAAATTACCGTTTGTTAGGCTCTGTAGATGCCGGCACTAAATTAACCTTGTTATCAAAAGAAGAAAACGGCTTTATTAAAATTAAAGACGACAAAGACCGTGAAGGTTGGGTAGAGTCTAAGTTTGTATCGCAAACACCAGGGCTTCATAAGCAATACCAAACGCTCAGCAGCGAAATGAGCACAGTACAAAATAAGCTGCGCCAAGCACAGGTTGAATTACCACAGCTACAAGAGCAAAACCAAACGCTGACCAATCAAAACGATTTACTTAACCAGCAAATTACTGAATTACAAACTACTTTAGAGCAAGAGCGCGCTCAAAAACAAGCGGCTACCGCTAAAGAAAAACGTCAGTTATTAACTTATGGCGGCGCTATTGCCTTTATAGGCCTATTTTTAGGTATTATTTTAACGGTTGTATTGTCGCGTCGTAAACGCTACGAAGGCTGGGCTTAAATAGCACTAATAAAAAATATTGCTATTTAGGTAACATAAATATAGCAGCATAAAAAAAGCACCCAAGGGTGCTTTTTTATATGTGTGTAAACAATGTGTGCTTGGACGTGCATTAGTCATTAAATATTGATGCCAAAAATATTAAAAGTCTAAACGCAGCCCTGGGTCTTGCTTAATTTTTTCTATCACCATATAGGTATGATGAGTCCCTACTCCCGGAATATCAACCAAATCACCTAGTACCTGTCGGTACTCGTCCATATCTGACACTCTAATTTTAAGCAAGTAGTCGTAACCGCCTGCCACCATGTCGCATTCAACTACTTGATCAATTTTAAGTATATGTTGCTTAAATACCTTAAATACCGCCGTGTTAGAAGTAACAAGAGATACTTGAACATGCGCTACTAAGCTCTGATTCAGCTTTTGTTCGCTAAGCTTAGCATTGTACCCTTCTATATAGCCTTCTTGCTCTAAACGCTTAACGCGGTCAAGGCACGGGCTTGGACTTAAATTAACCTGTTTTGCCAGGTTAACATTAGAAATTCTGCCGTTCTTTTGAAGAACGTCTAATATTGCTAAATCGATACGATCAAGCAGGCGTAATCTATTTGGACTTGTCATACAGAATTTTATACGGATAAGTTGAAAATATGCCCTGTAAATTATCGTAAATCGTGAAATTTAACCAGCATATTCTGCTGAAATTTAATTAGAATGCACGCATTACATCACTGGTAATTTATTGGTAGCAAGTTTGCTTTAGCTTAACGGCACAAGCGCATAAATTTTGTTCTACCGTTTACATATTAACATTCCTAAGGGTTGCTTATGTTATTCAATGGCGATTTGACAACAACCTGTCCTACAAGACAGAAAATTCGTGATTTTTACCGCATTGACGAAAATGCAGTTATTGATCATATTTTACCACTTGCAGAAGTGGGTGTTAAAGCACGTAGCCGTGCATGGGAAAGAGCTCGCCAAATCGTACTTAATATTCGTAAAGACCAAGACGGTCAAAGCGGTGTTGATGCGCTTTTAAATGAATTCTCACTCTCTAGTGAAGAAGGTGTAGTGTTAATGTGTTTGGCCGAAGCTTTACTTCGTGTACCAGACAAAGCAACCCAAGATACGTTAATTCGTGACAAACTAGCTAAAGGTGATTGGAGTTCTCACTTAGGAAGCAGCGATTCTTTATTCGTAAATGCATCTTCTTGGGGACTATTAGTAACCGGTAAAATGGTTAACTACACAGATAAAACCAAAGAACAACAATTTGGTATGCTTAAAAAGACCATTGGTCGTTTAGGTGAGCCTGTAATTCGCAAATCAGTAAACTTTGCGATGAAAATTATGGGTAAGCAATTCGTAATGGGCCGTACCATTGACGAAGCTATTGAGCGCGCTGCCGAAAAAGAGCAAAAAGGCTATGTATATTCATACGATATGCTAGGCGAAGGCGCACGCACTATGAAAGATGCACAGCGTTACTTCGACAGCTACATGAATGCAATACATGCCATTGGTAAAGCAGCGAATGGCCGAGGCCCAGTTAAAAGCCCTGGTATTTCAGTTAAGCTTTCTGCTATTCACCCGCGCTATGAGTTCACGCATAAAGAGCGCGTGATGGAAGAAATTGTTCCTAAACTTAAAGAACTTGCGCTTGCAGCTAAAAAGTACGACATAGGCTTTACCGTTGATGCTGAAGAAGCTGACCGCTTAGATATTTCTTTAGATGTAATAGAAGCTGTATTTAGCGATGAAGATTTAGGTAACTGGCAAGGGTTTGGTTTAGCTGTTCAGGCTTATCAAAAGCGCGCTATTTTTGTTATAGAGTGGGTAACTGAACTGGCTACCCGCGTAGGCCGTAAAATGATGGTTCGCTTAGTAAAAGGTGCTTACTGGGATACTGAAATCAAAACCACGCAACAAGATGGTTTAGATCACTACCCTGTATTTACCCGTAAAGCGACAACTGACGTATCTTACAAAGCTTGTGCAATTAGAATGCTTGAAGCGCGTGATGTGCTTTACCCGCAATTTGCTACGCACAATGCATACACAGCTGCCACAATTTTAGAAGTAGCTAAAGGCGATAACACTGGCTTTGAATTCCAACGCTTACACGGTATGGGCGAATCTTTATTTGACCAAATCGTAAACGAAGAGAAAATTCAGTGTCGTGTTTACGCACCTGTTGGTCAACACGAAGACTTACTTGCTTATTTAGTACGTCGTTTATTAGAAAATGGCGCTAACTCTTCGTTTGTAAATGCAATTGTAGATACAACTAAACCTGTTGAGTCACTTTTACCAGACCCAGTTGAAACACTGCAAGGCCTTCGTAATAAGTACAACACGCAAATTAAGATGCCAATTGATTTATACGGCGACGAGCGTGCTAACTCTAAAGGCATGGACTTAACAGATATTAACGTTATTACGCCTTTCAAAGAAAACCTTGAAAGCTGGTTTAACGAACATTTAATTGACCAAAGCCAAGTACCTGAAGGCTCTTTGGCTGTTAAAAACCCTGCAGATCACAGAGAAATCATCGGCCACGTTAAATTGCAATCTGGCGATGAGATGAAAGACATACTTGCAAACGCAGAAGCCGCCTTTGAGACTTGGTCACAAACATCAGTAAAAGAGCGTGCAAACTTACTGCGCCGTGTTGCTGATATTTTAGAGCGTCATCATGACGAGCTAGTGGCTATTTGTATTAAAGAAGCCGGTAAAATTGCGCAAGATGGCATAGATGAAGTACGTGAAGCGGTCGATTTTTGCCGTTATTACGCAGCACGTGCAGAAGAGCTTTCTACAGATGAGCGTTTTGAAGCCCGCGGTGTAATTTTATGTATTAGCCCGTGGAACTTCCCGCTTGCTATTTTCTTAGGGCAAGTGGCTGCAGCAATAGTTACTGGTAACACGGTTATTGCAAAACCAGCAGAGCAAACAAGCTTAATTGCGCTTCGTGCTATTGAATTAATGCTTTCTGTAGGTTTGCCTGAGCACGTAGTGCAACCTGTTATTGCTCGTGGCTCTGAAGTTGGTAAAACCATCGTACCTGATGAGCGCATTCAAGCAGTCATGTTTACCGGCTCAACTGAAACTGGCACCATTATTTCTCAAACATTAGCAGCTCGTAACGATATTCAAGTACCGCTAATTGCAGAAACTGGTGGCCAAAACTGTATGATTGTCGATTCAACGGCTCTACCTGAGCAAGTAGTTGACGATGTAATTAGTTCTGGTTTTCAAAGTGCGGGTCAGCGCTGTTCAGCACTGCGCGTTATGTTTATTCAAGAAGACGTGGCTGATGGCATTATCGAAATGCTTAAAGGTGCGCTTGCAGAGCTACACGTTGGCGACCCATCATTACTTTCTACCGATGTAGGCCCTGTAATTGATGAAAAAGCCCTTAAAACCTTGAACGAACACGTTGAGTATTTAAAAGGCAATGCAACACTTCATTATGAGTGTAAGATTCCGGACAATACCGAAAACGGCGCATACTTTTTTGCTCCTCGCTTATACGAAATCGAAGATTTATCAGTACTTAAACGTGAAGTATTTGGCCCATGTGTTCACATTGTTCGCTTTAAAGCGAACGATATAGACAACGTGATTGATCAAATTAACAACACGGGGTATGGCTTAACAATGGGTGTTCATTCACGTATTGAAGAGCGTTGTGAGTACCTAGCTAAAATGTCGCGTGCGGGTAACGTATACGTAAACCGTAATATGATTGGCGCTATTGTTGGTGTGCAGCCATTTGGTGGCCGTGGTTTATCAGGTACTGGCCCTAAAGCCGGTGGCCCTAACTACCTTCAACGTTTAGTGAAAGAAAAAGCATCACCAGATAACGTGCAAATGACTAACCTGACGCCAGATGAGCTTGATTTACACCACTACAGCGGTGCAAATGAGCAAGTTCAAAAGCTAATGGCTAACTCAATGCGCGACGAAAAAATTTGGCGTTCAACTCCATTAAACGACCGTGTATCGGCTGTTCGCCAGTTACTTGCAAAAGTAGCAACGGTAGAGATTATCGACGACTTAGCAGACGATTTAGCGCTAACGCTTGCAGAGGCACGTGCACAATTAAACCGCCTTGAAAAACACATGCGTAAGTTCAAAACTCTGCCGGGGCCAACGGGCGAGTCAAATACTCTTCACCTTGAAGCACGCGGTTGTGTAGTATGTTATGCAGATAAAAGCACCTCGTTTAACTTTTGGGCACTTTCTATTATTACAGCACTAGCAGCGGGTAATACGGTAATTACTGTGGCTTCTGAGCTGTTTTATGATGAAGCGGTAGCCTTTAAAGATAAATTTATCTCTACAGGTGTTGCTGAAGGTGTTTTCCAAGTTGCTAAACCTAACCAGTTACAAGCAATTTTGGCTCACCCACATTTAGCAGGTGCCGTAGTGGCAGCACGTTCTTCTCGTTTAGGCTACTTCAGCCAACAACTTGCACAACGTAAAGGTGCTATTTTACCAGTGATAAGCTCTGAGTATTACGATACCTTAATTAAGCGCTTAATTACTGAAAAAACAATTAGTATTGATACAACTGCATCAGGGGGTAACACTTCATTGATGACACTTGTAGAAGATGATGAATAATCAATCTAATACTAATTAACTAAAAATTTAAAAAAGGCACTGAAAAGTGCCTTTTTTATTAGGTAGCACCGTATATTTTTGTTAATTTGTAAAAAGACTAGTTACAGAAGCAATAAAATTGAAAGTTATCCCTATTTCTAAATTACTTCCTGGGATGTTTGTACAAAGCGTTACTAAACAAACTGGACGTATTAAAATTAAAAACCAAGGCTGGGTTAAAACTCAGGCGGGCATTAATCAACTGATTAAAGCTGGCATCCTTGAAATAGAAATTGACCCTGATAAAACCCTAAAAGCATCAGAACCTGACACGCCAGTACCAACCCCAAAAGCCGAAATCAAAAAACGAGACCCTTGGCTAAAAGTACATAGCAGTGAGCAAGAAATGGGTAAAGCTAAAAAGCTTTACGATGAGGCCAAAAACTTACAGGTAAAAGCGTTTAGCGATATTAAGTCGGGCCGAGATTTAGACATTGCACCTTTTAAAGAATTAGCCAGTGGCTTTATGGATTCTATTTTTAGAAACCAAGACGCCCTTGCCTGCTTAACGCAAATGCGCCAAAAAGATGCATACTTACTTGAGCACTCTATTAACGTATCCATTTTAATGGGGATTTTTGCCAAACATTTAGGTATAGAGCGTGACATTATTGTTGAGCTTACAACGGGTGCGCTGTTACACGATATAGGTAAAATTAAAATCCCTGATGAAGTACTCAACAAACCGGGGCGCTTTACTGATGACGAGTTTAAAGTAATGCAAAACCATGCCCTTTACTCTAAACAAATTCTAGAAGAAGCCGGTTTAAGTGGTATAGCTGTAGACATAGCTGGGATGCACCATGAACGTTTAGACGGTAAAGGTTACCCTTTTTCTAAAAAAGGCGATGAAATAAGCCAGTATGTACGTATGTCATCTATTGTTGATGTGTATGACGCCCTAACTGCTGAGCGAGTCTATAAAGCGGGTATGGAACCTATTAAGGCATTTAAAATACTTAAAGAAGGCTGCCCTGATAGCTTTGATGGTGAACTTTTAACGAAGTTTATCCAATGTATTGGCATTCACCCTGTAGGAACATTGGTGCGTTTATCAAGTCAAAAAGTTGGGCTGGTCACTGAAAGTAACCCTGAAACCCCTTTAAAACCGGTTGTTAAAACATTTTATAGCGCCAAGCATAGCCGCTATACACAGGTGCAAGATATAGATTTATCTAACAAAAAAACCGCTGACAAACTTGAATCAACAGTAAAACCAAAAGACTACAATATTGATTTAGAACGTTTTTATAAAAACTCAATTTTGCCTTAATTAAAAAAGCCGCTTTACTGCGGCTTTTTTAATGAACGGCTTGATTTTATTGTGGCCAATCTTGCAGTGCTTTTAGGCTAAATTCGTAGCCATCAAAATCAAGTACACTTTGCTCTGGGGTAATTTCTCGTACTGTAAGTGCGCCTATGCTTTCACCTTCGTACAGCTCGCGGCCATTGAGTTTTATCCAGCGTTTATCTGCGCTAGAAGAGTAAATATGGGCTTGGTATTTAATACTTGGCAGCATAGCTTGTAGGCCGTCTGGTAATAGTTCCACAGGCTCAACGCGCGATGACGTACGCGAAGCTTGTGTTACCTCATACTCTTGTTCCTGCTCCGAGTCTTTTATCGCTTGTGCAAAGGCATCTTTTAACTTTGATGGAACAGCATCAAGCTCAGGGTTGCTTTGAGGTGTTTCGGCTGGTTTGCTTTGAGCACCATTAAGTGGTTTCCCTAATACTTTATATTTACTCATATCTAACCCCGCTGAACGGGTATTAGGCATTTGAGGCTGCATAAATTGAGCACTTTGACCTTGGGCATTATACGCAAGTGGATTGTAGCTCTGCGTGTTAGGTGCTTGTGTGTTATATATAGGCTGGTTAAATGCACTTTGGCTATAAGCATTCCCATTTATTGGCATTTGCACGTTGTAACCTTGCTGAGCTTGCTGTGGGTTATCGTTCATAGGAATATACTGCCCTTGTGGAGTAAGCAGCATTTTTTGCACGCCTGTAGGCGTCTGTACGTACACCAGCTGCCCCTCAATAGAGGCTTTATTACCATTAGCTGGTTCGCTTGAAGGTTCAGCTAAGGTTTTATCTTTGGGCTCACTGCTAGAAGAAATTAACTCTTGAGTTTGCTCTTTTTTAGGTAATGAGTTTGCTACTTTCGCAACTTCATTTAGCTTTGGCTTTTCAAGCAAATTACTATGTTGCAGCCATTTACCACTGGCAAACCCACCCGCTACAGCAACAAATGCAGCAATACTGCCACCTAGTAGCAATGCTATTTTTCTATAGCGCTTTAATGCTTGCTGTTGTTTTAATTGCTCTGATTGCAAATCATATTGCTCGGCGCTCATATCTGCTTGTTGAGATTGCTTTAATGCATCTAATAAATAAGACATTATTCACCTAACTATATAATAAACGAAAGACCAACACCCGCTGCAAATAAAGCAGCAAAAGCAAGACCATAAAAAGTATAACCTGTCGGTTTAGACTCATCACTTTGCTTTGCAACAAAGTCCATAGGTAACGATTCTTGCGCTGATTTTTTTATAATGTCGCTATCGACTATGAGTTGCTGCTTAGAAAAAGCCCCGACTAGTGCGCGCTCACAAACTAAGTTCATTAACCTAGGTATACCGCCTGTTAATTGGTGAACAGTTTGCATAGCATCAAGTGAAAACACCCCTTTATCACACCCTGCAATATGTAAGCGGTGTTTTATATAAGCCACCGTTTGACCTTGTGTGAGCGGTAATAAATGATAACGAGCGGTGATCCGCTGAGCTAACTGCCTAAGCTCAGTGCGCTTTAGCAGTGCTTGTAACTCTGGCTGGCCTACTAATACAATTTGCAGTAACTTTTTGTGATCTGTTTCTATGTTAGTTAATAAGCGTAATTGCTCAAGTACATCAGGCGCAAGCAACTGAGCTTCATCAATAATTAAAATGGTGTGACCACCCGCTTTATTATTAGCTTCTAGGTGTTGTTTAATTATGTCTGTTAAGCTTTTAAGTGTGGCATTCTGCGTATCGTAAGTAATATTTAATTCATCACAAATACTGGCTAGCAACTCAAGTTCAGACAGCGCAGGGTTGTGGATCATCGCAACTTGCGTGTTTTGTGGCAGTTGCTCTAATATGCTGCGCGTAATCGTGGTTTTGCCCGTTCCTACTTCACCGGTTAGTAATACAAATCCACCATCTTCCCCTAAGCCATAGGTTAAATGTGCAAGTGCCTCTTTATGGCGCTCGCTTAAAAATAAATAATGGGGATTAGGCGAGATCGAAAATGGTTTTTCGCTCAAGCCAAAGTAGCTTAAATACACCGCAATGTTCCTTCGTCATTAAATCACGGCCTATAATGGCAAAAAAATCGACAAAGTAACAACGTTGTGTGCGCTTTATTATTGAAATAACGTAAATTTATGTAAAACAAAAAAGCGTAGCTAATTTTAGCTACGCTTTTATATTAAAGCTGTGTGCCTACTAACTTAAATATACTTAGTTTTCATAGCGTACTAAGCGTAAATAGACATCGCTTGTTTTAGCGTGCAAGCTATTAAGCCCACTATCAAATTGATAAACCCAAGCAGAGCTCATAGTGCTTACGCCAGAGGTGTTTGACCAATAGTTTTGCAGTTTAGTCCCTAAAAACACTTCTTCGTTAATGCTTGGCTCAGTGCAACTGTGCTCTAATATACTGGCAAGCTCTTTAATATTAGGTACTTGCCAATCATCATAATCTGCGGTTGTATCGTTTGTTGCGCCTCTTAGCGCTTCTTGCCAATTAACCGAAGGAGTAGAACCTGTGCAGGTTTCAGTATCGCTATCGTAAACCTGTCCGTAACTGCACCTTTGCCACATAAGTCCGGTTGTTGAATCTAAAACAGTACCGTCATCGTTAATAGTAAAACGAGATGTGGGCGTTGTGGTATCAGCGCCATCATAACAAGTTTGCTCCGCCGCTAATTGAAAGCTAATGCCGAGGACGGCTGCTGAAAAAAGTAATGTTGTTTTCATAGTGTTCTCCTAACGACTTCTGACTAAACGCACATAGGCGGTGTTTTCTTTAGGGTAAGCTAAGTCATTACCGTTACTCATATCAATAATATATGCTTGCGATAAACTCGTGCCATCCGCCGCTGTTTGCGATGTCCAATAAGGTAAATCAACATTTTCAATGGCGCCTGCATCTGGCATATTTGGAAAAAAGGCTTCATCAATTAATACATCTTGGCCCTGCTTTCCATAATCGATTAAACCAAGTAGTTCAGTATAAGTAGGTAAACGCCAATTAGTACCACCGCAAAAATCTAAATCGTTAACTTCGTTTATATAGGTTTGCACACCGCAGCTTGTATCGTCTGGGCAGGTTGAATTTGCTGTGCTGGTATCGGTAAAGGTTGTGGTGCCGTAATCCCAAAAATAATGGTTTTGTCCATCACGTAGTGTGGTATTTGGCACAGTGCCAGATGCAACACTTTTAACTTCCCATACCAGCCCCGTAACGTTATCGCGAATACACGTAAAGTCATCACTATCATCAGATACTTCATCGGCAAACTGGTTAAGTTTAGTATAATCGAACGCTAGGTTACCTTTACCGGCTTTATCTAGCTGATTAGCAAAACTGTCGCGCCCAAGTTCGGCGTCTTGCTCTGGGAAATCGTCGCTTTCACAATTAATACGCTGAGTATTGTTATAACACTCACCTAAACCACTGTCGTTTATTAACCCTAATGCTTTAGGCGACACATCAATAAACACACTGTCTGTATCGGTTCGGCCTTTAGTATCGGTAACGGTTACTTCAAAACTCAGTGTGGTATCTAAATCAACATCAGAGGCAAAAAATGTTGTAGTGCATTGGCTTGTATTTGCCAATGTTTCAGCATTGCCTGTTAATTGCTGCCAACTACATGAGAACGTATCAGTCACTGTGTCACTGTCACTTGCGTCGAGGGTAACTTGTTCAAATTCCTCAACACTTTGATCGTCGCCAGCTTGTGCTACCACTAACTCATCTGTTTTATTAAGGGTCATAGTGTACTGCGTACTAGCCTCACCGCCCTCATCATCGGTTACTGTGAGTTGCCACACTAAGTTAGTATTTGCCTCAAGCAATGGGTGGCTAAAACTTACCGTTGAACTATCAAAATCGGTAGTATCTATATCGGGGCCTGATACTAATTGCCATTGATATGTATCAATTTGCCCATTTTCATCAGGATCACTTGAATCTTCGGCGCTTAAAGTAACTGTATCGTTATAAACTGAAGGCAATATATCTGGGGCTGTTTGAGTAACCACAGCAAGGGGTAATTGGTTACTAGAAGTAATAAATATACTGAGGTTATCGCTAACTAAGCTGCCGTTATCGGTTTGATAACTCACTGACAGGACAAGCTCGCTGTCGGCTTTTACATCTGGGGCTGTAATTGTTTGCTCTGCACCATCAAGTGGAAAGCCATCAACCGCAGGGCCGCTTACTCTTTGCCAAGTAAATGTGCCATCAGTAGGGGAGCCTTGTGCGGTAATTGTGAAATCGGTTTTTTCTACAACCTGTAGGTCTGTTCCCGCATTAACTGATGTTTCAACAGCAGAGTCATCACTGCCGCCGCCTCCACCACCGCAGGCAGTCAAAAGGCCGCAAGAAATAAGGGGGATTAAAGCAAACGCTTTCATACAAGGCACCTATTATGTCAAATAATTACTATAGCGTAATTACAAGCAATAAAGGTGCCATTAAGCTTTACATGTAAGTGTCTTGATGAATACGCACAAACAGTTTTGTGCCTATTTTACTGTAATCAACTTTGTATTCACGTCCATCAAGCGCTTGAATAAACAATAGCTGCTTTTCTTCACCAAATACGTCGGCACTGCTTACATAAACCATTTCTAGGTAACGCTCTTTAGCATCACGACGGTTTTTAGGTAACTCTTCTTTGAATGGCTCTAAACCATTTTGGGTTACTTTTATTCGCGGATGAAGCTCTGAATTTACGATGACTAAATCAAGCTTTTTATCTTTATGGATTATGGTATTGCGACCACTTTTAATAAAAGATCTTTCTTGGCTCATTATTTTTCCTACTATCGCTTTAGTGACCAACTTGCGATGTTATAAAGCGCTCAGGTGCCCGTTTCCATTTATTTAAATCGGCACTGAACGTCCAAATATCTTTGTCTAATACACTTGCAGGTAATAGTAAATCATAACCTGTTAACAACTGAAGGTGCTTTGCCCTGTTAGCAAACATAGCTATAAGCCCTGTGTAGCCAACCCCTTTTGGCGACGTGTACTGTGTATCTTCTACTAACCATTCTGATGGGCAATTGCCATTTTTGCAATGTTTTTGAACAACTTGCATAAATAAATTACGCTGTTCAATAAGTAGCTTACCTGCAATTCTAGGCTCAATTGCACTTAAAAACTCATCCATGTTATTTACTTTAAGACCTATGGCATTTAATTCAAGGTATTCGTAACCATCTGTTATTTTTGGTATTCCACTGTGATGAAGGTTAGAAATATGTAGCTGCCAAAAGCCATACTTATGATGATAAGTAAGCTGTGACTCGCTCAGTAGTAAGCTATAAAAGGGTTCTTGAGTTTTTAAAAAGCCAATAAAAATTGCTGCTATGCACAGACTCACTAAAAATATTTCGAGTATGCTTATTTCACCTGGGCGCAATAAGTTAAACAGCATAATAAATACCAAGCCTACACTTCCTACAGTAAGTACTTCTATACCGTTACGGGCGCCTTGGGCTCTGTATTTTATTGTTTTGTCAGCTTTATCCATACTGGTAAAAAACCATATAAAATATAAACATAACAATACCCCATACTATTACCTTTCTCGTTTTGAGACAGGCCTTGCACTGTGTTTTTAGTTTCATTGTTTAATCATAATTTTAAGGTTAAATAGGGACAAGCAAATAGTCTCATTTATTTTTACGCCTAACGCACAAATTTATGAGATACATAACCGCCTTTTCACGGTCTTATTTCGTACAATACTTACAATTAATTTTCAGGTATGAAAACGATGTACTCAAAACAGTCAGGTAAAGCACTTTTTCCATTTTTAATTACACTTTTAGTTATTTTAAGTGTGTATTTATATTTACCATCTAGCCATGGTGAACAATCTAACTCAAACGATGTAGCAACACAGGTAGTTGCTCATACTGTATCACCTCAAGAAAACACTGTAATGATAGAAGCAATAGGCAGTGCACGTGCTAACCAAGCTATTTACATCAAAAGCGCACAAAGCGACTACGTTACAAATATATACTTTGAAGATGGCGATTTAGTCAGTAAAGGCCAACAACTTGTACAGCTGCAAAACCAGCAAGAGCAATATTCTGTAAAAGAGCTAAACATTAACCTAAAAGAAGAAAAGCGTCAGTTAAGCCGCCTTACCGAGCTCTCTCGTACGCAATCTACTGCAAAATCACTTTTAGAAGAGCAGCTATCTCGCGTAGATGCAACACAAGCGCAGTTAGAAAGTGCAAAAACTAAACTCAGCGAAATGCTTATCACCGCCCCTTTTTCTGGCCTGCTAGGCAAACGAGAAATTTCAGTCGGTGCCTATGTTAATAACGATACAATTATTACTACCTTAGATGATATAAGCATTATTAAAGTTGACTTTAAATTACCAGAAAAATATTTATCTCAACTTAATGTGGGTATGAAAGTTCATACTCAAAACGATGCCTATCCGGATCAAACTTTTACCGGCAAAGTAACTCATATTAGCTCTCGTATTGACTCTGTAACTAGAAGCGTTGAAGTAACCGCAAGTTTTGCAAATAAATCAGGCCTTTTACGCCCTGGCATGCTGCTAAACACAGCACTTGAGCTAAGTAGTAATCAGGCGTTAATGGTACCAGAAAAAGCCGTTATCCCACTTCAAGATAAACACTATGTTTACCAAATTCAAGATGGTGTTGCTAATCGAATAGAAGTACACGTGGCCAGCAGAAATAACGGCTGGGTTGCCATTGATAAAGGTTTAAGTGATGGCGAACAAGTAATTACCGAAGGGATAATTAAAATTCGTTCAGGCAGCAAAGTAAGTGTTGAGGGATAACGGTGAAAATTACAGATACTAGCGTTAAACGCCCCGTTTTTGCCATTGTAATTAACTTACTCTTACTTACATTTGGTTTGGTTGCATTTTCAATGCTGCCGCTTAGAGAATACCCCGATATTGAAACCCCTATTGTTAGCATTAGTACCGACTACACTGGGGCTTCGGCAGAAATAGTCGAAACTAAAATAACGCAAATTTTAGAAAACCGAATATCAGGTATTGAAGGCATTAAAAGTATTAATTCTTCAAGCAGAAACGGGCGCTCTAATATCGTTATTGAATTTGATATAAACCGTGACATTGACGCAGCTTCAAATGATGTACGAGAACGTGTAGCACGTGCGCTGGACAACTTACCAGAGCAAGTACGCCCACCAGAGGTCTCAAAGTCCAACAGTGACGAAAGCCCTATTGTGTGGTTTGTATTAAACAGTGAAACCATGAACTCGTTACAATTGAGCGATTACGCACAACGTTTTATTGTTGACCGGTTAGCCGTGGTTGATGGTGTATCAAACGTACGTATTGGTGGAGAGCGCCAATACGCCATGAAAATTTGGTTAAATCGCCAAGCTATGGCTGCTCGCGGTATTACCTCTAGTGATATTGAAAACACCCTGCGCAGTGAAAACGTAGAGTTACCAGCCGGTGAAATTGAGTCTATCGATCGCGACTTTACCGTGCGTACAGCCCGAAGCTACAAAGATCAACGCGATTTTCAAAACCTCGTTATTAAGCGTGGTGAAGATGGTTATTTAGTGCGCCTAGGCGAGGTAGCCGATGTACACTTAGAAGCTGCCGATGACGAAAGCTTGTTTCGTGGTAACGGCCGCAACATGATTGGTTTAGGTATTGTAAAACAAGCAAAAGCAAATACATTAACAGTGGTGGATAACGCCCGAAATGAGCTTGAAAAAATAAAGCGTAACCTACCCCAAGGTACCACCATTCAAGACAGCTACGACTCATCAATTTTTATTAAAGAATCTATCAACGAAGTATACAGCACACTCGCCATTTCAATGGGCCTTGTGGTACTTATTATTTATATTTTCTTAGGAAATATCCGCGCCACACTAATTCCTGCTGTTACCGTACCGGTAGCACTTGTGGGCAGTTTTATGTTTTTACTTGCTATGGGTTATTCAATTAATTTATTAACTTTATTGGCCCTTGTTTTAGCAATTGGTTTAGTGGTTGATGATGCCATTGTTATGCTTGAAAATATTCACCGTCGTATAGAACTTGGTGAGCCGCCATTACTTGCAGCCTTTAGAGGTGCCCGCGAAGTAGGCTTTGCCATTATAGCGACAACGCTTGTGCTTATTTCTGTGTTTGTGCCATTGGTATTTATGGATGGCCGGATAGGCGCACTATTTACCGAGTTTGCTATGGCGGTAAGTGCAGCTGTATTTTTCTCAAGTATTACAGCGTTAACACTGTCACCTGCATTGTGCTCAAAGGTTTTAAAAGCCTCAGAAAAAGAAAGCAAATTTAGCCAATGGATGGACCGCGTTTTTAGTAAAGTTGAGCAAAGCTACAGACACTCACTTACATCAAATATGACCCGTAAATGGGGCCTAATGATAAGTTTATTATTGACAGGCTTTGTCAGCTACTCGTTGTTTTTACAGGTGCCTTCAGAACTAACACCAAAAGAAGACCGCGGTACATTTTTTATCATGATGAGCGGCCCCGAAGGGGCAAGTTATGAAAATAACGCAGCCAATATGGCAAAAATAGAAGAACGACTTCTACCTTACTCAGAAGCCGGCGAATTAAGCCGTGTGTTAGTGCGAGTGCCTGGTTGGGGCGGCAGTGGCGGCGTTGCAATTGTGGGTATGGCTGATTGGGATGAACGAAAACGTTCTACCTGGGAAGTAATGGACGAAATAAGCGCTAAAATGACCGAGGTAACCGATGTACGTGCCTTTGCTATTATGCGCCGTGGTATTGGCGGCGGCGGCTCTTCTCGCCCTATAGAATTTGTATTACAAGGAAACGACTACGAGCAGCTTGCTGATTGGCGCGATCGTATCATTAAGCGTGCTGAGAAAAACCCAGGCTTAGTAAGAATTGATCACGACTACAAAGAAACCTTTCCACAATTTTTAGTAAGCATAGATAAAAACAAAGCTGCCGATTTAGGCGTATCAGTTTCCGATGTTGGCACAACGCTTGAAACCATGCTGGGCCAGCGCCGCGTAACAACGTTTATTGACCGCGGTGAAGAATACGATGTAATTTTAAAAGGGACTAAGCAAGACTTTACTAACCCTACTGATATATCAAATATTTACCTTAAATCGCGCAGCGGTGAGCTAGTTCCATTAGATAGCTTAATTAGCTTAAAAGAAGAAGCTACAGCATCGCGCTTAAACCGCTACAACCGCATGCGAGCAATCACTTTAAGCGCCAACCTTGCCGATGGGTATACACTTGAGCAAGCCCTTAACTTTTTAAATACAGTAGCCGCTGAGGAAAATGATATTGACGGCGCTGTAGATTATAAAGGTGAGTCGCAATTATTTTACGAAGGCGCATCAGCCATGACCTACGTATTTATATTAGCGCTTACGGTCACGTTTTTAGTTTTAGCGGCACAATTTGAAAGCTTTATGCACCCATTTGTGATTATGTTAACAGTTCCGCTTGGCTTAATGGGCGCTATGTTTGGCCTATGGGCCACAGGCCTTACGCTCAATATTTACAGCCAAATTGGTATTGTTATGCTCATAGGTTTGAGTGCTAAAAACGGTATTTTAATAGTCGAATTTACTAATCAATTACGTGATAAAGGGGTTGAGTTTGGTGAAGCTATTTTACAAGCCGCAACTCAGCGCTTGCGCCCAATTATAATGACTTCGCTTACTACAGTAATGAGCGCGGTCCCCTTAGTACTTGCTTCGGGCCCTGGCGCTGAAAGCCGTATGGTTATTGGTGTTGTCGTATTTACAGGCGTTATAGTATCTACCTTGCTTACGCTTTATGTAGTGCCAGCTGCCTACTATGCCCTTGCTCGTAATACGCAATCACCTGAGTTTTTACAACAAAAGCTTGATAAACAAGCGCAAGAGAAACCAATAGAAGAGCTCTAACTAAACTGAACTTAGTTTAGCTATGCGCCGTACTTGTTGTTACGGCGCATACAATTTATGCTCCTGTTAAACTCCATATACTTTATTAGGAATACCTATGAGCTCAACAAAACAACTAGCAACATTTGGTGGCGGCTGCTTTTGGTGTATAGATGCCGCATTTAGACGTGTTAAAGGTGTATTGAGTGTTAGCTCAGGTTATACCGGGGGCAATACCGACAACCCAACGTATAAATCAGTTTGTTCAGGCACTACAGGCCATGCTGAGGTTGTTCAACTAGAATTTGACTCTACACAAATAAGCTTTGAAACACTGCTTGTTATGTTTTTCACCTTGCACGATGCTACGCAGCTAAACCGACAAGGTAATGATATTGGCACTCAATATCGGAGCGTTGTGTATCATCACTCAAAAGAGCAGCAGCAAAAAACACAAGCTATAATTACCGAGCTACAAAGCCATGTTAGTGAGCCAATTGTAACAGAACTAAGCCCTGCGTCTTTGTACTACCCCGGTGAGCACTACCATCAAAATTACTACAATGAAAACCCTGAGCAAGGTTACTGCAGTATTTTAATAGCCCCTAAATTACAAAAGTTTGAAATGCTATTTAAAGAGTTCTTAACTGAGTAGATAAATTTAACGCACATTAAAAAAGCCCGATTAAAATCGGGCTTTTGTCTTTTATGCATTTCTATAATAATTAAAACTGATAGCTGGCGCCGGCAAAAAAGCGTCGCTCAGGGGTATTGTAGTAATACACTTCACCTGTTGTAAAATCAGATCTAGAATCAACAACGTTGTAGTCTCTATCAAATAAGTTTTCTACACGTAGTGATACTCCAATGTGTTTATTTACTTGGTAGTTACCTGCAATGTTCCAAAGTGTGTAAGAACCCAAACGCGTTACAGCTCCTTGGCGATCGCTACGGTACTGCATATCAACACGTGCGTCAAAGTTGCCAAACTTCTTTGCAATTTCCCAGTTAACGGTACGTTTTGCAACGTTACGTAGCTCGTCTCCTGTTTCTTTATTTTCAGCACTTAAATAAACAAAGTTAAAGTGGCTATCGAATCCTAAAATTTGCTGTGTAAGGCTAAACTCAACCCCTTCATAACGAGCTTCGCTAATATTAGCTAATGCAAAGTTTTCGTCGTAATCAATTTTGTCTTCAATGTCGTTTCTAAATAGTGCAAAGTCTACTTTTGCTATATCGAAATTAACATTTAAGCCCAATTCACGATTTACTGATTTTTCTGGTTGTAAATCAGGATTGCCAAAATTGGGGTAATATAAATCGTTAAAGGTAGGCGCTTTAAAGCCTGTGCTTTGGCTGATTCTAAATGTAGCACTTTCAGATAAATGGTAACCCGCTGCAGCAGTATAAGTTGTTTCATCACCAAACTGTTCGTCATCATCTTGGCGAACGGTTAAATTAGCCAGTACATTATCGGCATCGTAATAAGCACCAACAAAAACAGCCAGTACATCTCGGCTATCTTCAACAAACTCTTGTGAGCTATTCGACACATCATCGTTATACCAGTTAACACCACCACTGAAATTAAGCTGTGGAGATACTTGGTATTGCCCAGTGTAGTCAAGTTGCGAACGCTTGGTAATAAACGTACTGGTTAATGAATTGCCAGTAAAAGAGTCTACGTAAGTGCTGTCTGAGTCATCGGTAGCAAACGCAACATCGATGCTATGAGACTGATTTTTATAATTTTTACTCCAGCCTGCTGATAACTGGTAGTTTTTAAAATCCCCTGTCTCTACAGTGCTTGACGCTGGGCTAAAGCTGCTATCGTAGTCAGCAAAACCTTCACTGTACTGGCCTAGTAATTTAAAGTCGCCGTAGTGCTCGTCACTGTAGTTTACTTTAAAACCTAGGTTTTTATTTTCATAGCCATCGTCATCTGGTGCTACACCTTGAAGCGCATCAAAACCATCTGTTTTTTCAAAGCCTGCATTAAATGCTGAGATAACATCGCCCGATTTAACAGAACCTGCAAGTTGATAATTTTGATAAGCATTTGAGCCAAACGTAGCATCAAGCGATAAATTATCAGCTTCACGGGTAATTATGTTAATTACACCTGCAAGCGCGTCTGAGCCATAGACAGCAGCACGCGACCCTTTCACTATTTCAATACGTTCAATACTATTTAGAGGTACATTGCTTAGCGCTTTTTGACC
Source organism: Pseudoalteromonas espejiana DSM 9414 (assembly GCF_002221525.1). Taxonomy (NCBI): domain Bacteria; kingdom Pseudomonadati; phylum Pseudomonadota; class Gammaproteobacteria; order Alteromonadales; family Pseudoalteromonadaceae; genus Pseudoalteromonas; species Pseudoalteromonas espejiana. Next base: position 975,007 of record NZ_CP011028.1, on the reverse strand, counting down.
AAGCGTTGCGGAGCCTGTGCGTACGCCATCAATCAAAATTAATGTATCGCCCGAGCCTGTACCACGCAGTGATACACCCGACGTTTGCCCAAAGCCACCATTAGGGTTAATTTGAAAACCAACTTGAGTGCTTAACAGTGTTGGTAAATCACGTACTTTGCTTGCTTCAATTTCACTACGTTCAATCACATTAACGCTTGCTAACACGTTATTTATTGATTGTTCGAATTTATTAGCAGTAACGGTAATTTTTTCAATTGAGTTATCTGCAGCAGATACAGAAAAAGACAACGCAGCAGATATTGCAACGCCAAGAATTGTTTTATTTAGCATGATGTTCCCTACCCTTGCCCACCGCAAAGATTTAAGTATGTAAGATTGCATCAAGGCCGGTCTCCGGACTCAGTAAATACTAAAATAAGTATTAATACTTTACCGTTGCGGGGGCAGTGTTGGGATTGTAATCATCATGATAACGCACCAACTTCCCGATTATCTTGCCGTTAGTTTCAATACCTTAAAACCAATACACCGTATTAAGCAAGCACCTTGAAAATAGGCCATTATTGTGAGCAGTTTGTTTACAAATGTCAACGGACGTCTATATAGCTAAAAATCCAATTATTTATTTTCAGTAAAGCTTGAAGTTACACCATATGCGCTCAGCAATGCTTTTATTTTCGGCTTTATGGTGGGGGAATTTAATAGCTCATCCATTTGATTTTCTGTAATTTTACTGCGTTTAGGATTAACCAAAAAATGGGTGTCGTAAATAGCGTCTGGTTTATTACTTTTGTAAAGTAAGTCCATATTAAAAATATTATTCTTTTTAAAATATTGGTAGGCAATATTGTTTAACACACCAACATCAGCACGTTTTAATAGCAGCATTTTAACAACATTAAACTCATCAATGGTCAAACTTACTTGGTGCTCTTCACTTAAATACTGCGCGTCGGTATTAAAATTAGCAAAGCGATACGAGTAACCAAGTACACCTGCTTTTGTTAACGTATTTAGGTTATCAAAATATGCTTGCTCATTAGAATTTTCTAATAAAGTATAAAGCTCATTTTTAGCAATTACGTAAAAGTGAGTTTGTTTTAAAGAGCTTCTCGCTGTCTCTGGCAGCCATTGCAAAGCCATTAAAAAAAGCATGTCGAACTCCCCCCACTCGACCCACTTTTTAAGCCTTTTCACAGGTAATGAATTAAGTACAAAATTGTAGTCGCTTTGGGATTCGTTTAAAATTTTGACAAATTCAGGCGCTAGCCCCTGCTGTTTTTCGGCATTGATAATTATTGGGAAATAACCATCTTCTACCAACACATCTACATTAATTGGCTTGGCAAAAGCAAATTTGCTACAAGTAATAATAATTATAAAAACAAGGTGCTTATACATTTAACGCCTTTATTATGTAATATTAAATAAACTAATATTAAGAATAGACTAAATATAAAAAGCCGTGTCACAGGTAGGATTTAAAAGGCTGAAATAACTATTTAAAGTAGTAAAAAACTAATAAGGTATTTTTTACCTACCATTATCCAAACATTGGCAGGTGTAAGAGCTTTAGGTAAATAATTTGCTTAAAAGCGTAGCTACTAGATTTGCTAACCACGCTTTTAAATTAAGCTGTTAAGAAGCAATCGCTATATTTTTATTAATCGCGAAAGTTTTTAAACTGAAATGGCTGACCAAGCTCAGCGCTACGCACTACTTGCATAGCCGCTTGTAAGTCGTCACGCTTTTTACCTGTTACGCGAACTTCTTCACCTTGAATAGCAGCTTGCACTTTAACTTTTGAATCTTTAATGGCTTTAACTACTTTTTTTGCCATATCTTTTTCAATACCTTGCTTAAGCGCAACATTACGAAATACATTTTTACCAGCGCGGGTAATATCTTGTAAATCAAGGCTGGCTACATCCATGCCACGCTTAGAAATCTTATTCGCTAAAATATCAAACAACTGCATTACCTGCTGATCGGCTTCGGCTTTAAGCTTAATTGTTTTGTCGTTAAGCTCAATTGATGCGTCAACACCTCTAAAATCAAAGCGCGTTTCAAGCTCACGGTTTGCGTTATCTACTGCATTTTTAGCTTCGTTCATTTCTACTTCAGATACGATATCAAATGAAGGCATAGGGTTCTCCTAACTATTAAATCTAAATTTATGCGCCGATTATAACGCTAAAATTATAAATCTTTACATTTTTCTGCCAGTTGTTCAGGTGCGATACTAATTTAGTTTGATATACTGCGGTTTCTTTTTTAAGCGGTTTTAGGATTTAACGTGACACGGCGTGTTTATCAGGCAGTTTTTTTAATTAGCATTGTGGCTTTTACCTTTTTATTTGCTAAAGAGATAAAAGGCGGTGTAGCTAACTTATTTCCGCATGTTGATAAAGTTGCTCACTTTGGCATTTTTTTCGTACTCGCCATTATTATGGATAAAGCATTTAAACTACCGCTTTATACGCAAATTTTGCTACTCGCAGGGTACGGCGCGGCTATTGAAATAATGCAAGACGCCCTTCCCTACAGACAAGCATCACTGGGTGACTTTTTAGCTGACTTTGCTGGCGCTGCAACGTATTTTTTATTAAGAACTATTTTTACTCCTCGAAAAAAGACCCCTTATGGCTAACATACTTGTTATTGGCGATGGTGCTATAGGTTTAATGCTCAGCCATTTTTTATCTAAGGCGCATAACGTATATGTGTTTACACGTAAAACCACTGCAAATACGCGTTTTTACTGTAAAGCTAATCAGCCTTCGCAAAAAATTAACGCGCAGTTTATTACCTTAAAGCAACTTAATGAGCTACCCGCGTTTGATACCGTCATATTTGCTGTAAAAGCATTTCAAGTGATCGATGCTTTTATACATATAAAGCCATTTTTATCATCACGTTGTAATATTGTGCTGTCGCACAACGGAATGGGTAATGTTGAACAACTAAACGCCGAACTTCGCTTTGAGCAGGCTTTATACTTTTTAACCACCAGCATGGCGGGATTTAAATCAAATCAGTATATTGTGCAGCATACCGGAGAGGGAAAAAATATATTCGGTGCATGTAATACGCAAGCTCACAACAATTATAAAGCGATGCTAGAGCAATTTAGTCCGTTGCCGCAATTGAGCTATTCAAAAAACATTGAACAACTAAGATTTGAAAAGTTACTTGTGAATATTGCTATTAACCCGTTAAGTGCACTGCATAATATTAAAAATGGGCAATTAAGGGCGCCGCAATTTAGCAGCACAATTTTTAATTTACTCACTGAAGCATGTAATATTGCACAGGCGCTCAAGCTCAATATTAAACTTGCCGATGCACTCAGTAATGCTTACACCATAATGACGCTCACTGCACAAAACTACTCTTCTATGCACCAAGATGTTATTCATAATCGGCAAACTGAAATAAACGCTATTTGTGGCTACATTAGTGAGCAAGGCCGACGTTTAAATATTAATACACCAATAAACAATGAGCTGCTTGCTAAAATAAAGGCAAAAAAAAGCGTGGATTAAACCACGCTTTATCATAAACCTTACATTACGGACGATATACCTTAACGCCCGTAAAGCCTTCTTCATGCAATATAAGCGCCTGTAACTGACTCATTACCCCTCTTTCACAGTAAAGGTAATAGTCTTTATCTTTTGGCAGGTCGCCAAACTTAGTCGCTAAACGGAAGAAAGGTAAATGCACAACCTCTACGCCGTCAACCTCAAGCGGGGCTGCATCTTCTTCCTCAGGAGAGCGAATATCAACAACCACGGCGCCAACGGGTAAATCAGCAACCGACTCTGCTTCTTTTAGCTCTTGCTTAGCTTCTACGTCAATATCGCGCACATCCATAATGCGGGCATTTTCTACTACGGTATTTAGTACATCAAAGTCGAACTTTTCTTCTTCGCCTTTAATAACATCAATTTTAGCTTTAACCGTTGGCTTTTTAGAAATTACTCCACAGTACTCAGGCATTGTTTCGGCCATTTCTGCGGTGCCAATTTGGCGAGCAATATTAATAATTTCCTGTTTATCGTGCTGAATTAGCGGGCGTAAAATAAGCGTTTCGGTTACACGGTCAATCACACTTAAATTAGCCAGTGTTTGGCTTGAAACCTGGCCAATGCTTTCACCTGTAACAAGTGCTTGAATATTCAGTTTTTCAGCAACTTGGCTACCTGCGCGCATCATCATACGCTTAAGCACAACACCCATTTGGCTGTTTTCTACGTTTTCTAAAATCTCAGCAACTACCGGTTCAAAATCAACAGTTACAAACTTAACTTTATGGGTAGAGCTAAACTTTTTCCATAAGTAGTAACTGGCTTGTTTAACACCAATTTCGTGAGCTGCGCCACCTAAATTAAAGAATAAAAAGTGTGTACGAGCACCTTTACGAATCATTTGATAACTCGCTACACCCGAGTCAAAACCACCCGACATAAGCGAAAGCACGTCTTCTTGTGTAGGCAGTGGGAAACCAGCCATACCAAAATGTGTTTGCGTTACTATGTAAGCTTTATCGTCTTTTACTTCTAAGCGAATAGTTACTTCAGGGCGACTTAGCTTAACGCGTGCACCTTCTACGTGTTGGTTTAAACCACCACCAACATAACGTTCTAAATCTGTTGAAGTAAAATCGTGTTGCCCAATGCGTTTTGCGCGCACACAAAATGTTTTGCCAACAATTGTGTGCCCTACTAGCTCAATGGTTTTTTTATAAATATCGTCAAGCGTAGTGAAGTCGGTTTCGGTTACTTCAATAAATTGCACAATTCCAGGTATGCGCTGCAGGCTATCGATAAAGTCTAAGCGTGTTTGCGCATCATCAAGCTTAGTTACGACTGAAATGTTGTCCCAGTTGTTTCTTACTTGTACTTTTTCGTCAACACGGCGCAATACAATTTTAATGTTATTCTCTAACACTTTAGTAAAGCGTTTACGTACCGAACGGCTTTTAATGGCAATTTCAGGATGTAGTTTGACGATAAATTTAAGCATAGTTCACTCTTAGACTGCGGGAATTCGCGCTCCCAGGCATTGGGCGCGCGATTATATCAAAAATTTTTGCGTCTAGGAACTAAGCAACTAATCGGAGGCTAGCTAAGTGTGGGTGCTTGCTCGGCAAGTTGGGTGTACTTTTCCCGTAACTGGTTCATTTTAATTAAGCTTTTTTCAGTGCTGTAAGCCCTAAATAACGCTAATACTTTTAAAATGCCGTGGTAAATATCTTGCTCGGCTAAATTACCACTGAGCCTACGCGCTTTAATGTAAGGGGTCCAAAAACTAACGGTTAGTTTAAGCGTGTGAGCAAGTTCTAGTGCATCTTGCTCCTCTATGGTGATCATTTCACTGTCGCGCAAACCAAGTATAACTTGGCGAACCTGCTCTAATAATGTTGACTGAAAACCAATATACGCTTGTTTTAAGCTTTCATCTCTGGAGAGAATATCGCCTAGGTTGTCGTAAAAGAAATGATACCGCCACATTAGCTCAAACAACGAATCTAAGTAAGCTGTTAAATGTTCAAACGCATCATCATTTACATTTATAGGTTTAAAATGAGTATTTAAGTGTTCACTGTAAAGCGCAAAAATATGTCGGATAATGTCTTCTTTATTTTTAAAGTGATAGTAAAGATTACCCGGGCTCATCCCTAAATGTGATGCAATATGATTAGTTGATATTGCTCGCTCACCATGTTCATTAAATAATGAAATACTGGTGTGTATTATTTTTTCCTTGGTATTCATAGACGACTACTCAAATTAACTTATAAACTACATTACACTAAATATAAGCCTTGCAGTATAAACAAATCAGGCTGGTTTAAATACCATCATAATTTACTATTTTAAAAATGAGCTAAGCTGATTTGTAATACAAACACTGATAGACTAGTCAAAAAATAATAGTTAGTGAAACCTATGAACGTTACGGCAATTTACCCTGGTACATTCGATCCTTTAACCAATGGCCACACAGATTTAATTCAGCGTGCAGCTAAAATGTTTAGCACTGTAATTGTAGCTATTGCCCATAACCCCACTAAACAACCGTGCTTCACCCTCGAAGAGCGCGTTGACTTAGCAAACACTATTTTAGGGCATTTGAGCAATGTAAAAGTAATTGGCTTTTCTGGCTTACTTGCCGATTTAGCCTTTGCTCATAAAGCTGATGTGCTTATTCGCGGTATTAGAGCCGTATCTGACTTCGATTACGAGTTTCAGCTGGCGAACATGAACCGTCGCCTAAACCCAGATTTAGAAAGCGTGTTTTTAACACCTTCTGAACGTAATTCATTTATATCTTCAACCTTAGTAAAAGAAGTGGCTCGCCATAACGGTGATGTTAGCGAATTTGTTCACCCTGTCATTGTTGATGCGCTAAAAGAAAAGTTAGGCTGCAACGCCTGTTAAGCTAAATACATTAGCGCGCTTTTTGGCGCGCTGATACGCCTTACTTATTTTGAGTCGTTTTCTGCAATAACTGGCTACTAAATAAAAACTTTTTAATTTTTACCAAGCCCAAGATGTCTTTATTTATAATTAAGACTATTGCCATTAATAAATCACTCGAGAACTGCCCAACCCCATAGACCCCCCATAACCACCAATAGTCATAACTAACCAACACAACATAGTCGTAATGCATAGCCATATGTAAAATTGCATTAAATGTTAAACCTAAAATAAGGTAATAATAGGCCGTGGCGTTTGCATGTTTATAATTATAGGATAGGCGAACAAGCGTGAAGATGGTGAGTAAATCTGCAATTACTAAATCTAAATATATTGAACCGGTAAGAATAAATGATGCTTTGAACATAAATAGGCTAAACGTGTAAGAGAGCATCATAACCAAAGAGATATACATTACATGCTTATTACGGCAGTTAATTGTACTAGCGAAATTATAAAGAAATGGCACTACAAAAGCCCATGTAATAAAAATACTTAGGTAATCGTTTATAGAACTCAATGCCATAAATAAATCTTGTAGCATTAGTAAATACCCAACTTTTTACTGAGGTAATGTTTAACTTTTAGTAAACCCAAAATATCTTTATTTATAAATAAAACCACCGCCATGACTAAATCACTTGTTAGCTGACCAATACCGTAAAGCCCCCAAAACCACCAGAACTCCATATTACCCAAGACAATGCTATCGTAATGCATTCCAAAAAATACAAACGCATTAAAGCTAAGCCCCACTATTAGGTAATAAAAAGCAGTAGGCTTGTTTTTTATGAAAAAGGCCGCCCACATCATCAAAGTTAATATTGTAACTGCATCAAATAAAAAAAGGTTTAGGTGAGGCGTAGCTGTTTGAGGCTCCATAGCCATGCTTGATGTATATGAAACCATCATAATAAATGATATTTGGGCTAGGCTTTTATCTGGTTTGTTAATACTTGTTGATAAGTTATATAGGAATGCAAAAACAAATAACCAAGTAATTAAAATGGTTATGTAATCATAAAGGTCAGCCATCGCCCATAAAAGATTATGCATATTGTGAGGGCTTAAATTTTGTTGTTAAATAATCACTTAACTTTGCTAGGCCTAAGATATCTTTGTTTAAAAGGCTTACTGTAATCATTAGTAAATCGCTAAAATTAACACCTACAAAATAAATATCCCAAAACCACCAATACTCATAGTGATGCATAATATCGTTGTCTATATACATCGCGAAAAATAAAGAAGTATTAATACTTAACCCAACAAGTAAATAAATGTACAAGGTGCAAGTTTTTATAAAAAAACCACATAAAGCAATTGAAGCTAGTGTTGCAGCATCAAATAAGAAAAAATCAAAATAGGTTATCGAATCCATATCAATAAATAAGCTAGATGAATATGAAAGAGCCATGATTGATGTTAACCAAGCTTTGCTCTTATCAGCGTTATTTATTGAGCTGACCAGCGAGTACAAAAAAGCCATTAAAAAGCCCCACTGTACAAATGCACCTATATAGAAGGTTATATTGGTATTTAACACTAAATCAATCATGAAACCTTAACGCCCAAAAAGTAAAAATTGTACCGCTATCTACACTTTTAAGGCGTAGCAAATACCATAAAATAATATTTAATTTTAACTTACTCCCTCACCCTTTTTATAAAGTAATGCCAAATGCTTTCTAAACCTGAGTAAACCTAAAATATCCCTGTTTATAATTAGCACAAGTGCCATTGTAAAATCGCTAAAATACATACCAAAAATATATACACTCCAAAACCACCAATAGTAAAGTGTACCCTGTATAACAATGTCGTAATGCATACCTAAAAATAAGCAGGCATTAAAGCTTAGCCCTACAATTAAATAATAAAAAGGCGTAGGTATAGTTTGCTTGGTCAAATTACGCCACAAAAATAAAACAAGGAGAGTTACAGCATCATAATAAAAATAATTTAAGTGCGATGGTGTAATAAGTGGGTCCATAAGCAAGCTAGCTATGTAGGATACCATCATAATAAATGAAAGCTGTGCCCTACTTTTATCTGGCTTATTAATACTTGCCGATAAGTTGTACAAAAAGGCAATAAGAAAAAACCACGTAAACAAAACGCCCACGTTGTACCCTATATCAACAAGCCCCCAAAGGATATCAGCCACCTTGCTTCGCCCTCACAATAAAGCCTGCCAATTTATCCATAACATGCACTAACCTTAAAAAATCCTTTTTAATGAAAAAAATACTAACCATGATGATATCCATCATATTAATAACAACCGTATAAAAAGACCAAAACCACCACGGTTCGTAATTACCACGTACAAACACATCTATGTGCATAGCTAAAAATAATAGCGAATTGATGCTCAAGCCAAATAATAAGTAAGTAGATATGCGCTTTTCAGGTAGGAAATACCGTAGGCATAAAATGAAAAATAAAGTGACTACGTCATAACAAAATAGTTCTATGTAACTAAAGTTGTAAATATCTATAAATGAGCTTAAGCAATAAGATATGGCCATAACTAAAGATAGCCATACAGCCTTTTTCGATGGATTGTTAATGCTAGTTGTTAGTGAATATAAAAAGGCCATTAAAAACCCCCACTGTACTAACACTCCGATATAAACTGAAATCTCTGGAGGGATTAGAACATTATTCACTATCGCGGTTTCTTAGCACATAACGAGCAAATAAGGTTTTTGAAAAAAATAATTTTTAAGAAATCTCTATTGATAAACAACACTAAAATCATGCTTAGATCTAATACTAATACTACCGTCACATAAAAATCATAAAACCACCAATGAGTGTAGTTCTGTAAAATATGGCGATCTAAGTACATACCCAGAGCTAAACACATATTTATACTAAGCCCAAATATGAGGTAGTCATAAGCAATTGTTTTTTCTTTAATATATAGGTTCTGCACAAGTAGCAAAATAACAAGGGTTATAGCATCTAATGAAGCAACATCAAAATAAGTAACTGTTTGAAAATTAAAGAACATTCCTGGGAAATATGAAACAGCCATTATAAGCGAAAGAACAACTAATGCCTTAAAGCGTGAGTTAATAGACGAAACTAATGAGTATAAAAATGCCATGAGAAACCCCCATTGCATAATAATACTTAAAGTATGTGCAAAGCTTATATCTGAGATAAAAGAAATAAACCCCATCTTAAAAGCAAGCTCGGAGAATAAAGAGCTCAAAATTCATTAAAACAACCATTTGCTAAACAACCTGACATAACACTAAACTTTTTAACAACTCTAATTAATTACAAAACTCTATTTAAGATACGACTTTTTAAATTAACAAGGCCTAAAAAATCTCGATTTATAAAGCACGCTATGATCATGCAAATATTTGCACACCCAACCACAACCGTAAATACTGACCAAAACCACCAATATTCATAATATTTTGATAAGGTCATATCTAGGTGCATTAAGAAACTAAAAATAATATTAATGCATAATCCAGTCGTTACATAGCAATACGCTACAGGGTATGATTTAAACTTGAAGCGCTTTAAAAAGAGAAGTGCAAGTAATGTACATCCATCTAATAAAATAAAATCTAAATAGGTAGTTTGCCCATAATCAGTAAACAAATTTCCTGAATAGCAAATACACATCACAAATGAAATATACACAAGCTCTTTATCTGGCTTGTTAATCGAATTTGCTAATGCATGCAAGAATGCAAACAAAAAACCCCACTGTACAATTGCCCCGAGGTAAATTGCATAATTATAACTTACTGTCATTTTCCCCTCTATTTAATATAACGGATTGAGAGGGGTTTACCATTCGGTGGTTAATCACTAATGAAAGCATCATTAAAACATCAATAAAATTCACACCAATGGAGTAAACACTCCAATACCACCATGGCTCAAAGTTATATAGAACATATAAGTCATAATACAAAAGCAACGTAAGTACGGCATTCGCAGTTAAAGCCAGAACGAGGAACAGGAAAGCTTTGGTACGTTTAAAAACATTGAAGTACTGCAAAGAGAGCAGCGCTACAATTGTAATTAAATCGTAGAACGCCCAATTAAGATATAGGTTATCTAACAATCTTATATAGCTGCCAAAAATATATGAGCAGAGCATTAGCGCAGATAGGTAAACTGGTGACTTATTTTCTTTGTTTATGCTGGAGACCAAACAGAATAGGAAGGCCATTAAAAGCCCCATTGGGAGAAAGCCGCTACATAATCCATTAGGGCTTCAGAAATATACATTTAAGCTAGATTGTGTGCTGCAATTTTGAAGACTTAAACAAACCAAATAGCTTATTTTTGAGTTTGTGAAGACCTAAGAAGTCTCTATCTACAATTAATGCAACTATCATTAGTAAGTCTATAGAGAAAACGCTGTAAGAATAAGCGTCCCATAAAAACCAATGTTCATTATTTTTATATAAATTAACATCGATATACATTAATCCAGCATAAATCATATTTATCGATAGCCCTACTATCAGATAAAAGAATGACGGTGATGTATTCCTTATTAAAAAATAACAACATATGAGGCTTAAAATAGTAAAAAAATCATACAGCACCCAATCTAAATAAGTTGTACTGTAAATAGAAAGCCAAGTATAGAAGTAATCTGATGCTGTATATGAGGCTAGCATGCAAAATGAACTGAGCAGTAAGGTAGTCTTTCTTTTATTACCTAACGAAAAAACGAATAAGTTAAAGAAAAAAGCCATCATGAAACCCCAAGTATTAAGGGCTGACATAGAAAAAAAACCAAACAACTCAGTTAAGAACATTAATTACCTTAAACTTATTTAGGTCTAACCTGACCAGGGAAAAGTGCAGCATTTCTATTTGTTGATGCTGCGCTCGAAGCATTCATCGCCTCTTTAGAGAAGCTTACTGTATCAGATTGTAGGGTTTTAGGGCTAGCAGTTTGTTCCGTTGCAGGCTGTAATTGTTGTGTTTTATTGTATGCTTGCATTTGTAGTTGACTATTAGCTGAAACTTGCATGTGATTGTTCCTTTTAAAAGTTTTAATATTTTTTGGCGCAACTTTTAATCACACCATCATGTAGGTAATTGCATTACCTGTTTTAAGCAGTGATAGCTATTTTGCTATCTGACTTATACAAAGCAACCAATGTGCCAACATTTTTTGACATATTAAAAATACATGCTACCTACAACTATTTATTAGAACTAAATCTAAAACCCTAGCTAACACCACACTCATCAGACCAGTGCATTATACACATAAAAAAACGCACAGGGGTAACCGTACGTTTTTTGTATCCAGGGAATTTAAGCCACGTATTTACACGGGATCTCCGCACGTTTACTTGGCTTTAAAATATATTCCATCGCAACTTCGTCACAGTTTTCTTTACGAAGGCAAAGCTCACAATCTTTCATTACTTTTTCAGGTAACGATTCTTTACTACAAAAAGTAAAACGTTGTTGCTCAAAAAAATCTGGCACGCGCGTTAATACAATCACGCGATTAAGCGCCAATTTTTTGGCTTTTGCTAATAAGTGCTCTACAAGCTGCCTGCCCTGCCCAGATACCGCACTTTGTGGATCTATGCCTAAAGAGCGTATTTCAGCAAGGCCCGTGTCATAAATATACAGCGACGCACAGCCTGATACTTTGCCATTTATTTCTGTTACGGCAAATTCATTAATTGAATGCACCATGTCGCTTTTAGCACGTGGTAGATTTTCACCTACTGTTGCCCAGTGCTGTATGAGCCTAGCAATATCTTCTACATCATCTAAATTTGCATCACGTACCGTTATTTGCTGTTTTTTTTTGGCTTCTTTAACCGCTTTAGTAACTTGTTCAATAGATGTACCGCCAAGCGCTTGACGTGCTTTAATACAGGCATCTATTTCAAGTACTGGGTAAACGTCATCTTCAAATACGTCATTAACTGACTTGTACTGCTCAAGCGAAAGCTCCTCTAAGGTTTTACCTTCGCTTATAGCAAGCTGCACAAGTACACCCACAATGTGGTGGCCTTCTCTAAATGGCACACCTTTAGCTACTAAGTAATCGGCAAGCTCTGTTGCATTAGCATGGCCACCTTTTGCTGCTGCAAGCGTTTTATCGCCGTTTACTTTTACGCCTTTGATACACGCTTGCGCCATGTGAATACAGGCAAGCCAAGTTGGCATAGCGTCAAAAAGACCTTCTTTGTCTTCTTGCATATCTTTATTGTACGCAAGAGGGAGTGCTTTTAGGGTCATCATCATGGCGCTGAATGCACCAAATACACGGCCAGTTTTACCACGAATAAGCTCTAGTGCATCAGGGTTCTTTTTCTGCGGCATTAACGATGAGCCAGAGGTAACATTATCGGCAAGTTCAATAAATCCAGCTTCGCCAGAATTATAAAAAATTAAATCTTCAGACATACGCGATAAGTGAATCATCGAAATAGATGCACAACTTAAAAGCTCTACTACAAAGTCACGATCAGATACACCGTCAAGGCTATTTTTAGTCGCACCTGTAAATCCTAGACCTTGCGCTAACGCTTGACGATCTATTGGGTAAGCTGTACCCGCTAATGCACCACTGCCAAGCGGGCAAAAGTTAAAACGTGCTTTGGCATCTTGTAGACGGCTTTCATCACGTTCAAGCATTTCAACGTAGGCCATACACCAGTGGCTAAACAATACCGGTTGAGCCCGTTGCAAGTGAGTGTAGCCAGGTAAAATAGTACCTAGTTCACGCTCAGCAAGCGCTACAATTTCAGCTTTAAGTGCAGCAATAGCACCAAGTAGATGATCGGCAGTATCGCGGCACCATAATCTAAAGTCGGTAGCTACTTGGTCATTACGGCTTCGGCCTGTGTGTAGCTTTTTAGCTAAATCGCCTACTTTTTCGATTAGTGCAGCTTCAACGTGCGAGTGAATATCCTCAGCACCAGAGGTTGCTACAGCTTGTGGATCTGCTTTTACTTCTTCTAGCAGTTCGTTTAATGCTGCTACTAATTTTGTATGCTCGTCACTTGAAAGCACATTAACTTGCTCAAGTGCGCCTGCCCATGCCACAGAGCCAATAATATCCTGCTCTGCTAACTGGTAATCGAACGGAAGTGAGTCGTTAAATTGTTTAAACGCCTCATCTGGACCCGTAGAAAAACGTCCGCCCCATAATGCCATGAAATCTCTCCAAACCCTGAAATGCCCCTTTTAAAAGGGGCTATAAATAATTTACTTTTTAGCCATTGCTGAAATTCTGCTCGAAAGCGAGAATAAACGAATAAAACCTTCAGCGTGCGATTGGTCATATACATCGTCTTCACCGAAGGTAGCAAAGTCTTCACTGTATAAGCTATTCGGTGATTTTTTCTGAACAGCTGTCACTTGGCCTTTATAAAGCTTAAGTACAACTTCACCCGTTGCTAGTGTAGAAAGCGCTTCTGCGCCCGCTAAAATAGAATCTTTAAGAGGTGTAAACCAACGACCATCATAAACTAAGTGCGAAAACTCACCGCCTAATACTTCTTTCCACTTACGGCTTGATTTATCAAGTACTAGCTCATCAATAGCTTGCAGTGCCGCCATAATTACAGTGCCACCTGGCGTTTCGTAACAGCCGCGTGATTTCATGCCTACTAAACGGTTTTCTACAATGTCTACACGGCCAACGCCATGCGGTGCAGCAATGTCGTTTAATTTAACTAAACAGTCGTAAGGTTTAAGCTGCTCACCATTTACGGCAACTACTTCACCTTCAATAACCGTAAGTGTTACATGCTCAGCTTTATCAGGTGCTTGCTCAGGAGAGTTAGTCCACGTCCACACTTGGTCGCTAGGCTCGCACCATGGGTCTTCAAGCTCACCACCTTCGTGCGAAATATGCCACGCGTTAGCATCACGGCTGTATATTTTTGTAGCAGAAGCAGAGCACGGAATATCACGCTCAGCTAAGTAATCTAATAATGATTCACGGCTTGATAAATCCCACTCACGCCATGGTGCAATTACTTTTAAATCGGGTGCAAGCGCTGCAAAACACGATTCAAAACGAACTTGGTCATTACCTTTACCAGTACAACCATGAGAAAGTGCATCGGCACCTACTTTACGTGCAATTTCAACTTGCGCTTTAGCAATAATAGGGCGCGCCATTGACGTACCGAGTAAATAAGTACCTTCGTAAATTGAACCGGTTTTAAGCGTTGGGTAAATGTATTCACTTACCATTTCATCTTTTAGGTCAACTACGTAACACTCAGATGCGCCTGATGCGATTGCTTTTTCTTCAACGCCTTCAAGCTCTTCAGCGCCTTGGCCTACATCGGCAACAAACGCGATTACTTCACAGCCGTAGTTTTCTTTTAACCATGGCACGATAGCCGACGTATCAAGACCACCTGAATAGGCTAAAACGACTTTTTTAATTGAACTCATAGGTGTTCCTTAACAAAATTTGGATTTAGTAATGTAACTAACAGAGCATTTTGCGCATGCATGCGATTCTCTGCTTGTTGAATAATTTTAGATGCAGGGCCATCCATTACCTCAGAGGTAATTTCAAACTCACGGTGTGCCGGTTGGCAATGTAATACCGTAGTCGCCCCTGTTTGATCTAGCAATGCTTGGTTTAGCTGATAAGGCATGTATTTTTCTTTTACAAGCTCAAGTGGGGTATCGTCCCCCATTGAAACCCATGTATCGGCGTAAACAACGTTTGCGCCAACAGCCGCTTCTACACGGTCACTTACCATTACTGATGCGCCATTCATTGCTGCTATTTGTTCAGCCTTTTTAAGAATTTGCGAGTCAGGCGAGCTGCCTTTTGGCGTTACCGCTACAAAATCAGTACCCAATGTGGCAGCTAGTAGCATTAATGAGTGAGTTACATTATTACCCTCACCTAAGTAAGCCACTTTAAGCTCGCTTACATCGCCATGTACTTCTTGAAGTGTTAAAAAGTCAGCCAGTGCCTGGCACGGGTGATATAAATCACATAAGCTATTAACCACAGGCACAGAAGAGTATTCACCTAGCGTTGTTAACGTGCTGTGCTGATTAACTCGCGCTACAATACCATCAGCCCATGTAGAAATATTAAGTGCGAAATCTTTTACCGATTCACGTGCGCCCATCGCACCATTTTGCTGATCTAAATAAACAGCGTGGCCGCCTAAACGATTAATACCAATATCAAATGATAAACGCGTACGTAAGCTTTGCTTTTCAAATAACGTAACAACAGACTTGCCCGCTAATACTTGGCTGTACTTTTCTGGATTTGCTTTTAAATCACGCGCTAGCTTTAATAAATTAAGTGCGCCTTGTTGGTCTAATTCTAGACCCGTTAAAAAATTCTCTAACATGGTAACCCTATGGTGTAATCTTTGTTCCGACATGCTCGCCTTGTAGCAAAGCAGTTAAGTTTTCTGGCTTTTGCCAACTGGAAATGTACACACCTCGTCGTAAATGTTGGGCAGCGTGTAGGCTGGTCTTAACTTTGACCTCCATCCCGCCCAAAATTACTCCTTCATCAATTAAAGTATCAATGTGTTTTGTGTCAAGTTGATGTAGCGGCTGTTTATTTGCATCAAGCACCGCTTCTACATCGGTCATAAATATAAGTTCTGCGTTTAGATTGCTAGCAATCGCTGCTGCAGCTTCATCGGCATTCACGTTGTACCAGTTGCCTTGCTCGTCAAAGCCAATAGAACTGACAATAGGTAAGCGGCCAAGATTAAGTAAATCGTTTACAATTGAATCATCATTACTTGTACATTTACCTACTTGACCAAGTGCTTTTAGCTTTTGCGAAGCACTAACACCGGCTTCATAAAGGCTTAACCCAACAGGTTTATGCCCTGCATTAATTGCTTGAGCCACAAGCTGTTTATTAGCACAACCTGCTAAAGCACCTACAATATATGGCATTTGTTCACTCGGGCTAATACGTAAACCTTGATGTTTTGCACTAGCAAAGCCTGCCTGTTTTAGCCAGGTATCAACTAACGAGCCACCACCATGCACAATTACAAACTGGTTATTTTGCTCTGTGCTTAACACATCAAATAGTGCTTTAGCTGCATTTTCAGTATTAAGGACTGCACCACCTAATTTAATTACCCACGTTTTAGTGCTCATTAAAAGGCTCCCTTTAAACCCGTTGTGTGATCTAAATTCATTGATAAGTTAATACACTGCAATGCTTGGCCTGCAGCGCCTTTTAATAAATTATCTATGGCTGCCATAACAATTAACTGCGAACCTTGTTGTTGCCAACCAATATCAACATACGGCTGTTTTGCTACGCCTTTAATAGACGGTATTTTATCGCCTAACAAACGAATTAATGGCTCGTTTGCAAGTACTTTATAAGCTTCAGAAACGTTTTCCTTGGTAACGTTTGGCTTAAGCTGTACATAAATAGTTTCTAAAATACCACGAGGGAAATTTCCTAAGTGCGGTGTAAATAACACCTTATGACCCAGGTGCTGTTCAATTTCTGGACCATGGCGATGGTTAAATAAACCATAAGGGGCAAGCGATACTTCACAAAAGTGAGTACCTACGCTGGCTTTACGCCCTGCGCCAGTTACACCAGAAACCGCATTAATAATAACTTTATCGTCGCTCAACAAGCCCGCTTGCTGTAGTGGTTTTAGCGCATTAAGCGCAGCAGTTGGGTAACAACCTGCCACTGCAACGAGTTGCGCATTTGCTATTGCGTCACTATTCCATTCGGCTAAACCGTAAGCTGCTTCATTTAATAGCTCAGGGTGTTGGTGCTCAAAACCATAAAAAGTTACGTAGTCGTCATTACTAGCAAGGCGATAACCACCAGATAAATCAAATACTTTTTTACCCATGGCTAAAAATTGCGGTGCTAAATCTACACTTACTTTATGGTCAGTGCATAAACAGATGTAATCAGCGCTTGTGCTAATATCATCAAATGCAGCATCACTTAAAGGTAATAATGGCAGGTCAAGTAATCCGCTATGCTCTGGGTATAAATCGCTAAGCAATTTATGTTTGTCTAAACTTCCCTCAGATACATAACAACCAGATAAGGTTAAATTAGGGTGCTTAGCAATTAAACTTGCTAACTCTGCGCCGCTATAACCGCTTGCGCCAATAATCACTACATTCATTTGTTACTCGTTTTATAAATTTACTACTAAATAGGTATGATGTTCGCTTACACTAGCTTAGATGCTAGTTAATACTTTGCTTAATGAATTGTTGATTATCGTCGCATTATCTTCATGGCTATACTTAATATATTTATGCTTAAAAAGTGAATTGATATTCATCATAAATACTTTTATATTGTTATGCAATTAAATTGAATAATTATTTTGGATTTTTTTATGTCTTTGCCATCGTTTATCTCTATGTATCAGCAACTCATTGCAGCCCCCTCTATTAGTGCAATAGAAGATAGCCTGTGCATGAGCAATAAAAGTGTAATTGAACTGCTTGCCCGCTGGTGCGAAAGCTTAGGTTTTACGTGTGAAATTATAGAATTAGAAGGCGGTAAAGGCCGCTATAACTTATTAGCTAAACGCGGCCAAGGTGATGGTGGTTTAATGCTTGCTGGACACACCGATACAGTACCGTTTGATGATAGCCGTTGGAATCACGATCCATTTAAATTAACGCAACAAGATAATAAACTGTACGGATTAGGCAGCATTGATATGAAAGGCTTTTTTGCTTTTGTGCTGCAAGCAATTAGTGAACTTGATGAAAAACAACAAACCCAGCCAATTTTAATACTTGCCACCGCCGATGAAGAGACCACCATGGCAGGCGCGCAGCAAATTTGTAAGCACCCTAATTTAAAACCTGCTCGGTGTATAATTGGTGAACCTACTGATATGACACCTGTATTTACTCATAAAGGGCATATGAGCACCGCTATCAGAGTTGTAGGTCGCTCAGGTCATAGCTCCGATCCCGAACGTGGTCTTAACGCCATCGAAGTAATGCATAAAGTGACTACAAAATCACTGATCTTAAAAGAGCAATTAAAGAATAAATATTCAGTAGAGCATTTCGAAATCCCCTATCCCACACTTAATTTAGGCCATATACACGGTGGCGACAACGCAAACAGAATTTGTGGCTGTTGTGAAATGCATATAGACATGCGCCCATTACCTGGCTTAAGCGTTAAAGATTTACAAGCCTTACTAATAGACGCCACTAAAGATATAAACGAGCAATACCCAAATGCAGTAAGTGTAATTGACCTCCATGAGCCTATTCCTGCATTTAGCGGCAGCACCGACAGCGCACTGGTAAAAATGGCAGAAAAAATAGCAGGCGAAAAAGCCGTTGCAGTAAACTACTGCACCGAAGCGCCATTTATTCAGCAACTAGGCTGCGAAACTATTGTAATGGGGCCTGGTTCTATTAACCAAGCTCATCAGCCCGATGAGTTTTTAGCAATGGAAAAAATAAAGCCATCACAACATATTATTACTGAAATAATAAAAGCTAATTGCTTTAGCTAATATGGATGCGGATTGGTATAACTCATTTTATTTATATCAAAAACAGCAAAGGCGCCAATTGGCGCCTTTTCTTATGTTTATCGCTATTATACAAACCGGCAATAATACTTAATCAGTTTAGATAGCTAAGCATGAGGTTCGCTGCGCTAAAATTTATCCAGAAAAACTAAATACCGTTTTCAGCCTCAAAATAGCTCACTTAATTAAGCAACTTGGTATTACATATATTTACTTAAATACTTTTTAAACACCGGATCTGACTTAGCCAGCTCTTTTTGCTCAGCCAAAATTTCTTTTAATATAACACCCGATGTTAGCGGGTTTGCAAGCACGACTCTAAACACAACCGTGGGTTGGTTATCGTACTTTGAAGGCGTTAAACGTGTACGCGATACAAACGAGCGACCCGACTCACGCTGGCGTTTTTGCATACTGGCTGTAAAACGATTTAATGAGGCAAAAATATCAATACGTGTTTTTTCATCAGCTTCTGCAATGGCTTGCTTAATTTTTTTAGGAACATAACGATACGTTAATAAGCACAGCTCTGGCTCCGAAATAAGCTCAAAATCTTCATCCGCTTTAATTAAATCGGCAAAGTAATGAGCTTTTTTAATGCTACGATCAATTAGCATTTCGTAGCCTTTACGGCCAATAACACGTAAGCAAGCATGCACTAACATAGCCATACCTGGGCGGCTGCCTTCAAGTGTATGGCTACCTAAATCTTTTGAGCCTTTACGTAAAATATACTCAGCATGATGTTCAATCGCATCGGTTGCTGCGGGGTCTTTAAATAACACTAAGCCCGCGCCCATAGGAACATACATTTGCTTGTGCGCATCTATCGTAATAGAGTCTGCACGCTCAATCCCTTTTAAAAGTGGGCGATGTGTTTGCGATAAAAGCGTCGCTCCACCCCATGCTGCATCTACATGAAAGTGGCAATTTATTTCTTGTGCTAAGTCGGCCATAGCTTCGAGCGGGTCAATATTACCGGTTTCGGTAGTCCCTGCCACACCCACAATTGCCATTACCTTTATACCTTGCGACTCAAGCTCTAAGGCCTTATCTCGCATAGCATTTACATCAACCTTATTATTTTCGCAGGTTTTAACACCAATTAGGTTTTCGCGCCCTATGCCCAGTAAATCAATTGATTTACCTAACGAGTAATGCCCACGCTCAGAAACCAATATAGCCAAACCTTTATAGCCATAATGCAACATACCAGCAATTAAGCCCTGTGCACCTATACCTTTAAAGTTTCCATCAGGCTTTAACAGGCGGTTACGCGCTATCCACAATGCAGTAATGTTTGCCACTGTACCACCGGAGCAAAATGCACCGAGTGATGTTTTAGCGCTGTGCATCCACTTTGAATAGAACGACTCATCTTGCGAGTAAGCTAAATGGTGCATCATGCCTAGTACTTGGCGCTCTAAAGGGGTAAATGCTTTAGAGGTTTCTATTTTTACCAAGTTTTGGTTTAGCCCAACCATCAACTTAGAAAGCGGCAGTAAAAAATGCGGTAAAGCCGATGTCATATGGCCAATAAAGCTGGGCGCAGCCGTATGCACAGAATGGGCAACAAGTTGCTCCATAATGTCTTGGGCGTAAGCAGATACAAACGTTGGGTTTTCTGGGATCACCGCAGCTTGAAAATCTTTTTCAATTTCATGTAACGGCTTTTCAATTGCCGCTATATTTTCGTTTAAAAACCCTGCTAAATTACTCGAAATTTCAAGCTCTATTTTGCTTAAAGTTGAGTCAGGCGCTTCAGGTACAGTAAATATACGCTTAAGGCTTTCTTTAGAGGCGACGGCACAACGCTTTTGATCCATCTTTATACCTAGTGTGTGTGTAGCTAAAACACGCGTTTAATTATCAAAAATGCCAAACTGTGGCGCTATTTTAAGCTGCGTGTTTCTTTTAAAAATTGCGCTAACTTTACTGCAATATAAGCAAAATGTCTCCCTTTTAGCCATAAAAGCGACTAAAGGGATGACAAAAATATTAAATTTTTATCAATAAGCCGCTTTTATTAAAAAGTCACATTTAAGTTTTGGGCTATTTGCATTTATGAGTATACTTAACATGTGTAATAATAAGGGACAAATATGCTAACAGGGAAATTAAAAGGGAATTGGTTTATAGCTGGTTTTACATTGTTTTTAATCAGTTTATTAGTTTATGTTTACTACACCTACAGCACAGCGCGCAGTGAAATAATGAACGCTGTAGATGAGCGTCTGTTAAATGCAGCCACAAGCGTTAAGCATATTTTAGGGCAAAACTACCACGATAGTATTAACCAAGGCTTCGACATTAGCTTTTCGGTTTATCAAAACAAAAACAAGCAACTTTCCGAGCTAGCCCAAGCACTAGATATTGCTTATGTCTATTCTATGATAATGCGAAATAATAAAGTTTATTTTACATCATCTAGCTATACAAAAGAGGATCAAGAAAACGCACGTGTTACGCAGTTTCTTGATTTATACCCTGAAGCAACCGACATAAACATGGGCGCCTTTTATTCTACTGAGCCTGTTTTTGAACAATCGAGTGATCAATGGGGAGAATTTAAAACCGTATTTATCCCCTTTGTGGATAGCGCCGGCAATACCTATATTACCGGAGCCGATATAACTCTCGATGATTTAAACAAAAAGCTTCAATACAGTGTCACCAAGGCCGTTATTACAGCCAGCTTTTTCTTTTTTATAGCCATACTTGTTGCAGCAATTTATATATATCTTTTAAAACGCACCATAGAAACAGACTCAAGCACGGGGTTTGCTAACCATATAGCCTTAGAATACTTTATTAAAAAAAGTAATTTGCACCATATGCAGCTTGCAGTAATTTGGATTAATGAAATTGAGGATATAAACAGCTTTTACGGTACCCAAGTTGGCGATTCGGTCATGAAAAACCTACTTAATCACTTTAAAAGCCGCTGCCCACAAAGTTGTAAAGTGTTTAGGCTTGCTGCTAATAAAATAGCAATACTTGCACCTAGAGAGCTGGCTGGAGCAGAGCTTACCGACTTAGTTGAGTCGTACAATTTTAATAGCCCCGTTTTAACTAGCCCATTTATTTATATAACGTATTGCTCGGGTATCGCCAGTGGTAATAAGTCACTGCTTTTAGAAAACGCGCATATTGCGGCACTTCAAGCTAAACAAAGCCGTGAACACGTAGTTAGCTATTCAAAAGTAATGAATGATGTAAAAAATCAATATCAATATAACGTAAGCCTTGCAAAAGAAGTGCAAGATGCCTTTGATAACAACCGCATTGTGCCTTATTTTCAAGCTGTATTTGACACAACAACAGAGCATGTACTGCATTACGAATGCTTAGCGCGCATGGTTACCGAAAATGGTGAAATATTAAAACCCGACTCTTTTATAAATGTTGTAACCCGTTCAAGAATGGGTGGCTTATTAACACGCACTTTGTTTACTCAGTGTGTTGAGCGCTTTAGAAAAACAGATATATGTTGGAGCCTTAATATAAGCGGCCAAGACATCCTCGACCCAAGTTTAAGTGAATACATAGCAAATGAACTAAAACGCTATCCACACCCAGAAAATATAACGCTTGGGCTATTAGAGTCTCATGCTGTTGCGCATTTCTCAGAAGTAAAAACATTCATCGCTATGGTAAAAACTAAGGGTGTTAATGTAATAATTACGGGGTTTGGCAGTGGGTATTCAAATATATCAAATGCGTTAAAGCTTGAAGTAAATGGTATTAAGCTCGACGGTGCTTTAGTTAAGCAAGTAATTAGCGACAACAACATTGCACTTTTTATTGAGCACACCGTTAACTTTTCGAGCCAATTAGGCCTTCAGCTCATGGCTGAGTCGGTAGAAAATATAAGTATTGTAAATGCGCTTAAAAAAGTAAATGTGACACTGATGCAGGGTAATTATTTTTCCTACCCAGCGCCACATGTAAACTCATCAAATGAAGAAGAAGCGGTACTTTAAAGGTTAATAACTAGCCGGTGGCTCTGCTGGCCGCTGGCCCAGTACTTGCGCTCAAACGGTGTGATTGCATCATCTGACTCATACAATGTTACATTGCAAGGGTTGCCAGTTAGCGCAAGCGCTCTGGCAAACTCTTTTACGTAAATATCCCAATTACTGCGAACCTCTAACTGCCCACCTAACTTAACAATAAACGGAAAAATAGCCGCTCCATGCCATCTGCGCTGAATATGCTTAGATTTAGGCCACGGGTTAGGGTAAAGCAAGTAATGATGTGTAGGTTGCCAATTAGCAGCCACCGCTAAACGCCAAAAATCGTTTAAATCGGCTTGCACTAAAATATACTGCCCGCTATCAGTTTGCTTGTATTCTACATCGTGCTTATCAAGGCGATGAGACGACTTATCAATACCAATCACTAGTGCATCAGGGTGGCGTTTAGCTAAGTTAGCGCTACTTTCACCTACGCCACAACACGAGTCTAAAATTAGCGGGCCATTAAAGGCCTGCACCTTTGCGTTTACTTCATCAAACGCTTTTTGAGTATGCTCAGCAATGGGCTTTTTAAACTCAGCGTTTAGGTGTTTATTAACGATTTCATCAAGCTTTTCGTGAATACCTGCTTGGTTAGATACAATACTACGTGAATTTGCATCGCTCATTAGTGTCTAAGCCCCACACCTTTTTTAATTAGCGTAAGTGCTAAAGTAAATAATACCGTAATAAATACCAATATAACGCCAAGCGCCACACTTAAATCAACATCCGACACACCTAAAAAGCCGTAACGAAAAGCATTAACCATGTAAATTATTGGATTTATTTGCGACACGTTCTGCCAAAATTCAGGAAGTAATGTTATTGAATAAAATACCCCGCCTAAATAGGTAAGTGGCGTTAAAATAAAGGTGGGAATAATACTAATATCATCAAAGCTATTTGCATAAATCGCGTTAATTAATCCACCTAATGCAAATACTGCCGACGTTAAAATAACCGTCGCCATAATTACAAAAATGTTATGGATTTGAATATCAACAAACAATAGCGATACGCAGGTCACTATAAAGCCAACCATCATGCCACGGGTCATACCGCCGCCCATATAACCAAGTACAATAATGTAATTAGGGACCGGTGCAACTAATAGCTCTTCAATGCTTTTTTGAAATTTTGTGGAGTAAAAACTAGAGGCTACGTTTGAGTATGAGTTAGTTATAACTGACATCATAATTAAGCCCGGAACGATAAACTCCATGTAGCTAAAGCCGCCCATTTCGCCAATGCGCGAGCCAATTAAATTACCAAAAATAACAAAATATAAGCTCATGGTAATAGCAGGTGGTACTAAGGTTTGCACCCAAATACGTAAAAAACGAATACACTCTTTAATCCATAAACTTTTTAAGGCTACGCCATATTTAAACATTTACTCGCCCCGCCCTTGCTCTAATAGTCCTACAAATAACTCTTCTAATCGGTTTGCTTTATTACGCATGCTTAATACCGTATTACCTTGCTCAGTAAGCGCGCTAAACACAGCGTTTAAACCTTGAGACTTAGCTACCTCTACTTCAACAGTATGATTGTCGGTCATGGTAAATTTATAGCCCTCGAGCGTTACAGGCTGTGCGGGTACTTTTAAGTCTAAAATAAAGGTTTCTTTATCAAGCTTTGCAAGTAACGCCTTAATCGTGGTGTTTTCAACAATGCGGCCCGTATCAATAATGGCAATGTTTTTACACAATAGCTCAGCTTCTTCAAGGTAATGCGTGGTTAAAATAATTGTGACGCCTTGCTCATTAATTTGGCGTAAAAAATCCCACATTGAACGGCGCAGTTCTATATCTACACCCGCTGTTGGCTCATCTAAAATCAATAGCTTTGGCTCGTGCATTAAGGCGCGTGCAATCATCAAACGGCGTTTCATACCGCCTGAAAGCGTGCGTGCTTGCTTGTCTTTTTTCTCAAGCAAACCGAGTTGCGTTAAATATTTATCAGCACGTTTGTGCGCTTCGCTGCGGGTAACGCCATAATAGCCGGCTTGGTTTACAAGTATTTGGCCTAACGTTTCAAACTGGCTAAAGTTAAACTCTTGTGGCACTAGGCCTAAATGCGCTTTAGCTGCTTCTAGGTCAGTATCAATATTATGACCAAACACTTCTACCTTACCCTGCGTTTTATTTACCAAAGAGGAAATAACGCCAATGGTCGTCGATTTACCCGCGCCATTAGGGCCAAGTAGTGCAAAAAAGTCACCTTCGTTGACCTGTAAATCAACCCCTTTTACAGCCTCTACGCCATTTTTATAAACCTTGGTCAGGCCTTCTATATTCAAAGCAACATTTTGCTTACTCATTACTTACCCTCACCATAACCCCAGCGTTTTGTTAGGGTATGTTCAATGTTTAAATGATCTAAAATTCTTGCCACCATAAAATCAACTAAGTCATCTATGCTTTGCGGTTTATGATAAAAGCCAGGCGCAGCGGGCATAATAGTGACCCCTAAACGCGATAGCTTAAGCATGTTTTCTAGATGAATTTCGTTAAATGGCGTTTCCCGTGGGACTAAAATTAGCTGCCCGCGCTCTTTAATAACCACATCGGCAGCGCGCTCTAATAAGTTATCTGATGCACCAACGGCAATAGCCGAGACTGAACCCGCACTACATGGGCATACTACCATTTTTTTAGGCGCAGCAGAGCCTGAGGCTACCGGGCTAAACCAGTTATCTTTACCAAATACTTTTAATTGCTCTGCTTTAGCATTAAATAATATGCTTAGCTGCTCGGTTGCTTTTTCTTCATTGCCTGAGAGCTTAATGTTTGATTCTGTATCAAGCACTACACGAGCTGCGCTTGATATAAGCACATACACCTGAAATTGCTGTTCAATTAATACCTCAAGTAACCTTAAACCATAAGGCGCGCCTGATGCGCCACTAAACGCGAGGGTAATTTTATCTTTAAATTGCACACTATTCTCCGCTGAATTTAATCGCTAAGCCATCAACCAATTGTTGATGTAAGCCATTAAAACCGCCGTTGCTCATAATTAAAATATGTTGATTAGGCGCTATATTGCTAAGCACGCTATCAATAATTGTTTGCGTACTGCTAAAGCATTGCATACCTGCTTTATCAGCTTGCTCTTTAAGCGACCAGTTTAGGTTATCTGGCTCAAATAATAATACATCGTCGGCACTTTCAAGTGAGGCAAGCAAAGTATGTTGGTGCACGCCCATTTTCATGGTGTTAGAGCGCGGCTCTAAAATGGCAATAATTTTCTCGTTGCCTACCTTTGCACGAAGCCCTGCAAGCGTTGTTTTAATGGCAGTTGGATGATGGGCAAAGTCGTCATACACTTTAATATTGTTTATATCGGCTTTAAGTTCCATTCGCCTTTTAGGACTAATAAACTCCCCAAGTGCTGCTATGCTGTGATCAACCGCAATCCCCACATGGCGTGCTGCGGCGATAGCCATAACGGCATTTTTAACGTTGTGCTCGCCTATAGGTTGCCAGTTAACAGTGCCTTGCTTTTCATTATTTAAAAGTACATCAAATTCACTGCCATCGGGCTGTAATAATGTGTAATCCCAATCGCCATTTAAGGTTTCGCTTTCACTCCATAAGCCTTGGTCAATTACCTCATTTAGTGCAGTGTCTTGTTTTGGCCAAATCACTTTGCCGCTTTGAGGTAATGTACGCATTAAGTGGTGAAATTGTTTTTTTATTGCGTTTAAATCGTCAAAAATATCTGCATGATCAAATTCAAGGTTATTCAAAATAAGTGTACGTGGCAGGTAATGCACAAATTTACTGCGCTTATCAAAAAAAGCGGTGTCGTACTCATCGGCTTCTATAACAAAAAATGGCGTTTCGCCCACTTTGGCCGACACACCAAAATTTTGTACTATGCCGCCAATTAAAAAGCCAGGCTTAAGGCCCGCATATTCGAGTATCCATGCGAGCATACTCGCTGTTGTGGTTTTGCCATGGGTGCCTGCCACTGCAAGCACCCAAGAGTTTTGTAGTAAGTTATGTTTAAGCCACTCAGGGCCCGATGTATAAGGCAAACCTTTATCTAATACATACTCCACACACGGATTACCACGGCTCATTGCGTTACCAATTACCACCATATCAGGCTTAGGCTCTAACTGGTTTACGTTGTACCCTTGAGTAAGCTCTATACCGAGTTCTTCAAGTTGTGTGCTCATTGGTGGGTAAACATTTTGATCGGAGCCAGTTACTTTATGGCCGAGAGATTTAGCAATAGCAGCAATGCCCCCCATAAAGGTGCCGCAAATGCCTAATATGTGTATATGCATAACGTTTTTAAATCCTTTAGTACTTCACACAACCGTAAAGTTTAATGGCGCTATAATGCCAAATTTTAGGCTTAGTTACTATGCAAGTATCAACAATTCACTGATGCTTAAAAGCCGATAATCACCTTTTTAAACACAAAATCATTAAATAGGAACATTTGATTTTAGCGCATCGCTTTTAATCAAATATTATCGATGTTATAAACAAGCTAAATAAATTTTAATACTTTAAAAGGACTTGATATGAAAAAACTATTACTCATAGCCTGCATGCTACTTTCTCACAAAGGCTTTACTTTAGAACTTGCTAAATACCCCATTGAACTGAGTTCTGGCGAGGGTAGCAATGTTATCATCGCTCCTACAGTAGATA
Organism: Pseudoalteromonas espejiana DSM 9414; assembly: GCF_002221525.1. Taxonomy (NCBI): domain Bacteria; kingdom Pseudomonadati; phylum Pseudomonadota; class Gammaproteobacteria; order Alteromonadales; family Pseudoalteromonadaceae; genus Pseudoalteromonas; species Pseudoalteromonas espejiana. Next base: position 947,291 of record NZ_CP011028.1, on the reverse strand, counting down.
AAACACAAGCTTTAGTAAAGATTACTGGTATAAATCACGATATCGATGGCATTGTTTTTTTAACAAACTTGAAGCCACACGGTAGTAATAAAGCCTATAAATACATATTTGATGGTACAGAACGTAGTTTAATAAGTGTGAATGAGGGCTATCGTTGCTGTTCATATACGTTATATATTCCTGATAGTGGAGATGGGATTTATTTAGCAAAAAAAGAAGAGTCTAACCCTGCAATTGTTGAAGACTTAAAAGCGCAATACGAGCAACAATTAGCAAAAGGTACTCAAGGTAAGTTGGCAAAATTTAATCGGGAAAAGCATTTAAAATTCCAGCAAAAAAGCATTTCCGCTGCTAATAGCGAAGTGGATAAGCAATGTGGGCTAAAAATAAATACTCAACTTAATTGGGATAGCATTGATGATGAGAACCTTAAAGAGTATGCAGTTGGTTCTTTTTGCGCTCAAGTTGCTAAAGAAATAGCCTATATGTGTGAAAAAGATCAAAACTTTAAATCTGACGTTGCTCAATTTAATACCATAGAGTGCAAATTCACGGATGTATTAAAGCTGCGTATGAATAATAATACTCTAATATTTAAAACAACGCCCAAAGCCCCAAATCAACGCGAATTTATTAAATCTTATTTACTAAATTTATAAGCTAAATTTGATATCAAAAAAGCACCTTGAGGTGCTTTTTTGTTTTCTAGTTTGGCCAGTGTTAGTAAACCACACTGCATTAGTGATATTACAGCGTTAAAAATATAATTAAGCCAGCGCCAAGTAATAGCCTGTAAATTACAAAGGGTAGCATTCCCATTCGCTCAATTACTTTTAAAAACATAAAAATACATGCATAAGCCGACAAAAACGAAAGTACAACACCCAGTAATAATGTGCTCCAATCTACAACATGATCACCCAACGCAAGCTCTGCGGTGTAATAAAGTCCCATCATAGAAATAATAGGAATTGCTAATAAAAACGAAAAACGGGCCGCACTTTGCTTATTCATTCCCAACATCAAACCTGCGGTCATGGTAATGCCTGAACGCGAAGTACCTGGGATCATGGCCACAGCTTGCGCAAAGCCAATGATCAGGGCAGTTTTCCAGTTAAGCTGATAAATCGTTTTCATTTGCTTACCTTTTGCATCGGCGTACCACAGCAACAAACCAAAAATAATGGTGGTGGCAGCAATCACCCAAGCACTACGAAGGTAAAGTTCAACAAAGTCTTTTAACAGTAAACCTAAGATTGCAGCAGGAATAGTCCCAAGTATAATCCACCAGCCTAACTTGCTGTCATCGGTAGCGCCTTGTGCGCCAAATGATTTAAACCAAGCACCCAGTATATCGCTTACTTCTTTTCTAAAGTAAATAACGACTGCTATTAATGTGCCTACATGAACGGCCACATCAAAAGCAAGGCCTTGGTCTTCCCAGCCTAATATCTGTGAAGGTAAGATTAAGTGAGCTGAGCTCGAAATAGGTAAAAACTCAGTAAATCCTTGTATCAGGGCTAAAACAATTATTTCTATAATACTCATGGGTTAGAAAACTCCACCTTCCATAGTTTTTGTTGAGGGTTGTTATATTCACTCCAAAGCGCAGCAATAGTTTGCTTTGCCACAGGGTGATAAAAATCGGGGGCGACTTCAGATAAAGGCTGAAGTACAAATGCATTTTTAGTAATTTCGTCACGTGGTAGCTGAGCTGGCGAATCACAAATTACATCATCGTAAAATAATAAGTCTAAGTCGAGCGTGCGCGGACTAAACTTTTTATCATGCGCGTTACGCCCATTATCTCGCTCTATTTGCTTTAATAACTTACATACACTTTCAAGTGGCATTGACGTAGACGCAGCAACTACCGAGTTATAAAAGTTATTGCCTGCAAAGCCAACAGCCTCACTTTCATAAACAGAAGAATGCACTAAATCAGAAAAGTGCTGTTCAAGCGCCACAAGCGCACAGCGAATATAATGTGCTTTATTTATATTTGAGCCTAAGCTGATATAAATTTGCGCCATTTAGCTCATGGCCTTAGTGCGAGTAATTTCAACACCCACCGTATTGGCTTGGGCAACAGCAGCGGGCTTGCTCACTTTAATTGTTACCTGCGGCGTATTAAACTCAGTCAGTATAATTTTAGCTAATTGCTCAACTAACGTTTCGAGTAATTCAACGGGCTTAGCTGTTGTATGCTCTATTACACGCTCACTTACTTTTGCGTAATCGAGCGCTAAATTAATGTCATCACTTGCGGCTGCAGGTTTTATATCACTGAGCATTTCAATATCAAAATAAAGGCTTTGTTTACTTTCTTTTTCAAAGTCGTACACTCCAATAATTGTGTCGACGTGTAGCTGAGATATAAATACCTTATCCATTGATACTCCAAATAACACTAAACAACTCAGCAAACATATAAAGCATCAATAAAATTAATACTGTATATGCTTTAACCAGTGTTTAAATATGTAAAAATAACTTCTACAATAGCCAAATGGCTAAGTTAACTGAAAAAATATAACAGTTATAATTTTTACGATAAATTTTGCCGCCAATAATAGCTTAAAAGTGCTACCAATGGGTATAGTAATTCAAAAATAAGGGGCCTTGTGTTAACCATTTTATTGTTTGTTTTAGCCTACTTACTAGGGTCGATTTCCTCGGCTATTTTAGTATCACGGTTATTCAAACTACCCGATCCACGTAATAGCGGTTCTAATAACCCCGGTGCTACCAACGTATATCGTTTAGGTGGTGCTTTTCCTGCGTGCTTGGTATTGGTTTTTGATATTTTAAAAGGCACTATCCCTGTTTGGGGCGCTTACTTTTTAAAGCTTGAACCGCTAGAGCTAGGCTTAGTAGCAGCAGCTGCATGCTTAGGGCATATGTACCCCGTATTTTTTAGCTTTAAAGGTGGCAAAGCTGTTGCCACGGCTTTTGGCTCTTTATTACCCATTGGCTTATCGTTGGCAGGGCTATTAATAAGTACCTGGTTAATTATTGTTGCGATTACCCGTTTTTCGTCTTTAGGTGCATTGGTGGCTGTGTCTCTTGCGCCCTTATATACTTGGTGGATAAAGCCACTTTATACGTTGCCTGTTACTTTTATTACTGTGCTTATTATTTTTCGGCACCGTACAAACATTATTCGGCTTTTTAAAGGTGAAGAACCAAAAGTGGGGACTAAAAAAGCCCCCACTGATGATAAAACACGCTAAGTAAAATACTAAATCGCTTCTAAGGTATCTATAGGCCAACGTGGTTTGGTTTTCATATCGAGTGTTGCAAATTGCCCCGCCTTTAAGCGCTGCATACCAGCATAAGCAATCATAGCACCGTTATCTGTACAAAACTCTGTGCGCGGATAATACACTTGGCCTTTCATACCTTGCATTACGCGCTCAAGCTGCAAACGTAATTGTGTATTAGCACTTACACCGCCAGCAATAACCAAGCGCTTAATACCCGTTTGTTTTAATGCTCGCTTACATTTAATAACTAAAGTATCTATTACAGCTGTTTGAAACGCATGTGCTATATCGGCTTTAGTTTGCGGGTCGTCATCGTTTTCACGGATCGCAATTGATGCTGCTGTTTTTAAACCGCTAAAGCTAAAATCAAGGCCAGGTTTGTCTGTCATTGGACGCGGAAACACAAAGCGCTTTGCAACACCTTGTTCTGCCATTTTAGCCAAACGCGGGCCACCAGGGTAATCAAGCCCTAACAATTTAGCTGTTTTATCAAACGCCTCACCGGCCGCATCATCTACCGACTCACCAAGTACTTCGTACTGGCCTATGCCGGCAACTTTTACCATCATGGTGTGGCCACCAGATACAAGCAAAGCAATAAAAGGAAATTCTGGTACGTTTTCTTCAAGCATAGGCGCAAGCAAATGCCCTTCCATATGGTGTACAGCAACAGCAGGAATATCCCAACCGTAAGCTAAAGAACGACCTATAGAAGTACCTACAAGTAACGCACCAACTAATCCAGGGCCAGCAGTATAAGCAATGCCATCTAAATCTTCTGGACCACAACCCGCTTGGGCAAAGGCAGCATCAATAAGTGGTAGTGTTTTACGAACATGATCGCGCGATGCAAGCTCTGGCACTACGCCGCCATAATCTGCGTGTACTTTTACTTGGCTGTATAACTGATGAGCCAATAAGCCTTTTTCATCATCGTAAATCGCAATACCGGTTTCATCACACGATGATTCAATGCCTAAAATTCGCACTGTACTTCTCCTGCCTTTTTAATCTCTACTTAATTTGTTTATAACGCCAAACCAATATTGGTTTGTCCATCGGCAACAGCCTGCTTTTTAAGTGCTTTTACGTTTTCTGAGGTAATACGCCCCATGTTTTCAACAAAGTCGATTAGCTCCCCAAGCACTTCAATCTCGTATTGCATTAAGGGGTGTTCGCGCACGGCTTTGTTATCGGCTACTTCGCCTTCAACTGTCATTTGGTACTCAATAAAACGCGCCACTGTTGCCTGCGATATTTTACTCACACTGATAAACTCTTGCTCATCTTGGCCCATTAGACCGTGCATTAGGCTTAATAAAGAGGTGGCTGCATCTATGGCTGGGTACGTTCCAAACATATCAAAATCGGCAAGCTCAGGAACATTAGGCTCAATTTTTTCTACCTGTTTTTCAAGATCTATTTTACTTTTAGGTAGTAATATTTTTTCCCAGCAAACATTTAACGCACTGCGTAATAAAGCTTCATCACCAAAGCCAGTCGCCTCACTAAATAAGCCATAATTTGGCAGCATACGCTCAATTAAAGCACTTGCTAACACTGCTTTTTGTAAGTAATTTAGCTCTCTAATACGCTGAAAGTTATTCGCTTTTGTCATTTCTTAAAGTCTCACATGACCAACAAAAATCAAATGTTGATCCATTATGCTCATTACAGTTAGGGCATACCCAATCTGGAGCGGATTGTTTTACTTGCTGATAGTTTACCAATATTTCGCGCGCGTGGCGCTCTTTTATCGCATAAACCTGCACACTTACTTGGGTTTGTTCAAACGGAATTTCGCCAAGCGCACCTTGCAGCATTTCGCCTTGTACTTGGCACTCAATACCTGCGCTTAAAATAAGCCCTTTTACTATATTTGCCTCTAAGGTATTTTCTGCTTTATAGAGGGTTACCCACTGAAATGCATTCGTGGTGCTCTGCGTATTAATATTTTGCAATTATCACCTCATTTATTTTGTGTTTACAATATCCTACGATACTCTACTAAACTGTATAACAAGCAACTTTTTTAGGATAAAAATAATGACGCTTACCACCCCAGGTTTACTTTTTCCGGCAATTTCACTGTTATTACTTGCTTATACAAACCGATTTTTGGTGCTCGCACAACTAATACGCGAGCTTAACTCACGAGAAGGCGAGTCTATACGTCCTGTGGTGGTGGCTCAAATAACTAATTTAAGAAAACGTATAAAGCTCATTCGTACCATGCAAGTGTATGGCGTGGCCTCGTTTTTATTATGTACGCTGTCTATGTTTGCCTTGTTTATTGAATTTAATACCACAGGTATTATTTTATTTGGTGTAAGTTTGGCCTGCTTGAGCCTTTCGTTGTTAACCTCATTATTTGAAATTCATATATCGTGCGACGCAATAGAAATAGAACTACAGAGCATTGAAGACAAACCTCTAAGCAATCGTATTAATAAAAACTTTACAAACAACCCTTCTAATAAATAGAACTAAAACCGACATTTAATGGGCTTTGTGCTGCATTACTCGTTAAAATAATTAAAAAGAACTAATGCCAATAATAAAAAACACCCTTTTACTGGCATACTTTATTATTAATTAATGCTAAATTATGTCTAAAGTATTACTTAGTAATATTACAAAGCCTTTAAAACCAAAGTGCTTAAAGGTTTTTATATGGTCTTATAAGAGCTAAAAGCAAATAATAAATTATTAGGTATTAGCCTAATTGGTAAGTCTTTTTATCAATTACCCTCTTTAATTAAGACCAAAAGGGGGATATGCTAAATCAAAATCTGTCATAAATTTGCAAACACAGTTACATATTAGGTTTAGCCATTTATTAGGCTCAAAGTTAGTATTATTGATGTTCGCGGCACACGCGACTTACTTATAAAAAGGGACTATAAAGTGAGATTTGAACAGTTAGAACAATTTGTAGCGCTTGGTGTGCTACGCCATTTCAGACAAGCAGCTGAGCAAACCCAAATTAGTACATCAGCGCTTACTCGCAGCATTCAAACTCTTGAAGATGAAATGGGTTACGAGTTAGTTAAACGCTCAACACGCTCTGTAAAATTAACGCCAGAAGGCGAACTCTTTCTCGATTACGCTAAAAACACCCTTGCCGAACTTGAACATACAAAAAAACGAATTTCACAATCAGTAAACGGCAACACAGACGAAAAGTTAGTGATTGGCTACACCAATAAAGCGAGCAGTGTAGTGCCTATTTCGTGTGGGCAATTTTTAGCACAATACCCCCATGTTAAAATAGAAATGCAACTACAAGAACAACATGAACTTGTACGTAAGCTTCAAGACGGCGAAATAGACATAAGCGTGTACTCGCAAGCTATTAATAGTATTGGTAGCGATATTCACTTGCCTGATCAGCTTGTTTTATTTGTATCTAAGCATCACCCACTTGCTAATAAAAGCGACATTAGTAAACACGATTTAGACAGCTACCCTATGTACGGTTGTTTTTCACAATCTAAGCAAGTACAGAGCATGCTTAATGAAGCCATCGATATGCTAAATAAGTCGGCCAGCATTAAAGTGGGTAGTATTGAGCAAGTAATGGCGGGGCTTGTTAAATCAGACCACTTTGCCATTGCCAGTATTGAGCATGCAAGCACACTTGCAGAGCACACAGAGCTTGTGCAGCTTAAAACCAACAAAGACTTAAGCCATGAGCAACTGGTTGTACAAACTAGTCAACAAGCAGCTGTTGGCGAACACATTGACCACTTATTATCACTTATAAAAAAAGCATCTACAGCGATTAACTAATCAGTAAAAAGGTGTGCAGCACAAATAGCTAGCTATTAAAATTTTTTAGGCTACACTGTCGCACCTTTTTTAATCAACTGACATGAATGAACACACTCTTTAGTTCTGATGTTTATTTAAACGCAATAGAAACCCATGGTTACACTGTTATTCAAAACGCCCTAGTAACCGAGCTTGTTAACGATTTAATTACTGACTGCCACCGTATTAATCCACACTTTAGCCTTGCTGGCATTGGCCGGTTAAACGATTTACAGATAGATAAAACCATTCGTAAAGATAAAACATTTTGGTTTGATGGTAGCTCGCAAGCCCAATTAACCTATCAAGCAATTATGGAAAGTATAAAAACAACGCTTAATCGTAACTTGTTTATAGGGTTGTTTGATTACGAGTGCCACTACGCAAAATACACTCAAGGCGACTTTTATAAAAAGCATATAGATGCATTTAAAGGGCGTTCAAACCGCGTATTTACAACGGTGCTTTACTTAAACACACCAAAGCAAGGCGGTGAACTAGTAATTTATAAGCCTAAAAGTAAAGAGGTAGAAATAGTAATAAAACCAACTGCAGGCACGTTGGTTATGTTTGAAAGTGAACGTTTTGCCCACGAAGTGCTACCCGCAGTCGATGAGCGATACTCAATTGCTGGTTGGTTTAGAAAAAATGCATCAATTAGCGGGATTATTGACCCACCAAGGTAAATACAGATTCCTGAACGCTACTTAAAGTAGGTTAACTTTATAGAGTTCAGGGTAAACAATACTTTAAAGTGTTATTGGAAAAGAGAACAATAGCCCAATAAAAATAACTAACCCTACATAATGGTTATTTAAAAACGCTTTAAAGCACGCCTCACGGGCTCGCCTATGAATAAGTACTTGTTGGTAAGCTAACAGCCCTATAGCAACCAACAGCCCCGCAGCAAATGCATACCCTAATTGATTACTAAGCCCTATCAACGCTAACAAAGCAATAAAGTTAGCATTTAATAAAAAAATAATATGGCGGTCATATTTACCAAATAAAATAGCGGTAGACTTAACACCAATTTTTAAATCGTCATCTCTATCAACCATTGCATACATAGTGTCGTACGCTACGGTCCAGCAAATATTTGCTATAAATAACAACCAAGCTTGTATAGGTAGAGAGTCAATTGAAGCCATATACGCCATTGGTATAGCCCAGCCAAAAGCGGCGCCTAATACTACTTGCGGCAATTGGGTATAGCGCTTCATAAACGGATAGCAAAATGCTAAAGCCAGCGCCCCGAACGACAATAAAATTGTATTAATACCAAGTAGCAGCACAAGCAAAAAAGCAATAGCAATTAGTAATATAAACAAACTCAGTGCTTCACCGGCGCTCACTTGCCCTGTCGCTAAAGGACGCCCTGCGGTACGCTTTACTGAGCCGTCTATTTTTCTATCAGCAAAATCATTGATTACACAGCCTGCGCTGCGCATAACAATCACGCCCAGAGTAAATACAATAAAATTAAGCAAACTAGGCATACCATTATTTGCAAGCCACAGCGCCCAATACGTAGGCCAAAGCAAGAGTAATGTGCCAATAGGTTTATCAACACGCATTAGCTGAATATAAAAAGGGATATTAGCTAATTGTAAAGGGGCTAGTTTCATGAATATAGGTACGCTCCGGGTAAAAACACTTCACACACTAAAAAATGATAATCATTAATAGAGAAAACACTTCGGCGCCCAAGCATAGGTTGCGCAGGTAAATTAAGCTGCGCGACAAGTAGTTGAAGCGCATGAGATGAGCCAAAGCGGGCAATTTCAATATTATTTCTTGTGAGTGCGCTGTGCTGAAAAATAACGTCGCCTAATGGGCGCTCACCCATATTATGTAATAAGGCTTGTGATTCGTTGTTAGGCAACCAACTTTGTGCGTACACCATAGGTATATTATCGCAAAGCAATAGCACTTCGCGGTTTAGCGCTTTGCTTGCTGAGCTACCAAGTAGCTGCTGCTGCTCTTTAGTGAGCGAAAATGCTTGTTCGCTAAGCACTTTAACACTAAAACTACGCGCATTATTTTTTAATTTTGCCGTTAAAGAATGAGGCTCAAATAGCCACTCTTGCTCTAAAAGCGATAAGCCAGTTACCGATGAAGAACATTGCCAATTAGCCGATATAGAAAGCGGAAAAGTAATCACGTTAGCTCAATAAAATAAAAACCAACGCGATGATAACATTGCCAAAGCATTTGAAAAAGTAGTGATTTACTGCCGATAAATAATTGTAGGGCGCTGTTTATTATGCGTCATTACGTATAAACTATTTGTATAACTAAACTGAAAATGCACTAAAGATGAAAAAAATAGTATACGCAGGTTTATTAATACTGATCTTAAGTTGTTTTAGCTTATCGGCCAAAGCAGAGTCAACAGTGGGTTATTTTGGCTTTGAGCCAGATATAATTACCAATTACATTGGCGCCTCTAGCAAAAAAATGGGCTATGTGCGCGTAACTATAGATTTAATGCTAAGTAATAATTCTGATATAGCTATAGTAGAGCACCACACCCCACTTTTACGCGACGCATTGGTTGAAATATTATCAAAAGAGCCTGAAGAAAAAATAAAGTCTTTAACTGGCCGAGAAGAAATTAGAGCTAAATGCGCAGAAAAATTAAAAAGCCTGCTTAAAGAAGAAACAGGCCAAGAAATTATTCGCAAAGTATTATTTACTAAGTACTTGTACCATTAACGAGTGGTTTTGTTTGCGTTAAATGTATTAGCGGTAAAAGCATAGGCCATGCCGCTTAATAGCCCGCCTAAATGAGCCCAATTTGCCATCCCTACAAATAATACATCTGCAAAACCAAGTATTAACCAAACAAGCATAAAGCCAATAATTGGCGTACTAACAAGCGCTGGCTGCTTAGGATTTAAATAGCTATGGATCCAACAAAAACCTAATAAGCCGTATACCACACCACTTAAACCGCCAAAGTTAGGCCCTACAATTAAAAACTGTGCCCAATTGCTAATAAGTGCAGTTACAAAAAATAACCCAACTAAACTTAGTTTTCCGCATTGTTTTTCAATATTATCGCCAAGCGACATCCACCAAATTAAATTAAACACTATATGCATAGCGCTAAAATGGACAAGTGAAGGCGTAAGCCAACTTAAAGGCTGAGCAGGATTAAACTGAAGTGCTGTGTATATTTGTTCAAAGCCACCGAGTAAAAAAGCAATGTAAATAACAACACTTACAATACTTACAGCTTGATTTAACCAACTAAGGGCTTTGAATCGGGCCATTAAGTTTAATGACTGCCCTTGATAAGTAAGCCCTGATTGCGTACTTCCCACATTCCAAGATGCTTGCTGATATCGCTCATGATTAGGGTTTTGTACAAATTCAGCCCACAGTGGTTGAACTTGATGAAAATGCTCAGGATTAACGCTAATAACAACATTGCTGCCATCAGGTGAATGTAACTGCCCTTCTAAGCCTTGGCTTTTTAAGTAGTCTATAAACCCTTGCGCAGCGCGTGGGTTGTTTAAGCTACCTAACTCAATCATCGTTCTACTTTCTCGCTGTATGCAGCTTCCCAAGCAGTAAAGCCGCCATCCATGCTGTATACATCTTCAAAGCCTTGCTCAACTAAATAACTTGCCGCACCTTGCGAGCTCATACCGTGATAACACACAATAATTATTGGCTGATCGAACTCTTTTTCCATCATAAATTGAGCAATATTCGCATTTGAAAGTGCTTCTGAACCGGGAATATGGCCCGCTTGATACGAGTTAGGATCGCGTATATCTGCAATAACTACGTCTTCTTTGTCTAACAGCTCATGTGTTTGCGCAATAGATATATGTTTAAATGCCATTGAAATCTCATTAAAAAAATATAATAAAAAGGCGGCAAAAGCCGCCTCTGTATAAAACTTTAAACTATTCCCAGTTTAAAATTACTTTACCCGATTGACCTGAAATCATCATATCAAAGCCAGCTTGGAAGTCATCTACTGAGTATTGATGTGTAATAATTGGGTTTAAATCAAGGCCCGACTGGATAAGGCTCGCCATTTTATACCAGGTTTCGAACATTTCACGTCCGTATATCCCTTTAATAACTAGGCCTTTAAAAATAACCTTATTCCAATCAACTGCCATATCTGATGGAGGAATACCTAGCATGGCAATTTTGCCACCGTGGTTCATGTTATTAAGCATAGAATTAAACGCACTTGGTACACCTGACATTTCAAGACCTATATCAAAGCCCTCAGTCATACCTAGCTCATTCATTACATCTTCAAGCTTATCATTAGCGACGTTTACGGCACGTGTTGCGCCCATTTTACGAGCAAGTTCAAGGCGGTATTCGTTTACATCAGTAATAACAACATGGCGTGCACCTACATGCTTTGCAACAGCGGCTGCCATAATACCAATTGGCCCTGCGCCTGTAATTAATACATCTTCGCCAACTAAATCAAACGAAAGTGCAGTATGTACAGCATTGCCAAACGGGTCAAAAATAGAGGCTAGCTCATCAGAAATGTTATCTGGAATTTTAAACGCATTAAATGCAGGAATAACTAAGTACTCAGCAAAAGCACCTTCACGGTTAACACCTACACCTGTGGTGTTACGGCATAAATGTACACGCCCAGCACGACAATTACGACAATGCCCACAGGTAATATGACCTTCGCCCGATACACGGTCGCCAACAGCAAAGCCGCGTACTTCTTGGCCCATGTCAACTACTTCACCTACGTACTCATGACCAACAACCATAGGGGTAGGAATCGTTTTTTGTGACCACTCATCCCATTTGTAAATATGAACGTCGGTTCCACAAATAGCCGTTTTACGAATTTTAATTAGCAGATCGTTATGGCCAACTTCAGGCTTTGGCACATCAGTCATCCAAATGCCGGTTTCTGCTTTTAATTTAGATAATGCTTTCATCGTTAACACTCAACTAAAAAACCGAGGGCAAGCCTCGGTTTATAAAAAATTAAATAACACCCATTTCTTTACCAATGCGGGTAAAGGCTGCAATAGCGGTATCTAGCTGTTCAATACTGTGCGCAGCTGAAATTTGCGTACGAATACGCGCTTGGCCTTTAGGCACTACTGGGAATGAAAAGCCAGTCACATAAATGCCTTCGGCTAGTAATTTATCAGCCATAAGTGATGCTACTTTAGCATCGCCTAGCATTACAGGAATAATCGCATGGTCTTTACCTGCACAGGTAAAGCCTGCCGCTTCCATTTGCTCACGGAAGTACTTAGCATTTGACCAAAGCTTGGCGCGAAGCTCACCGCCATTTTCTAGCATTTCTAGGACTTTAATTGACGCTGTAACAATTGAAGGCGCGAGTGAATTTGAGAATAAATAAGGGCGTGAACGCTGGCGTAACCATTCAACAATTTCTTTTTTACCTGAAGTGTAACCACCCGATGCACCGCCTAGCGCTTTACCTAATGTACCAGTAATAATATCTACACGGTCAAGAACATTACAGTACTCAGGCGTACCTTTACCATTTTCGCCAACAAAGCCTACTGCATGCGAGTCATCTACCATCACAAGTGCATCGTACTTATCGGCTAAGTCGCACACAGCTTCTAAGTTACAAATTACGCCATCCATTGAAAACACGCCGTCGGTGGCAATTAACTTTGTTTTTGCGCCCGCTTCGTCTGCGGCAATAAGTTGCTTTTCTAGATCTGCCATGTCGTTATTAGCATAACGAAAACGCTTAGCTTTACATAAGCGTACACCATCAATAATTGACGCATGGTTTAGTGAATCAGAGATAATTGCATCTTCTGCACCTAAAATTGTTTCAAACAAGCCTGTGTTAGCATCAAAACAAGAAGAATATAAAATTGTGTCTTCAGTTTCTAAAAACGCACTAATTTTTTGCTCAAGTGTTTTATGGATATCTTGCGTACCACAAATAAAACGTACCGATGCAACACCAAAGCCATGGTCGTCTAAACCGCCTTGCGCTGCTTTAATTAACTCTGGGCTATTTGCTAGGCCTAAGTAGTTGTTAGCACAAAAGTTAATAACTTTGTCGCCAGATGCTACTTCAATTTGAGCTTGTTGCTGCGAGGTAATTATACGCTCATTTTTATAAAGGCCTTGGGCTTTAACGTCTTCAATTTGCTCTTGTAATTGGCTAAAAAAAGCAGATGCTCTCATCTGTAGTCTCCATTTAATTGAACGGGTAAACAACAACGTTTATGCCACTGTTTATGATGGTGTGTATTGTAAAAGTTTAACGAGAAAAATGCACGGTTTGTAGTTCGTCGCAAGCGCGCATAATGTCAGGAATATGTGCCAGTTTATAGGCTTTAAAAAAGCGTGTTTTTATAACGCTAAGGGCTCAGTTAAATCATCTATTGAATCAATCACTAAATCAGCATGTTGCTTTGCGCTCTCGTCAAGGCTTTGCCCCGAGCGAACTAACACTCGAGTTGTAATACCGGCTTTTTGCGCAGCTTGCATATCACTAAGCTTATCACCAACCATAATACTTTGCTTAGGGTCGATGTTATGCTCCTTTATACCTTGCAATAACATACCTGGTGCTGGTTTTCTGCAATCACATTGCTTTAAATACTCGGGCAACGCCTTGTTAGGATGGTGCGGGCAAAAATAAACATCGGCAATTTCAATATTATGGTTACTAAATTGCGTTTTCATCCACTGAGTAAGCGCTAAAAAATCAGCTTCGGTGTAGTAACCACGACCAATACCAGATTGGTTTGTAACTACTATAACTTTATAGCCTGCGTCGTAAAATGTTTTACAAGTATTAAAAATGCCATTAATAAATTCAAATTTGTCACTTTGATATACATAGCCATGGTCAACATTTACCACGCCATCGCGGTCTAAAAAAAGCGCTTTATGTAATTTCACACTCATTCAATGCCCTCTATTTGTACAACATGGTCGAACATTGCTTTAACGCTATCTATGGTTATTTGGCTCATTAAATCATCGCCTTTTACTCGGGTGCCCCACGGCACTTGCTGCGCCGTTTTACCGGTTTGCTTAAGTAAGTTTTGATGGTAAACCTCAACTACGTAGTTTTGGTATAAATAAGGGCCTGTGCGAGCCGGATTTGAGTGTGCATACAAGCCAATTACTGGCGTGCCAACGGTTACTGCCATGTGTGCAGGTCCGGTGTCGGGGGCGAGTACTAAATCAGCACGTTTTAATACACACAACAGCTCTTTAAGTTTAGTTTTGCCAACTAAATTTAAAATAGGGCTGTTGCTATGTTTAATAATATTGTTCGCTAAGTTAATTTCAAGCTTTGTAGGACCGCCCGTTAAAGCAACGTTAAAACCTTGTTTGTGCGCGTAATCAGCAAGTGCTGCATAGCGTTCAGGCAACCAATTACGCTGAGCTTTACTTGCAGCGGGCGATATAACAAATAGCTTGTTAGCTAAATACTCTTGCCCTAATAACTCATCTGCTCTGCTTTGATCTTGTGCGCTGTATGGCATCTGCCAAGTAGGCGTATAATTATCTACGCCAATTGCATTAGCAAAGCCTTTAAACCCCTCTAATACATGAGCCTCTTTTTGCGCTGCTATGCGTTTATTTATAAATAAGCTGTGTAGCTCTTTTGAGCGCGCCCAATCAAACCCTAATTTTACTTTTGCTGGTATACAGCGTGCAACAAAGCCTGCTCTTAGTGCCACCTGCATATTAAGAAGTACGTGAAACTGCTTACCTTTAAAGGTGTTTTTTAATTTTTTGAGCGCAGCCTTTCCTTCTTTTTTATCAAAAATTACCAGCTCTACGCCTGGTAAGTCAGCAAGTAACATAGCCTCTACTTTACCCATTACCCAGGTTATTTTTGCATTAGGATGCGCTTTTTGAATTGCTTGAACAGCACTAACCGCATGACATACATCACCAATAGCAGAGAGTCTTAAAATACAAATAGAGGAGTAATTAGGCACTTGAGTCACGCATTCCGTTAGGCTTTAAATAAGTATGCTGGGATCTTAAATTATACTCGCGTTAATGCAAGCACTTATCCTGCGCCATAAAACACGTTAATATACCCACATTATTGAATTATTTTAACGAGCTATGTTTAAAACACTAAAGCAAGGCAAGCACACTATTTTAAGCCACCCAGATTATTTTAACCTTGTTGATATAAACTGGTTTGATGCAGAGTATTGGCAAAAGCAAAATAAAATAGTGGGCGCTAAAAAAGGCCGCGCTACAGCATGGTTTTTTAAACACGATAACTTAACTGCAGTACTAAGGCATTATTGGCGTGGCGGTTTAGTGGGTAAGGTTTTAAGCGAGCAATACCTATATCCTGGCCTTGAAAACACCCGCGTGTATAAAGAGTTTAGCTTAATGATAAAGCTTATTGAACTTGGCCTAAATGTGCCAAAACCCATTGCAGCCAAAGTATCTCAAAGTGGTTTGATTTACCGCGGCGATATAATTACACAAGCGGTAAGCGGCGCTAAAAGCCTGCTCGACATTTTAATTGAGCGGCCTTTAAATAGTAGTGAGCTTAAAAGCATAGCCAGCACTATTGCGTTATTTCATACCAAAGGGGTGTACCACGCCGATTTAAATATTAATAATATTTTATTTAATGAAGACGGCGACGTATATATTATCGACTTTGACCGGGGTGAAATTAAGCAGCCAAACACACAGTGGCAGCAAGCTAATATGGCTCGCCTTGCACGTTCATTTTTAAAAGAACAAGGCCGAAATAATAGCTTTTATTGGCAAAGTAACGACTGGGAAACTTTGCATACTTTTTATAAACAAAAGCTAACGACGTAAAGCTAAATACTGCTGAGCAACTTGTTCAGCACTTACTTTTTGCAAAATTTCTGCACTTTCTACATCAGGTTTATTTGCCAGGCAGAGTTTAATTTTAGTTGCTAATTGTTCGCTATTTCTTACAGGCACTAAGTAATTAGCCAGTTCGCCTATTAATATTTCGCTCGGCCCAAAGGTACAGTTAGTACTTACTACAGGCGTACCAACAGCTAATGCTTCGACCAAAACATTACCGAACCCTTCAAAGTCAGAACTTAAAACTAACGCCTGCGCGTGTTTAATCCAGTTATAAGGATTTTGCTCAAACCCTGGCACGATAAGTTGCTCAGCAATGCCATACTCTTTTGCAAGCTTAAGTGCCTTGTCTGGCTTATTACATAAAAGTACTAATTTGTATTTTTTATCAAGCTTGGCAAACGCTGCAAATAAAATATCATGGCGCTTTTGCTTAGCTAATCGCCCAACATGAATTAAATAAGGCGACTGGGGAATTTGGGTATTAATCTCATCGGATTGGCGTTTTATATCAGCTAAGCTAAATGGATTATAAATAGTAGTAATTGCACTTGGTGTAATTAAATCGCCTTGGGTGATCTCTTGCTCTACCCCTTTAGATACACAAACTAGTGACTTACCATTTAGGTTTTGTTTAGATTTTTTAAGATAGCGATAAGAAAACGGGCCTAATTTTTTTTGCCTAGCCAGCTCCGCATTTACTGAATTATGCATAATAAAATGTACATTTTTAACTGCACTTTTAGCAAGTAAATTATTACTTCTATCAAGGTTTGAAAGCACTAAATCTATCGCGCCTATTTCATGTTGCTTACTACTAAACCAGGCCTCTAACTTTGCTACGCTTTTATTTATTTTCCAAAAGCGGTCTACTTTAGTCGCTTTATCAGTAAATAAACTCTCAACCTTTAATCGCTCACAAATTCTATATTCAAATTTATTAGCTAAAGACAATATGGTTACACAATGCGCTTTAATAAGCTGTTCGGCAAGAGTTAGCATTACCTTTTCAGCGCCGCCACCCGCTAAAGAATCTATTACAATAACAATGTTCACTATTTTTCCACCATTAGCATTTTTTTTACGCCTTGCGTTATAACTTTATATCCTTGTGCGGTTTCAAACTGAGAGTATTTACTTATAAGCTGTTTAAAGTGTGGCTCAACAATTAATGCCTCAGCCTTATTTACAATATCATCTACATGGAGGGCAGCTTTAATTACAACGCCTGTAGTTTCGCAGCTTGTTAAGCGATCGCTTTGGTCTTTTGAAATAGCGCACGCGACTGCAGGGGTATGCACAGCAATAGCTTGCAATAAAGTATCGCCAGCGCTTAGTAAAGCAAATTTAGCTTGCTCCATCAGCGATAAAAATTCACTATTTTCTAAACTTGCTAAACTCACTACCTCATTAGATTCTGGCAGTGGTTTATTGTAATTAGGGCCAAAAACCACAATTCCTTTTAAGCCTGTTTTAGCCGCTATTTTAATCGCTGCAGCATAAAAAACATCAGCGCAATTTTTACCTTCAAGTTCATGCCCGCCAGAGCCTGCGCTCACAATAAAGTAGCTTTTTGCATCGAGCTTATGTTTGTTTAACACCTGCTGTGTTTGTAATCTAGATGAAAACGCAACATAAGGGCCAACGTTTTGCGGTATAGCTAACGCAAACATATCTATTTTAGTTCTTTCTGCCCAGCTAAGCGGCTCAATACAGTAGTCGGGTTGTACAACCCAGTGGCTATCAATTAGGTTTATTCTATTTAGTTTTAAGCCTTTGGCACGTTTTTTAGCGTGCTGGGAAATAAACACCACCTTTGCGCCGATTTTTTTAGCTGCCTTCATATGAGCTGCACGCCCAGCACAATCAAAAATGACAATATCGGGCTTAAAATCAGTTATGAGTTCACATACCCTGTCACGCTCTTTCGTCGCAGAGTGCTCAAGTAGGGTTGCTTCATAAGGACAGTCTTTAGCGTAAGCGGTGTGCTTATTTAAAATAAAATGTATATCAAGGGGATTTGAGCATTCACTTTCAAGGCTTTGAGCTAACAACAACGAGCGCATGTACTCACCAATTCCTTGTGGCGATGATACGGGTATAAATAAAAGTCGTTTGTTGCGCATTGTGTTCTCTATTTCTTATTTGCGAGCAGTATATCAACCACATAGTTTTTGCGATAGATAGGTTACATTTTTATACATAAATTTAATGCAATAAATAGATTATTTACTGCATTAGCCGGTCGAGATTGGTAAACTTAGCCGCAATCTTAATCACAAGGATCTGAACTTTGCGAAACAGAATTTTTCTTCTTTCTTCTCTATTTTGCGCTATGAGCGCATCAGTAAATGCAGAGCCATGGGTAAAACCAGACGACTACGGACTCAGAGCCGATATTCAACAGCTTGCTGATGCAGGCGTTATTCTTGCGCCAGTTACAACGTATCCACTAATGTGGAAAAGCTTTATTGGTGAGGTTGAATCTACTAAGCTAGAACTTTTATCACCGAGCTTACAAGATGCCCTACTTCGCGTAAAACACCGTTATAAATCAGAAAATAGCAGTTCGCACAGTGTTCAACTTTCAGCTTTTGCAGCATCAGATCCTATTGTTGCAACAAGTTTTGGCGCTACAAATACTCAAGAGTCTGAAGTAAGCGCAGCGTATGCTTATCTTGGCGATAATTTTGCAGCAAAAGTGGCTATCAACTACCGAAACGATGGTAAAAGTTGTTTAATTGCTGGTAAAACAACCGATGATATAGCCGCAAATGAACAAGCACTGGAAGATTGTAACGACACCTCATTTGACGATAGCTATTTAGCATACCGCTTAGGTAATTGGATTTTTAGAGCCGGTGCCGTAGAGCAATTTTGGGGCCCAGGTGTTGATAACAGTTTAATTATGTCGGGTAATGCAAAGCCACTACCGGCACTGAGTGTAACGCGCGAGCAAAGCACAGCGTTTGAAACACCTTGGCTAAGCTGGATAGGCCAATGGAGCTTTACCGCCCAAATGGCAAAGCTGGAATCAACCCGCGTAATTCCTGATGCTTTACTGTGGAGCAGCCGTTTAAACTTCCGTCCAATTCAAGAGTTGGAAATTGCGTTAAGTTGGTCTGCACAATGGGCTGGCGAAGGGCAACCAAGCTCAGCGGGGGATTTTATTGATGTTATTACTGGGCAAACTAACTGTATTGATGGCAATGAAAATTGCGATAGCTCATTAGAGTCTAAAATTGGTAACCAGCTTGCCGGTATTGACGTTCGTTGGTCTGATACATTATTTAGTCACCCATACGCCATTTATGCAAGCACCATTGGTGAAGATGCCAGCTCACAATTTAAACCGGCCGACAGAGCTTACTTATTTGGTGTGCAAACGACCCAACGCATTTACAGCCAAAATGTATTAGTCAATGTAGAATATATCGATACGGGTGTTTCGTGCGCAGCTGAATCTACCAATGAAAACTGTTATTACGAGCACTCAGATTATAAATCAGGTTACCGTTACCATGGCCGCACCATAGGCTCAACCTTTGATAACGATGCACAATCGGTGGTTTTAACATTGCTTGGGCAACTTTCAAACGGTGATGATTGGCAAGTAAAACTACGTAGCGTTGATTACAACAGCGATAATAGTGATTGGTATCCAGATAACCCTGATTTAGGTAACACAATTACTAAAACGGGCTATAACTCAAAACAGGTTGAACTGCGTTACAGGCAACTTGCAATGGGTGGGCGTTTAACACTGGGCGCTTTTGCATCAAATAATGATGGCGCTGAAAACGACACATCTGCGTTTGCTAAATACGAATATAACTTTTAAAAAGTTGTATGCGTAATAATAAAAAGGGTTGAAAACTGCGTTTTCAACCCTTTTTATTTGCAACAAACATCTATATTACTGCTTTATTTTACTAATCACTTTTGATGTAGAACAGCCATCTAAAAACGTCAGTACTTCTACTTTTCCGCCATGGCGCAGGACATGATCGGCCCCTGCTATTTGCTCTACAGTATAATCGCCACCTTTTACTAAAATATCAGGGCTAATTTGCTCGATTAATTTAGCGGGTGTGTCGTTTTCCTCAGCGCTGCCAAATGGAATAACCCAATCAACAGAGGCAAGTGCACTTAATACCATTGCGCGCTCATCAAGCGGGTTTATCGGGCGCTCAGGGCCTTTTAAACGAGTAATAGATTCATCGTTATTTAACCCAACAACAAGCTTATCGCCGCGCGCTTTAGCTTGCGCTAAATAGCGCACGTGGCCTGCGTGTAAAATATCAAAACAACCATTGGTAAATACAATGGTTTCGCCGTTTTGTTTTGCAAACTCAATATGCTGCAGCACATCATCAAATGGGGTTTGGTAGTGCTCGCCATTAGTGTGTAAGTACTGGCCTAGTTTTTGGCTTAGTTCTTCTGGTGAAACTGTAGCTGCACCCAATTTACTTACCACAATCCCCGCAGCTAAATTAGCAATTTCTACTGCATCTTTAGGGGCCATACCTGCTCCAAGCATTACAGCTAAAGTTGCAATAACGGTATCACCTGCGCCAGTTACATCGCTTACTTCTAGCTGCTGAGCTGCAAAGTCGTGTTTTTCATCGGCATTAATTAACGACATACCTTGCTCTGAGCGTGTAAGTAGCATGGCTTTAATGCCATTTTTGCTAATAAGCTCACGGGCACTTTGCGCTAAAATCTCTTCAGAGCCTGTTTTACCGCCCGCTAAATTAAACTCATGTAAGTTAGGCGTAATGTAGTCTGCGCCCTCGTACAAATGTAAGTCTGGCGATTTAGGGTCTATAAGCACGGTTTTACCCGCCGCTTTGGCAATACTCACCATCTCTTTAATTAAGCTGAGCGAGCCTTTACTGTAATCAGAAAACACTACAAAGTCGTACTCATCAAGCACCAGCTCTAAGCGATTTAATAACAGCTGGCTATGCTGCTCGCTAAAGGTTTCTTCTAAATCAAGGCGCACAAGTTGTTGATGGCGGCTAATAACCCGCATTTTAGAAATAGTCGGTAAATCACATACACTCACAAGTTGTGAGCTTATTTTTTCACCTTTTAAAATTGTTTCTAAAATTTGCCCGCTTTCATCCTCACCAATTAAGCCAAGTAACCCTACTTTGGCATCAAGCCTAGCAATGTTTTTAGCGACATTGGCAGCACCACCGGCTTTGTCTTCAAACTTGCTTACTTTTACTACAGGGACTGGCGCTTCTGGCGAAATACGCCCAGTGTCACCGTACCAGTAGCGATCGAGCATTACATCGCCCACCACTAAAATCCGCGCTTTAGATAAGTTTTTTAATAGCGATAAATCCATTACTGCTGCTCCGCAACAACCATATCTACGGCTTCACATAACCAGTGGCCAATAAACATATGCGCTTCTTGAATGCGTGCTGTTTCATCGTTTTTGATAATAATTGGCAGCTTGGCAATGTTTTTTACTTTTCCGCCATCACGGCCTGTTAATGCAACAGTAAATGCGCCAATTTTATTAGCGGCTTCAAGTGCTAAATTAATATTTGCACTGGTACCTGAGGTTGTTAAACCAATGACTAAATCTTCTGGTTTACAAAGCGCCTGAACTTGGCGCTCAAACACGGTATCAAAGTGGTAATCATTACTGTGCGCAGTAAGAATTGACGTATCGGTTGTGAGTGCCATAGACGCAAGCGGTCCGCGCTCTAATTTATAACGTACTACAAATTCGGCCGCTAAATGCTGAGCATCAGCCGCACTGCCGCCGTTACCAAACCAAATAACCTTACCACCAGCTTGTAATGCACTATGGCATGCTTCTAATAACTGCATAGACTCTTGATGATAAGCCTCCATCGTTTCAAATAAGGCTTGATGACGGTTTAAACTTTCAACGTAGCTTGTTGCCACAGAATCGATAATTGACATGAAAAATTCCTCTAGGAACTGAAATGGCAGGAAAAAATTAAATCCATTATTCCACAGTTTTATTTAGTTGTGTGTATTTTATAGGAATATAGCTGAACTGGAACATAATTTAGTGCTTCACATGTTCAGAAATTATCACTTTCGCGTTAAACTAAGGGCACTTACCTCAATAAAAGTTCAGTATGGCACGCATTTTTTACTCATTCGCTTTAATTTTAATTAGCCCGCTGATTGTATTTTACTTATATGTATTAAGAGGTAAAAAAAACAAAGGCTACCGCGCACACTTTAAAGAGCGTTTTGGTTTTGTGAGCAAAAGCTTATTTACAAGCAAAAGCAAACCGTTAGTTGTGCACTGCGCCTCTGTAGGTGAAGTACTTGCAGCTGCACCACTTATCAAAGCGCTGCAAAAACATCAACCACAGCTTAATATACTTATTACCTGCAATACCCCTACAGGGCGCGAGCAAATAATTAATCAGTTTAAAAATACCGTGGCGTGTAGTTATTTACCTATGGACTTCCCGTTTTCGACCGCCCGATTTTTAAAACGTATAAACCCACAAGCACTGTGCATATTAGAAACCGAGCTTTGGCCCAACTTAATGGCAATAAGCCATAAAAAGAATATTCCGGTACTGGTACTTAATGCTCGCTTGAGCGAAAAATCGCAACAAGGGTATCAAAAGGTTGCCAAGTTAACGCAAATAATTATGCGTTCAATCACGGTACTTGCAAGTCACAATAAAAAAGATGCCGAGCGGTTTATTGAGCTAGGTTTAACCCCCTCAAAAAGCCATGTTACAGGCTCAATTAAGTTTGATATAAGCCCAAGCAATGAGCAGATAGCCTCAGTTGCAAACCTTAAAGCACAATATAAAACTCAAGAGCGGTTTGTATGGGTAGCAGGCTCGACTCATCCACTTGAACACGAAATGATATTAAATGCCCACCAGCAACTATTAAAAAAATACCCAAATGCACTTTTAGTTATTGCCCCCCGACACCCTGAGCAGTTTGATAAAGTAGCCGATACGTTAGCTCAAAGCCCACTTAGCTTTAGTCGTCGCAGCAACAATAACTATCAAAACGAACACGTACTATTGGCCGATACACTTGGCGAGCTTCAATGTTTATATGGCGCTGGTAATATAAGTTATGTAGGCGGTAGTTTAATTCGCCGCGGCGGGCATAACCCACTTGAAGCCGCAGCTTTTTCAGTTGGTGTTATAACTGGCCCACATACGTATAACTTTGATCATGTATATCCTGAGCTTATAAAATTAAAAGGTGCTGTGGTTGTTGAAAACACTGATGAGCTTGCGACACAATTAATTAATTTAAACCAAAACGCTAAAGCCTGCCAAACCTTAGGGAATAAAGCGCAGCAGTGCGTATTAAAAAACCAAGGCGCCATTAAAAAAACATTAACCATAATTAATCAGTATTTAGAGCCACAAGCATGACCAATTTAGCTATTACTCAAACCCGTGAGTGGGTATCGTCGGTTATTGTAAAATATAACTTTTGCCCATTCGCCCGCAAAGAAGTTGAGAACAATTGCATTCATTATGTGCTTAGCCCAGCAGTAAAAATTGATGATGCAGTAATGGATATGCTTGAGCAATGCACACAGCTTGATCAAAATCCAGAGCGCGAAACCACATTAATACTGTTTGATAAGGGCTTTAGTGATTTTGAAGACTTTTTAGATTTAGTTGATTTAGCCAATGCGCTACTGGTTGCACAAGGCTTTGAAGGTAAATATCAAATTGCTAATTTCCACCCTGACTACGTATTTGCCGACAGCGACGAAGATGATGCCGCAAATTACACAAACCGAGCTCCCTACCCTACACTGCATTTAATACGCGAACTAAGTATGAGCGAAGCGCTTGAAAGCTATGACGAGCCAGAATCTATCCCTGAGCACAATATTAAACTTGCAAGGCGAAAAGGCATCGACTTTTGGCAGCAGCTTTTAGAAGGCATAAAAAAACCGAGCGCATAACCGCTCGGTTTTTAAGTATCAAATTAAATGTTACTTTTTAACCCAGCTCCCATTTACTTCAACATAATGACCACTTTGGGTTTTTTCGATTGTTTTAGCCACTGCGAGTGCCTCTACTTGGGCAAGCGATAAATTGTTCTTTTTAGCTAGTTTTAAATACTGAGCTTTGCGCTTTGCG
Organism: Pseudoalteromonas espejiana DSM 9414; assembly: GCF_002221525.1. Taxonomy (NCBI): domain Bacteria; kingdom Pseudomonadati; phylum Pseudomonadota; class Gammaproteobacteria; order Alteromonadales; family Pseudoalteromonadaceae; genus Pseudoalteromonas; species Pseudoalteromonas espejiana. The sequence goes on along the minus strand of NZ_CP011028.1, from coordinate 923,236 downwards.
TTAATTTCTTCAACAACGGCTTTAGCTTCGCTATTTTGTACAACTAAGCCTAAATAACCCGAACTGTTCTCACCAACTAGCCCTTGGCTTTTAGCATCATCTAAACTAATCGCCCACGCCGAAAACGACAAACACACCGCACTAATTAAAGTGGCAATACTTAATTTATTTTTTATAGTCATCATTTAGCTCCTAAAATAATTCGCTGTCGTCACTGAACAGGGTATCGAGTTCTTTATCCACCTTCACACGAATTTCGTGATCTACTTTTACATTAAGGTTGATAGTTATTGGCTCTTTAGCTGCTACTTCTACTCTGTGTGTACATGCGCTCAATGCGCTAATAGCAGCAAGGGCAATGATTGCCTTAATGCTTAACGAATTTTTCATCATTAGTTTCCTTTTTGAGAATATTGCTGCTCAACTTTCTGTGTTATTTCGTCACTTAATCTTAGCGCTCTTAGTAGCGTAAACACGTTTTCTTCGTGGTTATAGTTAAAATTAACTTGCTGCTGTTGTGGCTCATTAAAGCCTTGCAAGTTAACACCTAAATTTAACCAACCATCACTTTTAAGTGCTACTGTACTATTAAGTTTTTGTATATCAAGGTTTTTAAGTAAGCTCAGTACGGGCTGTAATTCTTGCTGCTGTTGCATTACAGAGTCAAACGCTGCGTTATTGCTAATAATAAGCTTACCTTCGCCTTGGTTTAATAAGCTGCCATTTGTAACCTCTACGCCACTGTCACTAAAATGAAGGGGCAACTCACCTTTTAATCGACCCGTTAAAGTAATTCCCGACTTATCATCAAGGGTAATGAGTTTACTCGCATCAATATCTTTAAAAGTGATATTGGCTGTTTGCTGCGATTTTAAAAGCGAATATTTATCTAATTCAAATACCCCACCAAACACATTGCCACTTACATCAAATGCTCGCGCGCTGTTATTTACCACTTTTATTTTGCCATTAATATTATTAACTACCGCGCCGGCTCTTAATTCATTAACGTTAAAGGTAGTAGGCTCAACATTAAGCTGTCCTGAATCATATTGCCCACTAAGTTGCACCCTCAACTGATTAGCTAAGTAATCGTTATAAAGCGCGCTGGTATCATCAATAGTTAAATTAAAATTAGCTTTTTGTAAGTTAACATCGCCACTAATTCGCCCACCAAACTCGCCTTGAGTGAGTTGAGCTAACGGCTCAAATTGGCTAATAATTGAATTTAGTGAAAGTACATTTTGCTGCGGAACTATTACTTCAAACGGGTGTTCTACTTTTGAAATATGGTGATTCGCCACCAGCTCTATACCGTTTACAAATACATGATGAGACGCTTTAAGCGCTCGGCTTTGCAAGCCTTTTGAATCCACGTTTATATTTTCTAAATCAATACTAGGGCTTGTCAGTGTACTTATTTGAGTATTCGCTGATAAATGAGCAAATAACTCACCCACGCCTAAGTTTGCCTTTGCACTGAGGGTATTGTTAATACCAGTGAGCTTATACTCATTGTATTGAGCGCTTTTAAACTCACTTTTTAAAACCACGTTTGCATCGAGCTTTTCACTCATGTCAGCCACTAGTTTACCTGTGTAAGCGTTAATAGTAGTGCCATAAGCAACGGCTTTGTTAAAGCTAAATGTATTACTTACTTTACCTATGGGTTTAGAGTCAATAAGTTGAGCAAATGAAAAGTCGCCTTGGGCTTTTACATTATTAGCCTCAGCCGGTAAAAATTCAGGCAAAGCGGTAAGCGCAATATCATAATTGCCACTTAGTTGTACGTTTTCAAGCTGCGTATTGAGCACTACAGCCTTTATATCATCAGTGTGTAGCTGTGCTTTAAGCTGCGTGCGCGCACTTTGCAACGGTGTAGCTGTATTAACAAACGTATCTGTAAAAGTTATGTCTATATCTTGCCCTGTTTGCTCATCGCTTGTAAGCGTTATTAACGGCATGGTTAAATTATTATCTATTAGGCTTATTGGTTTAGGTAAAGCCCAGTGCCAATTGAGGGGAAGTTGCTTAACTGCAAAGGCCTTGTAGTCACCTTCAGGAATAAGAGATTGGCAGTTATTACTAAGCGTTACATTGTTGTTAAGCTTGCTTGGGTCTAGCTCAAGCTTTTGGCTATTTAAATTATACGCAGCGCTTAGCACCCCTTTAGTATGATTACTAATATCGCAGTTTTTAAATTGATAGTCATACCGCGCCTGTAAACTACCGGTGGCGCTTCCCTCTATCCCATTAAAGCTAAATGCTTGCGACGTATTAAAGCTAAGCCCACTTAATAGCGCGTTATCGGTTTTAAGTAATTGTTTAAGCAATTCATCACTAACTTTAAGCTGTCCTTGTACCTTATTATTGTAAAGCGTTGCGCTGGCACTTAAATCACCACTTACTACAAACTGGTTAAGCTTAGGCTCGTTAATACTTAAAATTAAAGGCTGATTTAAAAACTCACTGTTTATACTTAGTTGCTCAACTGTAATTGTTGGCCTTTTTTCGGGCAGGGCTAAATCTAAAATTGTTGCAGGGCTACTTGCTTTATCACTTTGAGGAAGTGAATTTATATTAAGCGCCGCATGTTTAATTTCAACATGGCGAGTATTTGCGGTAATGCCTGTAACAACAAGCTCTTGGTTTTGGTAACTCAAGCACGCTTTTTGTACATGCACATTTAGCTTGCTGGTAAGCGAAAAGTCTAAACAACTTAAAGTAACGCCCGCTTTTTCAAGCTGAGGCGCTACAGCCCATTGTAATAATGGCAAACGAAATACATAACCAAGCAATACTATGCTTAGTAATACAAAACCAACAATTAAACCAATGCGCTTTAACATACTATCCTTAATAAGCTTTATACCTAACAAATTATCGTAATTTTAAATCTACGCAATCAAAAAAGGCTGCACAGGCAGCCTTTTTTTATTTTACAGCTAGATTATGAATCTAGCTTGTATAGGGAGTGATTGTGATCACTAGCCTACATTTTTACGTGCGTTGCGGAACATGCGCATCCACGGGCTATCCTCTTTCCACTCATCTGGGTGCCAAGAGTTAGCTACAGCGCGGAATACACGCTCTGGGTGCGGCATCATTACTGTTGCACGGCCATCAGTAGAGGTAATACCGGTAATACCTTCTGGTGAACCATTTGGGTTAGCCGGGTATTGTGTTGTAGGGTTACCGTAGTTATCTACGAATTTAACCGCGACAGTACCGCTTTCAAGCGCAGCTTGAGTGGCAGCATCATTGGCAAACTCAGCATGGCCTTCACCATGAGATACAGCAATTGGCATACGCGATCCCGCCATACCACTGAAGAACACTGACGGATTCTCTTGTATTTCTACTAAGCTAAAGCGTGCTTCAAAACGCTCAGATTTATTAGTTACAAAACGAGGCCAATGCTCAGTACCTGGAATTAACTCTTTAAGCGTTGATAACATTTGGCAACCATTACATACACCTAAACTAAAGGTGTCTTCACGGTGGAAGAAGTTTTGGAACTGATCGCGTGCCATATCGTTAAACAATATAGACTTAGCCCAACCTTCACCGGCGCCTAATACGTCACCGTAAGAGAAACCACCACATGCCACTAAGCCTTTAAACTGCTCAAGAGTTAAACGCCCTTCAAGTATATCGCTCATGTGCACATCAACAGCGGCAAAACCAGCACGGTTAAACGCAGCAGCCATTTCTAGATGCGAGTTAACGCCTTGCTCACGTAAAATAGCCATTTGTGGTTTAGCGCCCGTTGCAATGTACGGCGCGGCTATATCTTCGTTTAAGTCAAAATTAAGTTTTACGTTTAAGCCTGGATCTTTTGCATCAAACTTGGCATCAAACTCTTGCTTAGCACAGTCAGGGTTATCACGACGTGCTTGCATTTGGTACGTTGTTTCGGCCCAAATAGTACGCAATTCAGTACGAGTATGATTAAGTACCGTTTGCTCGCCGCGGTTAAATACAATGCTATCGTCGCTATTAAGCGAACCAATCACGTGACTAATTGCAGCTACACCGTGTTGTTCAAACACTGCATTTACGGCATCTAAGTCGCTGTTAGCCACTTGAATTACTGCACCAAGCTCTTCGTTATAAAGCGCTTCTAGGTCTGAGCCTGTTAAACCCGCTAAATCAACAGTCACACCTGTGTGCCCTGCAAATGCCATTTCAGTTACAGTAGTAAATAAACCACCGTCTGAACGGTCATGATAAGCAAGTAGCTTGCTATCTGCTACAAGTGCTTGCATAGCATTGTAAAAGCCTTTAAGTAACTCTGGGCTGTCTACATCGGGTGTAACATCACCAAGCTGCTTATAAACCTGTGCAAGGCTTGATGCGCCCATGCGGTTTTTGCCAGCACCTAAATCAACTAAAATAAGCGAAGTGACGCCTTTATCAGTGCGTAACTGCGGAGTTACTGTTTTACGTACATCGTCAACACGGCCAAAGGCTGTAATAATAAGCGATAACGGCGACGTTACTGATTGCTCAGCACTATCGTCTTCGTTTTTCCATGTCGTTTTCATCGACATAGAATCTTTACCTACAGGTATAGTTAAACCAAGTGCCGGGCAAAGCTCTTCGCCTACCGCTTTTACGGCTTCGTATAGGCCTGCGTCTTCACCTGGGTGACCCGCTGCAGCCATCCAGTTAGCAGATAGCTTAATGTTCTCTAGGCTGCCAATGTTTGCACAGGCAATATTAGTTAACGACTCAGCCACCGCCAAACGCGCCGATGCACCATAATTTAATAATGCCGCCGGAGTACGTTCCCCGAGTGACATAGCTTCACCGTGATAAGTATCGTACGTTGCCGCAGTAACTGCACAGTTAGCAACAGGGACTTGCCAAGGGCCAACCATTTGATCACGTGCTACTAAACCGGTAACCGAGCGGTCACCAATAGTAATTAAGAATGTTTTTTCTGCAATTGTAGGCAAGCGTAATAGGCGTTGCGCGGCATCAGCTACGTCAATAGCGTTTGCATCAATGGCAGTGCCTGTTACTTGCTGTGATGTTACATCGCGGTGCATTTTAGGCGCTTTACCTAATAATACATCAAGCGGTAAATCAACAGGGCTGTTATCAAAGTGGCTGTCTGCTACGGTTAAATGGCGCTCTTCTGTGGCTTCACCAATTACTGCGTACTGCGCGCGTTCGCGCTTACAAATTGCTTCAAAACGGTCAAAGTCTTCAACAGCTACAGCCAGCACATAACGCTCTTGCGATTCGTTACACCAAATTTCGTGTGGTGCCATGCCAGGCTCATCGTTAGGAATATCGCGTAGTTGGAATTTACCACCACGGCCACCATCATCTACAAGTTCAGGGAATGCATTTGATAACCCCCCTGCACCAACATCATGTATAAATGCAATTGGGTTTTCGTCACCTAACTGCCAACATTTGTCGATGACTTCTTGGCAACGACGTTCCATTTCTGGGTTTTCACGTTGAACAGAAGCAAAGTCTAAGTCTTCGTTTGATTGGCCCGATGCCATGCTTGATGCTGCACCACCGCCTAAACCAATGTTCATAGCAGGGCCGCCTAGCGCAATAAGTTTTGCACCAACCGGAATATCCCCTTTCTGCACATGATCAGAGCGAATATTACCTAAACCACCAGCCAGCATAATAGGCTTGTGGTAACCACGCACCTCTTCACCATTGTGGCTTGTTACTTTTTCTTCGTAAGTACGGAAGTAACCTAATAAATTAGGACGACCAAACTCGTTATTAAATGCAGCACCGCCCAGTGGGCCATCCATCATAATATCAAGGGCATTGACTATACGACCAGGCTTGCCAAAGTCGCTTTCCCACGGTTGCTCATAACCCGGTATACGTAAGTTAGAAACCGTAAAGCCGACTAAACCAGCTTTTGGCTTAGAACCACGCCCTGTTGCACCTTCGTCACGAATTTCACCACCTGAACCGGTAGCCGCACCCGAAAACGGTGCAATAGCCGTTGGATGGTTGTGAGTCTCGACCTTCATTAATATTTCAATGTCTTCTTGATGATACGCATATTCACCTTGCGCATTCGGGAAGAAACGACCCGCTTTTGAGCCTTTCATTACTGCCGCGTTATCTTTATACGCCGACAATACATTTTCAGGGTTGTGCTCAAAAGTATTTTTGATCATTTTAAACAGCGATTTTGGCTGTTCAATGCCATCAATTGTCCAATCAGCATTAAATATTTTATGACGACAATGCTCTGAGTTTGCTTGGGCAAACATAAATAATTCTATGTCGTTAGGATTACGACCTAGCTTTTTAAAGTTCTCTACTAGGTAGTCAATTTCGTCATCGGCAAGGGCAAAACCTTGCTCAACGTTTGCGGCAGCTAACGCTTCGCGACCACCACCTAAAATATCAACTGATGACATTTCACGCGGAGAATCATTGCGGAATAACTGCGCTGCGGCTTCAAGCTCAGTATGTGTAGCTTCGGTCATACGGTCGTGTAATAACGCCGTTACTTGTGCAAGTTGCTCTGCACTTAGTTCACCTTCTATATAATAAGCAATACCACGCTCTACACGGTGAACCTGTTTAAGGCCACAGTTATGCGCTATATCGGTTGCTTTAGATGCCCAAGGTGAAATGGTACCAGGGCGAGGCGTAACTAAAATGAGTGTGCCAGCTGGGGTATGCTCGGCAATAGTTGGACCGTAAGTAAGTAGCTTTTCAAGCTTGGTTTGCTCATCAACACTCAAAGGCGATGTTAAATCGGCAAAATGAGCATACTCGGCATATACGTTGGTGACTGGAAGTTGCGATTGTTTGCAACGCGCTAAAATTTTATTAACTCTGAACTCTGAAAGTGCTGGTGCACCACGAAGGATCAACATAGATAATTTCATCCGGGGTTAGGGATTGAACGATATTTTAGGCGGGCATTATAGTCTAAGTAGCACTCAGATTTAACTCCAAATTGCGCTTTTCAGAAAATTAACTTTTTATTTATATAAACGACTGCAAAATTGGCAATAAATCCTAAACGCTAAGTGACGCCATAGTGAAGTTTTGGTATAACGGGGTATGAGCTTTATGGGGCGGTTAATGTTGAAAGAAAAGCTAATAATTATCATCACTTTAGTTATGCTGTTGTGCGCGTGTAATATGCAAGAGCAGCAAACCCAGCTTGCCCAAATTAAAGAGCAAAACAAAATACGTGTAGGCACACTTGCCAGCGCAAGTAATTACTACCAAGCAGTACAAGGTGAGCAAGGCTTTGAATATGAGCTTTCGCAAGCGTTTGCCGACTACTTAGGTGTTGAGCTTGAAATAGTACCGTTTTTTAATCTATCGGATATGTTTGAGCGCCTAGAAAGCGGCGACTTAGATTTAATTGCCTCAGGCCTTACCTACAACAAAGTACGTGCACAGCAGTACCGTTACGGCCCAACTTACAGAACAATTAGTCAAAAGCTGGTTTATAAACAAGGCCGCGTGCGCCCACGAGAATTTGATGACCTTGATGGTAACTTTACCGTTATTGCTAAAAGCAGCCACTCCCTTACCTTACAAGATATTAAAAACAGCAACCCAGAGCTAAATTGGCAAGAAACCGAAGAGCTCGATGAAGAAGAGCTTTTACAAGCTGTTATAGATGGTGAAATAGATTACACCCTCGCCGACTCTCACACGCTCTCGTTATTTAGACGATACCACCCTAATCTAAGTATTGGCTTTTCAGTTACCCGAAACGACCCTATTGCATGGATACTTAATAAATCAAAAGATGATTCGTTATACGCGTTATTGGTGCCTTTTTTTGGTGACGTAAAGCAAAGTAACCAGCTATATGTACTTGAAGAAAAGTACTTTGGTCATGTACGCCAATTTAACTACGTAAATACCCTGGCTTACATTGAGGCAATAAAAGAAACCCTCCCAACTTATAGACCTTGGTTTGAACAATATGCAGGAACGCTAGATTGGCGTTTGCTAGCCGCGCTTAGCTATCAAGAGTCAATGTGGAATCCACGTGCTAAATCACCAACCGGCGTTAGAGGCATTATGATGCTTACACGCAGTACTGCTAAGCAAGTGGGCGTAACTAACCGCTTAGAGCCAGAACAAAACATACGCGGCGGCGCAAAGTATTTAGCCAAATTGGTGAAACGTATACCCGATCGCATCCCGCAACCAGACCGCACATGGCTTGCATTGGCGGCCTATAACGTGGGTTGGGGTCACGTTAATGACGCACGTATTATTACCGAGCAACAAGGAGCAAGCCCTGATAAATGGGCCGATGTTAAAAAGCGCCTACCGCTGCTAATTAAAAAGCGTTACTACCGTAAAACCCGCTACGGCTATGCACGTGGTGATGTTGCGGTGAAATATGTTGATAATATTCGCAGGTACTACGATGCACTCGTATGGTTAGATGAAAATGACGCCCTAGCGCCAAAGCCCAAACCAGAGCCAGAAACCTCAAACGAAGTTAAGGCTGAAGTTGCACCTAATACAGAGCCTACTAGCAATAGTAGTAAAAATGAACAAGCGCAAAAACCCAACGCTAAAGAAGAAAACAGCAATGAGCAAAGCAAAAGCGAGCAATCCCAATAAGCTGCTTCTAGCTTAATTAATATAACTTGTTGAAAATAAATTAACTAAGCGCGGTAAACAAATAGCAACTTAATTAAAAATCTGTTTACTTGTCATGAAATGATCACTAATGTGTGTTTATAGTATATTTACTTAATTTTAAAGATATACCTTGTGCCTTTCTCACTCTCACGCATTAGGAGAACACATGCTAAAACGTAGACGCACGCAAAAACTAAAACGTAATATAATTCACTCCACAGCAACAAGACGCCGCATTATGCTGCGCAATTTACATAAAAAGATTATTTGGCGTCGCCGTATGTTTGCTATGCAGCAAATGGCAGAAGTAACGTCGCAAGCAGCCGACTAATTATCAATTACACGAGCGGCTTTTTTAGCAGCTTTAATTTGCGCTCGGCGTTGTTTAAAAAACGCCGAAATAGTACTACTACACGTTTGCGAAAGCACCCCAGCGGTTACCTCCACTTGATGATTTAATCTCGGCTCTTGTAGCAAGTTCATAATAGAGCCAGCCGAACCTGTTTTTGCATCAGGCGCGCCATATACAAGGCGTTTAATTCTACTGTGAACCAATAAGCCCGCACACATTGAGCACGGTTCTAACGTGACATACAGCGTACAATCTATCAAACGGTAGTTATTGAGTACCTTGCCGCCTTCACGCACCGCGATCATTTCAGCATGAGCTGATGGGTCGTTATCGGTAATTGAGCGGTTATAACCTGCAGCAATAAGCGTATTATCTTTAACAAGCACAGCCCCTACAGGGATTTCTCCTAATTGCTGCGCTTTATTGGCATAAATTAATGCCTGTTCCATCCAGTACTCATCGCTTTTAAGATCGTTCATAGTGATTACTTCAAATGCATTTTCTGTTGTTATTATATCAACTTGCCACTTTAAAATGGTGTATTGACTAAATTATTGCAAAAATAAAACAAAATAATGTGGTTTATCGTGGCTCATAGCGCGTGATTTACGCTATAATCTCACGCTTTTTTTATTTAGCTCACAACACAGGTAGCAAATGAAATTTCCTGGACGCCGCAGACATAAACATTATTTTCCAGTGGAAGCTAAAGATCCACTAACAAATCAGCTAAACGCAACTGAGCGATTACAACGTAGCTATATTACGGGAATCGATCAGATAGTTGTTGATATTGAAGCCAAAGTCGATCAGGCTTTTTTAGACGAGTTTCAACTTCGTCGTGGTATGTCGCAAGTTATTGATAGCGATATTACCAACGCCCTATACGACCGTTTAAAACTAAACGATATGGTTGATTACGAGTTTGCCGGTGGCACCATTGGTAATACCATGCACAACTACTCAGTACTTGCAGATGACCGTTCTGTTTTACTTGGTGTTATGAGCGAAAACATAAAAATTGGTAGCTACGCTTATCGCTTTTTGTGTAACACCTCAAGCCGTGTCGATCTTGACTACCTACAACCTGTTGATGGCCCTATTGGTCGTTGTTTTACCTTAATTGATGAAACTGGCGAGCGTACGTTCGCAATTAGCGCAGGCTTAATGAATCACTTAAAGCCAGAGTCTATCGACAAAAGCTTAATTGAGCAGTCATCAGCCCTTGTGATCAGCGCCTATTTAATGCGTACTCAAGGTAGCGAAACAATGACCGAAGCAACTATGCAGGCCGTTAAATACGCTAACGATGCAGGTGTCCCCGTTGTTTTAACGCTCGGCACCAAGTTTTTGATTGAGCAAGACCCAACGTGGTGGGCTAATTTTGTTAATGAACACGTAGATATACTTGCCATGAACGAAGAAGAAGGCCTAGCAATAACTGGCTTTGAAGATCCACTTTTAGCTGCCGACAAAGCGCTTGATTGGGTAGACTTGGTGATATGTACTGCCGGTGAAAAAGGCTTATTTATGGCAGGCTACGTTGATGAAAGCTTTAAACGTGCTACCGAATATCCACTTTTACCAGGTGCGATCCCTGATTTTAACCGCTATGAGTTCTCACGAGCAATGAAAAAAGCTGACTGTGAAAACCCAATAAAAGCATATAGCCACACTGCACCATTTATGGGTGGGCCTGATTCAATCAAAAACACCAATGGTGCTGGCGATTGTGCACTCGCTGCGGTATTACACGACCTATCTGCTAATGTTTACCATAAGTTAAACGTGGCAAACTCAGCTAAGCATCAGCAACAAGCAATTACCTACTCTTCACTCGCACAAATTAGTAAATACGCTAACCGTGCAAGTTATGAAGTATTAGTACAGCATTCACCACGTTTATCTCGTGGGCTGCCAGAGCGAGAAGATTGCTTAGAGCAAGTATATTGGGAGCAATAAAAAAGGGCGCTTACTGAGCACCCTTATGCGGTATTTTAAAATATAGAAATATCGAGCTTTTTAGATAGCAGCTCCAATGCTGCTATCCCCGCTACCGAGTTACCAAACACATTTAAACCCGGTGAATACACCGCCACCGTAAATTTACCAGGTAACACCGCAAGTATAGTACCCGACACTCCAGACTTCCCTGGCATCCCAACTCTATAACCAAAATCGCCTGCAGCGTCATATAAGCCACTGGTAAACAACAATGAGTTTAACTGCTTATTCTGTCGGCTACTTAAAACGCGTTTACCTGAACTGTAATCAACCCCTTTATTGGCTAAAAAATTATAAGCCTTAGCCAGCTCTATACAATTCAGTTCAATTGCACAAAAGTTAAAGTAAGACCACAGCACATCATCTACATCATTTTCAAAATTACCAAATGATTTCATTAAATGCGCCATAGCAGCATTACGGTGTCTAAATTCGTACTCTGAATTAGCCACTTTTTTATCAATAATAATACCGCTGTTACCTGCAAGTAATCTAAACGTTTCAAGCATTGAGTGTCGAGGCGCCGATAGGCGACTATATAAAGCGTCACACGTTACAATCGCACCAGCATTAATAAATGGGTTACGTGGTACGCCTTTTTCAAACTCTAGCTGTGTTAACGAGTTAAACGCTGTGCCAGAAGGCTCCTTACCCACACGTTGCCATAACTCATCGCCATAGCGCTGCAATGCCATAGTAAGCGTCATCACCTTAGAAACAGACTGAATAGTGAAGCGTTTTGAGCAATCGCCTGCGCAAATGGTTTCACCTTCAGTGGTATAAATAGCAATAGAAAATTGTTCTGCAGAAACCTCTGCAAGTGCCGGAATATAATCCGCCACTTTGCCTTGCGTTAATAAAGGGCGTACTTCATGTGCTATTTCATCAAGCACGGTTTGGTAGTCAGCAGTGGGCAATCTACACCTCTATATTGATATTTATAAAAATAAAATTTTAACACGCACACGTTCAGCACGCCTAGCTATGTTACATGAATAACCTATCAGATCGGGATGAACTTAAAGTTTATAAATAATTTCAGCACGTATAATTTATAAAAGCTTTGAATCGAGAAGGTTTAATACCAATCCGCATAATTAAGTGATCTATTTTGAGGATGGATAAACGTGTTGATAGCAAGGCAAAAAATTCGCTATTTAGTTGTTCTCGGCAATTGCTCCTGCATTGCCTTACCTTCTGCATCCATGCAGTCGTAAATGAGAATTTTTTAACGCAGATAGCGACACGTTTAGCCCCTGAAAATAATTAAGTATTATTGCGGATTGGTATAACTATGATGACAGCCTGGCTTCGCTCTTGAGTTAAATTTTAATTACCTAAAGACACGAGGCCTATCGTGGGCTCGCCTTAAAGCAGATTTATTTACTGTATAGAAATACTAATGCCGTAGAGAATAGAATGTGTAAAAACGGCCAATAGAAAGTTCGGCATGAGATCAGACTATTTATTAATTCCCAGATAGCAAAAAACCCGCTTCATTTCTGAAGCGGGTTTCTTTAATTTAAATCCTGGCAATGTCCTACTTTCACATAGCAAATGCTACACTATCATCGGCGCTATTTCGTTTCACTACTGAGTTCGGCATGGGGTCAGGTGGGTCCAAAATGCTATGGTTACCAAGAAAATTCTTTTCAAATTTTCTTATTTTAATTATTAAGCTTTAAGTCCTTCGACTGAATTTGGAGCCTGGCAATGTCCTACTTTCACATAGCAAATGCTACACTATCATCGGCGCTGTTTCGTTTCACTACTGAGTTCGGCATGGGGTCAGGTGGGTCCAAAACGCTATGGTTACCAAGCAAATTTGGTCGTTAGTCCGTTTTCACGTACCAACTAAATCTGGAAAATATCTGATAATATTTTTTAAGTCTTTCTAAGCATCTATCTACTTTAGCTATTAACTTCTGTCGCTTGTTTCTGTCACAAAACGCGTTTGGCGTTGTATGGTTAAGCCTCACGGGTAATTAGTACAAGTTAGCTTAATGGCTCACACCACTTCCACATCTTGCCTATCAACGTTGTAGTCTTCAACGGCCCTTCAGAGACTTTAAAAGTCTAGTGAGAAATCATCTCGAGGCCTGCTTCGCGCTTAGATGCTTTCAGCGCTTATCAGTTCCGAACGTAGCTACCGGGCAATGCCATTGGCATGACAACCCGAACACCAGCGGTTCGTTCACTCCGGTCCTCTCGTACTAGGAGCAACCCCTCTCAATTCTCAAACGCCCACGGCAGATAGGGACCGAACTGTCTCACGACGTTCTAAACCCAGCTCGCGTACCACTTTAAATGGCGAACAGCCATACCCTTGGGACCGACTTCAGCCCCAGGATGTGATGAGCCGACATCGAGGTGCCAAACACCGCCGTCGATATGAACTCTTGGGCGGTATCAGCCTGTTATCCCCGGAGTACCTTTTATCCGTTGAGCGATGGCCCTTCCATTCAGAACCACCGGATCACTATGACCTACTTTCGTACCTGCTCGACGTGTCTGTCTCGCAGTTAAGCTGGCTTCTACCATTACACTAACCGTACGATGTCCGACCGTACTTAGCCAACCTTCGTGCTCCTCCGTTACTCTTTGGGAGGAGACCGCCCCAGTCAAACTACCCACCAGGCACTGTCCGTAACCCCGATTCAGGGGCCAACGTTAGAACATCAAAACTACAAGGGTGGTATTTCAAGGACGACTCCACAACAACTAGCGTCGCTGCTTCAAAGTCTCCCACCTATCCTACACATGTAGGTTCAATGTTCAGTGCCAAGCTGTAGTAAAGGTTCACGGGGTCTTTCCGTCTAGCCGCGGGTACACAGCATCTTCACTGCGATTTCAATTTCACTGAGTCTCGGGTGGAGACAGCGTGGCCATGGTTACACCATTCGTGCAGGTCGGAACTTACCCGACAAGGAATTTCGCTACCTTAGGACCGTTATAGTTACGGCCGCCGTTTACCGGGGCTTCGATCAAGAGCTTCTCCCTAAGGATAACCCCATCAATTAACCTTCCGGCACCGGGCAGGTGTCACACCGTATACGTCATCTTGCGATTTTGCACAGTGCTGTGTTTTTAATAAACAGTCCCAGCCACCTGGTCACTGCGGCTCCCGTCCGCTTAGAGAGCAAGTCTCATCACAGATAGGAGCGTACCTTCTCCCGAAGTTACGGTACGATTTTGCCTAGTTCCTTCACCCGAGTTCTCTCAAGCGCCTTAGTATTCTCTACCTGACCACCTGTGTCGGTTTGGGGTACGATTCGGTATAATCTGAAGCTTAGAGGCTTTTCCTGGAAGTATGGCATCAGCAACTTCACACCCTTGGGTGCTCGTCTCGTGTCTCAGCCTAACAGCAACCCGGATTTACCTAAGTCGCTAGCCTACTCACTTTCACATGGACAACCATCGCCATGCTTGCTTAGCCTTCTCCGTCCCCCCATCGCAATTATACCAAGTACGGAAATATTAATCCGTTTCCCATCGACTACGCCTTTCGGCCTCGCCTTAGGGGTCGACTTACCCTACCCTGATTAACATGGGATAGGAACCCTTGGTCTTCCGGCGTGCGGGTTTTTCACCCGCATTATCGTTACTCATGTCAGCATTCGCACTTCTGATACGTCCAGCATACCTCCCGGTACACCTTCAACCGCTTACAGAACGCTCCCCTACCACTCATCCTAAGATGAATCCGCAGCTTCGGTGCATAGTTTAGCCCCGTTACATCTTCCGCGCAGACCGACTCGACCAGTGAGCTATTACGCTTTCTTTAAAGGATGGCTGCTTCTAAGCCAACCTCCTGGCTGTCTGGGCCTTTCCACATCGTTTCCCACTTAACTATGACTTTGGGACCTTAGCTGGCGGTCTGGGTTGTTTCCCTCTTCACGACGGACGTTAGCACCCGCCGTGTGTCTCCCGGATATTACTTTACGGTATTCGGAGTTTGCAAAGGGTTGGTAAGTCGGGATGACCCCCTAGCCTTAACAGTGCTCTACCCCCGTAAGTATTCGTCCGAGGCTCTACCTAAATAGATTTCGGGGAGAACCAGCTATCTCCCGGTTTGATTAGCCTTTCACTCCTAGCCACAGGTCATCCCCTAACTTTTCAACGTTAGTGGGTTCGGTCCTCCAGTTGATGTTACTCAACCTTCAACCTGCCCATGGCTAGATCACCGGGTTTCGGGTCTATACCTTGCAACTATTCGCCCAGTTAAGACTCGGTTTCCCTACGGCTACCCTAAACGGTTAACCTCGCTACAAAATATAAGTCGCTGACCCATTATACAAAAGGTACGCAGTCACCTAACAAGTAGGCTCCTACTGCTTGTACGTACACGGTTTCAGGTTCTATTTCACTCCCCTCACAGGGGTTCTTTTCGCCTTTCCCTCACGGTACTGGTTCACTATCGGTCAGTTGGGAGTATTTAGCCTTAGATGATGGTCCACCTATATTCAGTCAAAGTTTCACGTGCTCCGACCTACTCGATTTCACTTAAAATGTCTTTTCATGTACGGGACTATCACCCTGTATCGTGGCACTTTCCAGAGCCTTCCATTAACACATAATAAGCTTAAGGGCTGTTCCGATTTCGCTCGCCGCTACTATCGGAATCTCGGTTGATTTCTTTTCCTACGGGTACTTAGATGTTTCAGTTCTCCGCGTTCGCCTCGTTAACCTATGTATTCAGTTAACGATACCTGCAAGCAGGTGGGTTTCCCCATTCGGAAATCCTAGTCTCAAGCGCTTTTTACTAGCTTGACTAGGCTTATCGCAAGTTAATACGTCCTTCATCGCCTCCAACTGCCAAGGCATCCACCGTGTACGCTTAGTCACTTAACCATACAACCCAAACGGGTCTTTGTTATGTGACAGTTTAACTTCGCCAGAAGTTAATATTGAATACTAAAGTAGATACCAATCAATCAACTCAAAGAGTGATTAAATGGCACTGAATGATACTGCTATCATTCTTTTTTACTTTTGAAAACTCTTGATAAATACGAATATTTATCAGAATTTTATTATCAGCTTTTCCAAATTTTTAAAGAGCATATTAATTAGTAAACTCAAAGAGCATTACTAACTAACAATCATCTGTGTGGACACTACGAACAAATAAGTTCTAAATCGTATAAGGAGGTGATCCAGCCCCAGGTTCCCCTAGGGCTACCTTGTTACGACTTCACCCCAGTCATGAATCACTCCGTGGTAAACGTCCTCCCGAAGGTTAGACTATCTACTTCTGGAGCAACCCACTCCCATGGTGTGACGGGCGGTGTGTACAAGGCCCGGGAACGTATTCACCGCGTCATTCTGATACGCGATTACTAGCGATTCCGACTTCATGGAGTCGAGTTGCAGACTCCAATCCGGACTACGACGCACTTTAAGTGATTCGCTTACTCTCGCGAGTTCGCAGCACTCTGTATGCGCCATTGTAGCACGTGTGTAGCCCTACACGTAAGGGCCATGATGACTTGACGTCGTCCCCACCTTCCTCCGGTGGATCACCGGCAGTCTCCTTAGAGTTCTCAGCATTACCTGCTAGCAACTAAGGATAGGGGTTGCGCTCGTTGCGGGACTTAACCCAACATCTCACAACACGAGCTGACGACAGCCATGCAGCACCTGTATCAGAGTTCCCGAAGGCACCAAACCATCTCTGGTAAGTTCTCTGTATGTCAAGTGTAGGTAAGGTTCTTCGCGTTGCATCGAATTAAACCACATGCTCCACCGCTTGTGCGGGCCCCCGTCAATTCATTTGAGTTTTAACCTTGCGGCCGTACTCCCCAGGCGGTCTACTTAATGCGTTAGCTTTGAAAAACAGAGCCGAGGCTCCGAGCTTCTAGTAGACATCGTTTACGGCGTGGACTACCAGGGTATCTAATCCTGTTTGCTCCCCACGCTTTCGTACATGAGCGTCAGTGTTGACCCAGGTGGCTGCCTTCGCCATCGGTATTCCTTCAGATCTCTACGCATTTCACCGCTACACCTGAAATTCTACCACCCTCTATCACACTCTAGTTTGCCAGTTCGAAATGCAGTTCCCAGGTTGAGCCCGGGGCTTTCACATCTCGCTTAACAAACCGCCTGCGTACGCTTTACGCCCAGTAATTCCGATTAACGCTCGCACCCTCCGTATTACCGCGGCTGCTGGCACGGAGTTAGCCGGTGCTTCTTCTGTCAGTAACGTCACAGCTAGCAGGTATTAACTACTAACCTTTCCTCCTGACTGAAAGTGCTTTACAACCCGAAGGCCTTCTTCACACACGCGGCATGGCTGCATCAGGCTTGCGCCCATTGTGCAATATTCCCCACTGCTGCCTCCCGTAGGAGTCTGGGCCGTGTCTCAGTCCCAGTGTGGCTGATCATCCTCTCAAACCAGCTAGGGATCGTTGCCTTGGTGAGCCATTACCTCACCAACTAGCTAATCCCACTTGGGCCAATCTAAAGGCGAGAGCCGAAGCCCCCTTTGGTCCGTAGACATTATGCGGTATTAGCAGTCGTTTCCAACTGTTGTCCCCCACCTCAAGGCATGTTCCCAAGCATTACTCACCCGTCCGCCGCTCGTCAGCAAAGTAGCAAGCTACTTTCTGTTACCGCTCGACTTGCATGTGTTAGGCCTGCCGCCAGCGTTCAATCTGAGCCATGATCAAACTCTTCAATTAAAAAGTTTTTATGTTCCGAAGAACAGCTCAATGAATTCTGAATTTATTTAATATCTTTCGATATTGAATTGACTGTGCTGAATAACTACCTAAGTAATTATTCTGTTGGTCACTCAGTTTCAATTGAGACTCTAAATTTGTTTGCCTCACTACCTAAGTAGCTTGGCTGTTAGAACTCAATCTGTACGAGTGCCCACACAGATGATTGCTTTATATTGTTAAAGAACGTTGCGACGTTGTCGCTAGGGATGCGTATAATACATCCTTTATTTTTCGAGTCAACACTTAATTTTAAACTTTCTTTTCAGAAGATTAAAACCGAAGTTTTACTTAACTCTCTGATTCGTTGCGGCCTTGCTATGCTTCGGCGTTTCCCGTCTCAGTGGGGTCGCATTATAGGGAGATCCGAAAACAGATCAACACTTTTTTTAGATCTTTTTACTGTTCGAACAAAAATACAGCAAAACCACCTAAAACTAGGTAAATAGCAGCCTAAGCTGATGCTTTTTTACACTGTTCTTTATTATTTAATATAAATTTCATTGCTATGTTCGTTTAAGACGTTAAGATAGCAAGTTCACAATGTTAAATTAATGTTTATTTCCTGTTTATTGGTAGATCTAAAATGAAATTACCCGATCAAAAATCTTTTATCTTCTCTATTATTCTTGCTGTAGTTGGTTTTGTTATTGTTGAGTTTGCTTTAGGCAGCTTAGCTTTAAGCCCAGCGCTGTTGTTTGGTGCTGGTTTATTAATTGGTGGAGTTGCTATTGCTGCAATGTCATCGGAAGGTGGTGAAGAAGCTGAAGTAAAAACAAAAACACTTTATGTTGGTAATCTTCCTTATCGTGCAAATGAAGGCGTAGTTCGTGCTTTGTTTGAAGAACAAGGTAAAGTTTTCAACGTGCGCCTATTAAAGGATAAAAATACTGGCAAACGTCGTGGCTTTGGTTTTGTTGAGATGGCGCAAGCAGATGCAGACAATGCAATTGCTAAGCTAAACGACAGTGAGTTCCAACAACGTACATTAAAGGTGCGTGAAGCAAAACAAAAACAAGAAGATGATTCTAGTTCTTTACGTACTGGGACGGATCAATCAGTGTAACTAGCTTTACTGCTAGCTTATTACTAGACACATCAGCCGTTGCATAATATTGCAGCGGCTTTTTTATGTCTGTCACTTTATCTACTAGCCCATGTGCTGTTAATAGGTAGCTGACTCTATTAGCTATGGCGGCGCCTGAATCAAGCAATTGAACTTTGCCATTAAAGAACGCTTTTATAGCGTCTGCTAGAATCGGGAAGTGAGTACACCCTAGTACTAGCACATCTATATTTGGATTTAACGTTAGACGATTAAGCTCAGTATGGAGTTTTTTAGTATCAAGCTTTTGAGAAAAAAATAGCTGCTCTGCCAATGCCACCAGCTCCACACTACTATATAAGCTTACATTAACATTATTAGCATGCTCTTTAATAAGAGTATGCGTATATGCGCTTGCTACTGTGGCGGGCGTGGCAAGTAAACCAATATGCTTTGAATGCGTTAGCTCTGCTGCCGGTTTAATAGCAGGTACTACACCCACAATGGGAATAGATGTAATTTTACGGACTTCGCTGAGCGCGGAGGTAGATGCGGTATTGCAGGCTATAACAATAAGGTCAACATTAAGCGCGTTTTGCTCAATAAAAAAAATAAGCGAGCATAAACGGTTAATTATAGTTTGTTGGGTTTGAGCGCCATAGGGAAGTAACGCATTATCCATAAAGTAGCTGTATTGAGCATAGGGAATACGTTGTTGAATATGTTCAAGTACGCTGGTGCCTCCTATACCTGAATCAAATACCATTATATGCACTGACAAACTACGGTTCCTACTATTTATTGAGAACAGCAGTTTGCCATGGGGTTTTTATAAAAGAAAGTAGTTTAACTTTGCAGTTCATTTAGATCATTAAGCGAATCAGTCGCTGAATTAAGCTCATTTAAGTTATCAAACATAGCTTTGGTGTAATCAACTAACTTATCTATTTCTGCCTGATCTTGATTTAACCACTCAAGAATACCTGCCAATTGGTTTTGTAAACCTAGCTCGCTTGCTTTATCGAAGGCATTTTTTAAATCATCATTAAAGGGGGCGAGTGTATCAGCGACCTCTTTTTGTGGTGCTGGTTGGTATTGCTCGTAGCTTTTTACTGTAGCAACGGTTTTTGTTTGGCGAAGATCCATTGAAAATGCCACTAGCTGCTCACTACCTAAGCTAAGCTCTTGCGCTTTTTCAAATGCTTGATCTAAGTCGCCACTAAAGAATGTTTTACTTACTCCCTGTAGCTCTTCCATCATCGCATTGATAGCATCTTGCTCATCTTCATTTAAATCGCCGTTTACCGACATAGAAAATGAGAGCTCTCTTGATTGTGATGAAGAGCTGGCAAATGATTCACTGTTATTGTTTTGTTGATAACCGCTTGCTGATTGCGACTCAAATGCATCGGCAAAACTAATACTGACTTCATCACCCTCGGCCGTTGTAAATTTATATTCGGCATTACTGCTCATGCTTACATATTGAGCTTGGCTTACACTAACACTGGCAGGTTGTGGGTTAAATAGGTTTTGTTCAAATTCATCAAGCCCCTCAAAAATGCCTTCTTTTGACTTGTCGATGCCCTCTTGCATTTCATCATTAAATACGCCGGTGCCTTTTAACTCATCTACAGCATCGTCAATGCCTGTTTGAACACCCGTGCGAGCATCGTTTAGCATATTTTTTAATTTATCGTCGTCGGCTCCATTTGCTTTGGCTTTATTAACTGCGCCTGAAACAAAGTCGAGTACATTTTTTACTATTTCGTCAAAGTCGAATAGTGGTTTATCAGCTTGTTTTTGCTCAACGGGTAAACCTAGTTGCTCTGCCATTTTGTCGCCAAGCACTTTTGCCGCAAGTTCTCTGCCTCGCTGTAATGAAGTTTCTTGCGGAGATTGGATTGTTGGCTGCTGTAGCGCCTCCTTATTATTGAATTTGTTAACGTTGTTGTTTGGCGTATAGCCATAATTACCAATTTTCATGATCCACCTCCATTACATACGTAGCTTATTATCGGCTATAACTGATAAAACTAAAGGGTATGTGTAAAAAAACAGCAAGTTTATTATCTGCAAAACTAGACAAATACACCTCGCCCCCTACAATAGCGCCGATAAATAGATCTCACAAATAAGGTAGTAGTATTAATGGCAGTGATAAAAATAGATACCACACAGTACGATGCGCAGTTAGCTGAAAAAGAGCAACGCATTACATCGCAGTTTCAGCGTTTTGGTGTGCAACAATTAGAGGTATTTAACTCAGAGCCAATTAACTACCGCCAGCGTGCCGAGTTTAGAGTATGGCATGATGGGGATGATCTATTTCACATCATGTTTGATCAAGCAACAAAAGAAAAGATCCGCGTTGATACCTTTGACCCTGCAGCGCCATTAGTAGGTGAAGTGATGCAGGTGATGATTGATAATCTTAAATCGTGTGAAATATTACGCCGTAAATTATTTCAAATTGACTACTTATCATCATTAAGCGGTGAAATTTTAGTGAGCTTACTTTATCACAAGCCACTTGATGAAGAGTGGCTAAGTGAAATTAAAGCCCTTAAAGAAAAACTAAGCAGTAAATACAAAATTGATTTTATTGGCCGCGCACGTAAGCAAAAAGAAGTGCTTGGCGATGACTTTGTCACAGAGCGTTTAACAGTAAATGGCCAAGAGCTTATTTACCAACAAGTAGAAAATAGCTTTACTCAGCCAAATGCGAAAGTAAATATTAAAATGCTTGAGTGGGCGCAAGACCTATGCAAACCACTTACTAACGATTTACTAGAGCTTTACTGCGGTAATGGTAACTTTTCAATTGCGTTGGCAGGCTCATTTAATCGAGTATTAGCTACAGAGATATCTAAATCATCGGTACATTCTGCTCAGTACAACATTGCAAAAAATAAAGTAGATAACTTAGATATTATTCGTATGTCGAGTGAAGAGTTTACCCAGGCAATGAATGGCGAGCGTACTTTTTCCCGTTTAGAGGGGATAGATTTAAAAAGTTACGATTGCCAAACTATTTTAGTGGACCCACCACGTGCTGGTATGGATACCCTTACCTGTGACTTAGTGGCCAACTACGAGAACATTATTTATATATCGTGTAACCCAGAAACACTTGAACGCGATTTAGATCATTTAACGCGCACTCATAACGTTAAGCGTTTTGCGATATTTGATCAGTTCCCATATACCCATCATACTGAGTCAGGTGTTTTCTTACAAAGAAAATAACTGCCCCTCAAATAACGTTAAGTCTATTTAAAAATTAAATTAGGCTTATATAAAAAAAGCTCCCTAAGGAGCTTTTCCTGTTTTTGCTAAACTTACTTGCTAGCTAAATAATTTACTAATTTACTAATGTCTTCTGGTGCAGTAATACCCGACTCTCGGCCTAGGTTTAATTTGTACTTACCATTTACGATAAATGTTGGTACGCCGCGTAGTGCGCCTTTTTCTTTAAAGTAGTTTTGATCGCGTTTCATTTTTGAGCTTAATGTACGTACCGAGAAGCTTTTGTATAGCTTATCAAACTTATCGCCATCTACCCCTTGCGCTACAAATACATCTTTTACATCGGCGATTTCGTTAAACTTAGCGCGTTTTGTATGGATGTGATTAAAAATAGCAGCAACAATTTTATCTTTTTGCGGAAGTACCTCAGCTGTTGCAAGTGCTTGGCTCATCATTTGCTGATTTTCAGGATCGCGTACACCAACAAAATCAACATGGCTCTTTTTAAACTTAACGTTTTTGTCTAGCTTAGGTTTAAACTCACCAATCAGTGCTTCCATGTTATTACACGCAGGGCAGTAAAATGAGAAAAACTCTTTAATTTCTGGTTTTTTAGTGGCGCGCTCTGCAACTACATCGTAGTGAACGCCTTCTTCGTATGTAGCTGCAAAGCTGCTTGCTGCCATAGGAAGTAATAATGCAAGCAAGCCTGCTTTAACTAATTTGATCATTGTTATTATTCTCCAAGATTAAAGTGTTAGTAAAAAAGCAACTAACTCATCAAGTTCTTGTTGGTTATTGATGGTGTTAATGTTGATTTTGTATTTATCGTTAACAATAAAAGTAGGTACGCCTGTTAGCGCGCCAATTTTTGAATATTTGTTTTGCTTATCTTGCATTGCACGTTCAGCTGAAATAATTGGCATGCTTGCAATATCTTGATCGAATGTTGCGCTATCAATGCCATTAACTTCAAGCAACTTTTTAACGTCTTTCATTTGCGTTAAAGGTGCACGTTGTACATGTATGCTTTTGAAAATTTGGTCGCTTATGCTTTGTGCTTGGCCGTGTTTTTTACCAATTAAATATGCATAGCTTAAGTTGCTTTGCGCCTGCGGTGATACACCGCCTAAAAAGTTTACGTGGTTTTTAATAAACTTAGTGCCTTCTGGCAGGTTTTTTTCAATTGCTTTAGCTACTGGTTCAAACTTAAAACAATGTGGGCAGTAAAATGAGAAAAACTCGGTAACTTGTGGCTCTGCGCTTTTTTCTACATCAATAACAGTATACTGGTTATCGGCTTCAAATTGTGCAGCAAGGGCTGCAAACGGTAAACATAAAAGTAGTAGGCTCAGTTTCAATTTTTTAAGCATTGGTGTCTCGTGTACTTTTTAAATAAAATTTTATGGCAATAACTTCAGCGGGGCTTCTTGCAGTGCAGCAAGTTGCTCTTTAAGTGCTAAAATTTGTTGCTCCCAGTATTTGTCTTCGGCAAACCATGAAAAGTTCCGTACGAACGCCGGATCGCTCCATCGTTTGGCTACCCAACCCATGTAGTGAATAATACGCATTGCACGAAGCGGTTCAATTAATTTGAGTTGAGTGTGGTCAAAATCACAAAACTCTTCATACGCATTTACAAGGGTGTCTAACTGTAACAGCTGTGTTTGACGATCGCCACTGAGCATCATCCATAAATCTTGAATGGCAGGCCCTTGACGGCTATCGTCTAAATCTACAAACATAAGCGCATCACCTGCCCATAAAATGTTACCAGCATGGCAATCACCGTGTAGGCGAATACTTTGCACATTTTTATACTGTGATTGCGCTTGCTCTATTACCAAATCTAATATGGTGTAAAAAGCCGTGCTGATCCCCATTGGCACCAAATTACTTTTTTGCAGATGAACTTTAGCTGTATGCAAATACTCTTCACAGCTAAATGTTGGCCTATGATTGAACTCTTTGCTTTTAGCTACCTGGTGCATACGGCCAATTAAACGCCCCATTACATCAAGTTGATCAAGGTTATCTACTTCAAATAAACGCCCACCAACACTTGGAAACAACACAAACACGTAACCTTGGTGTTCAAACAGGCTTTGCCCATTATATTTAATAGGCGCAACAACCGGTACTTCGGCCTCGGCGAGCTCAAATGCAAAGTCGTGCTCTTCTTGAATTTGCGCTTTGCTCCAACGCTCAGGACGATAAAACTTTACAACGTAGCGCAGGCCATCTTCAGCCTTAAATTGGTACACTCTATTTTCGTAACTATTAAGTGCTAATAAACCCGACTCAGCATAAATACCAACGCTTTCTATGGCATCGAGTATTAAGTCGGGTGTTAAATCTTCAAAACTAAATTTACTCATGGGCTTCTTAATATAAAAAGCGGGTTGCCCCGCTTTTATTAGTTAATGTGTTTATCGCGCTTTAAAAAAGTTACTTGGCTGCGATATGCTTTCATCGGGGTCATTAACCGGTGAAAGCTCAAAGTTAAACTCGGTCATAGGCGCCTTTAAATCATATGGGTCCATAACCAGTGACAGTGGCACATTATGCGACTGCCCTGCTTGTACAGTAAATGTTTGCTTTCCTATATATTTAAAGTTTTCGAGCCCGTTTACTTTAATGTTAAAGGTTTGCTCGTACTGTGCTTTGTTGATCACTTTTAATGTGTAGGTGTTTTCTACTAAGCCATTAAAGTCGACACGATATAGCTGATTACGGTCACGTATTATGTCAAAGTCCATTGGCTTTCTAAATGCAATATTGGCCACCAGCGCACTTGTTAGTACTAGCAAGATGACCGTATAACCAATGATTTTAGCTCGCAGTGGATTGGTTTTATTTTCAGGCGTTTCAAGGTTTCGCTCTGTTGTGTAAGAGATAAGCCCGCGTGGATATTCCATTTTGTCCATTACACCATCACATGCATCGATACACGCACCACAGTTTATACACTCTGCTTGTAAGCCATTACGAATATCTATACCCGTTGGGCACACTTGTACACACAAATTACAGTCAATGCAGTCGCCCATTTCCAAATCTTCGTGGGCAATTTTACGCGAACGCGGCCCGCGGCTTTCACCACGTTTTTCATCGTACGTTACTGTGTACGTGTCTTTGTCAAACATAGCTGATTGAAAACGCGAATACGGACAAATGTGCAAACACATTATTTCGCGCATCCAGCCTGCGTTTGCATAAGTACATGCTGCAAAGAAAATAATACTTACTAGTGCATAGCCCCCAACATTAAAGGTCACAAAATCAGGCAGTAATTCACGTATCGGCGTAAAATAGCCCACAAATGAAATAGCTGTATATAAGGCAAATAATACCCAGCTAGTATGCTTTGCTGTTTTTCGCCAAAACTTATCAAAATCCATCGGGCGCTGATCGAGCTTTTTACGCTGATTAGCTGTGCCTTCAAATTTTTCTTCAAACCAAATAAATATAAAGGTCCACACAGTTTGCGGGCAGGTATAGCCGCACCATACTCTCCCGTAAAAAGTGGTCACTAAAAACAGCGCAAAGGCTGCTAGCATAAATATAAAAGCAAGTATGGTGAAATCTTGTGGCCACAGCGTTAAGCCAAAAATATTGTATTTTTGCCCTATTAAATCAAACAATACTGCTTGCTGGCCGTTAAAGTTAATCCAAGGGAGTAACATAAAAGCAAGCATGCCTAAAAAACCAATGCGCTGCCTAAGTAATTGATGAAGCCCTTTAACTGCTCGCACATAAATACGGTTACGTGGGTTAAACCTGTCGTCTTGTCGGCTCAAATCTGGTTTTTGGATTTTAACCTCAGCAGGTATGTTTTTTACTTTAATTTGCTTGTCCATCGAAGTTCCTCAACGCCGCTTGGAAATAAAAACTTAGCAATGTGTAAGTATTCTATACTGTAACTGTAGCTTGTTATGTATAAGGTTGATTAGTTTAAATAATCAGCTGTTTGAATACTTTCAGATATTTCAGAAATATCTGACTGCTGTGAGCTATTATAACAATACTGATTAAAATTACTGGCATAGATTGCTAATAATTTATTCATCTCAGTTACTTGCTTTTAAAATGCAGTTTATTACACTGCTTGCTAAATTTATCCTTTTGAGATCAAGGTTTACGCATCCATGAAAAAATTTATTATATTGGTCATAGTGATCCTTGCATTTTTTACTATTGATCATTCTTTAGTTAAAGAACCTCGCGAAAAGCTATTAGGCGATGGCGTTGGGTTTTTAAGTGATGCGAGTAAAATAAATCGAAGCCCTGCGGCAAATATGGCTAAAAACCGTATTAGTTCACAGTTAAAGCTTTCTGAGTCTGAAAGCGAATATATTGAAAAAACGTTCACCACCGATGATTCGGTGCAACTGTTTCATTTACGTTATTGCCGCGAGCGCGACCTAAATTTGTACTTTTACGAAAACCGCTTAAATACGGTGTGTAAAATTGTATCTGAAGCACTAGAGCAAAAGAGAGCTAAATAGTGGACTTTTCGCAGTTAAATAAAAAAGCCAGCGACTCATTTCATAAGCAGCGCACTATGCTTAAAAAGCTCTCACAAGGTAAAACACTTAATTGTGAACAATGCGGTGGGGTTTTAACGCTCGACCTAGCTACTAGCGAACCCGGTAAAGGTATCGTTAAATGTAAAAAAGGATGCACCGATATAGTTTTAGAACTTGGCGCTTAGTTATCCTAAGCGCTGTTTAGTAGATTAAGCTAAAGTACTACTCTTCCCAACCTTCGTCAGTAATTAGTCCACTGTTAATGGCTACAACCTCAATAAGCTCTGCAAAACCTAAGGCAAAGTCGCCCATTGATTCGTACTGGTATTGGCATAAAGCATCGAGTGTCATGCTATTTTGCTGGGCTATTTGTGTCATGGTTTGCTGATCAACGGCAAAAAAGCTCAATGTGCTTAATGCGCTCTCTAGGGCTTCTTTATATTCTGGCTCTAATTGCGGGGCATTTAGTAACGGTTGTGCGTACTCTTTACTCGCGCTTACAAACCCTTCGCTCCAAGCTTTGCTGTATTCTAGATCAAAACTTGCAGGCAGTTTATAGCCTGTTTCAAATACTTGCTCACTAATTTGATGATATAACGCCATAAATAAAAACAGCATTTCTTCATCTAGGTCGTTTGCAGTGTTAGGTAATATTTGTTCTAACCACTGATGAACATCTAATGGGTTTGGCGAACAAATTACGCCAAACAAGTAACCCTGGCTTTGCGTTAACGACATAGCTTGAGGTTGTGTACTTAAAAATGCACTTAATTGCTGTGCGTGTTGTTCATTAAACTGTGGTATTTGCATTAAAACTCTTTTATTACATTAAAAATTAAGTGGGTAACGGCCTTGTGCATCTGGTCGGCCTAAAAACTTAACCGCATCATGCACATCTTTAGGTAAGCTGGCATCAGGTTTAACATAACCGGCTACCTTAAAATCAAAGTTAGCTTTAAGTGTTGCATCGGCTTCAAGCCCTAGTGTGTTATCTGGGTCTACTAAGATTGCAATATCACCCGACTTACAACTTAACATGCCACCTAATGGGCCAATATTAAACCAACCATTAAAACCTTTTACATCTATATTTGGGCTAGCAATTTCACCTTTAAGTGATTCGCAATAAGGAACGCCCGAAGTGTACTCGGTTAATTCTAAAATTACGCGACCTTTTGCTGTAGCCGGTATAGGGAGCGCAATACGCTGCATTGCTCGCTCTACTGTTGAGCGAATAATACCATCAGACACCTTAACTACGTTATTAAACAACCCGTAATTAACATCAGCATAGCCCGAAATATCGCTTCGCTCGCGTGGGTTACCAAATTTTAAGTTAGCATTTAGGTTACCCGTAAATAGCTGCCAGCCGGCTATATCCCAGCGTACGTTATTAAGCTGCTCGTCTTGGTATCGCACCTGCATCATTTGCCCTTTCCATACGGTGCCTACTGTTTGCCCTATTTCAAGCTGCTTAGGCAGGTATGGCTTAGCCATATCAAGCGCAATGGCTGCGGGTAATTTTACAATGCAAAATACAACAAAACTGATAAAAAATACGACAGATAATATTATTATTTTTTTCATTAATTACTTCTCTAGTACTA
Source organism: Pseudoalteromonas espejiana DSM 9414 (assembly GCF_002221525.1). Lineage (NCBI taxonomy): Bacteria > Pseudomonadati > Pseudomonadota > Gammaproteobacteria > Alteromonadales > Pseudoalteromonadaceae > Pseudoalteromonas > Pseudoalteromonas espejiana. The sequence continues at coordinate 895,106 of NZ_CP011028.1, read as the reverse complement.
AGCGGCTTACACGAACAAAACCTGACTTATCGTCTTTACTTAAATCGAGGTTTTCTACTCGTAAACCATGCTGATTAACCAGTTCATCTAACCACTCTATAAGTTGATTGAATTCTACTGAATCGAGGGTTAAACGTAATGAGTTATCGTTAGGCTGCATTTTACTAATATTGATACGGTAACGGCTACGCGTAGAGTTAACTACTTGGCTAATATTCTGATTACTTATTGCCTGCGTATTACCCGCCGCTTTTAACTTAACTATGCTTTGATCAACCCATACAAGTAACTCTTGTTGGCTCACATACGATTGCTTAGCTTTATCAATAGCGTTATTTAGCGGCCTAAAAATACCCATAACTAAAACAAAAATAACAAATATACCACCGGCAACCATAACCAGTTGTTGCTCTTGTTCTTTTAATGAGCGCCAATATTGTATTAATTGTTTTTTCATACTGCACCTCGCAGTTTTATTTCGCCTACAACAAAGTCGCCATCGTTATTTAGTGAGCCTTGTTCAACCGTTAAGCCCTGTTGCTCTAATATACTTTTAACTTTACCAAATGTTTGAAAGTCTTTAGCGCGGGCACGAATGCGTAACTCGTTGCGGCGCTTATCGTAGCGTAGTGTTTCTGGGGTAAATTCGCTTACTTGTGAAAACACCACCACTAGCTGTGTGGTTAAATCTAAGAAACCGGCTTCGCTTTCGCCATTAATGGTTTTAAGCGCACCTCTAATTTGGCTTTTTATTAAGTTAGGACGTACCTTTGTACCAGGAAATGCTTTTTGGTATTTATCGACCACCTGGGCTTTAGCTAGTTCAACCTGTGAGTTAAGCTGATTTAGCTCAACCAGTTTGATAGCAATAGTAGCTACAAGCGCAACACCGGTAATTACAGCGGCCCCTTTCCAGTAACCCCACCACAATGCACTTTTCTTTTTTAGCTGATACATGCCTTGGCGTAAATTAAATTTAACGTTAGTCAATTGTTTAGCAAATAATGCAAGTGGTAAATCATAGTCGCTGGTTTGTGAAATTAAATTAATACTTTCTGGAAACTGATTAGCGGGGCTAAAATGCTTTACATTAGGCTCTCCCAAAGCAGCTAAGTAGTCGCCTAACCAGCTATTTTCAACAGCACTAATATGCCAGTCACCTTTTTTAAATAGCCATTGGTTATTCAGCTCTATTGCACTTAAGGTATCATTATCGCTTGTAGGCAATAATAAGGCATCTGGCAAAATGGTGTACACCGCTAAGTTATGCTCGGTAAATAACGCAAGCCAGCCTTCAAACCACTCTCGGTCGGTGAGCGCTACTTTTATTGCATGCTGCTCATCAAGCATGGTTGGATCACCAATTGCGATAAACAACTCATCAATGTCACAAGCAATATCTTCTTCAAGCATATAAGGCAGCGCTTGCTCTAGCTTACGATTCCACTTGGTGGGTAAAGCTACAGTTTTAAGCTGTACCTGATCGCTTGGCAGCAATACCACAACTTCTCGCGTTTGGGCTTTTTCGCTTAATTCATTTAAACGACTCGCATTAGTTAATTCGCCACTGGCAATTATTTCTTGTTCTTGTGATGAGTAAATTAACCAATTTAATTTATCTTGCTCTGTTTGACCCGTGCGGATCAGCAGTATTTCTGTCACTGTACGCCTCCAAATTTTCGCGCCAGTATCGTTACTTCGCCATTGTTAGCATGAAGTAATGTGGTCATCGAAAAACGCAAATCAACAAATGTTGCCTGCGTTTGTAATTTAAAATATTCGCTGTTAATGCTAAATAGCTCTTTAACCGAATCTAAGTTTGCACCGCCCTGCTGCTGCACTTCGGAAAAAAACTCGTCTATGCTATCAAAACCGGCATCGGGGCGAGCAGAAATAACCGCTTCGGCTCCTGATAGGGGTAATTCATCAATCATGGCACTTAAAATAAGCGCCTGTTCTGGCAATAAAGTATTTACGTTAATTGATAGTAACGTGCTACCAGGAATAACACATACATAAGGCAAAACTTTTTCCATTACTAATGGATTAAAACCTTTAACCAAACGCAATTCAGACGGTGATGCAAATAAACTGTTTGCACTCATGTAAGGGTAATCGCGCGACAAGTATTCATCTTCTTCAGCACCTGAGCGATAAGTAATGCTGTCTTCATCTAGCCAATCAAATACACTGTCGGCCATTGCTTCCTCGCTTTCCTCGGCGGGTAAGTCTTCTATGTTTTCAAGTAATGCAAATAGTGCTTTGTGAGCTGGGTTTGTTTTACTGGTAGAATTTGCATCGGGCTCTTCCCCTAATGCATTTAAATTTAAACACGCTTGAAGGTCTGTAATATTGCCGCTCAGTGTACCGTTATCTACTGGATATTGCGTATCGCCTTGCGCTGCCCACACCTGATCCAATGCTGTTTTGTCTGCATCGTTTTCTTTACTTAATTTTAGGGCTTTTATTGCCAATTCTTCAGCGCCATAGGCGTACCATTTAGCTTGCTGATGCCCTTGTAGGTTAGTGCTTTTTTGTACCTGCACGACTAAATTAGCACTCATTTCTACAGCTAAAATAGCGGCAAGTGCCACTATAAATAATACAATAACTAACGCGGCCCCACGTGAAGAGTGTTTATTCATGAGGTACTCTCTGTACTGCCTTTACCAAGCCCTGGCACTAAAAATACACGCCGAATTGGCTCTGCGTCAATTTGCTGCAACGTTACTGCAACCGCTTTGGGTAATGCTTTTATTTGCCATTGCTCTTGCCATTCATTGTTGGCGCCTAAAAACTCAAACTTAAGCTCTTCTACGTTTGTTAAAACAACTTGCACACGTGGCTCCATATTATCGAGCTGGTCAACATAGACTCTGTAAACGCGTTCTAAATTGTCATCAAATACTCTGTAACCTACCGCTTGTAACTCTGACCGAGGAAGCAAGTTTATCGGGTTTACCCAGCCATCGCGCACAAAAGCGATACCGTCGTACTGGCTCTCTAATATGTAGCGCCCAGCAAGTAAATATTGTTCTTGTGCATCACCGGCTTCGTTACGAACTGTACGTTGGGTCATTTGGCTAAAATCTTGATCCATCAATCTAAATGCAGTTTGTAACCCGTTGAGCTCTGCTATTTTCTCGTCTGAGGCTTCTTTAGCTTTGGTGGTTGAGTCTAAAATTTGGTGAGTAGCCATAATTACAACGGCTAAAATAGCCATGGCGACTAATACTTCGATTAATGTAAATCCGCGTTGCTTCACTTACTAACTACCTTTATTTAAATAAGTTGAAAGCTCGTACACCGATTGTTCGTACTTTTCATCGCTGAATACGTTAATAGTTACTTTTACAAAACTTTTATCGGCCGTTGCCGTTATTTCTTGTTTCCAAAACCACTCTGTTCCACCCATGACTTCGCTACCACGTTTGCCATTTTTGGCTTGCCAGTCTTTACCTTTACTACGCTGCACAACAAGTACGTTTTCGGCAACCCAAGAGGCATACGTTTGCTCTTCTAACGTACTTAGATGATTTATATGCTCACCGGTTGCTTGCATTGCAGCAATGCCAGCCATTGCACAAATACTTAACGCAACAAGCACTTCTAATAAGGTAAAGCCTTTATTAAACGTCATTATTGTGGCTCTTTTCGCAAGTTAACAGGCGCTGTAAACTCACCTTCAATGTAGTAAACAGGTTCACTTTGTTCTTTTAGTTCAACAATAAGCTGAAATGCACTCACCTCACCCGATGATAAAATAAGCACTTGCGGAATTTTTAGCTTTTGAAGTTCAAGTAAACTGTCTTCATCGCCGCCACTCATCAGCTCTCGCCAATTAGCTTGCTCAAGTAGGTTGTCTTGTGACCAGGCTAAATCTTCAAGGTTAAGTGTAAGCTTTAATCGCTCATCAAGTTCTATGGGCTTGTAGAGATCTTCGCGGTCAAAAGTAATCCACTTTTCGCTATCAAATACTAAAAACTCAAGGGTGTTGTCTTCCACCATTAAACCAAGCTCTATTTGATTTAAAATAGCAAATTCTGAAGCCATGTTAATGGTGGTATGCAGCCTAAGCGCTTGTGTATCTAGCTCATCTTCGGCGCCGCCTTCTAAGCTGTATACCACCATTTTGGTGGCAAACGCGATGATCGTGAGTACCACTAAAATTTCTATTAAACTAAACCCGCGGTTATAAGCGCGCATACGATTAAGGCTTACTTGCATAGTAAGCCTCGTGTAATCGTAAATAACCGTACAACTGGGTTAACTACCATTATTGCTCGTCTTCGTTCCAGTTACCGATGTCATCATCTGTGCCGGCTTCGCCATCAGGACCCATAGAAAAAATATCAAATTTACCAATTTCTCCTGGGCTAATTAGCTGGTACGGGTTACCCCATGGATCTTCTGGTAGCTCATTAACAAAGCCACCATCAGGAAAACGCTTAGGAATTGGCTCAATACTTGTTTTGTTCACAAGCGCTTCTAGGCCTTGCTCTGTACTTGGATAGCTTTTATTTTTAAGCTTGTACAAGCTCATAGCATCTTCAAGCTGTTGAATATCTAAATGTGCTTTATCGATAGCTGCTTCTTCTTGCTGGCCCATAATATTAGGTGCCACAATCGACATAATCATCCCGATGATAACCAATACCACCATTACTTCGAGTAAAGAAAAACCTGATTGTTTATTCACGTAAATACCTCTTTTTCCAAAACATAATTTAATTAGGAATAACTCAAGTTAGTATTAACTTGAGTAACCCCTTAAAGCTAAAGTCCAACAGCTTTATTCATTGCCATAATTGGCTGTAAAATAGCCATTACTATAAACAGAACAATAACCGCCATTGAGGCAATCATTGCTGGCTCTAATAATTTTAATGATACGTTTACCATGCTTTCAAACTCGCGGTCTTGGTTATTAGCCGCGCGCTCTAACATTTGTTCTAGCTCACCTGATTTTTCACCACTGGCAATCATGTGCAGCATCATCGGAGGAAACAGCTTAGTTTGCTGTAAAGCCGCCCTTAGGCTTGCCCCCTCACTTACTCTATCAGCAGCATCAGCCACAGACTTTTTCATTTTTTGATTTGCCAATACCCCACCCGAAATACGCATACCTTCAAGTAGTGGCACTGAGCTTGACGACAAAATACTTAGCGTACGTGCAAACCGTGCGGTGTTAATACCTCGTGCCACTTTACCAAACCCAGGCATATGTAACACGCGGTCATCCCACCAAAGTCTAATTTTAGGTTGTTTAAGCGCATGCTTTATACCTATTGTTAGCGCAGTGATTACTAACAAACTTGCAAACCAATAATTTTGTACAAAGTGACTACCCGCCATTACCCATTCTGTGGTCCATGGGAGTACTTGCTTGGTTTTTTCGAAGGTTTTTAAAATTTTGGGTACCACAGTACCAAGCAACACCGACACAATACCAATAGCAAAAATAACCAAAATAGTAGGATAAACCATAGCTTGAGTTATTTGGCTGCGCATATGTTGGCGCTGCTCTGTGTAATCGGCAAGACGGTTAAGTACTTGGTCAAGATGACCAGACTTTTCGCCCGCGGCGACCATGGCGCGATATAAATCGTCGAACACATGAGGGAACTCACTCATGCCATCAGCTAGTGTGTAACCTTCCACTACTTTTGAGCGCACCGACATAAGCATACGTTTTAAGCGGGGCTTTTCACACTGCTCAGCAACCGCCATTACAGCACCCTCAACAGGTAATGCCGATTGAATAAGCGTGGCAAGCTGGCGAGTAATAAGGGCTAGGTCGGAGGTCGAAACACTCGGCTTAAAAAAGCTGCCTAATACCGGTGCTTTTGCACCTTTAACTTGCTTGTCGCCCTCAGCTGCAGGCACAACTTCAAGTGGTGTAAGCTTTTTTTCACGTAATGCTTGGCGAATTTGCTTAGCAGTATCGGCTTCTAAAATGCCTTTTTGTTCTTTACCTCGGCCATCTAGGGCTCGGTATTCAAACGCCGCCATGGTTAGGCTTCCTCACGGGTAACGCGCAGTACTTCTTCAAGTGTGGTTTTACCTGCCAGTACTCGACTACAGCCATCTTGGCGTATGCTTGGGCTTTTTTTACGAATGTATTTTTCTACGCTTTGCTCGCCTTTACCGCTATGAATCATCTCGCGTATTGCTTCATCAACAACAAGTAATTCATGAATACCTGTACGGCCGCGGTAACCATTAAAGTTACACTCTTCACAGCCTACTGCACGGTAAATGGTCGGTGCATTGTCAAAAGGCACACCAAGTAACTCACATTCGCGCTCATCAGCCGTGTGACCTTCTTTACAGCTATTACACAAAGTACGCACTAAGCGCTGAGAAAGCACCCCTAATAGCGATGATGAAAGTAAAAATGGCTCTACGCCCATATCTTCCATACGTGTAATCGCACCCGAAGCGGTATTTGTATGCAGTGTAGACATTACCAAGTGGCCCGTAAGTGATGCTTGTACACCTATTTGCGCGGTTTCAAGGTCACGTATTTCACCCACCATTACTACATCAGGGTCTTGACGTAATATTGCACGAAGGCCACGGGCAAAGGTCATATCTACTTTGGTATTTACCTGTGTTTGGCCTATGCCTGGGATTTCGTACTCAATTGGATCTTCGACGGTTAATATATTGCGATCTCGCGAGTTTATTTGGCTCATACCGGCATAGAGCGTGGTACTTTTACCAGAGCCCGTAGGGCCGGTAACCAAAATAATACCGTGTGGTTTACTAATTAAATCGGCAAACAACTCTCGGTTTTGAGATGTCATGCCTAAATCTTCTAAATTTAAGCGGGCGTTATTTTTATCTAGTAAACGCAGTACTACACGCTCGCCAAAGCTCGATGGCATAGTTGATACACGCACATCTACCGCGCGCCCAGCTATACGCAAGCTTATACGGCCATCTTGCGGGATACGTTTTTCTGCTATATCAAGCTTGGCCATTACTTTAATACGCGATACTAATAACGAAGCAAGCTTACGATTAGGCTTAAGCACTTCTTTTAATACACCATCAACCCTAAAGCGAATCACTAGCTCTTGCTCAAAGGTTTCGATATGTATATCGGAGGCGCCTTCCTTAATTGCTTCGCTTAGCATGGCATTAATTAGCTTGATTATTGGCGCGTCATCGTCGCCTGCTAATAAATCTTCGGTTTGTGGGAGCTCATCGGCCAGTGAAAACAAATCCACTTCGTTACCAATGTCTTCCATCATTTGCTGAGTTTCAGAGCTATCGCGTTGATATGCGGCCTCTAATAACAATTCAAACTTATCATCTGCTAGTTGCTCTAAAGTAAACCCGTTGCCAGCAATGCGGCGCACCTCTAAAAGTACTTCTACATCTAGTTCACCGCGGTAATAAACAACTTGCTGCTCGTTATTTTTACTAAGCAATACACCCGCTCTTCGCGCATACGAAAAAGGTAAGCGCTTAGGCGGCAGCTCAACTAGGTCGTTGCTTGTTAATAGGTCATTAGCGTGTGATTCATCTGGGCGATGAACCACCTCTTCATTAATATTCTCAATTGCGCTAGTCATCTTCACGCTCTGCACGTTCTTTAGAACTTAATGCTTTTAAGTGCTCTTCGTACGTTGGTGGCAATATAAGCTCGTCATCCCACGACGGTAGCAATGGTACGTCTGAATTTGGCATAAGCTCTATACCATCTTCTTTCTCTTTTATTTGTTCGCCGCGAATAAAGTTATATTTATTAAAACTTAACTTATTCATATTAACGCCATCGCGAATAATCGTTGGGCGAATAAACACAATCAGATTACGCTTGCGCTTTGTGGTGTTAGTTGACTTAAATAAGTGACCTAAAATTGGGATATCACCTAAAATTGGCACCTTAGATACACTCTCTTGTACGTCTTCATCAATTAGACCGCCTAACACAACCATACCGCCATCATCAGCCATAACAGTTGTTGTAATTGCACGCTTATTAACTGAAATATCAACGGCTGTTGCACCACTTACACTTGATACTTCTTGTTCAATTAATAATTGTACCGCTGAGCCATCATTTATTTGCGGCGTGACTTTAAGTTTTACACCCACTTCTTGGCGTTCAATTGTTTGAAATGGATTATCGTTATTACTACCCGTTTGAGAGCCTGTAATAATAGGTACTTCTTGACCTACTATCATCGATGCTTCTTCGTTATCCATGGTCGTAATTGAAGGAGTCGCTAGTATGTTTGAGTTAGTATCGGTAGATACCGCTTGAATAATAGCGCCCCAGTCGTTTTTAACTAAGCCAAACGCCAAACCATTTACACCACTAAGTAATGATGCAAGCGCGGTGTAATCACCTTCTGACGTTTCATCGTAACTAGTAGCTAAGCCACTTTCTGAACCAATGATTGTTTGGGTTGTTGTGGTGTCTTGCGCTTGAATACCGGCAACGGCTAACGAACCGACAGGAACGGTTGAGCCATTATTAAACTGCAGCATACCACCATCTTCTGAAATCCACTGCGTACCTAAGTTAACACCATCCGATTCCATTACTTCAACAATAATGGCTTCTACTAGTACTTGTGCACGGCGAATGTCGAGCCTATCAATGACGGTCTCTAATGAGCGCATTGTATCTGGCTGAGCGGTAATAACTAACGAGTTAGAATCTGGATGTGCTTCGATGCTGGCATCGTTTTTATTAGTCGAACGAGTTTTGCTTGTGCCTTGTCCATCTTCTGCAAGTGTTTTGCTCACACCTTGTAGAACTTTTACTAAATCTTCAGCTTTGGCGTAATTTAAGTAAAATACTTTGGTATTACCTTGGCTTTCAAGCTCACCATCTAGGCGTTTTATAAGCTCTATTGCACGCGTACGTGCTTGGCCTTCGCCACTTACAATGACGCTATTAGTTCGCCCATCGGCAACTACTTTAGGAATCAAAAATTCAGGTACGCTGCCTTTACCACTATCTTTATAAATATTTTCAACTACCGAAACGACATCGTCAGCCGTTGCATATTTAAGCTTTACAATATCAACACGTTTATCGCCCGCTTGGTCAACAGAGCGAATGATCTCAACTAAGCGATTTACCGAAGCTGCATGCCCCGTTAGCATCATTACGTTTGCAGCGTTAAAGTTGGCGACATGACCACCGTCTTTTTGATCGCTAAACTGGCGCACTAATGGCCCAAGCTCTTGCACGCTTACATTTTTAACACGCACAACACGGGTGATCATCATATCGCCCGACGCTGTACTGTTTTCTGTTATTAGCGGTACATTGGATTTTTTTGCATCTGAGCTTTTTTCAATTTTAATTATACCGTTGTCCATTTCTACTGCTGAGTAGCCATACACTTCAAGTACATTTAAGAAAAATTGATAATACAGTGCTTCATCCATCAATTCATAGCTACGCACGTTTACTTTACCGCGCACATTAGGATCGATAATCACTGTTTTATTAAGGTTTTTACCAACAATATTAATAAACTCGTTGATATCTGTGCCTTTAAAGTTTGCAGCATATTCAACAGCTGAAACCGACAACGAAATACTGGCTGCTAAAAAAAGCGCTGCGTACTTAGCTAACCCTTTTTTAATTTTTTTGAGGTGTAGCACCTGAACCATTATGTTAAAACTCCAAAGCTAAGTTATTGCAGGCTAAATTGCACATCGATTTGCTCGCCATCACGCTCTATTGTAATGGTGGCATCGCTAGTATTACGCAGCTCATTAATGGCTGCCATGGCCTGTTGTAAATCTGTTAATTGGTAGCCGTTAATAGCAACGGCTAAATCATTATTTTGTAAGCCCATTTGTTTAAAAAGCGCGGGTTCTTTACCTGGGCTTAAACGATAGCCTATTAGCTCACCGTCGCTCATTGCTTGCGATACTCGAATATAATCAAATAATTTGCCAGGTTCACCGAGTAATTCTTCACGCGTTTCAATAAGCGCTTCTTTTACATCTGGGTCTGCGGTTGCGTTAATTTGTAATTCGCTTTGTGCTAATTTTTGCGGCCCCATGTCTTGCATTTCACGTGCTGCAAGTACAGGCATAGACACTTTTTTAGTAAAATCGAGTCCGTCTAGCATGAGCGTTTCATAACGGCCGTTAACACTTAAAATAACGCGGTCAGGTAATATTTGTGCTACTTCAGCGCGAGTGCCCTGAACAACCTCTTCAACTAAGTAACTCACTTGGCGGTCCTGAGATTCAATAATGGCAATACCTGCTTGGTCATCATTGCTTACAGCCACAATCCCCGTAAGGTTAATACTTAAACGAGTTTCTGGTGCATTGTTAATAACTTCGTCTTGCTGCGCAGTATTAGCTTTGTTTGTTACAGTTTTTTTACCAAACAAAAATTGCTCTATGATATTTTGCACAGAGCTAGAATTAGTGGCTTTAGATTGCCCTGAATAATGTGAAGGGGTAAGCGGTGCAGATACTGGTTGAGGCCACACTAACCAAACCAGTTTAGATAATAAATAAGCAAGATAAACAACAACTAACAACGTAACTACTGCGCTTAATTTAGCATGGGGTAGGCGTGTTAAAAATTGTTTAAGCTGTTGAATTTGCTGTTCCATAATAGTGTTCTTATTTTAATTTACTGCGTAAGCGCGTACCCATAGTACCCTTTCATTTTTCATTCAACAAGCACACTAATATTAAACTTTGTAAACAGATTAAATTAACATTGTATGGTTGCTCAAAAAAACAGCGCGCATTGTAATACCTTCATCCTACGATGATTTCATGATAAATTTTAAGATATATAAATAGTCGATTAAAGAAGCCTAATGAGTAAAAAAAACAACACCAATGCCGACTCAGACCACACCAGTGAACTAAAAGTTCGATTGGATAAATGGTTATGGGCGGCGCGCTTTTATAAAACACGCGCCCTCGCACGAGAAATGGTGCAAGGCGGCAAAGTACATTATAATGGGCAACGTACTAAAGCGAGTAAAATAGTAGAAGTTGGCGCAACTATAAAGCTTGCCCAAGGCGTTGATGAAAAGCTCATTGAAGTGCTCAAAGTGCTTGAAAAACGCCAAAGCGCCCCCATTGCACAAACCTTGTACCAAGAAACTGATGCAAGCATTGCAAAACGCGAAGAAAACGCCATCGCACGCAAAAACAACAGCTTCTTTGCTCCACATCCGGATAAAAAGCCCGATAAAAAGCAAAGGCGCGAACTTTTAAAAATGAAATCAAGTTAGGTATAGCCGCTCATGCAACAAGATTTACTTCACCGTTATTTATTCGACAAACTCGATGTTCGTGGCGAACTCGTTCAAATTGATCACGCCTACAATGAGATGATTGCTAATCACAATTACCCAGCCCCCGTTAAAGCATTATTAGGTGAGTTACTCGTTGCAACATGTTTATTAACAGCTACCTTAAAGTTTGAAGGTGAAATTGCAGTACAACTACAAGGCGACGGCCCGGTTAAGTATGCAGTGATTAACGGCGACGATAAACAAAACATGCGTGGTATTGCACGTATGCAAAGTGAAGTAACTGGCTCAACAGTTAAAGAGCTTGTAGGTAAAGGCTACATGGTAATTACGATTACTCCAACCAAAGGTGAGCGTTACCAAGGTATAGTACCTCTTGAACACGACACATTGAGTGAATGCATTGAAAGCTACTTTGAGCAATCAGAGCAATTAAAAACTCGACTTTGGTTTGCAACTAATACAAGTGAAGGTAAAGCGAAGGCGTGTGGCTTATTTTTACAAGTACTGCCAGTAGATAAACAAAAATCTATTGATGACTTTATTCACTTAGAAGCACTGAGCGATACAATAAAACCTGAAGAACTATTAGAGCTAGATGCTAATACGGTTTTAACACGCTTATACCACGAAGATAATCCACGTGTTTTTGAACCACAAGCAATTAGCTTTAAGTGTGGCTGTAGCCGAGACAAAACGATCGCCGCGTTAGTAAATGTAGGTCAGCAAGAGTTACTTGACGACGTTGCTGAAAATGGCACAGTGAATATTAGCTGTCATTATTGTTTAAAAGAATATGTGTTTGATGAGCAAGATGTAAAAAACATTTTTAACTAATTAAGCAACCCCACCTCAAAATCAGATATAAAGCCGCAAATTATGCGGTTTTATATTATAAAATGATGATACCGGTGTCATGAATTTTGTTAATTTACTGACACCGGTATCATTGAAATTATTCATGTTTTTTAGCAAATATATCTGTTTTTAGAGCCTTTACAGGCTCGAATATCTCAAATCCTTCTGTTACTATAATTTCAGCTTAAGGGAACTAAGAACCCAGAGCTATCCCGTTCAAACTCTCACACATAGTTAGGTATAAACATGACTACAAGCGCAACACGTTTTGTCGATTTAACCGCAGCTGAACTTGTCGAGCACGCGATCCGTCGTGGCGAAGGGACACTAGCCGCAAATGGAGCCTTTGTTGCAATTACAGGTAAGCGTACAGGTCGTTCACCTAAAGATCGCTTCATAGTAAAAGAGGCTACAACCGAAAATGATATCCAATGGGGTAATGTAAATCGCCCATTTGATACTGACAAATTTGACGCTTTATGGGCTCGCGTAGAAGCACATGTGCAAAGTAATGACCACTTCACCTCTCACCTAGAAGTTGGCGCAGATACCGAGCACTACCTACCTGTAGTTGTAACTACAGAAACAGCGTGGCACCATATTTTTGCTAAAAACATGTTTATCGAACCTAAATCTTATAATGCATCTGATTTACCCCAATGGCAGGTAATGAATGTACCTTCGTTTGTTTGCGACCCTCAGCGCGATGGCACAAACAGTGATGGCACGGTTATTATTAACTTTGCACAACGCAAAGTATTACTTGCTGGTATGCGTTATGCCGGTGAAATGAAAAAATCGATGTTTTCCGTTCAAAACTTTCTCCTTCCTGCTAAAGGTGTATTACCTATGCACTGCTCAGCTAATGTTGGCGAAGCAGGTGATACAGCATTATTCTTTGGCTTATCAGGCACAGGTAAAACAACCTTATCAGCCGATCCAACGCGCTTTTTAATTGGCGACGACGAACATGGCTGGGCGCCAGGTAGTGTGTTTAACATAGAAGGCGGCTGTTATGCTAAATGTATCGACCTCTCACAAAAGAACGAGCCTGTAATTTGGGATGCTATTCGCTTTGGTACAATTTTAGAAAATGTTGTATTGGATGAAACGCGCACGCCTGACTTTAATGATACAAGCTTGACACAAAACAGCCGAGCAGCTTATCCACTTGAGCACGTAGAAAAGCGAAAAGTAGAAAACCGTGCTGGTGAGCCTAAAGCCGTCGTGTTTTTAACCTGTGATGTAAGTGGAGTTTTACCTCCGGTATCAGTCCTTAGTGAAGAAGCCGCAGCGTTTCACTTTTTAAGTGGTTACACGGCAAAAGTGGGCTCGACTGAAATTGGTTCAACTAGCGATATAGAGTCTACATTCTCGACATGTTTTGGCGCGCCTTTCTTCCCGCGTCCAGCAGGTGCATACGCAGAGCTACTAATGAAGCGTGTACGTGAGTTTGGTGCTAAAGTTTACCTTGTAAATACAGGTTGGACTGGCGGCCCATACGGAACCGGTAAGCGCTTTGACATCCCAACTACTCGCGCAGTTATTGATGCAATTGTATCTGGTAAGCTTGCCAATGTTGAAACACAACACATTGACGTATTAAACTTAGAAGTACCTCTAGAAGTACCAGGTGTGGATACTAACTTACTTAACCCAATCAATACTTGGGAAGACAAAGGTATGTACGCTGAGTATGCTGCAAAGCTAGCCTCAGACTTTACTGAAAACTTTGCTAAGTACGACGTATCTGACGAAATTAAACATGCAGGTCCTAAAGCGTAAATAACGTAAAGCCTGTATAAATGCCAGCCGAGTGCTGGCATTTTTGTTTCAGGCACTTCCTTTCAGCTCATAACACACACTTTTAGTATTTAAACTGCAATCTACAAATGATCATTCCAACCCTTCCTTATTTAACAATAAATAGAGGCAATTAAAACTTATGTACTAATTCATTACACAGAATAAGGATTGCTAATACATAGTAAGCTCACTGTATGACTCTACAAAAGCGATTAGCCATTAAAGCTTTACATGGACTTCCCATAGTTTGCCAGACACCTAATGAGTTACATTGTAACTTCTAATAAGAGGTGTTTTATGAGCAAAGGCAAACGTTATACCCAAGAGTTTAAAGAAGCTGCTGTTAAACAAATTACTGAGCGCGGATATTCAGTTGCAGAAATCGCTGAACGATTAGATATTTGTACCAAAACGCTATATCACTGGCGGAGCCAATTATCAGATAAACCTAAAGCCGTTCAATCATCCGATGAAAAATTGAAGATCGCTAAATTAGAAGCACAATTGAAACGTGTCACGGAGGAACGGGATATTTTAAAAAAGGCCGCAAGGTACTTTGCCAGCAACCCCGAGTAAAGTACGGCTTCATTCGTGATCACGAAGATGAGTTTTCTATCACGACGATGTGCCGCCTTTTTAAGCTGCACCGAAGTGGTTTTTATGCGTGGTTAAAAAAGCCCTTAAGTGATAGAGCGCTTGAAGATAATCGTTTGTTGAAGCTCATTAAAGCGTTTTATGTAGCCAGTGGTGGCACGTATGGTAGCCCTTGGATACATGCAGACTTGTGTGAAGCCGGTGAGCAATGCAGCGTAAACCGTGTTGCGAAGATCATGCGACAACATAAGCTTAAAGCGCAAATTGGGTATAAGCGTCGCCATATTAAAGGCGGTAAGACATCGCGGATTGCAGATAACTTATTAGCGCGCCAATTTAACCCGCCAGCACCGAATCAATCCTGGGTTAGCGACATAACTTACATAAGAACTTATGAAGGCTTTTTATATGTGGCAACAGTAATGGACTTATTCTCTAGGCGTATTGTGGGTTGGTCGATGGATAAAAGTATGGACAAGCACCTTGTTATAAACGCATTGATAATGGCTGTATATCAACGTCAACCGAAGGCTGAGGTAATGGTGCATAGTGATCAAGGTAGCCAATACGGTAGCGCTGACTATCTCGCATTTATGAAAGAACATAATCTTGTGCCTTCGATGAGCCGCGCTGGGAACTGTCATGATAATGCGGTTGCTGAAAGCTTTTTTGCGACAATTAAAAAGCGAATAGTTAAGCGCAAGATATACTCGACACGCGAAAATGCGAAAGCTGAGATATTTAATTTTATAGAAATGTTTTACAATCCAAAAAAGCGCCATTCACACACAGGCGGTGTTTCACCTGCTAAGTTTGAAGAAGCGTATTATTCTGAGTTAAAAACTGTCTAGCGAAAGCTGGGAAGTCCAACATGCGCCCCAATTGAAAAGTAATTAAGTCCTTAGAGAAAGCTTAATACTCATATCCAAGTTATTAATAAAACGTCTAAATGTATAAATCCTACCAACAGTTTTTAAATTAGCTTAAGCAATCATGAGGCTTTAATTATTACTACCTAAGTGTACATAATAAGCTATTTAAGCAAGGTAGAGCTGCCCCGTTTCACTTTCCTGGGTTAGTGGCGGTAGCTTAGCCCGTAGAATGTCGTGGTGCCCTGAGTGATAGATAGCTACAGTGAAATGTTACTGTATTACTAATACTAGATATTGAGTGGCTTTGTGATTAAATACGCTTATAGCTACGGCTTTCTCTTATTTGAGGTCGGTGCGCTACGCAGTAGAATATAGTAGTGCCTACAGCGGTGGAGAGCCACAGTGAAATGCTACACTATCATTGTGTCGGGCCGGTCTTGTGCGGGGCTCGCCTTCGCGCTGTTTTGTTTAGCTACTGAGCTTAGTATGGGCTCTTGGTTTTGCTAAACCCCAGACAGCAAAAAAAACGCTTCATTTCTGAAGCGGCTTTCTCGTATTTGGAGCCTGGCAATGTCCTACTTTCACATAGCAAATGCTACACTATCATCGGCGCTGTTTCGTTTCACTACTGAGTTCGGCATGGGGTCAGGTGGGTCCAAAACGCTATGGTTACCAAGCAAATTTGGTCGTCAGTTCGTTTTTACGTACCAACTAAATCTGGAAAATATCTGATAATATTTTTTAAGTCTTTCTAAGTAATATCTACTTTAGCTATTAACTTCTGTCGCTTGTTTCTGTCACAAAACGCGTTTGGCGTTGTATGGTTAAGCCTCACGGGTAATTAGTACAAGTTAGCTTAATGGCTCACACCACTTCCACATCTTGCCTATCAACGTTGTAGTCTTCAACGGCCCTTCAGAGACTTTAAAAGTCTAGTGAGAAATCATCTCGAGGCCTGCTTCGCGCTTAGATGCTTTCAGCGCTTATCAGTTCCGAACGTAGCTACCGGGCAATGCCATTGGCATGACAACCCGAACACCAGCGGTTCGTTCACTCCGGTCCTCTCGTACTAGGAGCAACCCCTCTCAATTCTCAAACGCCCACGGCAGATAGGGACCGAACTGTCTCACGACGTTCTAAACCCAGCTCGCGTACCACTTTAAATGGCGAACAGCCATACCCTTGGGACCGACTTCAGCCCCAGGATGTGATGAGCCGACATCGAGGTGCCAAACACCGCCGTCGATATGAACTCTTGGGCGGTATCAGCCTGTTATCCCCGGAGTACCTTTTATCCGTTGAGCGATGGCCCTTCCATTCAGAACCACCGGATCACTATGACCTACTTTCGTACCTGCTCGACGTGTCTGTCTCGCAGTTAAGCTGGCTTCTACCATTACACTAACCGTACGATGTCCGACCGTACTTAGCCAACCTTCGTGCTCCTCCGTTACTCTTTGGGAGGAGACCGCCCCAGTCAAACTACCCACCAGGCACTGTCCGTAACCCCGATTCAGGGGCCAACGTTAGAACATCAAAACTACAAGGGTGGTATTTCAAGGACGACTCCACAACAACTAGCGTCGCTGCTTCAAAGTCTCCCACCTATCCTACACATGTAGGTTCAATGTTCAGTGCCAAGCTGTAGTAAAGGTTCACGGGGTCTTTCCGTCTAGCCGCGGGTACACAGCATCTTCACTGCGATTTCAATTTCACTGAGTCTCGGGTGGAGACAGCGTGGCCATGGTTACACCATTCGTGCAGGTCGGAACTTACCCGACAAGGAATTTCGCTACCTTAGGACCGTTATAGTTACGGCCGCCGTTTACCGGGGCTTCGATCAAGAGCTTCTCCCTAAGGATAACCCCATCAATTAACCTTCCGGCACCGGGCAGGTGTCACACCGTATACGTCATCTTGCGATTTTGCACAGTGCTGTGTTTTTAATAAACAGTCCCAGCCACCTGGTCACTGCGGCTCCCGTCCGCTTAGAGAGCAAGTCTCATCACAGATAGGAGCGTACCTTCTCCCGAAGTTACGGTACGATTTTGCCTAGTTCCTTCACCCGAGTTCTCTCAAGCGCCTTAGTATTCTCTACCTGACCACCTGTGTCGGTTTGGGGTACGATTCGGTATAATCTGAAGCTTAGAGGCTTTTCCTGGAAGTATGGCATCAGCAACTTCACACCCTTGGGTGCTCGTCTCGTGTCTCAGCCTAACAGCAACCCGGATTTACCTAAGTCGCTAGCCTACTCACTTTCACATGGACAACCATCGCCATGCTTGCTTAGCCTTCTCCGTCCCCCCATCGCAATTATACCAAGTACGGAAATATTAATCCGTTTCCCATCGACTACGCCTTTCGGCCTCGCCTTAGGGGTCGACTTACCCTACCCTGATTAACATGGGATAGGAACCCTTGGTCTTCCGGCGTGCGGGTTTTTCACCCGCATTATCGTTACTCATGTCAGCATTCGCACTTCTGATACGTCCAGCATACCTCCCGGTACACCTTCAACCGCTTACAGAACGCTCCCCTACCACTCATCCTAAGATGAATCCGCAGCTTCGGTGCATAGTTTAGCCCCGTTACATCTTCCGCGCAGACCGACTCGACCAGTGAGCTATTACGCTTTCTTTAAAGGATGGCTGCTTCTAAGCCAACCTCCTGGCTGTCTGGGCCTTTCCACATCGTTTCCCACTTAACTATGACTTTGGGACCTTAGCTGGCGGTCTGGGTTGTTTCCCTCTTCACGACGGACGTTAGCACCCGCCGTGTGTCTCCCGGATATTACTTTACGGTATTCGGAGTTTGCAAAGGGTTGGTAAGTCGGGATGACCCCCTAGCCTTAACAGTGCTCTACCCCCGTAAGTATTCGTCCGAGGCTCTACCTAAATAGATTTCGGGGAGAACCAGCTATCTCCCGGTTTGATTAGCCTTTCACTCCTAGCCACAGGTCATCCCCTAACTTTTCAACGTTAGTGGGTTCGGTCCTCCAGTTGATGTTACTCAACCTTCAACCTGCCCATGGCTAGATCACCGGGTTTCGGGTCTATACCTTGCAACTATTCGCCCAGTTAAGACTCGGTTTCCCTACGGCTACCCTAAACGGTTAACCTCGCTACAAAATATAAGTCGCTGACCCATTATACAAAAGGTACGCAGTCACCTAACAAGTAGGCTCCTACTGCTTGTACGTACACGGTTTCAGGTTCTATTTCACTCCCCTCACAGGGGTTCTTTTCGCCTTTCCCTCACGGTACTGGTTCACTATCGGTCAGTTGGGAGTATTTAGCCTTAGATGATGGTCCACCTATATTCAGTCAAAGTTTCACGTGCTCCGACCTACTCGATTTCACTTAAAATGTCTTTTCATGTACGGGACTATCACCCTGTATCGTGGCACTTTCCAGAGCCTTCCATTAACACATAATAAGCTTAAGGGCTGTTCCGATTTCGCTCGCCGCTACTATCGGAATCTCGGTTGATTTCTTTTCCTACGGGTACTTAGATGTTTCAGTTCTCCGCGTTCGCCTCGTTAACCTATGTATTCAGTTAACGATACCTGCAAGCAGGTGGGTTTCCCCATTCGGAAATCCTAGTCTCAAGCGCTTTTTACTAGCTTGACTAGGCTTATCGCAAGTTAATACGTCCTTCATCGCCTCCAACTGCCAAGGCATCCACCGTGTACGCTTAGTCACTTAACCATACAACCCAAACGGGTCTTTGTTATGTGACAGTTTAACTTCGCCAGAAGTTAATATTGAATACTAAAGTAGATACCAATCAATCAACTCATAAGAGTGATTAAATGGCACTGAATGATACTGCTATCATTCTTTTTTACTTTTGAAAACTCTTGATAAATACGAATATTTATCAGAATTTTATTATCAGCTTTTCCAAATTTTTAAAGAGCATATTAATTAGTAAACCCAAAGAGCATTACTAACTAACAATCATCTGTGTGGACACTACGAACAAATAAGTTCTAAATCGTATAAGGAGGTGATCCAGCCCCAGGTTCCCCTAGGGCTACCTTGTTACGACTTCACCCCAGTCATGAATCACTCCGTGGTAAACGTCCTCCCGAAGGTTAGACTATCTACTTCTGGAGCAACCCACTCCCATGGTGTGACGGGCGGTGTGTACAAGGCCCGGGAACGTATTCACCGCGTCATTCTGATACGCGATTACTAGCGATTCCGACTTCATGGAGTCGAGTTGCAGACTCCAATCCGGACTACGACGCACTTTAAGTGATTCGCTTACTCTCGCGAGTTCGCAGCACTCTGTATGCGCCATTGTAGCACGTGTGTAGCCCTACACGTAAGGGCCATGATGACTTGACGTCGTCCCCACCTTCCTCCGGTTTATCACCGGCAGTCTCCTTAGAGTTCTCAGCATTACCTGCTAGCAACTAAGGATAGGGGTTGCGCTCGTTGCGGGACTTAACCCAACATCTCACAACACGAGCTGACGACAGCCATGCAGCACCTGTATCAGAGTTCCCGAAGGCACCAAACCATCTCTGGTAAGTTCTCTGTATGTCAAGTGTAGGTAAGGTTCTTCGCGTTGCATCGAATTAAACCACATGCTCCACCGCTTGTGCGGGCCCCCGTCAATTCATTTGAGTTTTAACCTTGCGGCCGTACTCCCCAGGCGGTCTACTTAATGCGTTAGCTTTGAAAAACAGAGCCGAGGCTCCGAGCTTCTAGTAGACATCGTTTACGGCGTGGACTACCAGGGTATCTAATCCTGTTTGCTCCCCACGCTTTCGTACATGAGCGTCAGTGTTGACCCAGGTGGCTGCCTTCGCCATCGGTATTCCTTCAGATCTCTACGCATTTCACCGCTACACCTGAAATTCTACCACCCTCTATCACACTCTAGTTTGCCAGTTCGAAATGCAGTTCCCAGGTTGAGCCCGGGGCTTTCACATCTCGCTTAACAAACCGCCTGCGTACGCTTTACGCCCAGTAATTCCGATTAACGCTCGCACCCTCCGTATTACCGCGGCTGCTGGCACGGAGTTAGCCGGTGCTTCTTCTGTCAGTAACGTCACAACTAGCAGGTATTAACTACTAATCTTTCCTCCTGACTGAAAGTGCTTTACAACCCGAAGGCCTTCTTCACACACGCGGCATGGCTGCATCAGGCTTGCGCCCATTGTGCAATATTCCCCACTGCTGCCTCCCGTAGGAGTCTGGGCCGTGTCTCAGTCCCAGTGTGGCTGATCATCCTCTCAAACCAGCTAGGGATCGTTGCCTTGGTGAGCCATTACCTCACCAACTAGCTAATCCCACTTGGGCCAATCTAAAGGCGAGAGCCGAAGCCCCCTTTGGTCCGTAGACATTATGCGGTATTAGCAGTCGTTTCCAACTGTTGTCCCCCACCTCAAGGCATGTTCCCAAGCATTACTCACCCGTCCGCCGCTCGTCAGCAAAGTAGCAAGCTACTTTCTGTTACCGCTCGACTTGCATGTGTTAGGCCTGCCGCCAGCGTTCAATCTGAGCCATGATCAAACTCTTCAATTAAAAAGTTTTTATGTTCCGAAGAACAGCTCAATGAATTCTGAATTTATTTAATATCTTTCGATATTGAATTGACTGTGCTGAATAACTACCTAAGTAATTATTCTGTTGGTCACTCAGTTTCAATTGAGACTCTAAATTTATTTGCCTCACTACCGAAGTAGCTTGGCTGTTAGAACTCAATCTGTACGAGTGCCCACACAGATGATTGCTTTATATTGTTAAAGAACGTTGCGATTAAAGCGTTAAACTTTATCTCGCTAGGGCTGCGCATATTACGCTTTCCTATTTTTTTGTCAACACTTAATTTTGTTAAACTTGAAAGTTTTTAAAACTAAGTTTTACTCGACTAACTAAGTGGTTTGCTTGCCTCGCTAAGCGTTGCCTGCTCTGCCGTCTCAGTGGGGTCGCATTATAGGGAGAACAGATTTTTACGCAAGCGTTTTATTGAGAAAACTTCAAATAAAACACTGTTCGCTCAATATACAATCAAAAGCCCATAAATAAGTACAATAAACATACAAAAACAACATTTAAAAACGACCTTTAATATTTTTCCTCCTTATAAAACGCATAAAGCACCTATATAGGTGCTTTATAATTTACTGTGTCACTTAGGTATTAATATAAAATACTGTATAGCTTTCTACGATATTTAGCTGCTAATGCATCACCATCAGGAAGAGAAGCGATAATTGCTAAAAAGCTCGGCTTTGCTTCATTAAAGTTTAAATCCTTTTTAAGGACAGTAAATAAAGTTTCGAGTGCCTCTTCTTTACGGCCTGCGTCATTTAGTAAGTTACTCAATTCTATTTTTAGCTCAAGGTCATTAGGGTATTGTTCAACTTGAGATTGCTTTTCTTTGATCTCTGGTGAGTCGGTTGCCTCTAAAGCAGCTTCGCATTTGGCTTTAATGTTGTGAAAGTATGCATCTTGCTCTTGTGCATCTATTGTATCTATTAATGCTTGGGCATCATCCAATTTGTGAATTTGAATACATATATCAGCTAACACTAATTTGATTCGTGCGTTCTTGCTGTCAATTTCATAGGCTTGCTTTGCGTAATTAAATGCAGCGTTTAAATCAGACTTTAATAAAGCTTGTTTAGCTTGCTCTAAAAGTAAGTCTTGCTGGGCTGGCAAATGCTTAGCAAGCACTTCGCGTATTTGCGCATCTGATTGTACGCCTGCTAATAAATCTACTGGCGCTGAATCTTTTAAAAATACCAGTGTAGGTAAAGTTTGTAAGCCAACTTGTTGTGCTAGTTGTGCAGCTAATGCTTGCTCTGCATCACAATCTAGATTAGCTACTACTATATAGTCTTTATATTGCGTCGCTAAATTTTCTAAAATTCCTATTTGGCTAATACACTCGGGGCTTTGTGGTGAGTGGAAGTTTAGCAGCACCAACTTTTGTTGTGATGTTTCACCGAGTACTTGCTGAAGGTTTTGCGTGTTGATACTAACTAGGTTGCTCATTGAATTAATTGCCATATTCATTTATTTAGGTTTTTATATGGTGGTAAACATAATAATTACAAGTCATATACCCATAAATCACATGGTATAGATATTAAACAATGAGGGAAGCCATGAAATTTAGTTACTTAAGTGCAGCACTTTTATTAGCAAGTCCATTTTTAAATGCACAATCACTTGATTTAAACCTTAAGAAAACAATGCCTGCCATAGAAAAATTTTACCTCGATTTACATCAATCTCCTGAGCTTTCTTATCATGAAGAAAAAACAGGGAAAAAAATAGCTTCTCAGTTATCTAAGCTTGGTTTTGATGTTACCGATAACGTGGGTGGTTTTGGTGTTGTCGGCATTTATAAAAATGGTGATGGCCCTACTATTATGATCCGCACCGATACAGATGGTTTACCTATTGTTGAGCAAACAGGCAAACCTTACGCCTCTAAAGTAAAAGTGATCAATGAGCATGGAAACAAAGTAGGTGTAATGCATGGCTGTGGTCACGATATACATATGAGTTCATTTATTGGCACCGCCGAGCAACTAATTGCACATAAAAACGAGTGGCAAGGTACATTGATGATGGTTGCACAACCTGCTGAAGAAGTAGGTGGTGGCGCAAAAGCAATGTTAAGTGAAGGCTTATTTAGTAAATATGCAAAGCCCGACCACGTTATTGCATTACATGTAAGTGCCAGCGTGCCTGCGGGTAAAGTTTCAATGAAAAACGAATACACTATGGCAAGTGTTGATTCGGTAGATATTAGTATAAAAGGAAAAGGTGGCCATGGCGCTTACCCGCATACTACCGTTGATCCTGTTGTTATTGCTGCTCGCACTGTATTAGCACTTCAAACTATAACCAGTCGTGAGCTTTCTCCACTTGAACCTTCAGTAATAACTGTAGGCTCAATTCATGGTGGTTCAAAACATAATGTAATTTCAGATGAAGTAAAGTTGCAACTTACTCTGAGAAGCTATAACCCTGATGTACGCACAGCTCAAATAGCAGCAATTGAACGTATAACAGCAGGCATTGCACAAAGCGCAGGGCTTGAAGAGTCGCACTACCCTGTTGTTCATGTACATGAAGATGAGTCTATTCCATCTACTTACAATAACCCAGAGCAAACAAATATTGTTAGAGGTGCTATTGCAGATGCAATTGGTGCAACTAATGTACTTAAAACTAAAGCAGTTATGGCTGGTGAAGATTTTGGATTATACGGCAGAACAGATGAAAACATCCCTATTACTTTATTTTGGTTAGGCGGTGTTAACCAACAACAATATACAAAAGCGATGGAAAATAACGAAACACTTCCTTCTTTACATTCAAGTAAGTTTGCACCTGATTATAAAGTAGCGCTACCTACAGGCATAAAAGCGATGAGTAACGCTGCGGTGGCTTTATTTAATAATTAATAAGCAGTACTTAAGAGCTCCGCAATTAAGTGGCTGCGGAGCTCTTTTTATAATTAGATTTTTTGTATGACGTTTTTTTACTACCTTTAGCAAAACGCTTTTTTAGAGGTGTTTTAGGTAGCTTTGAAAATACATGGCTATCGCAATTAACAGCTTGGTGTACAAATCCTTCAAGCTCAGCAAGTAATGGCTGTAAAAACTGCTGATAACTCATTGCTTGTTGCGCTATATCTCCTAAGCTCGACTCCCACTTAGCCGTTAAATCGGGGCTTGCTAGGCCTTGTGGTAAAACACTAATAAGTGCCAAACCGGTTTCGGTTGCTTTAATTGCTTTGCCTTCGCGTTTTAAGAAACGGCGCCTAAATAACAGTTCAATAATACCTGCACGTGTAGCCTCAGTACCTAAACCATCGGTCTCTTTTAATACTTTTTTAATTTGAGGATCTTTAACGTAACGGCTAATGCCTGTCATCGCAGCCAACAATGTTGCATCAGTAAAATGTGATGGAGGTGTAGTATGCTTTTCAATAACCTCACCTTTAGTGCAATTAAGCGCCATCCCTTTAGCTAAATGAGGTAAAGTTGCTTCTTCTTTTAACTCGCCTTTACCCATTAGTACCTTAAAACCCAAACTTACGTCTTGCTTGGCATTAGCTTTAAATAAACCACCAGCAATGGTTATCTCTACTTTGGTTTCGTTATATAGGTAATCAGGGTAGAACTGAATCACATAATGCCTACAAATAAGCTGATACACTTTTGCTTCATCAGTGGCTAAGCTGGCTGATTTTAATTGCTTTCCCGTAGGTACAATAGCGTGATGCGCAGCTACTTTTGAGTCATTAAAGCATTTACTGCGCTGCTTAGTATTAGCACCATTTACCAACTCTACTTTTTGGCCGCCATTTGCTGAAATTGCTTTTAAAATTGCAGGTGCATCTAAATGATGTTCCTTAGGTAAATAGCGATTATCTGAGCGAGGGTAAGTAATTAATTTATGGCGCTCATAAAGTGTTTGGCAAATATCAAGCACCTGCTGGGCAGCCATACCAAATGCTTTTGCCGCATCTATTTGCAGTGCTGATAAATTATAAGGTAAAGGTGCACTTTGCTTTTTTTGTTTTTGTTCAAGTGCTGTTACCTCTCCCTTTTGGTTAGTTATACGAGAAGCTACATTTTCACCAAGTGCTTTATTTAATACTCGCCCTTCTTCATCTTGGTAAGGCTCACAAGCTTTACTCGGCACCCACTTAGCTGTAAATAGCTGCTGCTCTGGAGTAACTAAATGTGCCAACACTTCATAAAATGGTTTTGATACAAAATTAGCTATTTCGTTATCGCGATTAACCACTAACCCTAAAATGGGCGTTTGTACGCGGCCAACTGATAGCACATTGCCAAACCCTGCTTTTTGCCCAGCTAACGTATAAGCCCGAGTGAGATTCATCCCAAATAACCAATCCGCGCGTGAACGAGCAAGCGCTGATACACTAAGAGGAATAAACTCTCTATTAGAGCGCATGCTACTAAGTGATTTTTTAACTGCCGCTAAATTTAAGTCGCTGATAAGTAAACGCTGAATACTTTGCTTTTTAGTTTTGCTTATTTTAGCTTGTTCTATTACCTCATCCACCAAAAGTTGACCCTCTCTATCGGGATCGCCAGCATGAACTAAAACTGATGCTTGTTTAATTAGCTTTTTTAATACCGTTAACTGTTTACGTGTTTTAGTTTTTGCTTTTAGTTGCCACTGGTCAGGCACAATAGGAAGATGTTCGAATTGCCATTTTTTAAAACGCTCATCGTAGTCATCAGGCTCTGCTTGCTCAAGTAAGTGCCCAATGCACCACGAGACACAATCACCATTAGCTACTTCTATATACCCATCGTATTTTTTATGTGGTTTTGGCAGTGCATCAGCAATTGCTCTGCCTAGGGATGGTTTTTCTGCAATATAGAGTTTCATGGGATTTGCTCAATAACTGGTTATATAAACAGTAGTTTAGCACAGCTATTTTGAAGGTGGGGAGTTTTCTCTTTTTGACCTTACACTGCCTTGCTTAGTGAAAAGGATAATTAAAGGTAAATAGCATACAACCACCGTGGCAATATTGATAAATGGCATTAGGGTCTGATAAATAACCGTACTGTAAGCTAAATCCCACAAATGGCGATCAACTAATCGGAATAGTTGTAATATAGGTGCGCCAATAACAACTAGTTGCCCAATAACACATTGCCATAGGTAAACTTTATCCTTAATACCCCAGTAAGCTATAAGTGCCATCCAAATAATATCGGTGAGCGCCCAGACTAAATAACGATAAATATAAATGTCATCAAACGCTCTTAGGCTTGAAGCAGTTAGGTTACCAAAGAGGAAAAAGGCTGCTGTAAGTAATACAAATCGAAAGGCTAGGCGATCTTTAAATACAAAAAATATAAAAATAGCCGGGCTTAGCATTAAAACCCAGCTTTTACTTAAAATACTAACAATATACAAAAACCACTCAGGCAAAATACTCTGTCCTATTTTGTTTTTGTATCGTCATCAGTACCGTCACCATTACCCGGCATATCACAATATTTATTGGTTGTTTTCACAGGCACTCCATTACATATGTTAAGGAAATGTACTGTAAGCTAAAATGGTGATATTGCCAAGATACTTAAAGGGATAAAGTACCTTAAAATGAAACTGATTTACTAAAGTTTAACGCTAGGCAATAACCTAGCGTACATCAATAGGGTCTGACTCTTTGGCCTTACCTTGCAGGATTGATATTTCTACTCGGCGGTTTCTGCGGCGATCTTCATTTGAATCGTTTGGCACAAGCGGGCGTGTATCGGCACGCCCCACTACCATCATCCGGTTTTTATCAAACCCTTGTACTGTTTGCAGTTCGCTTGCAACTGCTACCGCGCGTTTTGACGATAAGTCCCAATTATTAATATATAACTCGTTTGAAACCTGAAAATCGTCGGTATGCCCCGAAACAGTAATTTCACCGGGTACATCTTTTAGCAGCACACCAATATCTTGAATGATAGGTTTAAACTTAGGTTGTAAAAAGGCACTCCCTGATGGAAAAGATCCATTTTCACGAATACGAATAATAATTTGCTGACCTAGGGATTCAAGCTCGATAGCCCCATCTATAATTTGCTTTTCGAGTTGCTGCGCTATTTTTTTAACTAGCTCATTTGTTTGCTCTTGATCGGCCGCTGAAGTTGCTTGCTCAGATGACTGCTCTTGCGAAGTACTACGCGATTCACCACCACGCTTATCACCGCGTTGCTCTTGCCTACCACCGGCTGAGCTTTCATCGCCCGCTTGAAACTCAAGCATTTGTTGAGTCATTTCTACGGTTTGCTGTTGAATGGTTTCTATAGGGGTTGGCTCTGGTTTACCAGGGGTAAATTCCATTGCAATAACAGACGTCCCTTTTGGAATATCTTTTACTTCTATTTTATTTTGTACGCCAAAAGCAAACTTCATTGAGCCTGCTATTTGTTTAAACTTAAGTACATCCATTTCTGAAAAGGCAAGTAAGAGTACAAAAAAGCACATTAATAACGACATTAAATCAGCAAATGTTCCCATCCATGCAGGTAAACCGGGTGGTGGGCATTTGCACTCTTGATCAGACATGGTTACTCCTCGGTATCCACTTTACGCTTAGACTCAGCAAGATAATTTTTAAGTATACCTTCAATTACCTTAGGGTTTTGGCCATCTTGAATCCCTAAAATAGCATCAAGTATTAAACGCTGATTCATTGCTTCTTCGTCTTTACGTAGTTCAAGTTTAACCTGAATTGGAATAGCCACAACGTTTGCTAAAAACGCACCATATAAAGTAGTTAATAGTGCCACCGCCATGGCAGGGCCAATTGCTTTAGGGTCATCCATGTTAGAAAGCATGGCAACTAAGCCTATTAACGTACCTATCATACCCATAGCTGGCGCTATATCGGCAAGGGATTTAAACAAACCCGCTCCGAGTTCATGACGTGTGGTTGTTAAAGAAATATCTTTTTGAAGTGTGGCACGCACTACATCGGCATCGTGGCCATCTACTAGCATATCAACCCCTTTACGCATAAATGGGTTTGGTATTTCGGCTTCTTCGAGAGCTAAAAACCCCCCTTTACGTGCTGAGTCGGCAAGTTCTACCGCTTTTTCGATAAGCTCTTCTGGCGATTCAATTTTAAACATGAACGCCTTGCCTACCACTTTACCTATGCCCAGAAATTGAGACAGAGTAAAGTTTGATAACACTATAAATAGTGAGCCACCAAATACAATTACGCTAGAAGGAGCATCGGCAAACATTCCCATTTCGCCACTACTACTCATAAACATGGACATGACAATTAAACCAATTGCGCCAAGGATCCCAATTATGGTTGCTAAATCCACATTTCCTCCAAAGTATTATACTTTGTTATTCAAACTTTTATTATTAACTGCTTATCGGCAAGATACTGAAATACTTAAGCCATTTTTGCAAAAAGTGCAAAACACCGTGTTCAGCCTAATTTTAGATCAAGTTAGCCTACTAGCCTAGCTACTGATTAATTTTTATTGTACATAGTGAGAGCTAATGCGCACCTTATACTTCATAAAAAGACGATTTAAACTGATATTACTCAAAAAACAACGATCATCCTTTGACCTAGTTTAGCATTCCCCCTAAAATTGGCTCCTAAATTTATCATGCTGGCTGAAATTAAACATGGCGACTAAAAAACCTGAAAACCTAAGTTTTGAACAAGCACTCGAAGAATTATCAACCATTGTAAGTGAAATGGAACAAGGTGATTTATCGCTTGAGCAGTCGTTAAAACAGTTTGAGCGCGGTATCGCATTAGCTAATGCATCAACAGGCAAGTTACAGCAAGCAGAGCAAAAAGTGTCAATTTTAATGGGAAATGGCGAAAAAGCAGCGCTCACTTCCTTTAATAACGATATGGAATAATCGTGAGCATAAAAGAAAAAATAGAAAGTGCTCAACACGATGTTGTAACTACCCTACAGCAATACTTTGACCAGCCCCTTGATACAGAAAAAACGGTTAAACAAGCCACTGAGTATGGTTTGTTTAATGGGGGTAAACGATTACGACCATTTTTGGTGTATGCAACGGGTGAAATGCTCGGCGCTAATAAACAAGATTTAAACGTATTGGCTGCCGCCATTGAGTGTATTCATAGCTATTCACTAGTGCACGACGATTTACCTGCCATGGATGACGATGAGTTACGCCGCGGTCGCCCAACTTGCCACATTGCATTTGATGATGCGCATGCAATTTTAGCAGGAGATGCACTGCAAACATTAGCCTTTGAACTTATTGCTTCGCATACTTTTTCTTGTAATGCGCAAACACAAGTAAAAATGATTGCTAAGCTTGCAAATGCATCTGGGCTTGAAGGCATGGTTGGTGGGCAAGGTTTAGACATTGCAGCCACCGACAAAGTTATTACAGTACAAGAGCTTGAGCGAATCCATCGATTAAAAACAGGCGCTTTAATCAATTGTGCAATTACTCTAGGCGCACTGTGTAGCGAAAAAGCAGACAAACAAACCTTAGAAAACTTAAGCGTTTTTGGGTATGCTATAGGGCTGGCATTTCAAGTACACGATGACATTTTAGATGTTGAAGGCGACACCTTTACTTTAGGTAAGCCACAGGGCTCTGATTTAGCCGCTAATAAAGCGACTTATCCAGCCTTGTTAGGTATGCTGGGCGCAAAGCAAATGGCGCAAGATTTAATTGAGCAAGCGCATCAGGCATTAGCTAAAATAGATGCTGATACTTCTGTTCTTGCCGCGCTGGCAAACTACCTAATTAAGCGTGACCACTAAACGCAACGTAACCGTATTGCCATTTAGCACTGACATTATTACTCAACACTTGCATAGTTTTATAATTTAGCGCGAGTGTTAGCGAAGGACAAAATAAATACCATGACACTTGATAGTAGCAAGTATCCATTACTTAACTTGGTTGACGAACCAGCCCACTTACGCGATATAGCGCAAGATAAACTCCCTGCGTTTAGCAATGAGTTACGAGACTATTTACTCAACTCAGTATCGCAAAGTAGCGGTCATTTAGCGTCTGGTTTAGGGACAGTTGAACTAACAGTCGCCCTACATTATGTATATAACACACCTGAAGATCGCCTAGTGTGGGATGTGGGCCATCAAGCATACCCGCACAAAATTTTAACGGGTCGACGTGATTCAATGCACACCATCCGCCAAAAAGACGGTTTACACCCTTTTCCTTTTCGTGAAGAAAGTGAATACGACACGTTCAGTGTAGGCCATTCAAGTACTTCTATTTCAGCAGCGCTTGGGATGTCTATTGCGGCGCAAAAAGAAGGTAAAGGCCGTAAAACAGTTGCAGTAATTGGTGATGGTGCTATTACCGCGGGCATGGCTTTTGAAGCAATGAACCACTTAGGTGATGTTAAATCAGACATGCTTATTATTTTAAATGATAACGAAATGTCGATTTCTGAAAACGTAGGCGCGTTAACTAATCATTTTGCGCGTATTTTATCAGGCAGCTTTTATACAAATATTCGCGAAGGCAGTAAAAAGCTTCTCTCTGGTGTGCCTCCGGTTAAGGAGCTTGCTAGCAAAGTAGAAGAGCACCTTAAAGGAATGGTTATTCCTGGTACTTTTTTTGAAGAGCTAGGCCTTAACTACATTGGCCCAATTGATGGCCACGATGTAAACATGCTCGTAGATACGCTTCGTAACATGCGTAATTTAAAAGGCCCGCAGCTTTTACATATCAAAACGCAAAAAGGTAAAGGTTATAAGCCAGCTGAAGCCGATCCAATTGGCTACCATGGTGTACCAAAGTTTGATCCGACTATATCAAGCTTGCCTAAATCAAAGCCAGGTGCAGCTACTTTTTCAAAAGTATTTGGCGATTGGCTTTGCGATATAGCCGAGCAAGATGAAAAGCTAATGGCTATTACACCGGCAATGCGTGAAGGCTCAGGCATGGTGCGTTTTTCAAAAGAGCACCCAACGCAATACTTTGATGTGGCCATAGCAGAGCAACATGCAGTAACACTTGCTGCAGGTTTTGCATGCGAAGGGTTAAAGCCTGTAGTGGCTATTTACTCAAGCTTTTTACAGCGTGCGTACGACCAACTTATACACGATGTTGCCCTACAAAACTTACCTGTGTTGTTTGCCATTGACCGTGCAGGTATTGTTGGCGCCGACGGCGAAACCCACCAAGGCGCGTACGACTTAAGCTTTATGCGCTGCATACCTAATATGGTTATTATGGCACCTAGCGATACTAACGAGTGTAGGCATATGCTTTACACAGGTTATAAAGCCAACTGCCCTGTTGCAATACGCTACCCTCGTGGAAGTGCGGGTACAGCTGACATTGAAAACAACATGCAGCTACTTGAAATTGGTAAAGCCGATACAATTAAACACGGTGCTAAAGTTGCTATTTTGTCATTTGGCACACTGCTTGAAAACGCACAGCTTGCAGCAAATGAATTAAACGCAACACTTGTCAACATGCGCTTTATTAAACCGCTTGATACAGCACTTCTAGATGAGCTTGCTCAAAGCCACGACGTAATTGTTACTTTAGAAGATAACGCCATTTCTGGTGGTGCAGGCTCTGCGGTTAATGAATACTTGGCTAGCATTAAAGCCCGTATTCACGTACTTAATTTAGGTATCCCCGATGAATTTATTAAGCACGGTACACAAGCGCAAATGCATGACGAGATGGGCTTAGGTGAGCAAGGTATTTTAAGTTCAATTAAGTCGTTTATTGCTTAAGCTATTTATTTAGTTTGGTAAAAAAGGAGCCTAAGGCTCCTTTTTTATTTTTAACTTTTTTGCATCCAGTTTCATTTTACAGCCGTTATTCCTATGAGGTTAACATGTAAATAGTCCGTACTGATTAGTCTGTGGAGTATAAGCAGCTACGTTATTTACTTACATTTGATGGAATATTAAAAAGGTAAAAATGATGAACAAAGCAAACTTAACTCCCCTTTGTACACAACAATACTCACCTAAACATACGCTTAGTTTTTCTGTATTAGCACTTGCTGTGTTAATAGGTATCTCTGGCTGTAGCTCCGATGATGGAAAAAACGGCGTAGACGGAACTCCTGGCGCTAATGGACAAGATGGAACCGATGGCTCAAACGGCAACCCAGGTTTTGCCGCTGCCACATTTGTTTTAGCTAATAATGGTGAAGCGAATGCAGGTACTGTTGATTTAATTAATCAAAACGCTGCCAAGTTAAAAACATTTAATACCACCGCAAATGAAGGCGTAGCATTTGATGGCCTTGGTAACTTAATACAAGCAAGCGACAGTGCAAATGGCAGCATTAAAACAATTTGCCAACTTACAAATAGAGAAGATGGCGCAAGCTTTGCAAATAATATAGACCGAGAAATTACAGGCCCCGCCACCACACTTGTAAACCCTAAAGGGATTGCCGTTGCTAAAAAAAGTGGTCTCATTTTTATCGCTGATTTTGGTGCTATGCAAATTACTACCTTTGGTACAGGCGCTGCAGGAGACGTAGCTCCACTTGCCACCACCATTACCGAAGCCGCTCCATGGGATGTAGATTACGACCAAACTAACGATCGACTCTACGTTGCACTCACAAATGGTGATGTTGCCGTTTACGATAACTTTGTAAGTGGTGAATTTGCGGCTATGCCAAGTCGGACAATTACACCAAGCGATACTAATGGGGAGCAAATTTCAGTTAATATTCATGGTATTGTTTATGATGAAACAACCAATAAACTTATTTTATCTGATGTAAGTAGTGCATCTGATGCAACCGATGGGGCTTTATTTGTTATTAATAATGCATCATCAGCTGATGGAAATACCTCAGTAGCACGCAGTATTTCAGGGCCTGCAACTATGTTAGGTAACCCTGTCGATATTGCATTAGAGGGAAGCGACCTGCGAGTAGCTGAAAAATCTAACGATGCCATATTAGTGTTTAGCAATATATTTACTGGCAACAGCGGCGACATTACACCAGCTTTAATCACTGCCACAACTAAACCTGAGTCTATTGCCAACACGGTAGCACAAACCACCATGGCCGATATATCAGACAGTGAAACGCCTAATATGGCACTACTTGGTGTAGCTGTATCAAGTAACCCAAGTGCTGCAGGCGATACAACAGGGCAAATAAGCCGTTTTAATACTGCGCTCAATACTGAACTGGCTAGCTATAATGCAAGCCAAACCATCGAAAGCGTTAGTTTTGATAAAGCAGGTAATAGCTATACCACCTTTGATAATGCCAGCACCGGTATGGGCGGAATTGTTATTTCAACTAAAGTAGCAATTACCCGTGACGGGCAAACCTATAATACTAACCAAGATAGCATCATAACGGGCGCTAATACTGGTTTAGTATCGCCAAAAGGGCTTGATATAGCCTCAGACAGCGGCATGATATTTGTTGCCGAAAATAACGAAACTACGCCAAGTATTGCTATATTTTCTACCTGTACAACGGGTGATGCCAGCCCACTTATGAATTTAACTTTTGCTAATAATGCTCGCCCATGGGATGTAGATTACGACAGTAAAACCGACCGTGCTTTTGTGGCTTTAACCAATGGTACAGTTGCTGTATTTGACCAAGTGAAGAGCAAACTTTTAAGTGGTGAAACCAGCATAAATACAGAAGACAGACTAATTACTCCTGCAAACAATGGTGAAGCTGTCGCGGCACCTACTAATATTCATGGAATAGATTACGATGCACTAAGTGGCACGTTGATACTTTCTGATGTGGGAAGTGCGGCCGTTGCCGACGATGGTAAAATTTACGTATTAAATAATACAGCTACTGCATCGGGCTTAGTGAATATAAGCGCGACAATTAGCGGCCCTGCAACCATGTTAGGTAACCCTGTTGATATTATGTATAGCGGTAGCGATTTATACGTAGCTGAAAAATCGAATAATGTTGTCATGCGATTTAACAATATTTTAAGTACTGCCGGCGGTGATATTAGCGCCAATGCAAGTACTGATTTTACTGCTCCCGAGTCGGTTGCCATTTTACCAGCTTGGCTAAACGAGTAACTAAATAGTGTTACCCTCAACCATGCCTAGCCTACACATGTAGGTTAGGCATTATCGCATCCACACTTTAATATCAGCTAAACCATTACTTTGTAAAATACCTAGCTGCTGATCAACATTCGAATTTTGTTCAAACTCAAACGCATCTAACTGTTTATCAAAAGTAATATTAGCCACACCATCACCACCGCGTTTTTTAACTTGGTGCAATGCAATATCGGCTAAATTAATAGATGTTTCCCAGCTTATAACCTGGCCACCTAAAAGTGGTAATGGGTAAAAAGACCACCCTACAGACGCGGTAATATTAGTACTTTTACCATTAGGCAATTGAAACGAATTTAACGCAATTGCTTGGCATAAGTCTGAGGCATAGCTGTCAATCATGTTGCATTTGAAATCGCGTAATAAGAGTAAAAACTCATCACCACTCCAACGCGCTACATAGTCAGAGCCTTGAGTACGTGAGTTAAGCAATGCGGCCATTTGTTGTAAACAGCTATCTCCAGCTATTGGGCCATACGCATCATTTATGCGGCTAAAGTTATCAAAGTTAATTATTACCAGCACGAGCGACTTGCCTTGCGCTTGCAGAGACTGCGCATTACGCTGAAAGTGCTCAATATCTTTAGGGAGTTGATCAAACAAAAAGCGTCGGCTACGAAGCCCTGTAAGCTCATCAGAGTGGCTTACTAATTTAAGCTGCGAGTTAACCTGCCCTAGTTTGTCGTTTGCTTGGCGAAGCTCTAAGGTACGCTCGGTCACTAAGCCTTCTAGTATTTCTTGCTTTCTACGCTCTTGCGCTCTAAACACCCAAAAAATAAAGTAAAAGAGTAAAATAAAGCTACTTACAATAAGTAACCTAAAGTATATGGTTTCATCAAAGCGCTGCGGAACAACAAACGCATATTCAGCTGTTTTTGCTCTATCCCAATCTTCGCCTTGGCGCTTTGCTTCAAGCTCAAACAAAAATGAACCTGCAGGTAAATTTGTATAAATAGCCTCTCGGCGGGCTTTTGCATAACGCCAGTCACTATCTAATCCACTTAGCTTGTATCTAAATTCAATACTGTTTGGGGCGTAATAATCGATGGCGGTGTACTTTAACGTTATGTCACGCTCATCAGTATCCAATAAAGGTTTTTCACCTAATGCAGCCGTTGTTAAAGCGCGAAGGGGTGTAGTAAGCGTCTCTACTTTTGGCTTTAAAATATTTAAACCAAATAATTCAGTATTTTTAGGTATTTCTACAATACCTTGTAAGCTAGGGTACCAAATTGAGTAATCAGTTGTAGCTACAGCATCGTGCCCTAAACCATTACAACACTGGCTTGCTTTGCCATCTAACTGCCTATCAAAAGAAGAAATAACTTCTTCTACTTTTAAACTCGACACCTCACCTTTAAATTGTGCCACTGGCATTCGGTAAACACCTTTCATGGTACTTACCCAAACGCGCTTATAGGTTTCGTCGTACTCTAAGCTAAAAATAGAGCCATACGGTAAGCCATTGGCTGCATCTAGCTGGCGCCAATGACCTTGTAAACTTCGATAAAATAGTCCGTCGTTAAGCGAACCTATTAAAATACCCACACCCTCTATATGCAATACGCTGGTTATATAGGCACTTTCTAAAGAGGTTTGATCGCCTATTTTTTCAATTCCACGATCGGTAAAGTAATACGCCCCTTTACTGGTGCCAATTACGCCAAAGTTTGCCTTATCAAGCACGTAGGTTATAAATTTGCTACCTAAAAATGCGTTATACGCAAAAGGAGTTAAGCCACCGTAACTCAGCCTATATAGGCCACGGCCAGTACCTATCCAAAAGCCCCCTTTGCTCGAAGGGCTAATTGCAAAGACAGGGTTATCTCTTAATGCACGACCTGGAAAGCTATATAGTTTATCTTGCTCGTAAAAAAATAAGCCTCGGCCGGTTGCAATGTATAATCGAGAGCCATCAAACTGAAGATCATGTACCGTTGCCCGCCCAAATTGCGCGCTTGGTATTTTATTTATAAAGTTTTTCTTTAAGTCGAAATAGCCAATGCCACTTTTGTTTGCCACCCACAAGTTTCCATCGGGTGCTTGGCTAATTGCCATTACGGCTTCGGTCATTTGCGATAACGCTGAGTGGCGCTCAATACGCCCTTCGTGAGCAAGCCAAAGGCCTTCACTAAAGCTCGCTAGCCATACATTGTTTTGGTTATCGCGGTAAATATCGGCAAACCAAATACTTTGATCAAGCTGGCTTGGCTCTACCCATTGCCACTCGCCCGACTTAGCCCTAAAAAGTAACCGCCCATAAGTAGATACCCATAAGCCACCATTGGTATCGCTCATAAATTTATAAACTGCAGAGTTATTTGCGTTTGGTAGTGGGAAAGGCCTTAATTCATCATCTAAATCTAAAAAGTAAGCGCCCAGTTCAGAGGCTAAATATAAATTACCATTTAAAAAAGAAAGATCGTGCACTATGGTTTGCGCTAAGCGCTCAGGTAATGACACCTTAGCGGTAAGCTCTAAACGTAATTTAGAAAAATCTGAGGCATTTTTAGTTAGGCGTAATAAATGTCGATCGTTGACAAGCCAAATACCCTCAGGTGAAAGCGCCATTTGGCTAACTGAACCGACAATTTGCGTAATAACGGTA
Organism: Pseudoalteromonas espejiana DSM 9414; assembly: GCF_002221525.1. NCBI lineage: Bacteria > Pseudomonadati > Pseudomonadota > Gammaproteobacteria > Alteromonadales > Pseudoalteromonadaceae > Pseudoalteromonas > Pseudoalteromonas espejiana. The sequence continues at coordinate 858,478 of NZ_CP011028.1, read as the reverse complement.
GCATTAACGATAGGGACTAACTCGTTTGCTCTATCGCGTAAATCTACTTGATTGCGGTCTACATAATAAAGGCCATTTGCAGCAATCCAAATGCTGCCTTTAGCATCTTCTAAAATATCCCTAACAGGGCCTTTAATATTAAATTCTTGTGCTGCGAGTGTTTGTGGGTTAATAACCACTAATCCGCTTTTAGTGCCCACCCATAAATAGCCATTGCTATCGATAAGTAATTTGTTAATACCATTACTAGGTAAAAAAGGACTGTTTTGCGTATTGTAGTTAGTAAATGTAGTGCCATCAAAGCGACTAAGGCCAAATTGAGTACCTACCCACATATAGCCTTGCTGATCTTGCACTACACTTTTAAGCGACTGAGAAGGTAAGCCGTCTTTTATATTCCATTGTTTAACTACGTAATCAGTAATAGAAGCCCAACTTGGCATGGCACACAACATAAGTACACACACCAGTAAAAATCGCATCATTTCGCTGCCACCTAGTTAAACAAATATAACAATAAAATTAAAAGGGTAGTAAACCTGCTTTTATTAACGCTTGCAAACAAATAAGCGAAAAAATACCGGCCAGTACATCATCGGCCATAATACCAACGCCGCCGTCCATGCGTTTATCAAGCGTTTTAATTGGTCCAGGCTTAGCTATATCAAAAAATCTAAATAATAAAAAGCCAACTAATAAGGTTTGCCAGCTTAGCGCAGCACCAATCATGGTAATGTAATAACCAGCCACTTCATCCCATACAATTGCAGGGTGATCATGCACACCCAAATCGTCGGCTGTTTTGCCACAAGCCCATATACCAAAAACACTAATCACAATGGCAAACACTATTTGTAACCATAGCGGAAAATGCATTGTCATATAAATAAACGGTAATGCTGCAAAAGTACCAAATGTACCTGGCGCAACAGGGGCAAGACCAGTTCCAAATCCTAAGCCAAATAACTGATGCGGGCGCTTTAAATTAAACTGTTTATTGCTAGTCAAACCTGCTCCTTGGCAAAGTGCTCAAAGCCCTGTTGCTCAAAATTAAATTTTTCACCGTGGTGTAAAAGCTCAATTTGACCTTCACCACTTTTTATTTGCCCAATACACGATGCTTCTACCCCATATTGGCGTAGTTTAAGATCTAACATACTTTTATTGTCATCAGATACTGTAAAGAGTAATTCGTAGTCATCACCGTAGCTTAAAATATACGGCAGTTGTTCTTCAAAGCTTAAGCTTGAGCGCATCGCATCTGAAGTGGGAATATTTTCTATATTAATACTGGCGCTTACTTGCGACATATCTAGTATATGCTCTAAATCTGCAAGTAAACCGTCAGAAACATCAATTGCAGATGACGCTAGGCCTCGCAATACTTGCCCTGCAGCAACACGCGGTGTTGGATAATCAAAGCGGTTATTTATATATTTTAAGTGCTCAGGCTCAATGGTGAGTCCTTGCTTGCGTGATTCAATAGCAAGGCCTGCATCACCTAAAGTTCCCGTTACAAATACCCAATCACCCACTTTAGCGCCGCCACGGCGTAATGCTTTGCCTTCAGGCACAGTACCTTTAGCACAAATAGTAATTGTTAAAGGGCCTTGTGTGGTGTCGCCACCAATAATTTGTACATTAAAGTACTCTGCGATTTCGTGCATGCCTTCGGTAAATTCTTCAATCCACTGCTGGCTAATATTAGGCAAGGTGAGTCCAACCGATACCCAAGTAGGCTCAGCACCCATAGCTGCTAAATCACTTAAATTTACGGCCAGTGCTCGATGGCCTAACGCGCGAGGAGAAATATCATCAAAAAAATGCACACCCGATACGAGCGTATCAGTTGTTACTGCCAGTTGGCAGTTTTGCGGAACAGTAACTAATGCACAGTCGTCCCCTATTCCTAGGTTCACATCACGACGAGTTATACCACGACCTTTAAAGTAGCGGTTTATTAATTCAAATTCCTTCATACACAAAAAAGCCGACCTATGCCGGCTCTCCTTTTTAACGTGTACTAACGTTTAATGCGCTACGTATTAATAGATAGCGCGTTAAGGGCGTTAGTATTACTTGCGTAAATGCTTAACAGCTTTATCAAGTACACCGTTTACAAATTTATGGCTGTCTTCTGCGCCAAATATTTTAGCAAGCTCAATGCCTTCATTGATTGCTACTTTGTATGGTACATCTTCACGGAATTTAAGCTCGTAAGCGCTTAAACGTAAAATTGCACGTTCTACCATATCTAAATCATCAAACGGACGTGTTAAATGCGGTGATACAGCTTCGTCTAGTTGCTTAAAATTAACGGCAACGCCACGCGCTAAATCTTTAAAGTATTCAACATCAATTTTAGTCACGTCGTTTTCGATCAACATTTGTTGTTCGATATCGGCAATTAAATTGCCACTTAATTGCCAAGAATAAACGGCTTGAAGTGCTAAGATACGTGCTTTACGTCTTGCTGCTGGTTTCACAAAAATTCCTTAAACTTAAATTTTATCTAACACATTAACCATTTCAAGCGCGCCTAATGCCGCTTCGCCGCCTTTGTTACCCATTTTGGTACCAGCGCGTTCAATTGCTTGTTCAATGCTTTCTGTGGTTAATACGCCAAATGCAACCGGGATATCATACTCAAGCGATACATTTGCAAGGCCTTTGTTTGATTCGCCAGCAACGAGGTCAAAGTGTGGTGTACCACCTCTGATCACTACGCCTAATGCGATGATTGCATCATACTCTTTTTTTGCTGCAACGCGTTTCGCTGCTAAAGGTAATTCAACTGCACCAGGTACATATACAACAGTAATGTCGTCATCAGCTACGCCACCAGTACGCTTAAGCTCATCAACAGCACCTTCAAGTAGGCTGCTACCAATAAAGTCGTTAAAACGTGAAATAACAATAGCGAATTTTTTGCCTGGAGCGTACTTATTACCTTCAATAATTTTCATTTGATAACCCTAAAAATATGTTCAAGCGGTTGCGATTGCGCAAAAATTGCTGCGCATCATACCATAAAAATAAAAAAATAGACTAGTTTAAAGCAAACCGCTTATTGCGGCTCAACGTAATCGACTACTTCTAAATGAAAGCCCGAAAGTGCATGATACTTTTTAGGGCGGCTCATTAAGCGCATTTGTTTAATACCTAAATCGGCCAGTATTTGTGAGCCAACACCAACAGTACGCGATGTACCTTTAAATTTACGAGGTGTTACGCTTTCACCGGCATCGGCCGCAGCAAATGCTTTAACTGTTGCTTCTAACTCTTCTGTGCTTTCTTGTTTACCTAAAATAACTAAGGCACCGTCATTTTTAGCAATATAAGCCATCGCATCAGAAAGGCCCCAACTACGATCCGCACTTCTATCTGAAAGTAATATATCGTTAAAGGTACTTTGCAAGTGCACGCGAACAAGTGTTGGCTCTTGCTCTTTTACTTCGCCTTTAAGCAATACGTAATGTAATTGACCGTCAATGGTATCTTTGTACGTGACTAAATCAAACTCACCGTGTTCAGTTGGCAGTTTACATTTAGCAACTTGCTCAATTGTGGTTTCGTTTAAGTTACGGTATTCAATTAAATCGGCAATAGTGCCAATTTTAATATCGTGCTCTTTAGCAAACACTTCTAAATCAGGGCGGCGCGCCATTGTGCCGTCGGCATTAAGTATTTCAACAATCACTGATGATGCTTCAAGGCCTGCTAATCGCGCTAAATCACAGCCAGCTTCGGTATGGCCTGCACGTGTTAAAACGCCACCCGGCTGTGCCATAATTGGAAAAATATGACCTGGCTGTACGATATCGCTAGGCACCGCACCTTTTGCAATGGCCGCTTGCACTGTACGTGCTCTGTCTGCTGCTGAAATGCCTGTTGTAACACCTTTAGATGCCTCAATAGACATAGTAAAGTTAGTAGAAAACGCAGCACCGTTGTTTTTAACCATTAATGGTAAGTCAAGTTGCTCACAGCGCTCTTGGGTCATGGTTAAACAAATTAATCCACGGCCATGGGTTGCCATAAAGTTTATCGCTTCAGCGCTAATGTGCTCTGCGGCAATAATTAAATCGCCTTCGTTTTCTCGGTCTTCGTCGTCCATTAAAATAACCATTTTACCGGCTTTAATATCGTCTATGATTTCTTGTGCGCTGTGTAAATTCATAAATTTGCTCATGTATGTTGTCAGTGTCGTTATTTAACAAAACCAGCTTTAGCTAGTAAGCTCATTGAAATGTCTGAGCCAGTTGGTTGTTCAGCCCCTTTAATTAGGCGCTCTAAATAACGTGCAATTTGGTCTACTTCTAAATTAACCTGTGTGCCAACTTTAAAATCGGCAATGGTCGTCTGCTCGCTCGTGTGCGGCACAATTGTTAGCTTAAACTTGTTAGCCTCAACAGCGTTTACTGTCAGGCTTATGCCATCAATACATACAGACCCTTTGTACGGAATGTATTTCATTAAGGCTTCATCGGTACTAAGCCAATATTCTGTAGCACGTGCGTTTGGAGTAATAGCTGTAATAGTTGCTATACCATCAACGTGCCCCGATACTAAGTGCCCGCCTAAACGCGATACTGGCTGCATTGCTTTTTCAAGGTTAACTATTTGGCCAATATTATAATTTGCAAACCCAGTTAGGCTGATTGTTTCGTTAGATAAGTCGGCACTAAAGCCATCAATGTGTTTATCTACAACGGTTAAGCACACACCATTAGTGGCAATACTATCGCCAAGCTTTACATCATTCATATCAAGATTAGCGCTTTGGATACGAATAGCTAAATCGCCTTGTTTTTTTTGTAGTAACGCAATTTTGCCTGTAGCTTCTATTATTCCAGTAAACATAGCCCTACTCTTTTAATTAAGTGTTTGGAACGTGAGTTGTGGCGGTTATACGAATATCGTCGCCAATATTTACACATTCTTTAAAGGTTAAATTAACGGTGTTTTTCATATCCGTTAGCGGCGCAAAATTAACTAAACTTTTTGCATCACAGCCCATTAGTTTAGGCGCTATATAAAAAAGATATTCGTCTATTAACTTAAGCTCTGTCATTTTTCCAGCAAGGGTTGCACCCGCTTCTAAAAATACATTATTAAATTGCAGCTGAGCCAATGTTTCTAAAACAGCGTTTAAACTTACTTTTTCATCTAGTGCTGGCACCTCTATGTGCCTTACAAAATGCGGCCATTGCTTTGATTTATCAACCTTGGTGGTAAAAATTATTACTTCACTTTCAATTTTAAACAAAGCAAGTTCAGGCGTTAACCTATTTCGTGAATCAATTATAACACGCACAGGTTGGCGAAGCGGTAAATCTGTAGGTAAAGATTGGGGTAATTCGCTTTGACGTACATTGAGTTTTGCATCATCAACCATTACCGTATCGGCACCCGTTAAAATCGCGCAACTTTGCGCACGCTGTAATTGTACGTCTTGGCGAGCGGCTGGGCCTGTGATCCACTTACTTTGACCATTTTTTAGCGCGGTTTTGCCATCAACACTTGCTGCCATTTTACATGTTACGTAAGGCAAGCCGTGCTCCATGCGCTTAAAAAAACCTAAATTAAGTGCGCGCGCTTGCTGCTCTAGTAAACCATAAGCTACTTCAACACCGGCATCGCTGAGTATTTTAAGCCCTTTGCCAGCAACTTGCGGGTTGGTATCAACCATTGCAGCTATAACTTTTACAACACCTGCGGCTTTTAAACCTTCAGCGCACGGTGGAGTGCGTCCGTAATGACTGCACGGTTCTAGCGTGACATAAGCCGTAGCGCCTTTTGCTCTTTCGCCAGCCACTGCAAGCGCATTAACCTCAGCGTGGCCCTGCCCTGCAAGCTGATGAAAACCTTCACCAATAATCTGGTTGTTTTTAACTAACACACACCCAACATTAGGATTTGGTGTGGTTGTAAATCGCCCTTTTTTGGCAAGTTCTATGGCGCGCGCCATATACATTTCATCTTGTTCGGTAAATGGTATTTGGCTTTGCATTACTACTCCCCTAAGCGGGCAATTTCTTCACCAAACTCGCGTATATCTTCGAATGAGCGATACACAGAGGCAAATCTTACATACGCTACTTTATCGAGCTTTTTGAGCGCTTCCATAATGCACTCACCGACTAAGTGGCTTGATATTTCGCGCTCACCCGTGGCACGCAATTGCGATTTAATAATATTAACGACTTCATCGACTTGTTCGGTACTCACTGGACGCTTTTCAAGTGCGCGATTAAGGCCATTTAGAAGTTTATCTTCGTTAAATGGTTCTCGGCTGCCGTCTTGTTTTATTACGCGCGGCATAACGAGCTCTGCCCCTTCAAATGTAGTAAAGCGCTCATGGCAATCGTTGCACTCACGACGACGGCGAACTTGGTGGCCTCCGCCGACTAGGCGAGAATCAATAACTTTAGTATCTTTTGCGGTACAAAATGGGCAATGCATAACTCGGTACTTCCGTTTTAAACAAAAAAGGCCGCTAAATAGCGGCCTTTTATCTTAGCAAAAAACTAAGTGGTTGTGATCTAAATTACTGCTGCTTATACAATTAAGCGTATACAGGTAATTTTGCACAAATTGCTTTTACTTTTTCTTTAACTTGCGCTTGTACAGACTCATCGTTGATGTTGTCTAATACGTCACAAATCCAGCCAGCAAGTTCTTTAGACTCAGCTTCTTTAAAGCCACGACGAGTAATTGCAGGTGAACCAATACGCAAACCAGAAGTAACAAACGGTGAACGAGGATCGTTTGGTACAGAGTTTTTGTTAACTGTAATGTTTGCATTACCAAGCGCTGCGTCGGCATCTTTACCTGTGATATCTTTATCGATTAAATCAAGTAAGAATAAGTGGTTTTCTGTTTTGTCAGATACTATTTTGTAACCGCGTTCTTGCATAACAGCAACCATAGCTTGTGCATTTTTAACTACTTGAGCTTGGTATGTTTTAAACTCTGGTTGTAATGCTTCTTTAAATGCCACTGCTTTTGCAGCAATAATGTGACATAAAGGACCACCTTGGCCACCTGGGAATACAGCGCTATTAAGCTTTTTGTATATAGCTTCGTCGCCACATGCTGAAATAATTAAACCACCACGAGGGCCCGCTAATGTTTTGTGTGTTGTCGTTGTTACAACGTGTGCATGAGGTACTGGGCTTGGGTAAACACCCGCAGCAATTAAGCCTGCAACGTGAGCCATATCAACAAATAAGTAAGCGCCTACTTTATCTGCAATTTCACGGAATTTAGCCCAATCTACAATACCTGAGTACGCAGAAAAACCACCAATAATCATTTTTGGTTTGTGCTCAAGCGCTAGCGCTTCAACTTGTGCGTAATCAATTTCACCTGTTGCTTCGTCTAGCCCGTATTGGATTGCATTGTAAAGCTTACCAGAGAAACTTACGTGTGAACCGTGCGTTAAGTGACCACCATGAGCTAAGCTCATACCTAGTACTGTGTCGCCAGCTTCTAATAATGCTAAGAAAACAGCTGCATTTGCTTGAGAACCCGCATGTGGCTGAACGTTCGCATAGTCAGAACCAAATAACTCGTTTGCACGGTCAATTGCTAGTTGCTCAACAACATCAACGTGCTCACAACCGCCATAGTAACGTTTGCCTGGGTAACCTTCAGCGTATTTGTTTGTAAGCTGTGAACCCTGTGCTTCTAGTACACGTGGGCTACAGTAGTTTTCTGAAGCGATTAATTCTATGTGCTCTTCTTGGCGAGCAGTTTCTTTGTTTATCGCGTCAAATAACTCTGGATCAAAATCCGAAATATTCATGCTACGTTCTAACATTGGGGTCTCCTAGGGCAACGTGTATGGTGTTTTTTAGAGGCTTTATTGTACGCTTTAAACGACTCTTTGCCTACGCTCTTAAGTTGAGGATATTTAAACAGGGATTGAAACTATTTCACAGGCTTTTTAAGATGATATTTTTTTATAAATACATTAATAAATTAAATGATTTTTATTTTTAACATTTAATTAGTTAATGATGGAAGCGTGCTAATGCCTATTTTAAATAATAAAAAAGCGGCCTAAGCCGCTTAATTTTTCGCTAATAGGTTAACCTAACTTTGCCAGTATTTCAGTGCGTAACGCATCGTAATCGGCGTTAATATCGCTTGCTAAGCATGGTTTAGCTAATGCATCGCTTAATGGTTTTGGCATATCAAGTTCAATATTTAAAATCTCTTCTACGCTTTCTTTAAATTTAGCAGGATGTGCTGTTGCTAAAAATATACCCGCGGCACCAGGTGCTCTATTTTCAACAAGACCTTGGTAAGCAATCGCCGTATGTGGTTCTGCTACGTAGCCTGTTTGTTGAATATTTTTCATCACAGTTTGTGTATCTTGCTCGCTTACGCTGCTTGAATAAAAGTTATCGTAGCTAAACCAGTTATTATCTAACATTGTTTGCACGCGCGGCCAGTTATTAGGCTTACTTACATCCATTGCATTTGAAAGCGACTCAAGCGTTGCGTTTGGCGCCCAGTTTTTATCAAGCATAAAGCGCGGAACTGTATCGTTTTGATTAGTTGTAGCGCTTAGTTTACCTACTGGCATACCGATTACCGCGCCAATCATGGCGGCACATACATTACCAAAGTTACCGCTTGGTACTGAAATGTGCGCTGTTGCACGCTTTTCTTTTGGTAGCTGAGCAATGGCTTCAAAGTAGTAACACACTTGCGCTACTAAGCGGCTAATGTTAATTGAGTTAGCAGAGTTAAGGCCAAGTGTTGATTTAACTTCATCATCTAAAAAAGACTTTTTAACAAGTTCTTGGCAATCATCAAAGCTACCTTCCACTGCGTAACAATGAATATTGTTTCCAAGCGTTGTAAAAAGCTTTTGCTGAGCAAGTGAAATTTTGCCTTTAGGGTATAAAATTACTACATCTATATTTGGCTTATTATAAAAAGCGTGCGCTACAGCAGCGCCGGTGTCGCCCGATGTTGCTGTTAATATAGTTACTTTTTCACCTTGATTAAACTGTGCTAAGCACTCAGCCATAAAGCGTCCGCCAAAGTCTTTAAACGCAAGCGTAGGACCATGAAACAGCTCTAAGCAGTAAGTATTTTCTTCAACTTCTACCAACTTAACCGGAAAGTTAAATGCATTTTTAACCATTTGAGCAACCGTATCACTTGGTAACTCATCACCAATTAGGTGCGATAAAATTTTGCTGCTACGAGTAACAAAGTCCATATCAAGTAGTGCGTCTACATCTGCTATTGGCGCTAATGACTCAGGAAAAAACACACCTTGGTTGCGCCCTAGTCCTGTTTTTACCGCTTCGACGAACGACACTTTTTGAGAGTTTTCTTTTAAATTATGTAATTGCATGACTGCCTATCCTATAAAACTGTTAATTGACGCGTGCCGTCGTTATCTAATTTACAAATGTGGCAAAAGCCTTGCTCATTTATATAATTATTCTCAAGCCATGATGCACACTGTTTAGCGGCCTCTAATGTTTTACATACCGTAAATAACGTAGGGCCTGCACCTGAAATACTCACAACCTCAGCGCCTAATGCTGGAAGGTTGGCTTTTGCCTCACTAAAGCCGGTAATTAAAGGGGCACGGTATGGCTCTGCAATATCGTCTTGCATAATGCTAAGTGCATCATCAAAACGTTGCGTTAATAATAAACTACTAAAAGCAGATAAACGCTGAGCAAATTCAACCCCTGCGTGCATGCTTAGCTCTTTTGGTAATACCGAGCGCGCTTTTGCGGTATTAAGCGAAAAGCCAGGAAACGCAGCAACGTAGTACCAGTTCTCATCAACTGGTAACGCAATTGATTTATCAGGGATTAAATCGCCTGTAAGCTGCAGACCACCTAAATAACATGGCGTAATATTATCGTAATGGCGTCCACCACTAACTATTGCTTCAAAATCAGCCATTAATTCAATTAGCTCAACTTGGCTTAAATTTGTATCTGCAAACTTATCTAATGCGGCAAAGGTTGCCACTACTGAACAAGCACTAGAGCCAAGCCCTGAGCCTATTGGTAAGTTCTTTTTAAGCTCTAACTTAACACTTGACATCTCTGGCGCTACATGCGCCCTAAAATGTACTAGGCACTGATACGCTAAGTTTTCGCTTGGATCACTTGGTAATTTATGTGCGTATTCACCAGAGCAAACAAACTCATCACTTGGTGCAGCGCTTACCACGGCTACATCACCTAATAAGCTGCCATCAATTGGCGCAAGGGCTGCACCTAGCGCATCAAACCCTACTGCAAAGTTACCTATAGATGCTGGAGCATATACTTCAATCATAACCAGCTCCTAGCGCGATAATGTTTTTAATACATCAGCAAATACACCAGCAGCAGTTACTGCTGAACCTGCACCATAACCACGAATTACAAATGGGCGAGGTTGGTAATATTGGCTTAAAATTGCTAATGCGTTTTCGCCATCACGAATTACATTAAGTGCATGCGATGAGTCTACCGCTTCAATACCTACTTTACAGTGGCCTTCTTTAATAGTACCCACATAACGAAGTACTTTACCTTCTGCTGCTGCACTTTGAATACGGTCATTAAACTCGGCATCTAAACTAGGCAGTTTAGCCATAAATTCATCTACGCTATCGCCTTGTGCAAAACCTGGTGGTAATACCGACTCAACTTCGATATCGCTAAGCTCTAGCTTCATGCCGGCTTCGCGAGCAATGATCAATAATTTACGTGCTACATCGGTACCCGATAAATCATCACGAGGATCTGGCTCTGTAAAGCCACTTTCTTTAGCTTTAATTGTTGCCTCAGAAAGTGATAAACCATCTTCTAATGCACCAAACATGTATGAAAGTGAACCTGATAAAATACCGCTAAATTCAAGTAACTCATCACCTGCACCAAATAACGATTGTAGGTTATCAATAACAGGCAGACCTGCGCCTACGTTGGTCTCGTATAAAAATTTGCGGTTATTTTTTTGTGTAGCCGCAATTAAGTCTTGGTAATACGTGTATGAGCTAGTTGTTGCTTTTTTATTAGCTGCAACTACGTGAAAGCCCGCATTTAAAAAGTCGACGTATTGCGCAGCCAGTGAATCCGATGACGTACAATCTACTAAAACAGGGTTAACTAAATGGTTTTGCTTAACAAATTGCTCTACTAAATTTAAATCAAATGGTTGCTCAGATGCTGCAAGCTTTTGCTGCCAGTCACCAAATGCAATACCTTCGCTGTCTAAATGTAATTGACGCGAATTAGCTACACCATAAAGGTTTAACTTAATATTGCGTTTTTCTAGCCATGCTTGTTGGCGCTCTAACTGAGAGATAAGCTCTTGACCTACTAAGCCACAACCTAATAAAAACACATCAATTGAAGGCACATGAGTGAAGAAGTTCTCATGACATATTTTCACTGCGTCGTTACATAACTCGCCATCAATAACCGCTGAAATAGCACTTTCTGTAGAGTCTTGTGCAATGGCAACAATGTTTACTTGAGCTTGGGCAAGAGACGCAAAAAACTTAGCTGCTAAGCCTTTGTGCGCACGCATGTTATCGCCAACTAAGGTTACTATGGCTAAGTTACGCTGTACCTGTACAGGCTCAATTAAGCCGGCCTGCGATTCAAGCTCAAATGCAGTTTGAAGTGCTTCTAATGCAAGCGCTAAATCACTCTCGTGAACACAAAAGCTGATACTAAACTCACATGAAGATTGCGTAATTAATACAATTGATACGTTATCGTGAGCAAGTGCGTTAAACACTTTAGAGGCCATCCCTACTTTACCTTTCATGCCTGGGCCTGAAACGGTAAGCATAGCTAAATCTTGCAAGCTAGAAAGTGCTTTTACTGGCTCATCAGATGAATAGTCGTTACCAATTAATGAACCTTGCGCATCTGGGTTATGAGTGTTTTTAATTTCACACGGCACACCCGCTTTAGCACACGGCAAAATCGTTTTAGGGTGAAGAACTTTAGCGCCAAAATAAGAAAGCTCCATCGCTTCTTTATAAGATAAGAAATCTACTTTAGTCGCTTTTTTGATATAACGAGGGTCGGCGCTGTAAACACCGTCTACATCCGTCCAAATTTGGCAAATCTCAGCCTCTAAACAGGCAGCTGCAATTGCTGCAGAGTAATCAGAGCCATTTCGACCAAGTGTTGTAAGCTCGCCTTGTTCATCACTTGCTGTAAAGCCAGGCATAATATAAATAGTGGCCGGGTTTTCTTTTAATACCGCTTGAAAACGCGCTTTACTTGCAACTAAATCAACCTCTGCATCGATGTAACCACCTGTTGAAGCTACACAGCGCGTTGCTTCAAGGTATTGAGCATTATGAGAGCTCAATAAACTTTGCATAAGCGATACACTCACACGCTCACCAAAGCTAATTACAAATGCACGTACCTGATCAGGGCAGCACTTAATTAGCGCCACACCATCAAGCTTATTTTTAAGCTCATTTAAATCAGGCCAGTTAGTTACTTCACCGCCATTTTTTTCTACATCAGCTTTTAGTCCTTCACAACGGCTCACTAATGCTTGCCACTGCTGTGAAAAATCTAAGCCTTGCTCAGCTGCACTTGCTAGGGCAACTAACGAGTCGGTCATACCACCCGGCGCAGAAAGCACCAATAACATTTCATCTTTTAACTGTGCTTTAACTAACTGAGCTACCTGTTGTAAACATGCAAAGTCGGCAAGCGAAGAGCCACCAAATTTTAAAACGCGCATTATTTATGTTCCTCATCCCATAAAACGAAAAAAGGCCTGTGTTCTTAGTGAACACAGGCCTTTAAATTTGTTGCACCGACCTATGCCACTATCCAGTAAGAATGGTGGTTGTAATAATAATGGTCAGTACGCGATTAATAGTTTTCATAAGCTTAAGACTGCCTTAACAAAGGCTATGCTGTCAACCCTAAATTAAAAGATAAAACAGCCTTTTTTAACATGAAAAAACCTAATGAATGCCAAATTTATGCAAAACTTCGCTTAAAGCAGATTTATTAATAGGTTTATTTATAAAGTCGATAGCACCAAGCTGGGCAACTTTTTGCTTCATTTGCTGTTGAATATCGGCCGAAATAACTAAAACAAAACACTCTATTTTTTCGGCTTTTATATGCTCAAGTACTTGTACGCCGTCTACTTCAGGCATGGTGAGGTCTAAACAAAGCAAGTCAAAATGTTGAGAACGTAAAAACTCTAATGCATGCGCTCCATTTACCGCTTGCTGAACATCAGCGCTAATACATTCATTTAAACAACGCACAACTTGCTTACGCGCAACAGTGGAGTCATCACATACCAATATAGAAAATTTCATCATGTTAACTACTAAAATAACCTTCTAAAAATTATAAACAATAGCCATCCGTTGCTGTATGGATATTCTAACACGTTCCTATATCGTTAACACTTAACTTTCGCTCAGAAAGTAACACGTAAAATAAACAATAAAATCTTAAATATTATAAAGTTAAGGCAAGCTAATTAAAGTAATATATGGTTACTATAGCAACTATTTATTTAACACCGCGTTTCTTTAAAGTGCTTTTTATTAAGTTTAGTGCAATATTTTTAAACTAAAAGCGCTCAATACTCAGTCTATCTCTTTAAATTATAATTTTTTTATTTATTTTTAAAGATTTATTGACTAACTTTTAAGTTACAAATTGCAACTTAGATAAAATTACACAGGATGAGTAAATCCCCTATGTTACAAAAAAGCCTTTCTAAGAAATTGTTAACTAATGTTTTATCAGTTTATTTTTTACTTACCTTTGTGGTGACATGTGGGCAGGTGCTTGCTGAGTTTGTTAATACCAAAGACTATATACGCGATGAATTGAGCACCTTACAAAAAACCTTTAGCCGAAGTTTAACACGGGCAATTTGGGAGCTTAATACTAAACAAACAATTACCACAGCCGAAGGCTTACTTGCAATTCCAATGGTTGAAGGGATTATTGTTCGAGATGATAGCGGCGAAATAATATCGCAGCTAGGGCGCTCGCTTGATATACATAAACTTTATAACCAACAACTGGTTCAAGAAGAAGTCATTATCGAAGATACGAAATCGGGCTTATTTGGCTATACTTTTCCGCTTATTTTTGAGTTTTCAGGGCGTGCAACTCAGGTAGGCGATGTGACCTTATTCTCTAGTCGGGACGTTGTATTTAGTCGAATAATGGTATCAATTTATTTTTTAATTGGTAATGCGATGATCAAAACGACATTTTTGATCATTCTATTTTTAATGGCATTTAGAAAGCTTCTTACCGACCCGCTAACCGAGCTCACAGATCAAATTGAAAACTTAGAACTGGATGATTTAGAAGGCCAACACATAGATATTGAAACTGAAGAGCATAACGAACTAAATGTTATGGAGCAGTCTTTTAATAACTTAATAGATAAAGTAGTACAATACCGAAAAGAGCTTGAACACACGCAACGCGAACTGATTATAAGTAACGAAAAACTCGACCAGCACAATATTCAGCTTGAGCAAGATGTAGCCCGTAAAACGTCTAACTTAAGCCAAGCCATGATGGATTTACAGCAACAAAAATATGAGCTTGAAAAGCAAAAAATAGTGCTTACCGAAGAAGTTGATTTACGCAGGCACACAGAGCAAGAGCTACTTACTAAACAAAATGAACTTGAGCGTTACCTTGATGAACTAAGCCTAGCGCAAGAGCGCTTAGTAGGTACCGAAAAAATGGCCGCTTTAGGTGGCCTGGTAGCCGGTATTACTCACGATATAAACACGCCTATTGGTATTGGGGTAACTGCTATTTCGTTTTTACAAGAGCGCTTAAACCAACTTGAAGGTGCTTATAAAGAAAAAACCTTATCACCAAAAGCACTCGAAGAATTTATTAATGAGGCAAAACAAAGTACCAGTTTACTTACAACTAACTTAGATAGAGCTTCTGAGCTTATCGCAAGCTTTAAACAAATTGCCGTTGACCAAGCAAGCGAAGCGGTAAGAACCATTAATATTAAAGATTACTTAAACGAAGTAATACGCTCACTGCACCCAAAACTTAAAAAAACTAAGCACACTATTAACTTAAAGTGCCCTGATGATTTGGTTCTTAATTTACCCGCAGGAGCTATAAGCCAAATATTTACTAATTTAATAATGAACTCGCTTATTCACGGCTTTGATAATATTAATCAAGGCACTATTGATATAGATATTACAGCCGACGATACATTACTTGTTATTGACTACGCAGATAATGGCAACGGCGTTTCTAAAGAGCAGTTAGCTAAATTATTTGACCCATTTTTTACCACTAAACGTGACCAAGGTGGTAGCGGCTTAGGAACACATATAACCTTTAATCTAGTTAAACAAACATTAAGCGGTGCAATAGAAGCCGCCAGCGAGCCTGGTAAAGGTCTGCGTTACCACATTGAATTTCCAAAAAATATGCCAAAGCCATTATTTAATCAATAATGGCTTTGGCTAAAATCAGCCGTTTCGAGAACCCCATTTTATTGCTATGATTGGGCAAATTTAAAAGATGGAAAAGTTACCTTATGTGGTTTAGTAACCTGATTTGTTACCGCTTTAAGCAAGATGTTTCGTACACACAAGAAGATTTTGAAAAGGCTTTAGAGCAAGATGTATTTCGCCCTTGTGGCTCACAAGACCTTTCTACATTTGGTTGGACAAAAGCATTTGGTAAGCATGGTGACTCCCTTGCTCATTTTTCTCAAAAAAGTATTTTAGTGTGCGCTAAGCGAGAGGAAAAAGTACTTCCTGCTTCAGTAGTAAACGAAATGGTTGCCGAAAAAGTTGACCAAATAGAAGCAGAAGAAAACCGCCCTGTTAAAAAGAAAGAAAAAGACGAGTTAAAAGAAAACATTTTAACGACCTTATTACCTCAAGCTTTTAAAAAGTCGAGCTTACAGTTTGCATTCATTGACCAAGAAAATGGTTGGGTTGTGGTAAATAGTGGCAGCTTTAACAAAGCAGAAGAGCTACTCGCCCTACTTCGTAAGTCACTTGGTACATTACCTGTAGTACCTGCATTTGCTAACTACGACCTAGATGTATTTTTAACAGACTGGTTAACTAACTTTAGCACCCCAGAAAACTTTGCTATTGGTTTTGACGCAGAGCTAGAAGAAGCCGACGATAGTGGCGCGCAAGTTAAATTGAAAGGCCATGACTTGTCGTGTGACGAAGTTAAATCACACCTAGAAAACGGTAAGCGCGTAACTAAACTAGCCCTTGATTGGCAAGAACGCCTTAAGTTTATGCTGCAAAACGATGGCTCTATTAAACGTTTAAGCTACTCAGAAACGCTAAAAGAAGAAAACGCTGACATTCCTAAAGAAGATATGGCCGTTAAACTTGATGCCGACTTTATTTTAGCCTCAGAAGAAATCAAGCTACTACTTGAAGAGCTAACTGCTGGTTTAGGTGACGCCGAAGATTTAGCTTAAGCTGACAGTAGATTTTAAAAAAAAAGCACGACTTAGTCGTGCTTTTTTGTTTAGTGGTTCATTTTAGCTAAACATGTCTTTCACATCTTCAAGCATCTCGTTGTATTCATCGCTTGAGAATAACTGCATAGAAGAAATGACGCCTTTATCAATATATGTTTGCAAGGCCGCCGATTTATCAGAAACCTGTAAAGTGCCCTCTAAAATTGCACCTATACGAATAAAATCTACATAACTAACTTCTTCAGGACGATAGGTAGGATCTGCCCAGTACTTAGCAACACTAACAAACTCTTCTGGGAACTCCCAAGCTCCCATGATTGAACCACCTATTTTACCACTGAGTTTTTGTATGGCATGTGCTAAAAAGCTCGGGTTTGCAAATACTTCAGGGTGGCGCTCAGCCTCGGTTAAAATAGGTAAAACACCAATATTATAAACTAATGAGGCAAGCGTTATTGAGTCACTATTTAAAGAGGTACGCTTATTATTTTGTAAATAAAATGCCATTAATGTAATTGAGTGCCCAGCCACGTTGAGTGTTTTTTGCCACGCTTTACTCATGTACCCCTTAATAAGCTCATTATTGGACACAAATAACTGCTCCATCGCCATAGCCGTTGCAATGTTTTTAATTTGACGCAAACCAATGCGCGTAACAGCCTGCTGTAAGTTAGAAACTTTAACAGCACGGCCCATAATTGCACTATTAGCCACTTTTATCATACGCGCAGACAACGCAGGGTCTTGAGCTATAACGTCTGACATTTGCATTAAATTTACATCAGGGTTGTCGGCAGCTTGGCGTACTTTAATTGCCACCTCAGGAAGAGTGGGTAATACCAGTGTGTCGTTATTAATTCTATCAACCAATATTGTTAATAGTGCATTTTCTGTAGACATAGAACAGTTATCCTTTTGTTTCTGGGCTGCAATGCAACTGCTAACCGCTGATAATTATAATATTAGTAATATAATGAGTATTATCTAACTTACCGATAAAGTTAAGAAAATTATATAAATTAATTGTTATTGCGCTCCCTTTATCGTCCAGATGCGCCACACAACGCCAAACACTTGCTATTTGCCATTTAGTTTTGTTTTAATGCAGTCACTATAAGGAAGCGTTTGTACATTTTAGCTGCTCAGCCTATACGTACAAATTATTGAACTTACTTTTTTAACAGGCAATCAAATGATCTTAAATAAAATTAGCCAAGCTATTATGCTCTCTGGTGTTGTTTTTCTTAGTGCATGCTCAGAGCAAGCCCCATCATCAAACGACAACACAGCAGTAGAGCTAGCACAAGAAAGTGGCGCACAAGCAGGCCCAAGTTTAGTAAACATTGAAAAGCAACGTTTAGATATCTACACCGACTTTAGCCTAGAAGCCGACCTATCGCATTTAAGTGATAACCAAAAAGCCATGGTTGCTAAGCTAATTGATGCCTCTAAAATTATGGATGAGCTATTTTGGAAACAATCATTTGGTGAAAATAAAGATGCCTTTTTGGCAAAACTCAGTGATGAAAAAGTACGTAAATTTGCCGACATAAACTACGGCCCGTGGGATCGTTTAAATGGCGATGAAGCATTTTTATCAGGCTATAAAGAAAAAGCCCTAGGCGCACAGTTTTACCCTGCTGATATAACTAAAGAAGAGCTAAATAAAGCCGACGTTGCAGACAAAAAAGGCCTTTACTCACTAATTAAACGTGATGAGCAAGGTAATTTATACAGCGTTCCGTATTCTAAAGAATACGCAGAGGAACTTGCAAAAGCTGCGCAGCTATTACGCGAAGCAAGTAAACTTGCAGATGATAAAGAATTTGCTAATTACTTAAACCTGCGTGCTGATGCACTACAAAAAGATGATTTCCAAGGGTCTGATTTTGCATGGATGGACATGAAAAACAACCCAATAGATGTAGTTATTGGCCCAATAGAAACCTATGAAGACCAGTTATTTGGTTATCGTTCAGCGTACGAGTCTTACGTATTAATTAAAGATTTAAAATGGAGCGAACGCCTAGCTAAGTTTGCTGCCTTTTTACCAGAGCTTCAAAAAGACTTACCAGTCGATGCTAAATACAAACAAGAAGTACCGGGCTCAGATGCCGACTTAAACGCGTACGACGTTGTTTACTACGCGGGCCACTCTAATGCGGGTAGTAAAACCATTGCTATTAACCTACCTAATGATGAGCAAGTTCAGCTTGAAAAAGGTACACGCCGACTGCAGCTTAAAAACGCAATGCGCGCAAAGTTTGATAAAATTTTAGTGCCAATCTCTGAGCAATTAATTGTGCCAGAGCAACGCAAGCACATTACCTTTAACGCATTTTTTGCCAATACCATGTTCCATGAAGTTGCACATGGCTTAGGTATTAAAAATACCATTACCGATAAAGGCACTGTTCGCCAATCACTACAAGAACACGCAAGTGCACTTGAAGAAGGTAAAGCCGATATTTTAGGTTTATACATGGTTGAGCAGTTACTTAAAAAAGGCGAAATTACCGAAGGCACATTAGAAGATTACTACACTACGTTTATGGCGGGTATTTTCCGTTCAGTACGTTTTGGCGCATCAAGTGCACATGGTAAAGCCAATATGATCCGCTTTAACTTTTTTGCACAAGAAGGCGCATTTTCTAAAAATGACGAGGGTCTATACAGTGTAAATATGGAAAAAATGGGTGTAGCAATGGCTAAACTGTCTCGCCTAATTTTAACCTTACAAGGTGATGGTGATTACGAAAAAGTAGATCAACTAATCGCTACACACGGCGATATTAAAGAAGAGCTTGCTAAAGACTTAGAAAAACTAAGCCAAGCTAATATCCCTGTAGATGTCACCTTTAAACAAGGTAAAGACGTGTTAGGCCTTAACTAACCCAACACGTACTACGTTACTAGCGCTGTGGTTTATAACTGCAGCGCTTTTTTTAGCGCTATTATTTGCTCATCAGAATATGGCTTTACAGGGAACTTACCCCACACAGGTGCAGGCCATGCGGCATCAGTCGTAAAGCGTGCAATATGATGTATATGAAGCTGCGGCACCATATTCCCTAAAGCGGCCACGTTTAGCTTATCTGGGTTAAATACCTGCATAATAAGCTTACTTAATTTTGCCGACTCTTTTAAATACACAATTTGGTCGTCGTCGGATAAATCAATAATTTCTTTTAAATCAGGCTGCCTTGGCACTAATACAAACCAAGGGTACTGGCTATCGTTAAGCAAAAGTACTTTACATAAAGGCCAATCTGCAAGTTCAATACAGTCTCTTTTTAATTCTGGGGCTAGTTTAAAAGTAAGGTTTGTCATTATCACATCCTAGTTAATCTTTAATAATGGCCACTTTATAGCATTTATTTGCAGTTGCACACGCTTAGCTTTACCATTTAAAACAATATTTATAATAAGCTAAGGCAACCTTGTGCTAAAAAAAATAAAACACCTAACTATCGCCCTACCTCTTGTAGTTGGCGCTGTTAGCGTACAAGCAAAACCACTCACGCTAGAGCGTATTTTTGACGACCCTAGCCTATCGGGCAAATCACCTGTTCAACTTAAGTTTTCGCCAGACGGCAGCCGCGTAACTTACTTACAAGGTAAAACCGACGACTACAACCGCTACGATTTATGGGAGTACAACTTAAAAGACAACACCAATCGTATTTTGGTTGACTCTGCTAAGTTATTTTCTGGCCCAGAAAACCTCTCTGATGAAGAAAAAGCTCGCCGTGAACGTCAACGTATTTTTGGTAAAGGCATTTTAGAATACAAATGGTCTAAAGACGGTAAAGCTTTGCTTTTCCCACTTAATGGCGACTTATATTACTACTCACTAGAGGCTGCAAAAAGCAAAAAGCTGACCAACACAGAAGCATTTGAAACCGACGCACGCTTTTCTCCTAAAGGAAATTTTGTATCGTTTATACGTGAACAAAACCTCTATGCGTTAGAACTTGATTCAGGCAAAGAAATACAGCTGAGTACAGATGGCGGCGGTGTAATTAAAAACGGCATGGCCGAATTTGTAGCGCAAGAAGAAATGAGCCGTATGACAGGTTATTGGTGGGCTGGCGATGAGTCTAAAATTGCATTTACGCGTGTAGACGAAACCCCTGTAAAAGAGGCTATCCGTAACGAAATTTATGCCGACGAAGTAAAGCTATTTAATCAACGTTACCCGTTTACAGGCACTGACAATGTTGAAATTCAACTTGGTGTTGTAAGCCTAAATAATCAAAATGTTGATTGGGTAGACCTAGGCGATGATAAAGACATTTACATTGCTCGCGCTAAATGGTTAAAAGACAGCACCACACTTTCTTATCAGTGGCAAAACCGCTCTCAGCATAATTTAGAGCTGCGTTTTTATAACAGCGAAACTAAAACTCAAAAAGTCGCATTAACTGAAAACAGCGATACGTGGATCAACTTAAACTTTGACCTACACTTTTTAAAAGATAAAAAACACTTTGTATGGGCATCTGAGCGCGATGGTTTTAAACACCTTTACTTATACCGTACAAACGGCCAACTTGTTCGTCAAATTACATCGGGCGAATGGGTTGTAGATAGCCTAAAAGGTATTGATGAGAAAAAAGGCATTGTGTACTTTGCAGGACGTAAAGACACACCGCTTGAAAGCCATTTATACAGCGTTCCTTTATTTAAAAAAGGCGACACCAAACGTATTACCGAAAAAGGTAAATACCACAGTGTTGTAATGGCTAAAGATAGCAAAACATTTATTGATAATAGCTCTTCAGTCAATAAGCCAAACTCAGCTGCGCTTCGTAAAGTTAACGGTGACTTTATTACCTGGCTTGAAGAGAACAAGCTCGATAGCAATCACCCGCTAACACCTTATTTAAGCAATTTAGCTACACCTGAATACGGCACAATTAAAGCAGAAGATGGCCAAGTAATGCATTACCGCTTATTTAAGCCAAGCAATGTAAGCGATGGTAAAAAACATCCTGTCATTGTTAATGTTTACGGCGGCCCGCATGCACAACGTGTTACCAATAGCTGGCGTAGCAAAAACTTGTATTTTCAATACATGGCGCAACAAGGCTATGTTATTTTTCAGCTTGATAACCGAGGCTCTTATAACCGCGGTAAAAAGTTTGAAGATGCAATTTATAAAAACCTAGGCGTAGTAGAAGTTGCCGACCAAATTAAGGGCGTAGAATTTTTACGTACACTTGATTACGTAGACCCACAACGCATTGGTATTTATGGCCACAGCTACGGCGGTTACATGGCATTAATGACAATGTTTAAAGCGGGCGACTACTTTCAAGCTGGTGTATCAGGTGCGCCAGTAACAGATTGGGCTCTTTACGATACCCACTACACAGAGCGCTACCTTGGTCATCCTAAAAGAAACGCTAAAGGTTACGAAGACAGTGCTGTATTTCCTTATGCAGATGGCTTAAAAGGCCCGTTAATGATTTACCACGGTATGGCCGATGACAACGTGTTATTTACCCACGCCACTAAGTTATTTAAACAACTTCAAGATAACGAAAAGCAATTTGAAATGATGACTTACCCGGGCTCTAAACACAGCCTTCGTGGTAAACAAGTGCAAACGCATTTGCATCAAACCATTACTAATTTCTTTAACCGTCATTTTGATGTTAAATAATTAAACTATTTTATAAATAGACCAAAGGCTGATTGAAAAATCAGCCTTTTTTTTGCCTTAATAGTGCTTACACCTAGCTTAAACTCGCTTTTTTACTACCATTAAAACAAGCACATTGAGTGTACACACATAAGGATCAATTTATGCTAAACCTAAGACGTTTTAGTATTTTTCAGCGGTTTTCATTACTCGTTGGCATTGTTATTTTTGGCTTAATTGTATTAAGTATTTCTAGCTTAACGCATCAATATAGTTCACTCAAAAACGAGCAATACCTAAAAACACAAAATGTAGTAGAAACCGCATACAGTGTTATAGAGCATTACTATGCACTCGAACAAAATAACACCCTCACGCAAGAGCAAGCTCAAACGCAAGCACTTGAAGCTGTAAGAGCCCTTCGCTACGACAAAACTAATTACTTTTGGATAAACGACTACCAACCAGCAATGGTAATGCACCCAATCAAACCTGCACTTGAGGGCAAAAACTTAAGCAATAATAAAGACCCAGACGGTAAAGCGCTATTTGTCGATATGGTTAATATAGTTAAACAAAGCCGCGAAGGGTTTATTCCTTACAAATGGCCAAAGCCTGGTAAAGAGCAACCTGTAGATAAAATAGCGTTTGTAAAAGGCTTTAATCAGTGGCAGTGGATTATAGGCTCAGGTGTTTACTTAGATTCAATTGACGAAGCATTTAGCGAGCAGCGTAACCTTATACTTTTTAGCGCATTAATAATGATCATTGCAGTTATATTGTTTAGCTACTACATAGGTAAAAGCATATTAACCCCTACCCGACTAGCAGCCGATATGATGAAAGACATTTCACAAGGTGAAGGCGATTTAACTCGCACATTAAGCGAATCAGGCAACGATGAAATTTCAGAGCTTTCGCGCTCGTTTAACTTATTTATATTAAAAATGCGTGAATCGTTAGTTCAAGTATCGCAAAGTGCTGATGATGTAAGTACTCATGCGCACACTGTTGACGACTCAAGTAAAACAAGCCACTCGTTTATCGAACTACAAAACGACAGCTCAACACAAGTTGCTGCAGCTATGGAGCAAATGACTCATCAAATTCACGATGTGAGCCGTAATGCCGAGGCCGCAGAACAAGCTGCCAATGATGCCGCGTGTAATGCATCAACGGGTAAAAACGTGGTTGCTAATACCATTACAGCCATAGAAACGCTCTCAAGTAATATAGAAACGGTAAGCCAAGTAACCGAAGATTTGGCCAACGAAAGCAATAATATTGGCTCAGTACTTGATGTAATAAGAAGTATATCGGAGCAAACAAATTTACTCGCGCTAAATGCAGCTATAGAGGCGGCGCGCGCAGGAGAGCACGGCAGAGGTTTTGCTGTTGTCGCCGATGAAGTACGCACACTGGCGAGCCGTACAGGGCAAAGCACCGATGAAATTCAAACCATGATCACTAAATTGCAAGAAGGGGCAAAAGCTGCGGTTGAGGCTGTTAAATCAAGCCAAGCGCTTTCTGTTTCGACAGTAGAGCAAGCATCGTCAGCCGATACATCGCTTAACGAAATTGAAAGGCTGGTATCAATTATTACCGAAATGAACAGCCAAATAGCGCGAGCTACAGAGCAGCAAACACAAGCGGCTGACGAAGTTAATTTGCGTATTAACGAGCTATCTCAATCAACCGAGCAGTCATTAAATAATACCAAGCAGCTTACCGATGCCAGCGACAACCTAAAACAAAGCAGCCAAGGGCTTTCGAGTGTGGTTAATCGCTTTAAATTAAAATAACCTTTAAAAAGTAAAAGCCCTGAATAAACAGGGCTTTTTATTACATATGCGTTTTTAGCTTACAAGCTTACAAACAGTAGCGTGCAAATAAGCTTGTTACTGATGCAGCAGTTGGCTTACCGTGCTGCCAATCGCCGCCTTCAACACCGCTACCGGCAATATCCATATGCACATAAGGCAATGGCTGTTCAGAGTCGTTACCGTGTTTATCAAGCCCGCCAACTACAGCTAAAAATGCCATAGGGAACTGATGGCCTCGTGCTGTAACCGCAGAAGCCGCATTATTACTTGATAAAACATCATCAGCTAAGGTGCGCGGTTTTATAAAGTCGTAGTCTTCACGACGAGAGCGCGAAACCTCTGCGCCATCTGCCCATAAATCACCAAGGTCAGCAATTTGACGCGATGTATTAGCGCTGCGTGCAGGTCCGTTTTCTACATACGCTCCGTAAGGGCCCATTGCACGAGCCGCGTGACCCGTTAATGTTGCTACCGTAAATAACGTAGGGTTAACTTCTGTTTTAGCCAAATCTTTCATCTCGCTAAGTAGGTCACCCATTGCTAAGCGCCCTTCTGCGTCGGTATTACCTATGCGTACACGCACGCCTTCACGGCTAGTAATTATTTCATCTGGTACAAAACAATCTGAGCCAATAGAATTACGCACAACGGCTAAATAAGAAATGACTTTAACGCCTTTAGGCTGATAATCAGCAACCGCTTTCATAAAGCCTGCAACTGACGCAGCACCGCCTTTATCACGGCTCATACCTGCCATGTAACCGCCTACTTTTAAATCTGCACCGCCTGTGTCGTATACTAAACCCTTACCTACAAACATAAGCGTGCGGGTAACTTCGCCTTCAGGTACGTATTCAAGCTTTACAACGCGAGGGTGATGGCGCTCTACTGCGTACGATGCGCGTGCAACCGTACTTAGCATTGGGTAGTTTTTATCAATTAAGTCTATGTCGTCAATTACGTCAACACTAACGTTTGAGCCTTTAAAAAGCTCCACGCAGTAATCGGCAAAACGAGGAGGCGCCATACGCTCTGGTTCAGTACCACATAAATCACGCGCAGCATATTGGCCTGCAGCAATCGCGTTAACCGCTTTTACTGTTTGCTCACTTGCGTCAATTAAACCAATTTGCGTAATTGGCTCAATGCTTTCGCCGTGATATTCACGGGCTTCAAGTGGTTGCCATAAAGCTTGGCATGCGCCTAAATAAGCAACCTCTAGTGCATTTTGGTAACGTTCATCAGCATGTAAGTTTGGTAAGTAAATAGCAGGGCTAACACTACCCGACGCTTTAGCTTCATTTATAGCTAGTTTAGCTGCATCAAAGTAGCGGCGAACATCATCGTAATCTCGGTTTAATGGGCCTGTTGGCGCAAGAATAACGCGTGTATTTTCAATAACTAAAAAGGTAACTTGCTTACCAATACGAGAGTCTACTTTAGCTTGTGCGTTTATAGCATCGCTTAGTGAATTATTAGCTAACTGAGAAAAGTCATCACTAATAATAATAAGTGCATCGTGAGAAGAAGAGTCAAGGCTTGCACTTAAAGTAAGTGCAGCAATTGCTTGAGGATATGCCATAAATAAGCTCCTGTTAAAAACATAAGTGCCTATTATCGTCGATATAAAAACACAAAACCAGCCAGCTGCGATAAGCTAATTTTGCTCTGGCAACTTGGTGTTACAGTAAAAAATACGTGCTAATCAAGAATACTCAATTGCAGATTCAAATTAGGCTCATTTTTTACGCCAACCCCAATACCTAAAAGGCGTACAGGTTGTTGCATACCACGCTGATACGCTTTAGTTAATAACTCGGTAAAAATATCGGTATTTAACTGATGATGCGCCTGATCGGCACTAGTCACCACAAAATTGGCAAACTTCACTTTTACACTCAGTTTATTAATTCTATTTTGTAACTGCTGCTTATTAAGGCGAGTGGTTAATTCTTCTAACAATTTTGGTAACTGTTCTAAGCATTCCTGCAAACTATTTTTATTGTATTCGTAGGTATGCTCCACACTTAGCGACTTACGTACTCGCTCTGTAGAAACTGCGCCAATATATTCACCTGCACATTTTTGATAAAGCGATGCACCAAAATTACCTACATGCTGCTGCATCCAATTTACGCCTTTATCCCGCACATCCTTACCTGTGTATAGCCCTTTTAAATTAAGTTTTTCTAAGGTTACTTTGCCTACTCCAGGGATTTTTCCAAGCGGTAAATTATTTAAAAAAGCATCTACTTCATCGGGTAAAACAACAAACTGGCCATTGGGTTTGTTTTCATCACTGGCTATTTTGGCAATAAATTTAATGGGTGCCACACCTGCAGAGGCTGTAAGGCCGGTATCGTTATAAATATCGGCTCTAATTTGCTGGGCAATTAATGTTGCACTGCCTTTACATGCTGTGCTGTTGGTTACATCTAGGTAGGCTTCATCAAGTGAAAGCGGCTCTATTAAGTTGGTATAGCGCTTAAATACCGCGCGTATTTGGTGTGATATTTCTTTATAAACAGCCATACGACCAGGCACTATTACTAGGTCTGGGCATAACTGTTTAGCGTGGTAGTTAGACATAGCCGAGCGTACGCCGTACTCTCGGGCTATATAGTTTGCTGTAGAAAGCACACCTCGGCGGCTATTACCGCCAATGGCTAAAGGGACGCTTGCAAGCTTAGGATTATCGCGCATCTCAACTGCTGCATAAAAGCAGTCCATGTCGATATGAATAAACTTTTTCATCACCACACAACAACTGTTTATTTATACAGCCATTATATGGAACCACTTTAAATTAGCAAGCGCCAATGGCTAAAAGGGAAGCTTAAACGGCTTTACTTTTTTAAAGCAGTGAAGCCAAAAAGCAAACTCCAATAAAAACCCTCCAGCTAGTAGCATAATACCACCCGACGCATTACCCATTGCGTAGCAAGCAAAAGACGCTATAAAAACTAAACTGGCCAAAGCCCAATTAATTATATTTTGCATGTGTGTTCTCGTGTGTGTTTTGTCTGTGTAATTTAACTGTAGACTTAAATTTAAATAGGTACAATCATCTTATAAAAAAACATGGTATTAATTACCTTGAGCTACAAACACCATATTGATAACCTAACTTATTTAAATCTAAGAGTATAAATGCATGCAAAGGTTCAAAGATAAACACCCTATCCATACCGACATCACAGTAGCGTGGGCCGATATGGACGCCCTGCAACACGTAAACAACGTTGTATACTTGCGCTATTTTGAAATTGCCCGCATCGACTTTTTAAATAAAACAAACCTATTTGATACCATAAAACCGGGCGGTATTGGCCCAGTAATAAGCGAAAATAACATTCGCTATAAACGCCCTGTTACCTTTCCCGATACTCTCACTGTAGGGATTACTATTTCAGATATAAAAACCGATCGCTTTGTAATGAATTACTCTGTATTTAGCCATGCTCAGCAAGCTGTAACAACGACAGGGTCTTCTTTGGTGGTAATGTTTGACTTTAAAACGGGCCAAAAAGCCGCTATTTCTGAGCCCTTATTAACGGCGTTAATTAGCCACTCTCAAGATCTTACATAATTTAAGGATTTAACATGCAATACAGTCCACTAGGCAGCAGTGGTGTAGATGTTTCACGAGTATGCTTAGGTAGCATGACATGGGGTAAGCAAAATACCCAACAAGATGCCGATGAGCAAATAGCCTACGCACTTGAGCAAGGTGTTAACTTTATTGATACCGCCGAAATGTATGCAGTCCCTCCCTCACCTGACACTTACGGTAAAACAGAGCAAATAATTGGTGATTGGCTTAGCCGAAATACACAAAAACGTGGTGAGATAGTTCTTGCTACAAAAATAGCGGGGAATGGCTTATCGTGGGTGCGTGATGGCAACGATATAACGCGCAGCGCAGTAATAGAAGCCGTAGATAACTCGCTCAAACGCCTACAAACCGATTATATAGATTTATATCAGTTACATTGGCCTAATCGCTCTACTCCGCATTTTGGTAGGCAGTGGCCTGGCAAACTAACCTTTAGCGATGTAAATACTGAGCAACAACAAGCCAGCATGCTTGATATTTTAGAAGGCCTTAACGACTGTGTTAAGGCAGGTAAAATTAAGCATTGTGGTTTGTCAGACGACACGCCGTGGGGTATTAGTCAATTTGTAAGTTTAGCTAAAGAGCATAATTTACCGCGCATGGTGTCTATTCAAAACGAATTTAGCTTAGCGCATGCCAAAGATTGGCCTTATTTAATTGAGCAATGTATACACGAGGATATTGCTTATTTACCTTGGTCGCCGCTTGCTGCTGGGTTGCTAACCGGAAAATACTTAAACGGTGCTCGTCCCGAAGGCTCTCGCTGGACCTTTATGCAACGAAATGGCATTTTTAGAGACACCCCTAACGCACAAAAGGCAACTGCCCGCTATGTTGATTTAGCCCATGCTAACAATATAACCCCTGCTCAACTTGCCCTTGCATGGTGTAACCAAGTTGATGGCGTTACTTCATCAATTATTGGCGCAACTAGCATGGCGCAGCTAAAAGAAGATATAGATGCATTTAACATTACATTAAGTGATGAAATCCTCAGCGAAATTGCCATTATTTTCAAAGATTACCCGCAGCCGTATTAAAAAATCAAAAAGGCAGTAATTTTACTGCCTTTTTTCTCAATCACATTTGAACAAGTGCAAAGTAAAACTATACTGAAGTAACCTTTAATGGATTAATTTTAATGAGTTATGCTTAAAAATGTAATTATATTGGGTGCTGTATTTTGTGGGTTCACAAGCTCAGTGATCGCGCAACAAAATAACCCAATTGATGAAATTGTGTGGTTGCAAAGTTATACCCCACCATTTCATATAAATAAGGACCCTCACGCTCCACAAGGTGGGATTTGTGACAACCTTACAGAGCAGCTCATCAATAGCATTGATGATGTTAAGCACACCCGTTTAATTGTTCCTCAAGAGCGCATTAATAAACATTTAAGCGAGGGAGACAACGTGTGTTTTCCCTGCGTAATACATAAAAAAACAGCCAACGCGCTGTTACAATTTTCAAACCCAACCACGGTATATCCGCCTTTTTCAGTTTTAACAACCCAACAACTCGCAGAAGAAATACAAAAAAAACACGGTAAGCCTATCAAGCTTATTCATTTATTGTCGGATGAAAGCTTTGTATATGGGCAAGCCGCCGCACGTAAATTTACACCTAAAATAAATAAAATTATTGAAAACACCACAGTGCATCATAAGGCTTCACTGAGCTGGAGTAGTGAAAACGAAAGCCAAGCGGTTATTGCTCGTTTAAGCCGTGGCTTTTTAGATTACACAATTGATTACCCGTTTATGAGCGATTACTTTGTAAACCACAGTCAGTTTAATAACATAGTGAGTTTAGCAATAGAGGAAGATACAAGAGAGTATGTATTAGGCGCTGTTGGCTGCGCCGCAAGCGCACCAAATAACTTTGCAACAAAAGCGCTTAATAAAATCAATAAAGCGCTTAGCACGCAGGTTTTGCAATCACCCGATTATATAAACAGCCAACAGTTTTGGTTAAAAAACAGCTTTCCAGCATTCGATAAATACTATAAAGAGCAAATATTAAACGCTATTTCACCTGCCAACGATGAGTTAATAGGCACGACGATCCCGCGTACAGTTGCACAGTAAAAACACTATCAATAGGCACTTCACCAACCCCTGAAGGAGTGCCTGTCATTATTACATCGCCATCTTCTAAATGCATAAAGTCATTAATTTCAGCTAAAATTTGTGATGGTTTGTACAGCATAAAATCCGTATTACCTTGCTGAATCACTTTATCGTTAATTTTTAACTCAAAGGTAAAGGTTTGGGTTTCATCCACTAAATTAATAAAGGGCGTTAACAGCACTGAGCCGTCAAATGATTTAGCGCGCTCCCATGGCAAGCCTTTGTTTTTAAGCTTGCTTTGTACAGTTCGCTTGGTTAAATCTAACCCAAGGCCAATACCCGCTAGTTTGTTGTTTTTTACAACAAAACACAGTTCTGTTTCATAGTGTAAAGTGTCATTATTATGAGCAGCTAACAAAGTGGTTGATAAAGCACTATTAGGCTTATTAAATATCACCATTTGCTCTGGGTGTTCGTTATTTAATTCTGCTATATGTGCAGTGTAATTACGCCCAACGCAAACTATTTTAGAAGGTGTTAACTGCTGGGTATCTAACTTAATTGATTGCATAAAATATCGTCTATATTACGAGCTAATTAAGGTTTCTAATAAGCTCAAGTTAATCGGTTTTAGAAGCACATGGTTTATATTTAAGTCTTTAATTTGCTTTGGATCTGGCTCAGCGCCACTGACGATCACTAAACTTAAATTAGGGTAGCGCTCATTAATTTGCTTGCCTAAATCTACACCACGCCCGTCGGGTAAGTGCATATCGAGTAATACCTTATTAAATTGTTGGTCATGATTAAGGGTTTGCAAACACTGTGCACAGGTTGAGGTAATAACGGTTTCAACCCCTAAACTTTCTAGCAGCAATTGCGTAATCTGCGCTGCATCTTGGTCGTCCTCGACCAGTAAAAAGCGCTGCTTTTTCTCTATTATAGCTTTATCACTGTGTATATTTTTAGCTTGAGGCGCATGCTCCGGTGAGACTAAATAATCTTGTAAGCACTGGTATAAAGAAGAGCTATCAACGGGCTTTGGAATAACATCGTTGAAGCCAAGAGCAGCCAATTCTTCATGTATCCCTTTCATTGTAGCTGCAGTCAACGCAATAATAGGGCCTGTGTAGCCCATTTTTCTAAGCTCAATAGTGGCTTCTTTACCACCCATTATTGGCATATGTATATCAATAAAAATAATGTCGTAAGGCGAGCGATACGCCTGCGCTATTCTTACTTTTTCAAGCGCTTGCTGGCCATGCTCGGCGTAGTCAACTCGGGCACCACAGGTACTGATCATATGGCCAACTAACATGCGTAAATCGCGTAAATCATCAACGACAAGTACTCTTCCTGTTACCTTGCACGGTGCTGTTTTAGTTTGTAATTGTGACGCGCTACTAAAATTAAGTACCTGACGCTCTACTTCGCTAATATCACCAGGGTAAACCGAAATAGTAAACGTAGAGCCTTCACCTATTTTAGATTTTAAATCGATGCTGCCATGCATTCGTGTTAATAACTCAGCACAAATAGCTAAGCCTAAACCTGCTCCGCCAACCGAACGTGACTCTACATCAGCAATTTGCTCAAACGGTTTAAATATAAGGGCTTGTTTTTCCTCTGCAATCCCCATACCTGAGTCTTTAATACTAAAAAACAGCATTTCTCGCTCATCGACCCACTGGGTCCATGCACTCACCACTATTTCACCTTTGTCGGTAAATTTAACGGCATTATTAATTAGATTTATAAGTATTTGGCGAACACGGGTTGCATCTAAACGTACAATAAGTGGCAGGGGTTGTAATGATTCAAAACGCAGGTTTAAGCCTTTATCCAAAACAGATACCCGCATTAAGGTATATACATCTGCCAACATGCTATCAAGGTTAACTTCACTTAAGGTAAGCTCTAGCTTATCGGCGGCAATTTTAGATAAATCGAGCACATCATTTAATAAGCTTAAGAGATGCTTACCATTACGATATATAACCCCTAGCTCGTTTTCTGCTTGCTGGCTAAAGTCGCTTTGTAGTAATAATTCGGTGTAGCCTAATATAGAAGAAAGTGGTGTACGTAGTTCGTGGCTCAAATGGGCTAAAAATCTATCTTTTGAGCGGTTCTCGGCCTCGGCCTTTAAACGCTCTACGCGCTCACCTTCTACATCTTTACGCGCTAAAGCATAGCGAATAGCACGCGCAAATCGGCTCGAGCTCATTTCTGTTTTAATTAAATAATCTACGGCGCCTGCATCTAATGCTGCTGAGTCTAACTCATCGTTAGATTGCCCAGTAAGCATAATAATAGGGCCACTAAAACCATTAGCAATAGCCTTTTTAAGTACACTTAACCCATTAGATGCACCTAGGCGGTAATCAAGCAAACAAATATCATGATCGTTTTTACTTAAGATACTAATAGCTTGTTCAGGAGAGCTTATCCAATCTATGTCAAACGTATGTGAATCTAACTGCTCTAGGTAGTCGCAAGTAAGAATATAATCATCTTCATCGTCTTCGACTAGCAGTAACCGAGTCACTTTATCTAACATACAACCTCCATTTTCAATCCATTTAATAAGCCCCTAATTAGGGGCTTATTTTTGTTAGTTTTTTAATCGTTAAATGTTGTCGGCAGCTCTACAAACTCTACCCAATATTTCCCTAAGGTTTTCATTAAATCTACTAAGCCATCAAACGTAACTGGCTTAGTAATATACGAAGCAGCACCTAAGTTGTACCCTTTAACCATGTCTTCTTCTTGCTTAGACGTCGTTAAAATTACAACTGGGATCCCTTTTAAATTTGGGTTTGCTTTAATTGCCTCAAGCGCTTCACGGCCATCCATACGTGGCATGTTTAAATCAAGTAGAATTAAACCAGGGCGCGGCGATGAGTTTTTGTCTTCAAACTTACCCTTACGCTCTAAGTATTCTAGTAACTCAACACCATCTTCCACAAAATGTAACTCGTTCAACACTCGGCTTTCGGCTAGAGCATCTTGCGTTAGCAAACGATCATCTTCGTCATCGTCTGCCATCAAAATTGTAATTGGTTTAACTTTTGAATACGGCATTTAAGCCTCTCCTTGCAATGTGAAAAGCGTTGTTTCCACAGGTAATTTTATTATGAAGGTTGCACCTTCACCGTCTTTGCTGTGAGCGGTAATCGTTCCACCATGTCGCTCAACAATACGTCTACAAACTGAAAGGCCAATCCCTGTGCCTTTGTATTCCGAACGCCCATGAAGGCGCTGAAATGGTACAAATATTTTATCAGCATACTCTTGAGAAAAACCAATACCATTATCTTTTATGGTAACAATTTGCCAATCAATCTCTTCGTTATGCTCTTCACTAAACTCGCTTTTATGTTCATACATTACACTTATGTGCGGATTAGTGTTTGGTTTTCTAAATTTAACTGCATTAGAGAGCAAGTTTAAAAAAAGTTGCTGCATTTGACTTTTATCGGCCTGAATAACCGGTAAATCACCTACTTCTACTTCTGCGTTAGACTCTTTAATAGCAACTTCAAGGTCATCTAGAATATCGTTAACTACGCCTTTTAAGTCTGTATCATCAAAGTCTTTACCGCGTGTTGTAACACGCGAAAACTCTAACAAGTCATTAATTAAATTAGACATACGCTGAGCCGCATTTTTCATACGGCCAATGTAATCAATGCCCTTTTCACCTAGCTCATCTCTAAACATGGTTTCTAAGCGGTCACTAAACGCCTGAATTTTGCGAAGCGGCTCTTGTAAGTCGTGGCTTGCTACAAACGCAAACTCTTCGAGTTCTCGGTTTGAACGGCTAAGCTCATCAGAATACAAAGTAAGTTCTTGAGTACGCTCAGTAACTTTACTTGCCAATGTTTCATTTTGCTTTTCAAGCTCATCACGGTATTGTGCAGCATTGCGTAAATTTAAACGCGTTAGTATAAACATACCTAATATTAATAACGCACTTGTTACAGCCGTTATAGCAAAAGTAATTTTGGCTTCGTTTTTAATTTGCGCAAGCTTTGAAAAGTGACTTACTTTAAACAGTAATTCACGGTCTTGTATATCATTAACCTTTACGCGAATCTTTTTATATAGCTCGCGGCCTCGGTGTGTATTTAACACATACAAAGCACGGCGCTCTTTGTCATTCGTTGCTAGCTTAACAGTTTGTTTAAGCTCTTTTATTTTAGCTTCTGTTAACACTAACAACTGCGCAATGCGCTCTGCCTGACCATCAATTTCTGATTTAAGAGACTTAACATGATCGGTTTGAGATTGAAGCTGCTCAATTGCATCGTAATAAGGCATTAAGTAATCTTCTTCCTCGGTTAGCAAGTAACCACGCTGCCCAGACTCAGCCTGTACAATAGATAAGTGAAGTTGCTCAATTGAAGCCGTTAATAAACTAGTATTATCTAAGCTCTTTTGAGTTTGCGTTAGACCCTGAATAGTATTTAATGCTAAAAATGCATTACCTACAATTATGCACAGAACTACCGCGATAAAGGCTGCCCACGTTATGTTCGCTTTGCCTTGCTGCTTTTGCTGACTCATTATCTATAAATGCCTAATTTAAAATGACTATCTATTATTAAAATCAGTAATGTTTTGTAAGCTTTCGCTACATTGCTGACAATTCGAAATTATTTTATCTAATGCCGCTACCGCTTTATCTTTTGGCATATCGTTTTCTAAAACCAACTTTATAAGCTCAGCATTCATTGAAATTCTATTCAATGGTGCTCGCGCATCATGTACTAACTTATTAAGCGTGCTAACCACTTTATCTTCACTCATGTTACATCCTATACTTACTTATATTCTCCAATGCCGCCGTATGCGTTTAATCGGTTATATAGCGTTTTTGTGCTGATACCCAGCATTTGTGCCGCCAATGTTTTATTACCTTGTACTTTATCGAGGGTGGCATGAATTAGCTCTTTTTCAACTTCTTCAATTGTTTGCCCCGCCGAAACCTGATTATCAGCCACTTGGGTGTTTACACGCGAAAACGGCGACTCTAAGTTATCTGGTAATGTAATTTCGCTCGTTTGTGGGTCGCTCATAATAAAGGCGCGATGAATAGCATGACGAAGCTCACGTACGTTACCTGGCCACTCATAGCTCTGCAGCTCTTTAAGTTGCTCGTTATGCCAATAAAAAGAAGTGCCATTTTCATCATTAAGCTGCTCTAAAAAGGCCTTTGCAAGCAATGGAATATCTTCTTTTCGTTCACGCAGAGCCGGTATATCAATTGGAAATACGGCAAGTCTGAAGTAAATATCTTCACGAATAATATTGTTTTGTGCTAAATCGGTAAGTGAGCGGTTAGTCGCTGATATAACACGACAATTTACGGGTAACTCACGGTTACCACCAACACGTGTAACTTTTTTTGTTTCAAGCACACGTAATAAATTAGGCTGCATATCAATGGGCATTTCGGTTACTTCATCTAAAAATAACGTGCCGCCATCGGCTTGCTCAAATACACCTTCTTTACGTGCTATAGCACCGGTAAATGCGCCTTTTTCATGGCCAAACAACTCGCTACCAATAAGCTCTTTCGATAAGGCACCACAGTTACTTGCAACTAAAGGGCCTTCGCATTTGCTTGCATTATGAATAGCCTGTGCGACCACTTCTTTACCTGCACCACTTTCACCCATAAGCATAACGTTAGCGTTAGTTTTAGCTACGCGCTCAATCATGGTGTAAAGTTTTTGCATTGGCTCTGATTCGCCAATTAGGCTGTCAAAATGGCGTGTAATTGCTGGCGTTTTAGCTTTTTTAACAACCTTTTTAGGGCCATTCAATACCAGCTCTAGGTCTTCGCGTTGTAAAGGTTTTAATAAATGCCCAACGTCTTGCTCACACATATCAGCTAAAATACCTTTAACTGAAGGGTGTCCTGAAATAAGAGTCACTTTTGGAGATTGCCCAATCATTTTTAAATGATCGAGTAAGTGTAGGCCGCTGCCATCTGGTAACATAAAATCAAGTAGCACATGATCAAAGGTATTATTTTCAAACCATTGGTGAGCTTCTTTTAAGCTTGTAGCAGTGCTTATATTATGGCCGAGGAATTCGACTATGTGGCAAACAACGTCACTAAATTCAACGTCATCGTCGACTAAAAGTATGTTTAACATGATAAATCCCTATGCTTTTCTTTTTATTCTACGCACCCTAAATTATAAATAAAGGGCACAACTAGAATCTCTTAAAAATGATTAAACTTATTGAGTCTATTAACGTTTAATTTTAATAACTAAATATGTACGTGCCCTTAAGGCAAGTAGATCACAACTTTTTAAGATAATTAGAATTATTTTCACTATTAGTCATATTGTAACAGCTGATATAATTTTCTTTTAAAAAAAGGAGATGAAATGCAGTTATTAAAAACAATGGTGCATCCAGGTATTAATATAAATCAAGGCAGCCAGTTTACCCGCCGTACAGGCAGAGCCATTGTAATTAAAAATGCAAAAATTTTATTAATGTATACCAATCGCTACGAAGACTACAGCTTACCTGGTGGCGGTGTAGATGAAGGCGAAACCCTAGAGCAAGGCCTAATAAGAGAACTTAACGAAGAAACAGGCGCGCAAAACATTCAGGTTATAAAGCCCTTTGGCTTATACGAAGAATATCGCCCATGGTATAAAGACGACTTTGATATTATTCACATACAATCATATTGTTATATTTGCGATATAGACACAACACTTGGCCAAGCAAAGCTTGAGCATTACGAAGTACAAAATGGCATGACCCCTAAATGGGTTAATATTCACGACGCTATCGCGCACAATGAGCGTACTATGAGCCTTAGCGAAAAACAGGGTCTGTCTAT
The DNA here is from genome assembly GCF_002221525.1 of Pseudoalteromonas espejiana DSM 9414. Taxonomy (NCBI): domain Bacteria; kingdom Pseudomonadati; phylum Pseudomonadota; class Gammaproteobacteria; order Alteromonadales; family Pseudoalteromonadaceae; genus Pseudoalteromonas; species Pseudoalteromonas espejiana. The sequence goes on along the minus strand of NZ_CP011028.1, from coordinate 821,955 downwards.
CATTCGCGAAACCTACCTACTTAAACAAATTGCGCAGCAACTATTAAGTAAATAACTTAGCCTTGCTGACGATGTAAAATTTGCATAAAGCAGTATTTTTTACTGCTTAAGCACACTTAAACTTTCCTCATTAATTTTTAAATTTAATTAAACCTCCCAACTTTCATAACCTTAAAGACTATTTTAGCTCAACATACAAATTGGCTTTGTGTTTGCACCCTTACCAATAACTAATTTGTAAGGAGATAAAAATGAGTAACACAGTTAAAACGATTAACCCAGCAACTGAGCAAACCATTGAAACCTACACATTGCTTTCTCAAAAAGAGGCAGAGCAAGTAGTCGAAAAATCTCACGAAACATATTTAAAATGGCGTCAAACTTCATTTACCGAACGTGCTAAGTATTTAAATAAATTAGCATCACTTTTTGAAGAGCAAAAAGAGGCCATTGCCAAATTAATGACCGAAGAAATGGGTAAAGTGTACGAGCAAGGCTTTCAAGAAGTTGAGCTTTGTGCCGCTATTTGTCGTTACACAGCCGAAAACGGCCCACAAGTACTTGCCGACGAAGAGCGCGACATGGACGGCGGCCGTGCAATTATAAGCTACCAACCAACGGGCGTATTATTAGGTATTCAACCTTGGAACTTCCCGCTTTATCAAGTTATTCGTTACAGCGCTGCTAATATTATGGCCGGTAACACAACCGTGCTTAAGCATGCGGGTAACGTTTTTGGTATGGCTGAAAAAATCGAAACACTATTTAAACAAGCCGGCTTTCCTGAGCATTGTTTTAGCAATTTACTTATAGATGGTAAAACAGCCAGCTCACTTATTTCGCACAAAGCAATTAGCGGCGTAACCTTTACTGGCAGTGATGGCACGGGTAAAAAAGTAGCTGAAGAAGCCGGTAAACACGTTAAAAAAACAGTATTAGAGCTAGGTAGTAACGATGCTTACTTAGTACTGGATGATGCCGACTTAGAGCTTGCCGTTAAAACCTGTGTAACAGGGCGTATGATCAACAACGGTGAAACCTGTGTATCAGCAAAACGTTTTGTTGTAGTTGAATCACTTTACGATGACTTTAAAGCCCAAATTAAAGAGCAATTTGAAGCGTTAAAAATGGGCGACCCAATGGCTGATGATACAGACCTAGGCCCAATGGCACGTGAAGATTTACGTGACAAAATTCATGATCAAGTAATGCAATCGGTTAAAGCCGGTGCAAATGTAATTACTGGTGGCGAAGTACCTTCGCAAACGGGTTACTACTACCCACCTACTCTGCTCGATAACCTATCACCAGGTATGCCAGCTTACGATGATGAGTTATTTGGCCCAGTTGCTTCGCTTATTAAAGCAAAAGATAACGACGATGCAATGCGCATAGCCAACGACTCTCGCTATGGTTTAGGCGGTGGTATTTTCTCAAAAGATGAGAAAAAAGCCATTGAGCTTGCTAAAAAGCACTTTGACACCGGTATGATCAACATTAACGGTTATGGCCTTGCACAGCCAAACCTACCGTTTGGTGGTGTTAAAGAAAGTGGCTACGGCCGAGAGCACGGCGGCTTTGGTATGCGCGAATTTGTAAATATCAAATGTATTATGATTAATAGCTAATTAGCTACAAACGTGAAATACACGTATTAAAAGAGTATTTCTACGGTTTTAAAAATATTATTAAGCCTAAAAGTGAGCAATCACTTTTAGGCTTTTTTATGGTTAAAGCCGCTAAGTATAATGCGCTCAAAGGCTATATTTTGCTTAAAAACACACATCTAAAACTTCACTTCACAATTAAGCTTACTTAGTAAAAGCTCAGGCATGTTGTTTAAAATTATGATTTCAGATAGCTCGATAAACTCTGCAAAACAAAGCGCTAAGATTTGATATATAAAAGCTGGTACAAAACCTAAAGATTTGATGAATAGTCTCAAAATGACAGACAATAATGAGCGAGAAGCCGACGGTCGGGTAAACTCGTTTTTGGACATTACCGAGTTACTGCCCACAAAGCACTTTGACCATTTACATTATATGAAGTATGGCAAATGAAGTCGAAAAACTCTGTCTGTTTATCATTTCTAATTTGCGAGTCAGAATCGTCAAATCCCTGATTTAAGTCCTAGTAGCAAGCATATTAACCCGTAGCCGCAAGGTTTCTGAATTTTTTACTATTGTATCGATTTCATATAACATGCTTGCATTTTTGCTTAGCTACACTCACAGGGAGTGATTAATGTCCGACTACAAAAACCTAAATCTCGATAGGGATGCAATTGATGCTCACGTTGCCAAGTTTTTAGAATGCAACAATTTGCTACAAGACGGCGAGCCAACATTAGTCGGAAGAGCAAAGCGTTATAAAATCGGTTCTGCTGGATCGAAGTTCGCTATGGTAGACCTTTTCCTAAATCAAGATGGTACGACAACCATTAGCCACAGAATTGGCAGCAATCAGGAACTAGGTCAACATTTTGCTGATTACTTAAAAGCAACTATCAATCCAGCAGAATTTGAATCTGTAAATCTGTCTATTGACGGAATCAGGGCAGAAGATTTCGATTCAGTAATTGTCTTAATAAATGATTCGGGTGAGTTTGAAATTGAAATCAATCGTGATGAACCTACGTGCAAACAAATTACGCTTAAAAGCATTACGCACCTCGACCAACTTAAATTAACGAGCCATAGAACAACGAGAAATATGCAAATACAGGGGAAGCCCCTATCTTGCTATAGGCGTGTGATTTTCATGCTGACCGATCTGTTAGATCTTAAAGCGCTTGCTCAAGTTCTCTACAAAAAGGACGATAATAGTGCAGAGATAGTTCGGACTGAAATGGCAGAAGATCACCTAAAGCGATTTTTTGTGAATAGTTACGAACAATTGCCTGCGCAAGTAAAAAAGTTGTTGATTTCCAGTTGCTGCGTAAAACTTGCATCGCCTCAACTCCCCGATTATTGCCTTCTGCTATACCCAGACCTTAGGGCGTTAGAAGGAGTGTTGAAGCTACTTCTAGACAGATATGGTATGTCTGTTGCTGATGCTAAACATGGTTTTGGTGATTTTTTCAACGTTGATACAAATAGTGGACAGTGTACAATTAAGCCAGCTTTCAGCGCCCAAATCGGTAACGCTGCAATGGAAATTGCCTTCAATGTCGGCTATAGTTTTTATAGGAAACATCGGCATACCTTATTCCATATGGAGGAGTTCGATGGCGGTAGCCGTTTAATATCAAATTTGGATATGGCTATTTGTCTTTCAAACGATGCTTACAATGCCATTGATAATTTGTATACCGCTTGAATATGAGAATTATGATCAAGAAGATACGTATTATAGGTGAAATTGCAGTTGTAACTGCTACCGCAGAATTTCACCCTTTGCGTCAGTTAAAACAGCTAACCGTGGAACTCGATAACTTACAGTTCGAGGGCACGGTTTTATTCGACTTGCTAGCCGTAAATGGCTTGGCAGAGAACCGCTTTGCATCCATGAAATTCTCAGAACGAAAATTTGTTCGATCTTCCTTCGCGCTAGAATCAGAAGTGAACCCAAGTATCAAAGACGAACAAGACACTATAGCGAAACAAGATCAAACGTTCTTACTTGGCAGTGTTCTCTCATCCGAAGAAATTGAAAAGTTTACTCACTGATACCTAGGCGTTTGCTATTGCTCACACAAAATTACTTTTGTATATCAACGTTATCTGAACATCAGTGTTTGGACTTTCAGTTGTAACTTATAAAGGGGCAGAAACGAGTTAAACCGTAAGGGCAGCTTATGGTATTAAGTCGAACTTCAGCAAAAAGCGAGAAACGGTCATTGAGGTTGGCTAAATATCGTCGTTAATTGATTTGTTAAACAGCTCTTTGCGTATATATTCACGAAAATGAGCACTGAGCGCATATTGTTCCATTTAACTTTACTTAAAAGTTTTAGAAAACTTAGTGATAGTAATACCTTAGGTTATTTGTTAAAACTATATAAAGTAGATAAGTGAGCGTGGCATCGGCAGAAATATGCGCGATGAGCGCACTATTAAATTGTTATGTTTTTATCGAATTTGAAGAGGGAGTCAAAGATGTTAAAAATAATTACTTGTGTTGTTTTCATGGGTATAACTTCTGGTTGTGCTGTGCTCACTAAAGAAACACTAGCTGAAAAATTGTCGGGGTATACCTACATTCCTGTCGACCCATTTTCAGTAAAAACCAACCCAGGAGCTTCGTGTGAAGAGAATCTTAGCTTTACCCCGGATAAAAGCGTCTCTGTCTCGGAAGTTCCTTACGGCACGTTGCTAGAGTCCCTCCCAGATAACGCAGTTCGGACGACGGTAGAAACATTTTTTGTAGATGGCTCTGTTACATATGGAGCATCCAAAATCAGCGCAAAAGCAGATTCATATCGCATGACCGTGGATTACATAAATGCAGATACAACTAACGTCGATATCTGGATCAAACGGGAAGCGCAAAACTACGATACTAAGAAGCTTGAGCCAGTAAACATATTTACACCATCCCATGACCGTTATAGTAAATATGTACCCGGTTCAGATATTTATACTGTTACGAGTACCGCTCCCGAAACCAATCAAGAAGACTATAAAAATTATCAGTATTTCAGTCTACCCGTTTATGTTGGAATAGGGCTGAGAGCTACGGCAGATATAAATGATGTTAAAACTGGCGCAAACATTTCTGGCTTGGGAGCTATAGGAATTAGCGCGGATACATCTGACCTTAAAGGCTCATTGACAGTACAAACTCTTGGAGTAAATGGTCAAGCAATTGCCGCTGCCCTACCAATACAAAGCGAATTAAATCGGACTACGGCGCAAAATGCCATAACAGCTGTAGCATCAATTAAAGCTCTGCTGTATGAAAAGGACACGATTGTACAACCAAGAGTTGTTGGTATTTATTTGCCCTTTCCCGGCGGGAAAGCTTTAGTTAATAGCATTGTTTCAGAGTTATCGAGCGCCAGGGTAGTTTGGTACCGCCCTTGCGTAGCAAAACATAACAAGTCAAGTAACACGGACGCCGCAAGCGGCGCCGGTTCTTGAAGCGTTAGCAGGACTAAATTGAACTCAGATGTATATTTTGAAACTCAGATAGGCTTTGCTTTAGATCAGCTTTTGCCTATTTTCCCAATAGCACTGATTTTATTTATATTATTTAAATTTTCTGATGTTACTCAATATATTTCAGAGATTTTAAAAATAAGTAGCAACAAGTTTCTTTTGGGTTTTGGTTTTTTATCTTGCGTTTTGGTATCAGATAGTATCTTTGGTTACTTTAAAGTTTCACATTTACGCCAAATCATTGATGAGAAAAAGTATCAGGTGGTAGTTGGATGTGTAAAACATTACAATTCTGAGACTTCACCAACAAACTACCGTACGGAAACGTTCTTAATCAAAAATACAAAATTCCAATTTAGCAATTACACTCAAAGTTTATATTTTACTGGAGATGATCATACCGATAACTTCATCAATGAAGGCCAGTGCATGGAAGTCAGTTATGTCAGAGACGGTCAGAAAAATCACATTTTTAAAATCGTCCCGTTAACGAGTCGTTAAAGCAGGGCAAATTACAGTTGGGTTTTGTTCCTGTGTCGTTTATTTTAACCAACATATTATTTGCCTCTTAACGAGGCTTAATAATGTCCGCAATTAGCACTCTCCAGCCACTCGACAACATAAAATATTGCTAATAATTGGCAAGGTATTTTACTGTGTCGGATGGCGCTTAGCTTATCCGACCTACACAAGCTAATAGCTACGACTCTTTTTCAAACCTTGGCACCTTTCGCTTATCGGCTTTGCTCATTGCAAGCTCTTGTATTTCTTCTTCCTTAAGCTCATCGGATTTATCTTCTAGTGAATGCTGTTTTGCGTTTTCATATACTAGCTCGGTAAGCAGTGCAAAGTGGTCTGAGCCATATTTAGCAAGGCGCTTAATACGTTTTACTTTAAAGCCTTGGCTATGAAATAAATGATCGAGCGGCCAGCGCATAAAAAAGTAACTCGCATGAAAGGTATTAAAAAAGCCACGGCCTTTGCGCGGGTCTAAAAAGCCGCTTATTTGCATAAATAAGCGGGTGCTGCGCGACCATGCTACATCATTTAAGTCGCCTGCCACTATGGTTGGGCGTGTCGGGTTTTTAAGTGCTTTAGCTACCATTATGAGTTCGCTATCGCGTGGGCGCGAAGAGTCTTCTTCCGTAGGGCTTGGCGGCGCAGGGTGAATAAAGTGCCCTTGCATTTGCATACCCTCACTGCTTTCAAACAAAATATGAATTGAAGGAATATCGTCTTCTATAAGTTCACAAATTTGTGCATCAAGAATTTTAAACTTACTGTATAAATGCATGCCGTAGCGGTTGTCTTTGGGGCATTCGATTATGTATGGGTAATGTTTTTTAAGTACCGATAATTTATTTTGCCACCAGCTGTCGCTTTCAAGTGTGATAAATAAATCAGGCTGGTGCTCGTTTACCAATGCAATGAGCTGCTCGCTATTGTGATTAGACATAAGCACATTAGCCGACATTATTCTTACGCTATGATCTTCGCTTACTGAGGCACTTTTAACTTCTTTTTTTGCAAGCCAAGTGTATGGATAAATCCATTTAGCTTGTAGCCCCATTACAAGTACAGATACCGCAGCTATAAATGCAAAGTAGTAATTGCTACTAGAGAGTTGCATATACGCTGAAATTGCGCCTACAACACTTGCTAAAACAAATACCTGCAGCCTTACAAAGTCGCAACTGCGCACTAAATAATGCTGCGAATAAGACATAGGTAGCAGTGTTACTAGTAATAAAAAGGCTAAAACTATTGCAAGCGTTACGAGCATTTCAACATCCCTATTTAAAATCTGAGTTTAAAAATTATGTGATTTCTTTAAGCCTGTTTAACGTTAAAGATAAGTTTATTAATTCTCAACATTTAAACAAGCTTAATAAGATTAGCAAATAAGCATGAACAAGATATGAAATATATTTATCGGGGTTTGTATTGGGTTTTACAGTGGCTGCGTATTATTGAAGGGTCGCGAAGTTTTAAATGCTTGGTTTTGCGCCCTGCATGGCGTTTACGCCACACTTTAAAACTGCCTTTTGAAATATGTTCGCGCATAAATACCACCAGCTGCGGATATTTAAGCCCGTATAGTTGCTCTATTGCCTCGTAGGGGGTTCTATCTTCCCACGCCATTTCTATAATGCGCGATTGCTGCTCTTGGTTAAACATAAGCTTGCTCTAAAATTAAATTTAATACGCTGTATTAACTTAAGCAGATCAGCTAAATTGGATTATCACTTAATCCACTCTACACTTATAAAAAACAACTTGGAGGGATAATGCGCTTCCTCATTTTATTTATACTTATTTTTACGCACTCATTAGGTTTTGCTGCTCAAAAACAAAACCTTCGTTGTGTAACAACCCATTACCCGCCATTTACTATTTACGATGCACACACCAATAGCTTTACAGGTATTGATATTGGTTATTTAAAACATTTTGAGCAAACTCTTAACGTTACTATAGATGTAGTCCATTTACCTTGGGCACGCGTGCAAAAAGAAATGAAAACGAGCCAATATGATTGCTACTTTTCGCTTGCCTACAACGATGAACGAGCAAAGTATTTAAGCTTTACCAACATACCGTTACACACAACAAAATACGGTGTGTTTAAGGTAAATAACACCCCACTTAAAACTGATTTATCAGACGCAGTTATTGCAGTATTAAGAGGCGTGACTTTGCCCGATGTCATTATAAAAAAATACGCAATTAACGATGATAAATTAATGCGCTCGCTTTCAACGGTTGCCAGTTTTCAGCTGTTAAATAAAGGCCGTGTTGATTATGTAATTACCAATTATGAGGCTGGGTTGTGGTATTCAAAAAATAATAAAAACATTACAGCCACTGAGTTAAATGAATACCAGTTACCGGTTTATATAGCGTTTAAACCTGGCGTAATAAATATATCGCAAGTAAACACGCAAATTAAGCACTACCAAGCTTCACAAATTTAGCATTATATTTTTCGCCGCATTATTATAAATACGCTCTTATTTTATAGTGAAACACTATGATCACAAAATTACCAAAGTGGGTTGAATATGGCGCATTTGCGCTCGCCTTTATTGCAGGCATTGTGAATGCTGTAGGGTTATTAGGATTTGAGCATCAGGCTATTTCTCACCTTTCGGGCAGTGTTACTTTACTTGGTATAAAACTAATGAGCAGTACCTCTGCTGCGTTACTACTAATGAGTATAGTTTTAAGCTTTATACTGGGCTCGGCGCTTTCTGGCTTTTTACTTACTGGCGGCTCGTTAAAGCTTGGTCGCCATTACGACACCTTATTATTTATTGAAGGCCTTTTATTACTTTTAAGTGCCTATTTACTCAATCACTCTTATGTTTATGGTATTACGCTTGCCAGCGCTGCATGTGGGTTACAAAACGCGTTAGCCACTAACTATAGCGGCGCCGTAGTACGTACTACTCACTTAACCGGTATTTTTACCGACCTTGGCCTAATGCTAGGTAAAGCACTTAAAGGCGAAACCTTTGATACCCGAAAAGGTGTTATGTTTTTACTTATTATTATTGGTTTTTTACTTGGCGGTATTACTGGGTTTATTTTATTTGAGTATTACTCAATACTCGCTTTAGTGGTGCCGGCACTGGCGTGCTTTGTATTATCAGTAACGTATAGGGTTTATAGAGTACGCGCACTTTAACGCAATCGGTTTAAAAACGGTTTAAAACACCTTACCATGGCGTTAATAAAGCGTTACTCACCTTAAAGGAATGTATGAAACCTTATTTTTTTCCGCTGTTATTGCCACTAAGCCATGTTGCAATTGCTGATAATCAAAACCATGATGCAATAGAAACCATAACAACCACCGCATCGCGTACAGAAGCACTTGCTACACCCCTTCCTCTTACTATTAGTACCTTATCTGAGGCGCAATTAAACAGTATTGCACCAACGCATGTTGAAGAATCACTACAGCGCATTGCTGGCGCAAATGTACAACGGGGTAACGGGCAAGAGTATTTACCTGCACTTCGCTCGCCTGTGCTTTCGGGCGCAGCAGCCTGTGGCGGCATATTAACTCTTGAAGATGGCATTCCACTTCGCGCTGCAGGCTTTTGTAATATAAACGAGCTATTTGAAGCGCATAGCGAAATGGCAAAGCGCATTGAAGTATTAAAAGGCCCAGGCTCAGCCCTTTATGGCTCTAACGCAGTGCATGGTGTTATTAATGTAATAACACCAGACACCACCCAAGGTGGCGGACTTGTTGGCGTTGATTACGGCTCATACGGTTATGCTCGTTATAAAATACGCGCAGGGAAAGACTATGGCAACAGTGGGATTGGCATTAACGCAAGTGTGACCGACGACACAGGTTATCGCGACGGTGAAAGCGTAAAACAGCAAAAGGTAAATATTCGCCACCGCTTTGAGCACTCAAACCTGTTACTGACCTCTGGCCTTACATACACAGATTTAGATCAGCAAACAGCTGGCTTTATAACGGGTTTTGAAAGCTATAAAAACGAAGATATAGCGCAGCAAAACTTCGACCCCGACGCCTTTAGAAAAGCCCGCTCATTTAGAGCGTGGAGCAACGCCCAGTGGCAATTAAAAAACGGCAATGTGCTTTCTATTACGCCTTATGTGCGCGACCAAAGCATGGACTTTTTTAAGCACTTTTTACCCGGCACCCCACTTGAAACCAATAGCCAAACAGGTTTTGGTGTGCAATCGCTCTATCAGCACAGTTTACAAAGTAATATAAAAGTAAACCTAGGGCTTGATGGCGAATACACCCGCAGCGACTTTACACAAAGCCAAAACGAGCCAACTCAGGGCTCTGCATTTTTAGTAGCCACAGTACCGCAAGGCAAACACTACGATTACGACGTAAACGCAACGCTTTATGCGCCGTTTGCATCAGTTGAGTGGCAATTAAATAAGTGGTTTATTAGCGCAGGCCTAAGGTATGAGCATATGCAATACGATTACACTAACAATATGCTTAGTGGCCGCACAAAAGACGACGGCAGTGAATGTGGCTTTGGCGGTTGCCGTTATAGCCGCCCAGCAAGTGGTAAAAATAGCTTTAGCAATACATCGCCTAAGCTAGGGGTAAGCTATAAGGTCAATAACAGCAATACTGTATACGCTAATTTTTCGCGTGGTTACAGAGCGCCCCAAGCCGCTGAGCTATATCAATTACAACGCGAACAAACCACCGCTAATTTAAACCCAGAAATAGCTAATAATGCCGAGCTTGGTTTAAAGGGTTACTACTCTAATGTGAGGTATGCATTGGCTGTGTATGCCATGAGTAAGCACAACACTATTTATCGCGATAGCGACTTTTTTAACGTTAATAATGGCAGTTCTCGCCACAGAGGTATTGAGCTTGAAGTGGATTACGCATTAAGTAAAACACTTAACTTACAATTTGCAGGTACACATGCAAAGCACACGTATACTAATAACCAGTTAGTAAGTGGCTTAAATATTAACGGCAATGAGGTAGATACCGCGCCGCGTAACATTGCTAATCTTGATTTAAATTGGCAAGCCTTTAGTAACATAGGTTTTTCATTGCAATGGCACCATGTGAGTAGTTACTTTACCGACCCAGAAAACCTTCATAGCTACGACGGGCATGACATTTTAAGTTTGCGCGCTAAATGGCAAGTGACCAATAACCTAGAAGTGCTTGCCCGTGTAATAAACCTTACCGACGAAGCTTACGCAGAGCGTGCCGATTTCACTAGTTTTACTGGCGACAGGTACTTTCCTGGCAAGCCACGTAACGCTATGCTCTCAGCCACGTATACTTGGTAAAACACACATTTAGCTTAATTTAAATCGCCCATGTATTTAGTGGGCGATTTTCCCATTACCTTTTTAAACATAGTTATAAACGCACTCACCGATTCATACCCTAATAACTCCGACACTTGCTGTACGCTTTGCCCATCTGAAAGTGCCTGCAGCGCGGTAATTATATGTAACTGCGTGCGCCACTTACCAAAGGTCATGCCGGTTTGCTTTTTTATAAGTCGTGCCAACGTACGCTCGGTTAACGCAAATTGCACTGCCCATTGCGCAAGGGTTTTGCGGTTATTGGGATACTCAATTAGCTCCCGGCTCATGGTTTGTATTACCACATGCTTAGAAAGCGCAAAATCAAGCGGCTGCGCTGGCATTTCTATTAATAAATCAAACAATACTTGGGCTAAACGCGCGGTTTTATCACCTTCGCTATAAGCTTGGTTTTCGCTTGCCAACTTAAGCATTAAACTTTTAACGAGGGGAGTAATAGCCAAAGTACAAGTGTGTGTGGGCATACCTTTTAGGTTGGCATCAATAAATACAAAGCATAAATTGGCGTTATCTGATGCGCGATTACTGTGGCACGTATTAGCAGGCACCCAAATAGCGCTGTGAGTGGGCACCATCCACATTTTATTTGCCGCTTCACAGGTTACATAGCCATCAAGCGCTAATATTAATTGCCCCTTTGGGTGAGTATGTAAAGGGTATTCTTTACTGCCTTGTGCGGTATCTACTTTGGCGATTATGGGCTGTACCATATGCTCATAATTTTGCAGATAGCCCCACCCTTTAGGTTCAAACATAGTTTTGTCTGTTTTTAGCAATTTAATGTCAGTATAGCTAAATTATAATAGTGCTGATTTAATTATACTAGCGCCAATAATTAGCTAACTTATTTTTTAAAAATGACACTCACACCTCAAAGCAATACTGGCACGTCGCGCTTTTCGAGCATACTACTGGTAATAGGTATTTTACTTATTGCCGCTAATTTACGTGCACCTTTTACAGGTGTTGCGCCGGTGCTTGATCAAATAATTGCGCACTTTGGCTTAACCGCTTCGCAGGCGGGGTTTATTACCACGTTACCGCTTATTGCATTTGCGATTATATCGCCCATGGCAGCAAGCCTAGCTAAACGCCAAGGGCTTGAGCGCACTTTGTTTTTTGCTGTATTTTTAATATTAATGGGTATTGCTGGGCGTGTGGTTAATTCGTCAATAATGTTGTTTGTTGGCACAGCCATTATTGGTGCAGGTATTGCTATAGCTAACGTTTTATTACCAAGTTTAATAAAACGCGACTTTGCCGCAAAAGTCGCCGTTATGACCTCAGCTTATGTACTTACTATGGGCGTTACATCGGGTGGGTTTTCAGCGTTAGTTTACCCGCTTAGCCAATATGAAGGCTTAGGCTGGCAGTTTGCTTTAGGCGCAAGTGCCCTTATTACAATCACCACTTTAATTGTATGGATGGCCCAATTAAATAAACACACAAAACCAACACAAACAGCGCATACATCAACACTGACTAAAAGCATTTGGCGTTATGCTCTTGCATGGCAAATTACACTATTGCTAGGTTTAAATTCGTTTTTAAACTACATCATCATTACGTGGTTGCCGGGCATTTTAACCGAAGCAGGCCAAAGCGCTACGCAAGCAGGCGCCTATCATGGGGCTTTTCAAATTGCGACCGCCATACCTGGACTTGTACTTATACCGTTACTTGCCAAGCTCAAAGACCAAAGCGCGCTTAGCTTTATACTTGCATCACTTAGTGCAACATGTGCGCTTGGTTTGTTGTATATGCCAAGTTTTGCCTTGGTATGGACGCTACTACTTGGTTTTAGTTCGGGCGCGTGTTTTATTTTAGGGCTCTCGTTTATTAGCCTACGTACTGATAACTCCACGCAAGCGGCATCGCTTTCGGGTATGTCACAAAGTATTGGGTATTTGCTGGCGGCTATTGGCCCTATGGTTGCAGGGGCATTGCATACAGCAACAGGGAGCTGGAGTGCGCCATTGTGGCTATGTGCTATTGCGGGCGTGTTATGTGCTATATGCGGGTGGTTTAGCGGTAAAAATACCACGCTTAATAACAGTTAATTTTTTACTGCTGTAACTAGCTTACTAACTGCTGTAACTAGCTTACTAACTGCTGTAACCATGAAAACAAGCCCGTTGCTGGCTTTTTTACAGGGGTATGTTTTTTCTCATAGCGTTTATTAGTGGCTTCGCGTTGTGCGCGGCGCTCTTGTGCTAAATTAGCTTTTGCAGCAAAACGTAGGCGCTGCTCTTGGGTCAGCTCGTCATTAAAGTTAATGGCTGATTTTTTAACTGCCCGGCTGCTTTTAGGTGAACTACACATATTTTTCTCCAAGTGACTGTCTTATAAATAGACAGTCACTTGGCTAAAAAAATTTCAGAAAATTTATACCAATCCGCAATAATACTTAATCATTTTTAGGGACTAAACGTGTCGCTATCTGCGTTAAAAAACCCTCATTTACGACTGCATGGATGCAGAAGGTAGGGCAATGCAGGAGCAATTGCCGAGAACAACTAAATAGCGAATTTTTTGCCTTGCTATCAACACGTTTTTCCATCCTCAAAATAGATCACTTAATTATGCGGATTGGTATTATTTTTAAAATTTAAAGTGAGCCTATACACTCAACTTCTACTACAGAATCAAGAGCTAACGCCTTTACAGCAAATGCACTACGTGCAGGATACGGCGCACTAAAATATTGCGTATAAATAGCGTTAAACGCTTTAAAGTCGTTTATATCGGTAAGCATAACGGTGCACTTTACAATATTGCTCATGCTGTAGTTGTGCTGCTCTAAAGTGCGCTTAATGTTTTCAAGGGTTTGCTTTGCTTCACCTTCAAAACCACCCGCTGCTAACTTACCGGTTGCAGGGTTAATCCCTATTTGCCCCGACATATAAAGTGTATTACCGGCTTTTACTATTTGCGAAAATGGTAAATTAGGATTAGCTTTGCCTGTATTTAAAAAGTCGACATTACTGGGGTTTGCCTGCGCAAAACTCGTAAGTAGTACACTTGCTAATAAGGCTGTTTTTATCAGTGTTTTCATTAATAGCCTACCTGTTTATTGAGGCGTAGTTTCAAAGGCCGGTACTTGATGTAAATCGTTGAGCCACGTGAGCGTTGATTGCGACCAAATTTGCGCAGCTGGCGTAAACTCATCGCGCTGATCTACAGCACCTATACGCAAGCCGTACACTCTATCGGCTTTTGCTTCGTTAGTTGCGTAAAGTGTAGTGCCGCACGTACCACAGAAACCTTGTGCACGTTTATTACCGCTTTGCGCGGTTTTAACATACTCTTTTGGCTCGCCCTTCGTAAACACGACTGAGTTAGGCTCAGCCATAATTACGGCTCTAAATGGCCCACTCGACATGCGTTGGCAATCGCTACAATGACATACAAGTACGTTATTATTTTGCGACTGAGCTTGGTATTTAATTTCACCACAATAGCAGCTTCCAGTAATTTTCATTTTACTCTCCTTGAGCATGTTTAAAGGTGTTTAACCTAAATAAGCTAACACAATTTTAGGTAGTTCTTGCGCGTATTGCGCTGCACTTAAAGGGCAAGCAATCGCAGGTGTTAAATCGTGATAAAGCACTTTATCAAGCAATGAGCTGACAATTAAAAATACGGCAGTACCTGCAGCTACCTCGCTCACTTTAGTATCTGTTTGGGTAATTAATTGCGCTAAACGCTGATAAATAACTCGTCTGTTTATGTGTTTATCGGTGCCTAATAACTCGCTGTGCAAACGCGAATTTAAATGCAGAGTTCTAAATATTCCCTGCTGTGATGATAAAAACACAAACGTTTTATGGCATAAGGTGTTAACCACATCGTTTAGGTTTTTATAGTCCTGCGTCTCAAGTTCTGTTACCCAGTTATTTAAATCAATACCAAAGTCTTGATACAACATGGGCAGCAACGACTCTTTATTTTTAAAGCGACGGTAAAACGTACCTACCGACACATCGGCGTAATCGGCCAGCTCTTTTATACTTATGTGCTCAAAAAACTTACTTTTTAAACTGTGATGCAGCGCTTTTAATAGTTTTTCTTGGGTTTGCTGGCTGCGTTGTTGCTTAGGTGCCAAAAAGGGTTGATCAGACATAAATTTAAACGTGTTAGGTTAAAGTGCACACATAGTGCAGCTTGTTAATATAAACAACAATACCCAGCCAGCAATTACTTTACTCGCTGGGTAATTACGGTATTACTTGTGGCTATTTAAGTAATCTACCGCTAATTGGCTAAGTGTTTTTGTGCCGACTTTAAACGATGACTCATCAGCGTAAAAATACGGTGAGTGGTTACTTGCTACCGTTTTTAAGTCTTGGTTTTCAGGCGTGCCACCTAAAAACACAAATACACTGGGTATTTCTAATGCATAAAACGAAAAGTCTTCTGCGCCAGTAATTTTACCCATTTCTAGTACATTTTGCTTACCCGCTGCTTTTTCAAGACTAGGTAACATTTGCGCAGTAAGCTCAGGGTTATTAACCGTTACAGGATAACCTTCGTGAATATGCACATCAGCCGTTGCCCCCGACGATTTAGCAATATGCGTAGCGGTTGTTTTAATATTTTCAAAGATTTGCGCGCGATTATCCATATCAAAATTACGAATAGTGCCGACCATTTCAACTTCTTCAGGAATAATATTATTACGTACACCACCGGCAATTTTACCAAACGACACAATAGCGGGCTCTTTGGTTATATTTACTTGGCGGCTCACAATATGGTTAACGCCCGTTACAATTTGCGCAGCGGCCGCAATAGGATCCACGCCTGTCCAAGGTGCTGAGCCATGCGCTTGACGACCATTTACAGTGATTTCAAAGCGATCTGCACTGGCCATAAACGGCCCACTTCGATAGCCAATTTTACCGGTATGTAGGCTCGATGTGATGTGTAGACCAAAGGCTACGTCTGGTTTATATTTAGTAAAAATACCTTCTTTAAGCATTAGCTCTGCACCGCCCTCTTCACCTTCGGGTGCGCCCTCTTCAGCAGGCTGAAACACAAACATGATGTTGCCATGCAGTTCATCTTTCATATTTGCCAGTACTTGTGCAGTGCCCATTAGCATAGCTACATGCGTGTCGTGTCCGCAGGCGTGCATTATGCCTACATCTACACCGCGATAATTAGTGGTTTTAGTTGATTTAAACGGCACATCGGCTTTTTCGGTAACGGGTAATGCATCCATATCTGCGCGTAACATTACCGTAGGGCCAGGCTTTGCGCCTTTTAAAATACCAACAACACCTGTGTAAGCAATATCGGTTTGTACTTGCATACCTAACGACTTTAAGTGTTTAGCCACAATGCCTGCGGTACGCGTTTCGCGATTACCAAGCTCAGGGTTTTGGTGAAAGTCGCGTCGCCATTCAATTACCTGCTGCTCTACATTTTTAACGTGCTGATCAAGGTTTGCCTGCGCGTTAAACGCACCAAGTGCAGCAAAACCTAATGCCACTGAGAGTAGTGATTTTTTCATCCTGTTTTCCTTTGTTATTTTAATGAAGCCCAACAACCGATTTAGTGTTATCGAAAAGTGCTGTTGAGTTATAGCCTACACCATTTTTAAATACAGTTTCCATATTACGGATAGCCGACGCATTTTTTGCAAAATCGCTATTTATAATGACTAAGTCAGCTTGTTTACCTACTTCAATACTGCCTATTGTATTTTGCTTATTTAAATACTGCGCTGCATTTAGCGTGGCTATTTTTATAGCTTGTGGCTGCATAAATCCAGCCTCTACAAGTAATTCAATTGCACGCTGGTTTGAAAAGCCAGCAATTACGCCGCCATAACCTGTTGGGTCTGTGCCCACCATTAATTTACCACCCGCGGCTACAAACATTTTTTCTAGCTGCATCATTTTTTTAAATACTAAAGGCCAGCTAGACTCGCTCTGCTTTGCTATTTTTTCAAAGCGCGACTCGTACTGATCACGTACTTGCGGTATTAATGCATCAAGTGCTTCTGGGTAGGCTTTAGGGCGGCCTTTAGTAAAGGTTTCAAACACAGTAAGTGTAGAGGTAAGTGCAACATTATTATCCACTAAGTAATTTATTAGGCTCGTTACTTCTGGCGAGTTTATATCTAAATCTACAAACGATTGCTGTACGTCTTTATTACTTGGGCATACATCTTTTTGCTTGCTTTTAACAAAGTCGGTGGCGGCAAAAAAGCCATGTTCTAGGTTATCAATGCCTAAAGCGGCTGCTTCGCGGTATGTAACTGAACATAAATGAGCCGTTACTTTGTTATTTTGCTCGTGCGCTTTTTTAATAACAACATCAAGCTCATTTTGATGAATATGCATATACGCTTTATATGAGGTAACTCCCTCTAAGCCCCAGTAGTCCATCATTGTTTTAGCGTCGTCTGCATCGCGTAGCGACTTTATTTTTAATATAGGTAAGCCGGGGCCATTTAAATACGGCGCCGTTACATCTATATCTGGGCCTAAACTTTTACCTGCGTTTATATCATCTCTTAATTTTAAATCTGCATAAGGTGCAGTTGTGCCAGCAGTACGAATTGTGGTTGCACCGCCTGCTAAATATAAACGCGGAAAGCTGTAAAGCATTTCGGTGTAATGGGCTTTACCGGTTGGATAAAACATGTGCTCGTGCATCATCACCAAACCTGGAATTAACGTTTTTCCAGTACCGTCAATAATACTCACACCTTTAGCGACGTCTACTTCAGCTGTGGCGCCTATGTTCACAATTTTATTTTTATTTATTACAACCGTTTGATTAGTTTGTGCTGATTTGCCGGTGCCATCTATTAACGTAACATTTTTAATTGCATAACGCCCCGCTTGATAACTTACAAATTGCTCATCAACTGCGTAACTTGTAAAGCTAGTTAAAGCGCAAGCACTTAATAATAAAGATTTTTTAATTTTTTTAAATGCGTACATAGGTATACTCATAGTGTGTGCTCATCTTGGTAGAAGACATTACTATAAAGGCACCATGTGAAAATGTAAATTCAGATTCACATTTTAATTCATCATACTTTAACAAACCTTTTTTACTGTACTCCTTTTTAAAATTACACGGAATGAACATGAAAAATCGAATCGCTAAAAAATACTTTTTAAAATCAACACTGGCACTAACCATTGCTCTTTCATTAACGGGTTGTGACATAAATGATGACGACGATAACGACCCAATCGTTGTGGTAACTCCAGACCCAGCGCCTGTTACTTTGCGCGTAATGGAAACAACCGACATACACATGTATTTATCTAACTACGATTATTTTGCGCAAGCGCCATCAGAAACTTTAGGTTTTGTTAATACCGCAACCCTTATAAAAGAAGCCCGTAGTGAAGTGCAAAATAGTGTACTTGTTGATAATGGCGATTTAATTCAAAACAGCCCGCTTGGCGATTACGAAGCCATTGTACGTAAAGACGATATATTAAACGGAGCCACTCACGTGGTTTATAAAGCCATGAACCTACTTGACTACGATGTAGCAAACTTAGGTAACCATGAGTTTAACTTTGGTTTAGAGTTTTTAGATGCAACATTAAGCGGTGCCGACTTTCCGTATGTAAACGCAAACGTGTACGTAGATGATGGTGATGACGACGACAGCAACGATGAAAACCGTTACACCCCGTATTACATTCAAGACAAAGCCGTGCTTGATATAAACGGCAACGAACAAACAATTAAAATTGGCTACTTAGGTCTTACCCCACCGCAAATTATGCAATGGGATAGCGCGCACTTACAAGGTAAGGTCATTGCAAAAGACATAGTGGCCACTGCCGAAAAATTCATTCCGCAAATGAAAGCTCAGGGCGCCGATATTATTATTGCTATTCCGCACTCTGGTTTAACCGCCAGCGCACAAGAAGACCTAGCCGAAAACACTGCTCTTTACTTATCTAAAGTAGATGACGTAGACGCCATACTGTTTGGCCATAACCACCGTTTGTTTCCGGGTGATTCGGCTTACGATGGTTATGAGTCGGCAGGTATTGATAACGTAAACGGTAAACTTAATGGCGTACCAGCTGTTATGCCTGGCTTTTTTGGCAATAACTTAGGGGTTATTGATTTAATTGTTGAACCAAACGACGAAGGCGGTTGGGAAGTTACTAGCTCAAAAGTAGAAACACGCGCCATTAGTGGCACCGACGAAAACGGTGACTTTGTTGATTTAGCTGCCGTAGATACCGATGTAGCTGCTGCCATAGAGCTTGAACACCAAGCAACAATTGACTGGGTAAGCGAACCATTTGCTGAAATTTCAAACCCAATTTATAGCTTTTTAGCACTAGTACAAGACGACCCCTCAATTCAAATTGTGTCAGATGCGCAAATAGCTTGGGGTAAAGCATTTATTCAAGGCACCGAGCTTGACGGTTTACCGGTACTTTCGGCGGCAGCAACATTTAGAGCCGGTCGAAACGGCATTGAAGATTACACCAATGTAAAAGCGGGCGACATTACCTTACTTGATACTGTGAGCTTATATGTATTTCCAAATACTGTGCGCATGGTAAAAATAACGGGTAGCGATGTGAAAGAATGGCTTGAGCGCTCCGCTGGTCAGTTTAATCAAATAGATCCGAGCAGCAGTGCTGAGCAAAATTTACTTGATACCTCATTTCCTACATTTAACTTTGATATTATTGACGGCGTAACCTTTGAAATAGACGTAACGCAGCCAAAACGTTATGACAACGACGGTCTACTTGTAAGCGCAAATAACTCACGAATTAACAACTTACAATACCAAGGTGAAGCCATAGATTTAAACGCTGAATTTTTAATTGTAACGAATAACTATCGTGCATCAGGTGGCGGTAACTTCCCAGCGATTGACGGTACTAGCCGCGAAACTTTTGAAGGCCCAGATGAAAACCGCGGTGTGTTGCGTAGTTACATTATTAGCGAAGCCGCTAAAAGTAGCACAGGCAGTATTGACCCTTCGGCCGATAATAACTGGCGCTTTAGTACAATAACCACCAGCGCAGACCTAAACGTAGTATTTAGAACATCGCCTCTTGATGAAGTAGCTACTATTGCACAAACACTCCCTGCTGTTGCGCCTACCTCACCACTTAAAACAGATGAAAATGGTTTTGCGCTATACAACATAGATTTAAAGCAATAACCTTTTAAGCCATAAAAAAGCCAGCTTAGCAGCTGGCTTTTACTTAACCTAAACAGTTAATTATTTAGCAATATACACACTATAACTAAGCCCTTTTAAAGTAACCGTTAACTTGCCATTTTGTTGCTCAAGTTGCTCGGCCGCTACAAGGGGTGATAAGTGTTTATACGGGCTATTAATCTCTATTGTTTGTGGCGTTTTTTCGCTATTAAACACAATAATATACGCCTGCTCTGCGCCTTTTACTGTGCGTGAAAACGCAAACATGCCAGTGTTTTTAGCAAAAAATAAGTCGTTGTATTCACCACGGCGAAGCCCTTCGTGGTTTTTTCGTAACTTACTTAATTGCGCAATAGTTTTAAATAATGGGTGCTGCTGATTAAAGTTATCATCGGCCGTTGTTTGCGCGGTGCCTATAAGGTTATTGTCGTTATAGCTTGCAACCTTTGATGCAAACATATCTTCGCGTGCATCAATATCGTGGCCATCACCTGTAAAACCTTGTTCATCGCCATAATAAATTACCGGTATTCCGCGAGATAAAAACATAAACGCATGCGCTAACTGGCTGCGCTTTAATTTAAGCTCATCGCTTTCGTGATCAAATGTTTGGTTTATAAATAAGCCAGGTCTGCCCATGTCGTGGTTACCTAAAAAGGTCATGAGTAAATCGGCTTGGCTGTCTTCATCTTTGTATAGTGAGTCTTGTGCAAATAGCTCGCTAATGGCGCTTGGGTTCTCTCCTTTAAAAAACACATCGGCCGCTATTTTTTGAAATGCAAAATCAAGCACAGACGGAATTTTACCTTCTGTGGTAAATACACTTAGGTTTTTAGGATTAGGGTCGTACACCTCACCAAACACATGAAAATTTGGAATGCCTTGCGCTTTAGCGTAATCGATAATAGCGGGCGTAAATGTTTGCCAAAACTCGAGATTTACATGGCGTACGGTATCGATTCTGAAGCCGTCGGGCTTAAACTCTTTTATTAAATTTTGATAAATATCGACCATGCCGCTCACCACCTGCGGATGCTCTGTTTTTAAATCGTCTAGGCCGTTAAAATCACCATTAAGTGAGCTTTCACCACTAAAGGTACTGTCGCCTTGATTATGATAATAATCGACATTGTTTAGCCACTGTGGGTGCTTAACATCTTTTAAGTGCTCAGGAATAAATGGGCTATACGGCTTAGGGTTATTTAGCGCTTTATACTCACAATGCGTTAAACCTGCTTTAAATTGGCCGTTTGGCATGTGGCATTCGTCGTAACGAATAATATCGGCAGAGTGGTTAGTAATAATGTCAAAAAATACTTTAATGCCTTTTTTATGAGCTGCATCAATTAGCTTTTTTAAAGAAGCATTACCACCAAAGTGCGGGTCTATTTCGCTAAAATCGACAATCCAATAACCATGGTGTGCAACACCATCTGATTGAATCGCTTGATTGCGTAATAATGGCGTCATCCAAATGGCTGTAACCCCTAGCGCTTCTAGGTAGTCTAGCTTTTGTTCAATGCCTGTTATATCTCCACCATGAAAACCACTGGTGGTTGTTAAATTTAGTCCACCAGCCGAAATAGCATGCTCCTTGCTGCCATTATCGTTTTGCGGATCGCCATTATAAAAACGATCAGGTAATACAAAATAAAATATATCGTCGCGTACATCGCGCTGTAAATAACTATCAGCGTTTGCAGTGTTTGCGTTATTAGCCGCTGGTGGCTGATTACTTTTACAGGCCGTTAATGCCACTACTGTGCTTAGTAAAAATGTGGTTAGTGTATTTTTTATCATTTTAGTGCTCCTTTACTAAACTATGGCAGCTCGCAACCTTTTACACTTTCGTAAAGTGCATACCAATGAGCGGCCGTTAATTGTATTTTGCTTACTTGTGCACACGCTTTAATACGCGCAGTGTTAGTAGTCCCTATTACAGATTGAATATTTGCAGGGTGTCTATTTAACCATGCCAGTACAATGGCCTCTGCACTTGTGCTGTACTGCGCAGCTAAGCTTTGTACTAATTGGTGCGTGTTTTTAATACGGGTTTCAGCGCCGGTTATATCAGCGCCCGAAAACAACCCTTGGCATAAACTTCCCCACGCCTGCAGTTGTATTTTTTCGTGCTGGCAAAATTCGACTAAGCCCGGCGTAAAGTTAATATTTGCGCCTTGCGCGTTACCAGCATATATACCCTCTTCAACCCAGTCATTTTTTAATAAGCTCATTTCTACTTGATTCAAAATAAGTGGCTCTGACAGAGCGTGTTGAATGGCTTTTATTTGATGCTGCTGCATATTAGACACCCCTAAAAAACGTACCTTGCCTTGGCTTTTTAGTTTTTTATAAGTGCTGGCGATTTCCTGTGGGCACATGAGTGGGTCGGGTCTGTGCAAAATAAGCACATCTAAGTAGTCGGTTTTTAGCTGCGCTAAACTTTTATTTACACTGTGCTCTATCCACTGTCCTGAAAGGTCATAACGCTTTGGGCCATGCTCATCTTCAAAGCGAATACCGCATTTAGATTGAATAATTAACTTATCGCGGTCGGTACGCGTTTTTAAAACTTCACCAAATACCTGCTCTGCTTTACCAAAAGTATAAATATCGGCATGGTCAAAGTAGTTAATGTTATTTTCAAGCGCGGCCTCTACTACTGTGTGTGCTTGGTTTATATCGGCTTTGGTTATTGGGTTGTTATTCCAACCACCACCTAGGCCCATACAGCCATAAATAAGTTCGCTAGCGTTGGGTATAAATTGAGAAATGGTTTTATTGGTCATGAGTTATCGGTATTAAAAAAGAGTAACTTGTAGTTTACCGATTAAATTATTCAACTAAATACTAAAAATAAAACTCATTATTTGCTATAACAAACAATAAAAACACAGTGCTCATTTAAATGCTTAGAGAACATAAAAAATTTGAACGGTTATTTTTGTTTAACGAAGTAGCCAAACACTTAAGCTTTTCTAAGGCTGCTTTAGCGCTTGGGATCTCCCGAGGGTATTTGTCTGAGCAAATAAAAGCGCTCGAAAAAGAATACCAAAGAGCCCTACTTATTCGCACGACCCGCAGTGTAAAGCTCACCCCACAAGGAGAGCACGTGCTTAGTTGTATGGGAAATATTAAAAGCACATTATTAGAGCTTGAACGCACCTTAGCCCATGAACACGAGGCGATTGCCGGCAACATTAGAATTACCGCGCCGAGCCAATTTACCAATAGATACCTGCTAACTATTTGCGAGCAATTTAACCAAAAGTACCCTGATGTTAAATTTAATATAGACTGCAGCTACACCCCTCACGATTTGATTCAAAGCAATTACGATATTGCATTTAGATCAACCCTTAATCCGCCCCAAAATATGATTGCCAAAAAGCTATTTAGTTATAAACAGGTGTGCTGCGCAGCCCCAAGTTATATTGCTAAAAGTGGTGAGCCAAGCGACGTGGAAGATTTATTAAAGCATAGCTGTTTAACCAGCACGCAATTTAGCCTGTGGCACTTTTCAGATAGGGCCATTGAGCTTGAAGGAAAACTAAGCATTAACGATAACCACATGCTTAAAAACCTTGCACTGCAAGGTCAGGGAATTATATATACCCCCGAGTATTTAGTAGATTTAGAAATTAACGCTCACACTTTAAAGCCGGTATTAACGCAGTTACAGTATCCGCAATCTGATGTGTATTTAATTCACCCACAGCTAATTAACGAATCAGCACGTATTAGCCATTTTATTAAATTTACCACCAACTGGTTTAAAAACTAGCTTACCAATTACTTTTATATTGAGATAAGTGGTTTACTAAATAATCGACTAAAGCTTTAACTGTTGGGCTTAACAAACGTTGAGACGGATAAAGTAAATTAATAGGTAGTGGGCTTGGCGCATATTCACTTAGCACCTCTACTAGCTCACCACTTTCAAGCGCTTGGTTAACGTAAAAATTGGGGAGTTGCGCAATACCTTGGCTTGCTAAAGCAAACGCTTTTAAACTTTGTGAGTCGTTAACCTCCAAACTGCCAGAGACTTTTACAATGGTATTTTTACCATCAAGCGTATAACTCCAACGCTTTGCGTTAGCAACGACCGTGTTTATGAGGCAATTAAAATTTTTAAGATCTTTTAGTGTGTTTGGCGTGCCGTGTTTTGCTAAATAAGCTGGGCTTGCTACGGTTTTAAATTCCATTTTACCCATATTACGCGCCACCATGGTGGAGTCACTCAAGTGCCCTACGCGTATTGCTAAGTCAATTCCTTCTTCTACCAGCTCTATTTTTCGGTTCATTAATGCAATAGAAAGGTCTACATCAGGGTGTAAGCTCTTAAATTCAGCTAACGCACTGGGTAGCATGTATTGGCCAATCATAATTGGCGCGGTAAGTTTAATTAGGCCTTTAATTTCGTGCTGGTAATTTTTAGGGTGCCTAAGCTGAGTAACTTGCTCGCGAATATCACTGAGCTTTAATAAATACGTTTTGCCGTCTTCGGTTAAGCTAAGCGAACGTGTAGTGCGGTTTATTAACCTTACATCGAGCCACTTTTCAAGCTCATTAATTTGCCGGCTCACAGCCGAGGGCACCAAATTAAGCGCCTCTGCTGCGCGGCTAAAGCTTTGTTGCTTTGCTACTTGCTCAAACACCTGAATCGATTTTAATAAATCCATAAGTTACTCGCTAAAACACCTTGGTGATTATTCTAAAAATATCACAAATAATATTATTTTTTTGTTATTTTTCATTTTAACTGACGAGAATACACTAGCCCTACATTCACAAATCACAGTGTTAAAAGGTAATAAAATGAAAATATTATTAGTAGGCGCATCAGGTATGGTTGGCTCTGCAATAGCAAAAGAGCTTCACGATCATCAAGTAATTACAGCAAATTTTAAAAGTGGTGATTACACACTAGATATTGAAAACAAAGCATCTATTGAAGCGGTGTTTGAACAAGTAGGCAACGTAGATGCGGTTATATCTACAGCGGGCTTAATTGCCTTTGCACCTGTAAATGAGCTATCAGAGCAAGACTACAACACAACCGTAGGTAATAAACTTATGGGTAACATTGCGCTGTTTCATGTTGCTGCAAAGCATATTAATAAAGGCGGTAGCTTTACATTTACCTCGGGCTTTTTAGCGCAAAACCCTGCACCAGGTTCGGCAGCTGTAAGCATGGTAAATGCTGCACTTGATTCGTTTGCTAAAGCCGCTGCTCAAGAGCTTGAAGGCACCTTACGTGTAAATACGGTAAGCCCGCGCTTTGTAAAAGAAACGATGGAGCTTATGGGTATG